>CP115555.1:600000-1200000 GCA_030168575.1 Methanomassiliicoccales archaeon LGM-RCC1 | reverse complement strand
AATGTGAGTGCGATGACGATCCAGATGAGGGATACGCGCCTTGCGACCTTAATCTCCTTGGGATCCCTGACAGACATGTACCTGACGGCGATGTGGGGCATACCGAAGTATCCGAACGCCCATGCCATCAGGGATATGATCGTTATGATTCCGAGCGGGCTTCCGCCGTCGTAGAAGATGTTGAGGAACTCGGTTCCGAGTCCATCGAGACCAGCCTCGATCGCCTCCCATCCACCGGTCGTGTTTCCGATGGTTGCAAGGGGAACGACGACGACTGCGATCACCATCAGGATGGCCTGGAAGAAGTCGGTCCAAGCGACCGCTTTGAAACCGCCCATGAATGTGTAGGCGACGATGATGACTCCTCCGATGATCATTGCGACCATTACGCTGATCTCGGGGAAGATTGTCTGAAGAACTCCTCCGCTCGCCTTGAATCCCGATCCGACGTAGATGACGAAGAAGAACAGGATGATCACACTGGCGATGATCCTGAGGTATCCTTTCTTGTCTCCGAAACGGTTGGAGAAGAACTCGGGCATGGTTATAGCGTTGCCCGAGACCTCGGAGTGGACTCTGAGCCTCTTTGCAACGAGCAACCAGGAGAGATATGATCCGATGGCCAGACCGATACCGATCCAGGCCTCGCCCAGACCGAGCATAAGGACTGCACCGGGCAGACCCATAAGGAGCCATCCGCTCATATCGGATGCCTGGGCGGACATCGCTGCCACATAGGGGTTCATAGAACGTCCGCCGAGGAAGTACTGCTCCATATTGTGGGATTTGTTGTAGAAGTAATAGCCGATACCGATTACCAATGCGAAGTAGGCGATAAAGGCGATTAGTACCATGAAATCCAATTCAATACACCTGCGAGCGCATTTAGGTCATCAAATAAAAAAGGAATGGGTGGCAAAAGATGCCATCCATCCCTGTAAATTGTTTGTTTAAGGGATGTGTGGATCCCGTTTCACGGTCAGAAATACTCGTCGAGGTCTTCCTGTGAGGGTGCGTCCTTATCGGACTTGGACTTGTACTTGACGCCGGGTCCCTTCCAGTTCCAATCTCCAAGGAGATGCATCACTGCGGGGACGATGTATGTACGGACGATCAGCGCATCCACCAGGATGGCGAAGCACAGTGCGAATCCGAACTCCTGCATCATGTTCATTCCGGAGATCATCAGGGTACCGAAGGCACCTCCCATGATCAGTCCGCAGATGGTTATGACGGAACCGGTGTGGGTGACCGCGTGGTAGATCGCATCGTCGTTGGACATTCCCAACGCCATCACGTTCTCCTTGATACGGGTGGTCAGCAGGATATCGTAATCCATTCCCAATCCGAGGCATATGACCAGCAGGATGATCGGGATCATCCACAGCGTGTCGCCTCCCAGAAGGTCCACGAACACCAGACGGGTGACTGCCAGTGTCCAAACGATGGACATGAGGATCGTCAGCACCGACCTGAACGGGATGAGGTAGGACCTCATCACCACGAACAGGAGTATGAGGATCAGAACGATCACCAGGAGCTCGATGTAGGCGAACTCCTTCTTGACCTCTTCGGACACTTCATACATGATGACGGCGCTTCCGGTGTTCCACTGGGCCTTGACGATGGCGCTGTTCTTGGTCGCATAGTCGGAGACCGCTGCCGCTATGACGGAGATGGACTCCATGGACCTGGTTGACATACCCGGTGCGTTGGTGGCGGTGATGATGCTGATGTAGGTGACATCGCCTGAGCCGGTCTTCGCATAAGGCCCCCCGAGGATCGAGGCGGAGACGTTCATGATGTAATCCACAATGGGCGCAAAGGTGCCGGACACAAGGATCTCGTTACTGATGCCCGAGCCGTTGAGGAAAGTCACAGCAGCTGCCAGGATCTGTCCCACCGTCGGATTCTCGGCAGTTACCTGGTCTTTGATGGCCGCGACGATGGCATCAGGGTCCGTGACTCCGGCGGCCCTTGCGGCTGCGACCGCGGCATCCCAATCGAACTCAATCCTCATGCTGTCGAACGCACTGTCTATGACGGGTCCGAACCCGTAGACGAGGATGTCATTGGTGAGGCCGTTGCTGTTGAGACCCGAGATGATCTGCGTGGCTCCGGTCCTTGCGGCTTCCGGCATGAAATGGATGATCGCTGCGACGATCTCATCGGGATCAGTGAGACCGTATGATATGGCAGTGGCGACCGCGGCATCCCAATCGATGGTGATTCCGGCGGATGCGAATGCGGCATCCACCACTGATCCGACACCGTTCACCAGCATATCGTCTGTGACGCCGGACTGCTTGATCTGCGTTATGATCGCGGTGAGCGTCTGGGCCATCGAGGGGTACTCCGTTGCGAAGCGCGACTCCACATCGGCCACTATGGCTGCGGGATCCGTGAGACCGGCCGTCTTTGACGCTGCTACCTCCTTGTCCCAATCGAAATCGATATTGTAGGATTCGATGATGCTGTCGATGAGCGCTCCGGGGCCTTTGAACAAGTACTCTGTGCTCATGCCCATCTCTGACACTTTCTCGACCATCTGGTTGAAGATCATATCGATCTTGGCCGAGCTATGCGCCTTGATGTATGCGACCTTTTCATCCGTCTCGGTTATCCCTGCGGCCTCTATCGCTTCCAGCATGTCCTCCCAAACGAAGGGTCCGCTGGCGTATGCGACGTTATCATCCTTCATCATATCTGTATACAGCGATGTCAGGGTAGACGATACCCGATCGTTCCAATTATCGGTCCAATACAGTGTGCCTATCTGCTGACCCTCTGTCTTGGTTATGGTCGCTATGGGCGACTTGTACTCGATGATCGAATAGTTGGGCATGACCATACCCTGGTCTGCGTAATCGGCGATGTATCCCATTCCGTCCCCGGATTCACCGCTCAGCATGGAGGTGATCATATCATAGGAGTTCTCGTTCTCCATGACCAGATATGCTGCGGGGGCGGTGGCGATCAATGCAGCGAGAACGATGGCCTTCGCATGCTTCAGAGAGAACTTGGCGGATCTGTCGAAGTACCTCTCGCCGATCTTCGCGCACCATGCATACCAGCCCTTTGTCGATTTTCCGCCTTCCTTGAACGTTTTCATGGTGGAGGGCCAGAAGACCTTGTCCCCCACGAAGTGGAGGATCGATGGTATCAGGGTCAGAGCGGCAAGCAGCGCGACCAGGACACCCAATGCTAGGCATATTCCCATGGTGGAGATGAGGGAGTAGTTGCAGACGGACATAGCTCCGAAACCGATGATGACCGATGCTCCGGAGATTGTGATCGACTCCCCTGCCCAGACGATAGCCTGGTGGAGGGCGTCATCATGGGAGAGCCCGGCACGGAGCTCTTCCCTGTAACGTGCAATGATGAAGATACAGTAATCACATCCAGCACCCATCATGGACACAAGGATCATCATGTTGGTGATGTAGAAGATGTTCATGTACTGACCGAGGATAAAGATGAGCGCCATGGCGACCACGAAGGCGACACCGATGGTCATCGGCGGGATTCCAGACGACACGAAGGACCTGAAGAACAGTCCAACGAGAATCAGGATCATCAGCACGGTGAAGGGATCGATCTTCGATATGTCCTCCAGTGCGTTGTGCTCCATGTCGTAGGTCATCGCTGATGTTCCGGTGAGGTACTCTGCACCGTTGAATCCGGTAGCCTCCATCACATCGGCGATGAAATCACGGACATCGGGCGTGAAGGCTGCGACCTCGGTAAGGGTCAACCCCTCCAAAGTGATGAATGCCATCACTATTCCCTTACCAGAGGCGTCTTTCATCGGGTCCATGGCAATGGCACCGGTTATATGCTCATAGCCGGATGCGTATGAATCCAGGTCCTCGACGAACGTCTGGGCCCTGGCCAGTTGCGTGGCGTTCTCGAAGTAGAGGACGAGAATCGGCATGGTGTTCTCATCTGCTTCCGACGTGGGGAAGTAGTCGGTCAGGATCTCGAGCCCTATCATGGACTCTGAGTTCTCGGGGGCCATCTCGTTCATGTCGTAGCTCATCACACTGTTGGCGTTGATTGCGAGGAAGCCCGACAGGCACAGGATCAGTACCCAAATCACAATTATCGCCTTGGCATGCCTCTGTATGCCATTGGCAATATGGTCGAATATCATAGGTTCTACGAACCTCCGGTCATATAATAATATTTTTAACGCGACTACACGGAATCAGTTGTTCCCGCCAAGATTTATTCGTGCACTCATATGCCCTGAGCATCACATGGGCGAGGAGTACACATACAGATGCAGTTCCTGCGGACACGAGATCGCGCTCCAGATAGGGGACTACAACTGCAAGGGCTGGGGTGACAGGAAGTCATACGGCGAGATCATGGGCTGCAAATACGGCAAGAAAGCAAAGGATGCCCTTTCCGCTCATCCGCACTGCCTGTTCCACTTCCGCACCGATGTCTTCACATGCGGCTGCGGCTACACCAAGAGCTACGATTCCCTGTTGATCCATGACAATGATATCCTTGAACCGGAGGTCTACTTCTCCACACCGCACAGATGCCCCAGGTGCAAGAAGTACATGCAGGTCCTTGAGGACTTTCCGGACACTATCCGCTGCCACAGGTGCGGTGATGAAATGGAGAAGGACTGGCGCAGCCTTTTCAGATGGGCCCAGCCTTCATCTGAATAAGACCAAAGTTTTTATCTCAGTCCCCTCTACGGAGGCTTACCGGGATTTCTCAATGGGCAAGTAGATCAGCCCGGTTAGATCGCTTCGTTCGCAACGAAGAGGCCGCGAGTTCGAATCTCGCCTTGTCCACTCATTATTCCATCAAAAGTGACCCGCAAAGGTTATTCGAGTGATCAGGCCAGTCTGTGGGGGATCTCCTTCCCTTCGTTGTGCAGTTTCATGCTGAGAAGGCAGTTGGACACCATGTCCCTGACAGCTGTGCGGTAATAGAATGCCATGTGCTGCGTGTAGATGACATTGGGCATGTTCCTCAGGATATCGATGTAGTGTCCTTCCAGATCCTTGCCCCTGCAGTCGTTGTAATACAGACCGAGCTCGTTCTCCACAACGTCCAGTGCAGCACAGGAGACCTGTCCCGAGTCCAGAGCGTCGATGAGGGCCTTGGTATCGACGAGCCCGCCTCTTGCGGTGTTGACGAACACAACGCCCTTCTTCATTTTGGCGAAAGCCTCTGCATCCAGGATATGGTATGTCTTCTCGTTCAGCTCCATATGCATCGAGATGACGTCGCAGGTCCTTAGAAGCTCATCCATGCTGATGAACTCTGCGTACCTGTCGGCCTCTGCCTTCCTGCTGCGGTTGCAGTAATACAGCTTGCATCCGAAGCCTGTCAGGTCCCTCATGACGGCAAGGCCGATCTTTCCGGCTCCGATGATTCCGACGTTCATATCCTTGAGCTGCTCGGCCAGAAGGCAGTTGAGCCTGAAGTCGTTGCCCATGGTCTTGATCATGACCTCCTTCATCCTGCGGACGCCCATCAGGATGTCCATGACGGTGAATTCCGCCACCCCGTCGGAATCGTAGGTGATGTTGGTCACCACCATGCCGATCTCCTTTGCATGGGCTATATCGATGTGGTCGAACCCGATGCACCTTGTGCCTATCATCTTGATCCCCAGCTCCTTGAACCTGTCCAGCATCGGCGCTGTGACCGGTGTCGTGAGGATGGAGACGTAATCGTATCCGGCTGCAAGGTCCACGATCTCAGGGACCAGCGTATCCGAGGTGCAGTCCCATTCTATGCCGAGTTTTTCAGTGAATTCGCTGAAGAACCCCTATTCATCGTATGTCCTGCAGTCGTAGACGAATACCTTCATGATTGACCGGGTGGATAGTTGTGGACTTACGATAAAAAGATTGATGTAAGTGGTCCCGTGACACAGGATGGATGACCAAGGACAATCTAGATTCAATTCAGGTCGTCGAGACCCCCTACAAATCCAACCTCTTGCAGAAGATCTATCGTATCATCTGAGGTAGATCACTGATCAGACTTGTAACGCATCCCTTCCACCGGGACCAACGTAACCTTGCACCGACACCCCAGGCAGAACGGAGGGAATTTGGAGTCCTTGCTTCCGAATTCGAATTCTTTCCCATCCCAGAATTTGCAGATGGAACAATCGTTCTGGAAACATGATATCACATATCTTGGCCTCCAATCCTCGAAGGTTCCCTGTATCTGTGCTGCCTCCCTCATCTTCTTCACGATCCTGCTGCGCGTCAGGATGGTCTGTATGGCTTTGATCTCCAAGGGATCGGCGGTGAAGTACTTGATGAAGAAATCATTAGGACCGTACTCGCTGCGGCACAGCCTGATCGCCATGTCCTTCGCGTGACGAACCCTATCTTCGCACTGAGCATCATAGAGATAACGGCAGTCATCGGCTTCGATTATGTCTGCCTCCGACTCCAGAAACAATGGCGCGTCTAGTGGATTGTGACGTTCGTACTCTTCCAGATAATGATTGTAATCCAGTTTGCATTCCAATGGGACGTGGTCCTTTTCCGAAGTAACGGGCGCCTTTCCGGAACGAAATATGTGGCCCCGCAGTTTGGTTAGATGGGAATCCTTTCCCATGAAATTTCCTCTGCATCGGTAGATAAGGAGTTGTCAGCAATCATTCCGATTTAGGGAAAAGTTAGGCGAAATTCTATTAAAAAATTGTACCACGTTTTCGTTGTTTTGAAAGTGATGACTACATATTGGACGTATTATCCAGTATAGTCTTATTGTTCATATTTGACGATGTGATGATTGTGATAGAATCCTATGAAGAAGGATAGAGACATGAGAAAAATGGGTAAAGGGTTTGGAGAGGGTACGCTCACTGGTGAGCGATACCCGTCCAGGTGAACCAGCATGCCTTGAAGATCGGTACGCCCTCGATGTTGTTGGCGATGAACTTCTTCATGAAGATCATGGACACGATTCCAAGAGCGATGATGTCGATCGCCAGGAGGATGAATACGATCATTCCGGGCGTGGACAATCCCAATGCAGGGTTCGCGGTGAAGATCAAAGCTGCTGTAGCCATGAGGCTTATTCCGGAAACCACTGTCATGAGAGGCTCGATGAGAGCAACGATTCCGACCGCAAGAGTGACGAAGGTCATAGCGAAGATCGCGGTCTGGTTGTTCATTCCGACCCTGAGGATGGTCTTGTCGAAGTGCTCGAAGTCCACGGGGATCGCGAAAAGCGCGACGATCGTGATGGCAAGAGCACATACGGACAGAATGATCGCGAAACTGCGTCCCTTGGGGTCGTACTCTCCCTCAGCCTTGGGCTTGTCCTTCTTCCTTGTCGCAGGAGGCATGGGCATGTACGGAGGCATGTTGGGATTCATGTTGGGATTCATGTTAGGATTCATAGGAGGCGCCTGGTACGGCCTGTTGGGATCGTAGGCGCCGATGCGCTCCACGGGCTCCTGCTGGTGTGTACCGACGGCCTCTTTGAGATTGGCACCGCAGTTAGCACAGGTGTCACTCTCTTCAGGATTGTTATAGCCGCATTTTCCGCAGAATGTGATGTTAATCCCCTCTTTTACTTTACGGCAGATAATTTTCTAAAGATATATAATTCCCCCCGCAATCTTTAGATATCTCGCAACATCCAGATATCGCCTCGAACAGGCTCATTATAATAAGCTCGACGCATTCCGTACACTCATGTGGGACGGATTGAGGGATTCTCTCGTTGAGGTAATCAAGGAAGCCTCAGAAGGCCAAAGGGTGGGCATCGCATGCTCCGGAGGATTGGATTCCGGATTGGTCTCCGCTCTCTCCAAGCAGTATGCTGAATCCGTCACGCTCTATACTTGCGGTACAGCCAACGCCTTCGACGTGTCCATGGCCAAGGACCTCTCCAAGAGGCTCAATCTGCCCTTCGTCCACGCTCAGATATCCAAATCGACCATCGTGGACCTGATCAAGGAATTCATCACCGCCACCGGCGTTTCGGATCCGTTCACCATCTCCTACGAATTGCAGCTCTTCTGCGTCTGCAAGGAGGCCGAGGAGGAGATCATCATCACCGGCCAGGGGGCGGACGAATACTTCATGGGTTGTGCGAAATACGTAGGTCAGACCAGGGAGGAATTCGAGCTTCTGAAGGATGCTGGAGTGGAGAGGCTCATGAACGTCTCCGTCCCTTGCGAGAAGGCGATCGCAGATTACTTCGGAAAGACGCTCATCTACCCCTATCTTGACGACCGTGTGCTCTCCGAGATATCGAAGATCGATCCGGAGACGCTCATTCCCGAGGACATGGACTCCAGGAAGCAGGTGCTGAAGGACGTGGCCAGCGACCTCAGGTACGGGTTCCTGGCGGACAGGAAGAAGAAGTCCTCTCAGTACGGCTCAGGCACCACCGATCTGGTCCGTGCGGTCGCACGCGAGAGAGGGGTTGGGTACGCCAACCTGATCTCCATCCTCTATGACGAAGTCGTCTACGGCAGCAAGCAGTCCGAAAGGGGTGCTGTCGTGAACGCTAGGATCGACCCGATAATCAAGCTCAAGGCCGAAAAGATTCTCATGGAGAAGGGCCTATCACCCTCAGAGGCCATAGAGAAGTTCTACCTGGATGTAATCAAGGAGAACGAGAAAGAGGACTAAAACCCTTAAAAATTCTGAGAAACCGACGATAAAGGTTATCAACGAGGGGGAAATCTTACCATCATGGATTTCTGCCCCAGATGCGGAAGGTACCTCAAGGATGATGAATTCCAGTGTCCCGAATGCGGGAATATGGTTCGTCAGATCCCTCACGATGACGTTCGTCCGGACGGCTTCCAGCCAAATGGCAACGAGAACGTCACAGTTACCTCCGGGAAGGACATAGTGAAAGCCATATTCGACAAATACTTCTTCATAGCGATGGCCATCGGATTCGTCGCGATGTTCGCCGTCACCTACATGTGGGGATTCCACTTCATTCTATTCTGCATACCGCTCTTCTTCCCGATGGGGAGGATGAGCATAGGTCCGGGGCTTCTGGCGGGGATGACCGTCGGAAGCTTGACGGCCATCCTCTGGAAGATGTATATGGTCAGCGCGACAGTGTGAAATCGTAGAGCTTGTCCATTCCCTAGCCGGTCTTCGCGGACACCGCTTCGACAGGCTTGTCGGGGAAGTTCTCCGCGAACCACTTCCTGATGTGCTCCACCTGACCTGGCTGCGCCAGATCCACCTTGTTGATCAGGACCAGGTCGGAGCCCGACATCTGCATCTTGTAGAACGCTTCCTTCTTCTCCAGGAGGGAATCGAACCTCTCCACGTCGGCCAGCCCTATGATTGAACAGGTCTCCTCGTCTATCATGGCCGTGTGCACGAACTGCTTCACCTTGTGAGGAAGCGCCAAACCCGTGGGCTCTATTATCAGGATCTCGGGGTCGATGTCCCTCTTGATGTTCCTCAGAGTCGCCTGAAGGGTACCAACCAACGTACAGCAGATGCACCCCTCGGGCAGCTCCGTTGCGCTGTATCCCTCGGCCTTGATGGTCGCACCGTCCACTCCGACCTCGCCCGATTCGTTGACGATGATCGCGGTCTTCATCCCCTTGTCCACATAGACCTTCGCCAGGCTGAGCAGCATGGTGGTCTTCCCGCTTCCTAGGAATCCTCCGATTATGAACACGTGCATCTGATCGCCTCAGAAGGTGAGCTTGAGGTTATCGTACTTGTAGACCTTCTCCGGACAGCTGAACTGACACCTGTAGCAGGCGGTTCCAAGGCAGTTCTTAGTCTTGACGACGATCTCCTTGTCATCGGTGACGGTGAGAGCGTGCTCGGGGCACTCCTTCTCGCACTTCTTGCATCCTATGCAGCCTTCCATGTGGCCGCGTAGCTCGGTACCGATGTCGTGGAGGATGAACAATCCCCTGTCTCCCAGATCGGGGATGTCACGCTGCACCATTCTGTGGACGGTGGGGGTTCCCTTCGGCTTGGGGAGCTCCTGGATACCGGCGATGGCATTGTTCCTGTTGTACATCTCCATGCCCATTCCCTCGTCGCAGACGGCGAGCTCCTGAGTGTAGATCTGCTCGAAGATCGGGTCCCCGGCGAACATGACATGGTTGGCGCGGATTCCGTTGGCGATATCCTGGAGGGTGTCCAGAAGCTCGGGGTCCCTGAGGATATCGGTGGCCATGGCCAGCGAGGTGTTTCCATACTGATAGATGGTGTTGCATGACGGCGGAAGGAGTCCGACCTCCCTCGCCTTCACGGCATCCACATAGGTTCCGGAGGCTCCGGCCATGTACATGATGTTGAGGTCGCTGAACTTGATTCCCGCGTGCTCAAGGAGGGTGAAGTGTCCTGCCCTCATGGCACCGATGGCCTTCATAGCCTCTGAGATGTCATGGGAGTCGATGTAGATGCCATCCTGGAGATGCATCTTACCGTCGGAGGTGGTGAGCTTTCCCTTCCTCCAGATGTGGCAATCCAAGGCTGCTGCGACGGCTGCGATGACTCCGGTTCCGGTGATACCGATGGCCTTTCCGCTCATCGGACCCTCTTCCTTGACCGTCTCCAGCGCGAAATCGCACCTGTCTCCGTTCTCGGGGATTATGTCGTCATTGAGGACCTTACAGATGTATTGGAAATCATACTCCAGATCGGATATCGCCCCAGGTCCTGCGAGCATACCGCATTTGATGGACTGCCCCTCCATGGCCGGTCCCGCAGCAGCGGATCCGGTATAGATGTCGTCGCCGATCTTCAGCGCCATCTCGGCGTTGGTTCCGTAATCGGTGACCAGACAGTTCTCCTTCTGCTCTAGGAATCCGCTCTTGTACATCATAGCTAGGGCGTCGGCTCCGATCTCGTGCCTGATCGCAGGAGGGACGCATAGCTCGCATCCGTCCTTGACATTCAGTCCGACATCGACCGCTGAGAACACTCCCGCATCCCTCTTCTGTGCGACGATCCCTCTGGCCTTGTGAGCATTCTCTCCGGCGAAAGCGAGGTCATCCACAGGGATTCCTTGGAATAATGATAATTGGATAGGGTTACCGCAGATGCTGACCCTCTCTACCTGTTTGAGATCCACACCGAGCGTAGCGATCAGTTTGTTGACCGTATCCATCAATATCTTGTGGGCCGTGTCGGTTCCTGCATTGATGCAGAAAGTGAGATGGTCCATGATGTTGGCTCCGGGCAGCGGATGGCATTCCGTGACCGAAGTGGACAGGATCTTTCCGGTGGAGAGGTCTACTGCGTGGCCCCTCGTTCCGCTGGTACCGATATCCAAAGAAATTCCGTAGCTCATCTTATCTCCTTCTGGCCGTTTCCGGCCCTACTATTTTGATAATCTTCTTCATGTGATATAAAACCAGATAACATTGGATGGATAGAAATGATGAGTGCTCAATTTTTTTGTTGTTTTAGTCAATAATATATAAAGATACTATCCATAGTTTATATACTTCGGTAGGATTAACCATCCATCCATCCAACTCGTTATATAGGTACTATACACATCCAACTAACTGTAGGAAGTTGGGCAAGCAGCTTCCGAAAAATAATAGGAGGAAAAAGAATGATTGATTATAGCAAAGTCGACTTCTCGAAGATCCTCAAGCGCTACGATGTTGAGGCTCAGAACGAGACAACACCTGAGGCAGTCGCCAAGGCTATGCTCCCTAAGGACCCTGTCCTGTACAAGGTAGCTGACTGCGTCCTTTACATGAAATTCAAGGACGTCGGACCTGCAGTCGCAGAGGCGCTGAAGACGAAAGATGCATTAGATATAATCAACAACGGACTGGTAGTTGGAATGGAGTGTGTCGCGAAACTGTACGCAGAGCACATCTACTACCTGCCCGAGATTATGATGGCAGCAAAGACAATGGAGATCGGAATCGCACTCGCAGAGAAGCAGACCCCCGGTGGAAGGTCCACCAAGGGAACTGTCGTCATGCATGCGGCCGAGGGAGACCCCCACGACATTGGAAAGAACATCGCTGCTGTTATGATGAGGTCGTCCGGATACACAGTCATTGACATGGGTAAGGATGTGGCTGTAGACGACGTCGTTGCCAAGGTGAAGGAAGTCAAACCCTTCATGGTCACCGGTACCGCACTTATGACCACTACTATGACCGCATTCCCGCGCGCAGCAGCAAAGCTCGTCGCAGCAGGCATCAACATCCCGTTCATGGCTGCTGGTGGAGCAGTTAACAGGGACTTCTCCGAGTCATTCGACTTGGGAATCTACTCTGAGAAGGCACCTCAGACTCCCCCGATCGCTGACAAGGTCCTCGAGGGATACGACTGGAAGAAGATCAGGGAAGAGTGGGACCACATTGTAGGAGCGTGAGTAAAATGGCAAAGTACACAAAGATGGCATACGACAGTGCAGAAGAGATGGTATTCGGACACGCAAAGGAGCCCATTTCCTACGGATTCGGAATCAAGGTCGGAGCCGGCAGAGTCATACCCGAGCTCAACTACGGACCCAGGCCCGGATCTGAGGCTTCGCCCGAGAAACTCAAGAAGGAGTACGTTGACTACATCTCGAAGGATGTCCTCAACAGGTGTGTAACACTCGGATTCCCCGACGTCCAGCTGGAGACCGAGTGGATCTCCCAGATGGGAGACCCCAAGATGTCGACTCCCGTCGTAGAGGGACAGAAGGCAATCTGTGAGAAGTTCCACGAGGAGTACGGAATCAACTGTGCAGTAAGGCAGACCATCCCTGACCAGCGTGAGGCTGAGGAGGGATACAGGCCCGGAATGGGCGGAAAGCACAGCTACCCCGAGCACCTGTTCGGATGCGCGGAAGTCGCATGTGAGAATGGAGCAGACGTCCTGTCCTGTGAGACTCTCGGAGGAAAGGAGTTGGGAGACTACGCGACCACCAACGGAGATATCGTCGCATTCCTCTTCGGAATCGGATACCTCGGATCCATCGATATGGAGTACGTGTGGAAGGAGTTCGTCAACATCGCAAAGAAGAACAAGACCGTGGCAGGAGGAGACACCAACTGTTCCGGAGCGAACACCTCGATGTTCATGGCCGGCGGAATGCTGGACCAGGATGTCCAGAGGACCTACTCTGCGGTTACCCGTGCCATCTCGGCAGCAAGGACCCTTGTTGCATGGGAGCAGGGAGCATCCGGACCTGACAAGGACTGCGGTTACGAGGGACCTATCTGTAAGGCCATCGCCGGAAAGCCCTGTGCTCAGGAGGGAAAGAACTGTCAGTGCGCACACGCTGATCTTCAGGGTAACCTGATGGCTCAGGTCTGCGACCTGTGGTCCAACGAGTCCATCGAGTACCACCCCGAGTTCGGAGGAACCTCAGTCCAGTGCTGGATGGGATCCCTCGGATACGAGGTCGCTCTGATGAACACCGCTATCCAGACCGGAAAGCAGAAGGAACTCAGGGACCTGTACATGATCACCGACAGGGAGAGAGGACCTGAGGGACACATCCTCGCATACGACAATGCCTACGATATCGGAAAGGCGATCGTCTCTGAGGGTAACAACTACTACCTCAGGGCAAAGGCAGCCGGACTCAAGGCCGCAGAGCTCATCAAGGCCCACAACGACGCCAAAGAGCTCCAGCTCACCAGGAAGCAGAGGGAAGTCCTCGAGGGAATCATCAAGGACCTCTCCGCACTGCCTGACGACGAGGACAAGTTCTTCGAGTACTGCTGCAAGAAATACGCAGACGTACCCAACTTCGACCTGAAGAACTACGGACTCTGATTTGTAAAACCTTAAACTAAAGCCCGGCAGTGATGCCGGGCAACACCAATTTTCGGAGGTTGTGCTTCATGTCAGAATTCAAGCCAATAGACCCGACAGCATGCGGACTCCTGTTCGTCGCTGCGATCTCATTCCCTCTGGCGCTGTCATGCTTCGTCGAGACAGTCATCCCCGCAGAGCTGTTCATGCTCATCGGTGCGATGATCATGCTCGTGGCAGTCGCTGCTTGGAGAGCGGAGAGCGCGTTCGGATTCACGGTGTTCCTGTTGGTCGGTGCAGCTGTGTTCGCCACCGGATATGGAATAGACTCTTGGGGAAGTGTAGGTTTCGGGATAATCTTCCTCTTCTGCATCATCTGGTCGATCATGGCGAAAACACCAAGACTGTTGACCCTGTTGCTAATAACCACTGCGTTCGTCTTCCTGCTCGCAGGACTGAACGGAATCATAGGCGGACTGACCACCATACTCGGAGTAGTCGCCGCGCTGAACTTCCTGTTCAACTTCTACCTCGGAATGTCGTTGGCAACCGAGGGAAAGATCCCTGCGTTCTAAGCAAAAAGGCATTTATTCCTTCTTAGGGCCCGAAAGGGCCCACCCTTGTTCTAATTAAATAATATACGTTGATTGTCGAATATATGAACCGATAATGCCTTTATTGTAATCCATATTCGTCAATTGATGACAACAGATAGTCCTCGCCCTGTCGTACCCCTGGATTCATCCGACCTAGACATAAGCTTGGTCGGAGGAAAAGGAATCAATATCGCAAAGATGATATCCAGCGGATTCAGCGTACCGCCTGCGCTCTCCGTGACCGTGGATGCATACGAGATGTTCCTCGACCTCACAGGTCTCAGATCCAAGATAGCAGAGGTACTCGAATCGACGGACTTCGATGATGAAGAATCGCTGGAATCCTCCTCGGAGAAGATACGCAACATGTTCTTCGAAGCGGACCTTCCAGAGCAGGAGATCGACATCCTCAAGAAGAACTTCTTCAGCCTTGACGGGGAGTACTTCGCAGTCAGATCCTCAGCAGTGGCCGAGGATCTTGCGGATGCGAGTTTCGCAGGACAACAGGACACCTATCTGAACGTGAGAAAGCATGACATCATCCAGATGGTCCTGAAATGCTGGACCTCCTACTGGAATGCTAGGGCTATGAAGTACAGGCACGACGCCTCCAAGAATCACTTGGAACAGGGAATGGCGATTGTCGTACAGAGAATGGTCAAATCAGACATCAGCGGAGTCATGTTCACATCAGATCCCGTCACAGGAGAAGGACACATCATCATAGAGGCGTCATGGGGACTCGGAGAATCGATAGTATCTGGACTCGTCACCCCGGACAGATACATACTTTCATACGACGGGGAGGTCGTCGACTGCACCGTCAACACCAAGCAGCAGGGATTCTACCTCATAGGAGGAGAGAACAAGCTGATCGACATCGACGAGGACAAGAGGGACGTACGCTGTGCGAACGACAAGATCCTAAAAGCGATAGCGGACGAGGGACTGAAACTCAGAAACCACTTCGGATGCCCCCAGGACATCGAGTGGGCTGTGGAGGACGGCAAGGTGTACATCCTGCAGTCCAGGGCCATTACGACGCTTCCCGACATGGCCGAGAAGGACGACATCCTATGGTCAAGGGGATACGGAGACGAATATTGGGCGGATGCAACGACACCAATGTTCTACACTGTCATGGGGAAACTGCTCACCGATTACGTGAACCATGAGGGCGCCCACATGATGGGATACAAGGACCTCGAGTCCGGGCCACTCACGAAACTGCACAAGTCAAGGGTATATTTCTCCGCGGTCGTGCTGGAGAGGATCTTCGCCCACTATCCGAAGCTGATCCGTTCCAGGGAGCTTCTCGAGTATTTCCCCCGCTCCGAGCAGGAGAGGATCTCGAAGTACCCCAACGATATACTCGGTATGGTCAAGTCACAGCTCTGCCTGCTCATCCGCGACAGAGACGGAATGATCTGGAAGACCGACAAGGTCTACAGGGAATGGGCTAAGGGATTCCTGAAGCTATGCGAGGAATTCGATGCTCTGGACCTCACTAAGCTCGAGGACAAGGAACTGGCCGATTGGTATTACAAGATCCGCAAGGGATCGACCAAGCACTATCAGCTGATCCGTTACGGAATGGTATCCCATTCGATCATGACCAACCTTCTGGTCAAGAACTGGTGCGTCAAATGGATGAACGATGACGGTTCCATCTATGCCGGGCTCATGTCCGGACTGGAGGACAACAAGACCATCGAGACCAACAAGGGATTCTCCGACCTGGGAGTCGCCCTCAGGAATGACCCCGATGTCAGGAAGAAGGCTGAGAGCATGGCTCCGGCCGAGTTCGTGACCTGGCTTCAGACATCCGATGCACCGTTCAAGGACGTGTACAACAAGTTCATCAAGGACTTCGGCCACAGGTCAGGTACGAGGGAACTCAACGCTCTCAGGTGGGCGGAGGATCCCGACTACGTAATGGGAATCGCGCTGCAGATGGCCGCTGGAGATGTGGATCTCAGGGAAGAGTTCAAGAACGGTGTCAAGCGCAGGGAGGATACCGAGACTGACATCAAGAAGAGGCTCGGATTCTTCAGAAGGAAGCTCATCATGACCGTCCTGAAGTACGCCCGCACTTACCTCATATTCAGGGAAAACCAGAGGTTCTACCTCGACCACATGATGTACAGGAACAGGCTAATCTTCCTGGAGCAGGGAAGGAGGATGGCGGAGAAGGGACTCATCGACGACAGGGAGGACATATTCTTCCTGGAGGACACCGAGGCCATCGACATCCTCAACGGAAAGAACATCGGCGACATCAAGGCGCTGATCGCCCCCAGGAAGGCAGAGTTCATGAAGTACCGCGACAGGCTCCCACCGAAGTTCCTGCTCAACGGAGTGGACTTCGACGACGACCCCATCTCCCACGGAGACGTGCTCGTTGGTGCTGCGTCCAGTCCCGGAAGCTACCGCGGAAAGGTGCGCATCATCATGGACGTAAGGGACCTCGGAGAGGTCGAGAAGGGAGAGATCCTGGTCACCAGCAACACCGACCCCGGATGGACGGTCGTGTTCTCCAAGCTCGGAGGACTCATCACCGAGACCGGAGGAATCCTATGCCATGGGGCAGTCATCTCCAGGGAATACAGGATCCCTGCCGTCACCGCGGTCAAATCAGCTTCAACCACCCTCCACACCGGAGACCTAGTGCTGGTCGACGGTACGAAAGGAGAGGTCACCATATTGGAGGAATCGAAATGAGCACAGAACTTGATTGGAACGAGAGCTATTACTTCAACTTCTTCGACAAGAAGGAGGGCCTTACAGCTTTCATGCGCATAGGCAACAAGCCCAACAGGAACGAGAAATCCGTCTTCCTTTTCGTGATGAACAGGAACGGCGTGTTTGGCCTCAGGAACACCGAGCCCTGCGACGAGAACAAGAAGTTGTGCTCATGCCTCAAATTCGATGAGAAGGACGGCGCATGGAGGATCACGTTCAACGGCCCTCTGTTCGACATGTCCAAAGAGCCCGTTCCCATCATGTCCTCACTGGACATCTGCTGGAATCCCGTCAACCCCGTCATGGACTACCATGACTGTGTAGATGAGAAGGGTGCGACCATGTCCGCCAACACCGCTTCGGAGCACTTCGAGCAGTTCGGTGTCGCCACTGGAAAGATCGTCATTGGAGACTACTCCTGCCAGGTGGATGCCACCGGCGAGAGGGACAAGAGCGAAGGTGTCCGCGACTGGGGCTCACCGAAGATGTGGCTTTGGCTGAACTCCGTGTACGACAAGGACCTCGGATGGAACGCCACCAAGCTCTCCACCCAGATGGGCGATGTCGATGCTGGATTCGTAGGTACCAAGGATTCCAACGATCCCGTCATCAAGATCGATGTCGAATTGGAATACAACGGAAACCTGCCCGCCGGATACACGATGAAGATGACCGGAAAGAGCGGAAAGACCTATGATGTGAGGGCGAAGATCCTGAAGCACGCTCAGCTCCCGATGCAGGGCAGCAAGGATATGATGCTCATCGAGACCATCTCGGAGACTGTCATGGACGGTCGCACCGGATACGGAATCGCCGAGTTCCTGGTTCCCGCCCAGAGACAGTGAAACTACGGGGCCAGAGCCCCGTTTTCCTATCTTGAAACCCCTTATGATTCATTCTCACACCGAATAGCATTATAATGCTGCATCCTCATTCGAAACCGATTCACATGACTGACTGCAAAGTATGCGTGGATGCCGGCGTATGCAAGATGAAGACGATCATAACAGCCACCACCGACGAGATGGGGATGGTCAAGCTCGACATCAAGAGCGACTGCCCCGACATCCTGAAGATGTCATGGAGACTCGAATCCTTCAGCCCCTATTCGGAGGTCGAAGCAGAATTCTACAAATCAGAGGTATACAAGCTCGCTCAGGAGACCCCGATACCTCACACAGCATGTCCCGTGCCTTCGGCCATGGTCAAGGCCATAGAGGTCGCTGGGGATCTAGGTCTCAAACGCGACGTGACCATCAGGTTCATCGACGACGATTCAGAAGCCTGATCTCATATCTGTAGCTTGGTGCAGAGAGGCACCTGCCGGCATGCCTGGGCGCAGTAGTACACTTGGATGTTTTTCCCCTTGTACTTCTCCATGAGAAGGTTCCACCCCACTACAGGGATATCCCCCGCAATGATCAGGTTCAGCTTCTTCCCATCGGCGAGCTTTCTGTCGATGTAGTCCCCAAGTTCCCTAGCGAAGGTTATGTTCTCGTCCGAGAGGAAATCACGGTCGACCTTCACGATGTTCGTGTCGGGCTCCTGTTTCCTGAGCTCGTTAAGGACCACTTCGAGCAGCCCTTCCATACCTTCGACCACTAGGCCTGCCAAGGCCATGTTATCCTTGTTCGAGATGAAATCAGCTACATTCAGACGGGGATCTGACTGAGGAGGACAAGCGTTAACCATAAAGATCGGAATCAAAATCGGTAAAGAAGTTTATAACATCTGGCAAGAGGAAAAGTCACTTCATCTTCTTCTTCAGCTTTGCAATCTTCTTCTTTGCTTCGCCGTCACCGGCTGCGGCCTGTTTCTCCAACTCGGCCAGCTCTGCCTTCTTGGCCTGCTGCTTCTTCTCCAACTGCTTCTTGGACATCGGCATATGAAATCGCCTGAATCCTAAATGGACTGAAAGAACAAATATCTTACTTGATCAGGACGCTGGACACACCGCGGCAGTTCTTCAGGAGCATGATGACGTTCTCATGAAGCTTTCCGTCGACTACCAACTGGAGCGTGGATCTGTCCCTCTCACCATCGTCGCTGATCATCGCCTGTCTGAGCGTGATTCCGGAGTTGTAAAGGACGGTGGTGACATCTGCTATGATTCCGGGGACCCTCGCGTCCGTAGGGATGATAACGATGGCGGAGCATCCGATCTCGTCAGCCATATCCACCATGGACAGCATCGGCTGGAGCTTAGAGAAAATACGGTCCAGTTCCGGTGTTGCGGAGATGTGCTCGAGCGTTGTCCTGACCACTCTCCTGTCAACCTCGCACGCACGTGCGATACCAGCATCGGTCTGCTCGATGTCACCGCAATATGCGACACCTTTCGTCACCCTGATCCCATACTCCAGCAGCTTCTTGGCCACCTTGCGCTGGGACGGATACCTCTTGAGCAGTACGGTTATCTGGTCCATGGTCCGGTATTAGAATCGTAGATATTAAACGATGTTCCTATTCGAACAATATTACCTATTTGAATGAATTACTGCATAAAAATGAACAATTAAAAGAGAGGGGATGATCCCCTCGTTTGTCCTCAAGCTTCTTCGAGCTCGGGGTTCATGAGATGGTTCTTCATGACGATATTGGTGATGATACCGACGATCAGCGCAGGGGCCAGCGAATCGATGACAACTCCTCCGCCGAAATCGAAGTACAATCCTCCGAGACCGCAGATGAAGACCGCTGCGACAACGTACAGGTTCCTGGGGTCCATGAGCTCCACACCGGACAGCATCCTGAGACCCGATACGGAGATGAATCCGTACAGTGCGATACAGGTGGATCCGATGACACACCAGGGCAGGGTCTCGACGAACACCACGATGGGGTAGATGAATGCCACGACGATACAGATGAATGCTGTCAGCAGGATGGTCTTGGTAGATGCATTCTTGGACAGTGCGACACAGCCGATCGATTCACCATAGGTGGTGTTGGGGACACCTCCGAAGATAGCTCCGACGAACGATCCCACTCCGTCTCCCACAAGGGTCCTGTGAAGTCCGGGATCGGCGAACAGGTTCCTCTTGAGGATCGAACTGATGTTCTTGTGGTCCCCGAGGTGCTCCGTGAACACGACGAATGCGGTAACGAAGTATGCGACGATGATGGTTACAATCTTCGACATATCTACGGCAGAGAGATCCTGTCCCAAGAGTCCGACGAAGGTCAGCTGGGGGATCCAGTTGTTGAAGTCCCCGATCTTCTCGAACGGCGAGAAGTCGATGAGCTGAAGGTCCTGGATGCCGGTCGCCATTCCGATTCCTGTCAGAATCAGGGCAGCAACGTATCCGACTGCGATTCCGACGATGAAGGGATACATCCTGATGGAGCTCCTTGCCCTCACTGAGGTGTATGCGATCACCATGAAGGCGAACAGACCAAGGATAATTGCGAACATGTTGTATGACGCGGTCGGCAATGCGGAGTTGTACTCGTTGTACATCACATAGGTCATGGCGGTTCCTGCGAGGAAGAATCCGATCAATGCCACAGTGGGTCCGATGACGATCGGAGGCAGGTACTTGTTGATCCACCTGATTCCTCCGGCCAGAACGATTACGGCGATGAGGACGTAGACCAGGCATGCGACCAATGCTCCGATTATGAGACCGAAGAACCCGCATCCGATGGCCATGAACAGCGGACCGATGAATGCGAAACTGCTTCCTAGGAAGACAGGGCTCTTGAACTGCGTGAACAGGAGGTACACGATCGTACCGAATCCCGCTCCGATGAGGGCGGAAGCCATGTTCAGGTACTCGCCTGTGGGGTCCACGATGAGCGGTACGAGTATGGTGGCCGCACTGATGGCGAGGAACTGCTGCAGAGCGCATACCAAGTTCTCCTTGAACGGAGGCTTGTCCCCCACATCATATTTCATTCCATTTTCTTCAGACATGTTATCTTCTCACTAATGAGTTTGTGAATCATTTGGTTCCGAAGATCCTGTCTCCGGCATCCCCCAAACCTGGGAGGATGTATGCGTTCTCATTGAGCTCCCTGTCCATGGTGGAGATATAGACCTCCACGTCGGGATGGTCCTTGTGGACCCTCTCCGCTCCTGTTGGGGCAGCTATGATGGACAGCAGCTTGATCTTCTTGCATCCGTGCTTCTTCAGCATGGTGATGGCCTCGGATGCGCTGCCTCCTGTTGCGAGCATCGGGTCGGTGACGATGACCACCTTCTCCTCGATGCGGTCCGGAAGCTTGCAGTAATATTCGATAGGTTGGTGCGTCTCCTCGTCCCTATAAAGGCCGATATGCCCGACCTTTGCCGAGGGGAAGATGTTCAGGATGCCTTCTACCATGCCCAATCCGGCACGGAGGATGGGGATGACTGCGATGCAGTCGTCCTTGACAACCGTCTGCTTGCATTTCTCCAAGGGCGTCTGAACCTCGATCTCCATTGTTGGAACGTCCCTGAAGCTCTCGTAGACCATCAGGGTAGCGATCTCGGTGATCAGATCCCTAAAATCCTTGTGACCAGTATTGACATCCCTGAGCATCGCCACCTTATGGCGTATCAGGGGATGGTCCAGGACATGAATGTTCGGGCAAAAATCCATCGAACTCACTTCTCTGGGAATATTGTATGGTCGTATCAGTTAAAACTGATTCGTTTAACATACGACAATAATGTGATTTTTAGCAAGATAATGGTCATTGTTGCCCACTAGAATGATGCCCTTGATTCAGAGCAACAGGAAGAAAATGAGATACGTTATGACGAATCCCACAAGCGCTCCGCCCACCAATTGGAGAGGAGTGTGCTTCTTCAGGAAGTAACGGCTCCACATGATCGGGGGCAGAAGGAGTATGTACAACGCCCCGTAAGGCCAGAATGCTGCGGCCAATCCCATGGATGGTCCGATGACACCGCATGCATGCACGCTGATCTTCCAGAACGGGGTGATGAATGCTATCGCAAGAGTGACTAGAACGTAACAGATCATGAGCACGGTGGCGAGCCATGGCGCCCCCAGCAAGTATAGCAGAACGACGCCTATCGAATAGCCGATTATTCCCGCGATCAGAGGCCACATCCTGTCCTCCTTCCTCTCCACATCGAGCTTGTCCGCATTGCCGTACTTCTTCGAGAAGAACACTATGACCGAGATCGGGATGACCACGGCCGAGAGAACTGAAGCGATTGATGCTAGGATGCCTGTCGTTGAATCCTCTGAATAGGACATGCATATGGCGATGAACGGGATTATGGCCAGGAATGGCGGCTGGCCTATGGTGGAGATGACCTTCGCTATCTTCTCGGTCTTGGGAGATATTGTTCCCTCGAAGCGATGCGTCGGATCATGCATTCTTACGGACCTCCTTCAGAACCTTCATCGTCTGTTCCTTGGTCTGCTCAGGTGTCCCGGAGTTGTCGATCTTGATCCAACTGTCGGTTATGAGGGACATCCTGTGGCGTGTCTTCTCCAGCTTCTCCTCGGTCTCGAAGGTCTCAATCTCCTCGCCCCTCTCGTAGATCCTCTGGAGAGCGATCTTGGGCTCTATGTCCACATAGATCTTCACCTCGGGAACGGGAAGGATCATCTCTATGACCTTGTAGATTGGTCTGCAAAGGAATTCGGGCAGATAAGCAGCGGCGAGGCTGTACCTGACGAAGATTATGTCATCGTACTCCTTTCCATGCTTCCTCTTGAATCTGAGCGAATGCAGCACATCGAAGATGTAGTATGTGGTGGAGATCAGAACGGCGACCTTGCTGTCCTTGAGAAGGTACTTGGATGCTGTGCGCCCGTATGACGTCTCACTGTTGGGATGGGTAATCTCCAGGACCTTACGTCCCTCCGACACCAGCTGCTCCCTTATGAAATCGGAAGAGGTGGTCTTTCCGGACCCATCCATACCGTCAACAACGAACCATGTCATCCGATCACAATCCCAACAGAATCATGACGGCCGTGACGGCCATGCAGTTGACGATGTTGTCCACCCATCCGGGAGTGAAAGTCTCTGTGATCGATACGACGGCGCCTGCTATCAGACAGCACGCCCACATGGGGATCGATGCCGCTAGCTTTATTCCGGTCGGATCTGGCAGAGGCATGAAGCCCAGGAAAACGATCAGGACCATGGAAACGATGGCCGTGACGAGCAGGACTGCGAGCGTTCCCTCCAGCGATTTGCCGTTGACGGTCTTGTGCTTTCCGTACTTCTTACCTATGATGCTTCCGAATCCGTCTCCCCAGGTCATCGCCACTATGCCTATGGACGCTGCGGTCCAATGCTCGTTGAAGCATAATGCGACGAGGATGACGATGCTGACCACATACAAGAACAATCCAGGTGTGTGGCCTTTGTTCTTCGATATGTCTCCGAGAGCGGAGTTAGAAATCGCATTATTCTTGAGCATCGCGAAGAAGAGAATGATCGCGAAGGGCACTGCGAAGAATGCCTCCATCACCCAAGCGTTCTCGAACATCCACCAGATGAACACGAAATTACCGATTCCGATGTGGATGATCTTGCGTATGTCGTACTTGTCTCCGGTCTTCTTCTGGGTGAGAAGAGCGACGGCCAATACGGCTACAATCAGTGCGTAGACCAGCACAAGGGCAACGATATCGTTGCTCGAGATCTGAAAAAGGTCTTCGATGCCCATGTGCCATACACCTGATGCTTAACGGTATAAATGACTTAGAGATAAAGGTATGTCCGTCGGATGACGATTTATCTCCACCAATCGAATTTATAGCCCTTCGATGATTGCTGTAGCATGAACAAGTACCTTCGGCTGTTCAGGCTCGGCAACACACTGATCGGCTCGTTCGCGATCCTCATCGCGGCATTCATGGCTGCCGGTACAGGTATGATCGATTACTGGCAGAACCTCGTCATAGGTTTCGCTGTGGTGTTCACATTCATAGCTGGAGGAAACTCACTCAACGACTTCATCGATGTAGAGATTGACAAGACAGCGCATCCTGACCGCCCGGTGCCGTCAGGTGAGCTCACACCGATACAGGCCAGGAACATCGGAATCGTTATGCTGGTCCTATCAGCAGTGCTGTCGCTCCTTACTGTGGATATCCCGAGCATCGCCATCGTCATCATAGCGGTCATCCTGATGGCCTCCTACGAGCTCTTCCTCAAGCAGAGGGGATTCATAGGGAACCTGACCATCGCCGTGATGACCGGAATGGTCTTCCTTCTCGCAGGAGCCCTCGTCGGCGACTACACATCCAACATCGCAGTTGCGGGAATGGCGACCCTGGTCTCGGTAGGAAGGGAGATCTCCAAGGACATCGAGGACATGGAATCCGATATCGGAAGGAAGACCCTCCCCATGAGCATCGGAGTCAGGAACGCATCGATAGTCGCTTCGCTTTTCTACCTAGCTGGTCCAATCCTCAGCTGGTATCCGATCTACCTCGATCCGGCCAACTACCTGTACTACAGCGTTATCCTCGCGGACATCGCGTTCTTCTACTGCGCATACAAGGTGTTCTCGGACCCCCACGCAGCGGAGAAGAAGGCCAAGATCGGTATGCTGTTCGGACTCCTGGCGTTCATCCTGAGCGCCATCTACTACAGCTTCCTCGCGTGATAGGATGAAGCTCAAGCAGGACACCTCCGACCCGAAGGCTATGGAGGTGTGGAACGCCAAGGTCGATTTCGATAACATGTCCGGCGCGAAGAACCGTCCGGTCATCGTCCTGGCGAAGAAGGGCGATGCGTACACGGTCTTCATGGTCACATCCCACGGCCATCATCCGGAGACAGACATCAAGCTGGTGAATCCGTACGAGGTCATGCTGGACAAGACCTCGACGGTCAGGACGGATAGGACTTTCAATGTCCCCAAAAGCAGGTTCAATTACAAGCTCGGAGACCTGACGCCGGACGACTGCGAGATGGTGGAGATGTTCTACGGTCGTGTGAAGAACGGCAAGCGCATCAATACGCCATACGTCTAATCAGGCATACAGCCTGATGACCTTTCCCATGTTGATAAGATGGTCCGCAACCCTCTCTGAATCTGAGGTCATCGCAAGGAACTCCGAACCGACATCCAGAGTGCATATCCCCTCATTGAGCCTCTTGACATGGTTCTCGGCCATCTCCGCAGTGACGATGTCGATGTGCTCCTCGATGTCATAGGCGGCTTCGAGGGCGATCTCGTTGGTCTCTGTGTAGGCCATCTCGATCTTGTCATACAGCTGATCGATGAGGGCCTCCACGTTCATGGTCTCCTCGAGTGCGGTCTCCGAGAATGAAACGTTCATATCCTTCATCTTCTGGGCGTACTCCATGATGTTCTTGGAATAATCTCCGATACGCTCGAGGTCGGATATGGTGTGATACACTGTGGAGATGTAGATCTGATCCCTCTCGTTCAGCCTGTTCTCGGACAGTTTGACGAGGAATCTGGCGATCTCCTTGTTGAGGAAATTGAGCTCCTATTCATTCTGGCAGAACTTCTCAACGTTATCGAAGTCCATCGTGCGGATCATGTGGCATGCAAAACGGTAGTTCTCCATGGCGATGGAGGACATGTTCAGGACCTCCTTCTTGACCTGCTGGACTGCGATTGGGGGATTCCTGAGCATGTACGCGTTCAAGTAGTGCAGGCGGGGTACGAATTCCGTTTCGACCTTCTCGCCACCGATCTTCTCGGGAACAATCCTCATGACGAGCCTGATGAGCGCATTGGTCAGCGGCAGCATGATGACCACTGTGATCACGTTGAACACCGTATGGAACATGGCCAGCTGGGTGGACGGCACTCCGGGGAACAGGGACTCGAAGATTCCTGCATAACCGTATCCGAACAATCCGATGACCATGCCCAATATGACGAAGATGACCACTCCGAACACGTTGAACAGAAGGTGGATCGCCGCAGTACGCTTCGCGTTCAATCCGCCGGAGAATCCGGCGATCATCGCCACGACACAAGAACCGATATTCGATCCGAGGGTCAGGTAGATTCCCTGCTCGAGGTCGATCAGACCGGTGACGACCATGGTGATGGCCAGAGTGGTGACAACCGACGAACTCTGGACCAGTGCAGTCAGGAGAATTCCGATCAGAAGCAAGACGAAGATGTTCTCGATGCCGGCAAGGAAATCGACTACCTCGGGGAGCTGCGAGAACTCCTCCATGGATGTTGCCATCATGGTCAAACCGACGAACAGCAGACCGAAACCGGTCAGAACCCCTGCCCAGATCTTAGTAGACTCTTTCTTAGAGAACGAGTATGCGAACGCTCCGATACCTGCTATCGCAGAGAAGATGACTGCAAGGGAGATCGTCTCCCCGCCGAACATTCCCATGGCGGCGATCTGAGCCGTTATGGTGGTACCGATGTTCGCTCCGTAGATGATAGTGGCAGCAAGCGGCAGGGTCATAATCCCCGCGTTTACGAATCCGATGACCATGACGGTCATGGCTCCGGAGCTCTGGATGGCAGCCGTACCAACGGTACCGATCCCTACTCCGTAAAGCTTGCTCTTGGAGGCCTTGGTGAACATATTCTTGAGCTTGCCACTGCTCAGCGACTCGAGATTCGAACTGAGCATCATGCACGCGGTTAGGAAAACACCGATACCTGCGAGCAGTGTCAAAATGGCCGTTGTGACAATGATAGCGTCCAAGAAAAGCCTCCATTCTTGCCTTGCTTGAAAAGGCGTATTCTTTTTACATTAAAAAGGGCAACCCCCTACCATCGCATTGGCCATCCTCTTCCATCTGCTAAACACGTACGACTCTGCCATCGACAATGTTATAACCGCTGGCCTGCGTTCCCGTCTCATGGATATCATAAGCTTCGTCAAGAAGGACTACCTTCTCATGATATCCGCGGCCCTAGCGTTCATCTCTCTGTTGATAGTTCCGTTTGACACCGTTCTGACCTATGACTACATGAGGATAGTCGAGACGATCTGCACCCTTCTGATGTTCCTGCTGATCGTTGCGGGGCTGAAGGAATGCAACGTCCTGAACAAATTGGCACAGAAGATGCTCAGTGACGTGAAATCCACGAGGATGCTCTGTATCGCCCTGATCCTGATGCCCTTCTTCTGCGCAATGCTGTTCTCGAACGACGTGGCGTTGCTCACATTCGTCCCGTTGGCCATAGCGATCCTCAGCATGGCTGATATGAAGAGGGCCACCATCGGAGTACTGGTCCTCCAGACTGTGGCGGCCAACGTGGGCAGCTTCCTCACCCCGTTCGGGAATCCCCACAACCTTTACATCTTCAATCTGAAAGACGCCTACGGCTTCACGCTTTGGGATTATGAAATGGTTCTCATCCCCATAGTCGCAATGGGTACTGTGATGTTTCTGGCGATGACGCTGATGATGAGGAACAAACCTCTGAAATTCGGAATGGATCAGGAAATCAACATCAAGAACAAGACCACGGTGTTCATCATCCTGGCGCTGTTCATCCTGGCGATAATCACGGTCATCGACTTTATCCCGTTCTACGTCACCGTGCTGATCATAATCGTAGCATTCCTGATCATGATGCCCGGGATCTTCAAGAAAGTCAATTACAGCATCCTGCTGATCTTCTTCTTCCTGTTCGTCTTCGCCAGCGGACTCACCAACATGGAATACGTGCATTCTCTGCTGACAGGGCTCATGGACTGGGATCCCATGTTGACGACCGTCATAACGTCGCAGTTCACAAGCAATGTGCCTTCTACCATTCTGCTTCAGCCGTTCACCGACGATTGGGCGGCGGTTCTGATAGGTGCGGATATAGGAGGATTCGGAACCCCCATAGCATCCATGGCCAGCATCATTACCCTGAAGCTGTATCTCCAGGAGAAGGATTCCTCTGTAAGGAACTATCTGAAGGTCTTCCTCATCGTGAACATAACGATGCTGGCGGTGCTGATCCCGACCTATTACATCTTCGTCTGAGGGATCATCTTCTGGGCTTGTAGGCCTTGAGGTACTTCAGAACTTCTTCATCCTTGTCTGTCCACTCCGGGGTGTATCCGCCCTTGATGTACTCGTTGTACCAATCCTCGCACTGCTTCATGTAGTCGGTCATATCGAGTTTGGGGACGCATATGACCTTCGTGTTGTCCGGATTGGGAACCCACTGCTTGGGACGATCGTAGTCCTTCTCTTCAAGGAATCCAACCAGGAAAAGGATCCTGTCCAGATTGGAGAGCTCGGCATAGAGGGAAGCCTGCAGCATGTAGGTCATCGGGATATTGGAGTAACCTCCCTGATCGTCCTTCCACTTCTCCATATCGTGGGAGGTCTTGATCTCCAGTATTGTGTCCCTGACGCCGTCGACCTGTATGTATCCGTCTACAAGCCCGCCGAAGACCTTCTCGTTATGGAAGTGATCGTAGCCGCATTGCTCCTTGGGAACGGGTTCCTCGACTCCGACCTTCTGTTCCTCCGAGAGGCCCAACGCCTCCCTCATGAGCGACGGCTTGGCCGCGAGATAATCCCTGAGGACCGGTTCCAGGATGTTGCCGGCATCGATGTACTTGTTCGGCTTGTCTCCGGGATAGAGGCCGGCCAATTCGCAGGCCACCTTGAAGGGTGTGGAGAACTCGCTCATTCCAAGTATCGGACCGACCTTGGTGCCGGTGATCTTCTTGAACCTGTAGATATCGAAGATTACATTCTTCTCCTCGTCGTCTATCTCGACGATGCTTGCCCTTCCATCGAATGCCATGCGTGCGGAATCCTGATGGGGGTTAATGATACTATGCCCAGGAATTATAGGTCAGGCCCTTCCGTTGTGGATGTCCTCGTAGAGGGTCACGACCTTGACCATCTCCTCTTCGCTGAGCGTTCCCTGGATGAACATGGCGTCGAACCAGACATCGTCCGAGAGGAGCTTGATACCGGTCTCGGTGCAGCCGTTGCGGATGTAGTAGTTCTGGCGCCTTACCCTCATGATGTAATCCTCGGCCCCGCTGTCCTTGGGTTCCGTCACCAGGAACGACCTCTTGTCCTGATACCTCTGACGGAAATCCTTGAGGATCTGTGCTCCGTATCCCTGTCCGCGTACCTCGGGAACTGTTGCGAAATAGATGAAGAACAGCTTGTCCCCGTCGATGAAACCGAAAATGAATCCGATGAACCTGCCCTCATCGCTGTAGGCGTCGAGGAAGGCCCCCTTCCCCATCGCACGGTGTATGTTCTCCAGAGGGACCCTCTCCGCATCGGAGAATGCGGTCTTGTAAAGATCGAGGATCGGCCCGTCCATGAATGCCATTCTCTCGCTTCTGAGCATATCATAACCCCAACTGTCTGTAGAGCTCCTCGCGCTCCTGCTTGGAGATGTCCCTGTAACGGCCCTCCTTCAGCTTTCCCAGCTCCACGTTCATTACCCTGATCCTGACCAGTTTGACGACATCATAGCCGAAGTACTCGCACATCCTGCGGATCTGCCTGTTCAATCCCTGTTTCAAAATGATCCTGAACTCATTCTCCCCGGTCATCTCTACGAAGCACTTCTTCGTGATCCTGTCCTCCAGGATGGGCACCCCGTTGGACATGCCCTTGATGAATGCCTTGGTGACCGGTTTGTCCACCGTGACGATGTACTCCTTCTCGTGCTCCCCTCTGGAGCGCATGATCTGGTTGGCAAGCTCGCCGTTGTTGGTCATTAGCAAAAGGCCCTGCGAGTCCTTGTCCAGCCTACCTATGGAGTATATCCTCTTCGGATAGCCGATGTAATCTATCACGTTGTCCTTGTCTTCCGGATTGGAGGTGCAGGTTATCCCCTTGGGCTTGTTGAACACCAGGATGATGTCCTCTCCCTCTTTCTCTATCCTCTTCCCGTTGACTGCGACTATGTCGTCCTCGTAGACCCTGTCCCCCACAACGGCAGGCTTGCCGTTGATGGTGACCTTGCCTCCCTCGATCAGCCTGTCGGCCGCACGGCGGGAGGCAACACCAGCCTCGCTGATGTACTTGTTGAGACGGGTTCCTTCGGACAAGACGATCAATCCTTGACCGTGGCCTCGGCGGACTGAATGCACTTGGTAAGAACGGAATAGGCATTGATCATGTTGCTCTCGTCGACGATGAAGATGGTGTCGGTGTGGCAGCTGACCGTCTCCTCGATATTGATGCCTGCGTCGGAGAGATTGGTGATCAGATATGCGATGACTCCGCTTGTGTCCACGATCTTCTCCGGTGACTTGACGGCGATCTCCACGAGGTTCTCCCTGATCTTGATGATGTTGAACCTTCCAACGGTGTCCGTGATCCTGTCCTTGAGGTTCCTGTCAGCGATGATGGTGACCGCGGATGCGGACTGGACGCACTGCATGATGGAGTTCTCGTTCCAAAGGTCCTTGAACAGGTTGTCCATCTTGTGCAGGACGGACCAGTCGTTCTTCGCTGTGACGATGCATGTCTTTGTCCTCATCTCGAGCCTGCTGTCCTTCAGGACCCTGAGGATGTTCAGCTCGTGGTCGGTGGTGACGTTGAGCTTCGATGCGTAACGGCGGCATGCGATCATGACAGCCTCCTCGTTATCGACATCTATGTCCTTCATGATCATCCTGGCCAGGGAGGAATAGTTGATCAATCCCTTGGCGACGCAATCCTTGATGCTGGGGTGCGCGTCGATGTAAACCCTGGTCTTCTCCGCAAGACTCTCTTTCATCTCGCCTTTTGCCATGCTGAGGGATATTGTACTACAGTATTTTATGTCTATCTCTGAACAAAATTATCTTAAAAAGTTCAAAGCACAACATTGTGTCTTGAAATACATTGTTGGATGTTATATCCTATAAATCGGTTATTCGTTTGATAATATGGATAACAAAACGATAGCTATCGTAGCCATTGCGGTCATCGCAATGGTATCCGTAGGAGCTTTGCTGATTCTGAACCCGTGGGGCTCTGAACAGAAGGATCCCGATCCGGAACCGGAAAAGGAATTCCCGGACCTCAATGAGAAGGTCATTGTGATCTACTTCTCAGCGACTGAAACAACAGCTGGAGTGGCAGAGAAGATCATGGATTATCTCAATGCAGATGCATACCGTATAATCCCCGAGGTGCCGTATACTAATGAAGACCTCCAGCGTGATGTTGAGGGCAGCCGTGTAAACAATGAACATGCCGATCATTCGATAAGACCTGCGATCGAGGGGGCCCCGATAGACCTTTCCAGCTATTCCACGATCGTTTTAGGATTCCCAATCTGGTATCACCAAGAACCTAACATCATCGACACTTTCCTCGACATTTACGATCTGAGTGGAAAGAACGTAGCAATCTTCGCAACTTCATGGTCTGCAGGAGTTGCTGCCGCCAGGTTGAGCGTATGGAATGCGGAACCCGACTGCAACATGCTGAAGGGGGCCTGCTTCTCAACTGGTTTCAGCGAATCGGAAATCTACAATTGGCTGGATTCGCTTGGTTTTGAAAAGAAACAATAAATTAGTAGGGGGATAACCCCCTACGTTTTTAGTTTATCAGAAAGCCTTGATGAGCTTTGTCAGTTCCTTCTCGTAGTCAGCCTGTGTGATCTTAGAAAGGATTCCAACGATATCCTCGTCGTAAATCGCTTTGTTCAGGTACAGTCCGAACTTGTCAGAAGTAGACTGGTTGAAGACGATCAGGTTGTTTCCATCCTGGATGACTCCCATTGCCAATGTGAATGCTGCAATGGTTGTCTTTGTAGGGTGGTACGCTCCGTAGAGGACGTAGATCTGATCGCATCCGTAATCGCTGGCCTTGACGTTCTTTACAGAAACTCCGTCGATCGAGTGGAGCTCGATGTTCTTCGTTCCGTTGAGAACTGTGACGAAATCCTTTGCCATTCCGACAGGAGTCAGCTGGGAATAGATGGTTTCTCCGCTGGATCCGTTGGTGGACTCGTAAGGTGCGTCATGAATTTTGATGTAGTTGTCGTATGCTGCGGTAGCTGCATCTTTGGTCTCGAAGTGGATGACTTTGATGTTGCTCGACCTGGTCTTGTCCAGAACTTCTCCGGTTGAAGGGATCACTGTGTTGGTTGTGTAGGACAGAATTGCAAGGTCTTTTGTTCCGCCGATTGCGACTTCGAAATCTCCGAACTCTCCGTCGTAGTCCTTGACGAACTTCTCTGCCAGTTCCTGCGCGTTGTAGTTCTTTGCAGGGAGGAGGAAGACGCAAGCTGCTGCTGCGATGATGATCACAACAGCAACGACAGCGACGATTGTCATTGTCTTCTTTTCCATAATATCCTCTTGGATAAGATATCCATCCGGTGAAGTGAGATGGATGTACTTAAATTGTACTAACCATCCAATTCGTACTGGGTGTCAGATTGCCCTTCTTTCCTTTACGGCATAAGTATCCGCAGCAAGAGAGGCCGACTCGGCATCGAACTCGTCATCTAACATTATGAGATGCGGCCTTCCGTGACTGTCGATGATTTCTGAATCCACGTCATAGACTGCCTTGATGTTCTCCTTCGTGATGACTTCTGAAGGCGTCCCTATCGCATATATGGAACCGCCATAGAGCATGATCATCGTATCGGAATACTTGGCAGCGATGTTGAGGTCGTGACTGATCATTATGACCAGGATGCCCTTCTTCTGGGAAAGATCCCTGAGGATACGTGTGACCTCCATCTGGTGCTTGATGTCCAGGTTCGAGGTCGGCTCGTCCAACAGCAGGATCTCGGGCTCCTGGACCAATCCCCTGGCGAGCATGACCTTCTGGTGCTGTCCTGCGGAGAGCTCATCGAAGTTCCTCATTGCGAGGTCCTCTATGTCCAGAAGCTTCAGGGTCTCATAGACTATGTCCAGATCCTTATCCATTGACTTGTAGGTGGCGTGAGGATGGCGCCCCATGAGCACAGTGTCCACCACAGACAGAGGGAAGGTATCGTTGGCGGAGTAGGGAACGTAACCGACTTTCTTTGCGAGATCCTTGAGCGAGATGTCATTTACAAGATCGCCGTCGATCATCACGGTACCCTTGTTGGGGGAAAGGATCCTATTGATGCAGTGGATCAGCGTGGACTTTCCGACTCCGTTGGGCCCTATGATCGAAAGGAGCTGCGGACCGTTTGCATCCAGCGTTATGTCCTTGAGCACAGGTAAGCTAGAGTACCCAAATTCTATTCCGTCAATTACTAACCTCATTTATCCTCATCTCCAAGCGCTCTTCCTGCGCATCCTGATCAGTATGATTATGAACAACGGGCATCCGATGATGGCGCTGATGACTCCCACGGGCAGAGCGAACTCCCCGGAAACCCTGGCGATACAGTTCGCCAACAGGAGGAATAGTCCTCCGAATACCGCCGAAGCGGGAAGAAGATGTTTTGTCTCGGAACCGACGAACAGCCTCGCGATGTGCGGGGCGACCAGACCAACGAAACCGATGGTACCTGTGAAGCAGACCACTGCCGCGGTCATCAATGATACCAGTGTGATCTCCACCAGGATCGTCTTCCTGGGGTCCACTCCCATGGAGTGAGCTGAATTGGCACCGGCCATCATGACATTGATGCGTCTGTGATGATAGAATATGATGGCACCGCAGACCAGACTGATGGCTAGAGGTATCGGGATGGTGCTCCATTCCGTGAGCGCCAGGGTTCCGACCCTCCAGGAGTAGATCTCGGATAGAGTCTCCTCCGAAGCGGTTATCATCAGCAACTGGACGATAGCTGAGAAGATGTACATCATCGCGATTCCGATAAGGATGATCTTTGTGGCCGTCACCCTGCGCCTGAATGAAAACAGCAGGATTACCGCCACCGGGATCAGCGAGAATCCGAATGCCATCACTATCCTGACCCATGGTTCACCGAAGAACGGCATGATCGTGTTCCCGAGGACGATCGCGATTGATGCACCCAACAGTGCACCTGACGAGACTCCCATGGTATATGGGTCGGCCAGAGGGTTGCGGAGCATGGACTGCATGACCGCACCGCCCAGCGCAAGTACGGCACCTACGATGACCGCGAACAATGAGATGGGCAGCCTCGTGTTGATGACGATATCATCAGAGTACGGGTCGGTTATGTTCCCCATGATGTGATCGATAAGGATCGTATAACAATCCACGAAGCTCAGCTCGTACATTCCTATCGACAGAGAGAGGACTATGGCAACTACGGTCAGCACCGCGCAGAGGATGATGAAGAACCATTTCCTGCGGATCGATCTGTAGTAATCCTCCTTGCCCATCAGAACACCTCCTTCTGAGCTTTACGTCTGACGATGAGATAGAGGAACACGGGCGCGCCGATGAACGACATGACGACTCCCAGAGGGATGTATCCGAATCCCGTGAGAAGACGCGATACTAGGTCTGCTATGACCAAAACCGTGGAGCCCAGTATGATGGATCCGGGAACTACGAACTTGTTGTCCCCTCCGACCAGATAACGGGTCATGTGCGGCGCCACGAGACCGATGAAACCTATGATTCCCGTGAATGAGATGATCGATGCGATGAGCACCGATGTCAGGATGATGCACAGCATCCTGAACTGGACCACATCCAATCCGAGACTCTTGGCGCTCTTCTCTCCCAGAGCCATGATATTGAGCTTACTGGACGATAGCTGAACGAGGATCGCGGAAGCCACTGTCATCACCAACATTAGGGGCATATCCGCCCAGGATGCGTTGGTGACGCTTCCGACCTGCCATATGTATGCGTCCTGAAGACTCTCTGTGCTGGCGGTGATCATCACCAGCGTTACCAATGAGTTGAAGAAGAATGTCAATGCGGTTCCTATGAGGATGATCGTCGATGGCGAATTGCCAACAAAACGCACCATCAATATCACTATGACCGCCGGTATGAGCGACCCGATGAATGCATTGATGACTATTCCTGCCCCCGATACGACCGTGGAGTAGGAGAATCCCATGATTATGGCCACTACTGCTCCCAGACATGCTCCCGAAGAGATTCCGGTGGTATACGCATCTGCGAGAGGATTCTCCATCATGCTCTGCATGACGGTACCGGCCAGGGCCAGACCTGCACCGGCGATCAATGCCATTATCACTCCGGGCATGACATTGTTGAAAATGTAGTAATCGGCCCACCAATCCGGACTCCTGATCTCGTATGTGACACCGGTAATGTGGTCCCAAATGACCTGCGCGGTCTTCGTGAACTCGTATCCTGTACCGACAGAGCATGAGACCAGGGTTGTGATGATGAGGGCTATTAGACATATCGCTAGAAATGCGAATTTGCGGGCTATGGAGCTTTTGTACTGCTCCTTGCCGGTTCTTTCTATCTCCTCGATCATCGGATGAGACATCCAATTTGTTTTTTCGTATTAATTGGTAGCGACCTCCGACCCCCAATATTGTTGGTTAATACTTCCAACTTTTATAGGGAGAAATGATAACAGTTGGCATTGATAACATGAAGTCGAACGTGACCATGATTGCAATTGCCTTGGTAGCGGTAGTCGCAATAGCAGGAGCAGCCGTTTTCATCCTGAACGGAAACGGAGAAGGCGGCGAAGAGCTTCTGGACAAGACTGCCCTCCCCATCTATGGGAATGCGAATGATGACACGACCATAGACCAGAAGGACATAGACCTCATCCAGAAGATGATTGACGAGAGCATCCCCTTGGAAGACTATCCCTTCGCAGATGCCGATAGGGATGGCGCTGTGACCAGCAAGGACATAGCAATCGTACAGAAGATCATCAACGGGGAAAACACACCGGTATGGTTCGTCGACCAGTACGATCTGGTGGCCGGCAAATACCACTACGTTAAGATCGACTATCCGCTCAGGGATATCGTCACTCAGAACGCGGACATGCTGCTGCTGACGATGATGATTGATGCTGACGATGTGGTAGCGGGATACGTTGCCAACATCGCCAACTACCCCAACGAGTTCTACAAGGTCACCCATAACGGCTTCTCCAAACAGGTAGGCGAGACAGCAAGGTACATCGGTTCCACCGACTGGGTGGGCATCAAGAACCTCGATGTGGAGCTACAGGAAGAAGGAAGGCAGATCGGAGCGATCGTCGTTCACAGCAAAGCCGCTCTCGGAGACTATGAGGATGACATCATAGCGGCAGGATTCCCGCTCATATTCCTGAGATGCACTGACCCCATCTATTCGATTGATGCGGCTCTGCTGCTGGGAACCCTCATGGGTCCTGAGCATGCAGCCAAAGCAACTGTTTTCGCTAACGATTGCAAGCAGACCATAAGCGAAGTCAGCGACATAGTCGGCAATATAGCTGACAAGGACAAGAAACGCTTCATCTCCCTGTGCATGATCTGCTACATAGCACAGGATGAATCGCAGTATAACAAACTCGGAATACAAGCTGGGGGCAAGTCTGTCGTCGGTATCTCCGGTAACTCCTCGGAGCGTCTTCAGGATGTGGAAGCCATCACGAAGTACAACAACAAGATAGACTACATGATCAACTGCACCACCCAGGACTGTACGAATGTCACCGCAACATCCCTCTGGGAGGACAACGGTGTCAGATACATGGCCAAGAGCACTCACTACAAGGACATGTTCTGGATCAACATGTCCATGCCGGTTCCCTGCAGGGTGATGTACGTAGCATCAATGTTCTACCCGGACCTGGTGTCGAAAGCTGATGCGGATGCATACTTCCAAAGCACTGTCGACAAGTACATGCCGTACCTTCACGAGACCGTCTCCGACGGATATTTCGACGTATCCAAGGACATGTTCACCATAATCACCTACCAGGATTATGTGAACGAGGGCGGAGGAGACCCTGGCGAAAAGGTCACCTCAGAGATCAATGCGAAGCTCGTAGCCCAGCACTTCCTTGACACCATGGACCTTGAAGGATTCTCCGGCGATGGTTTCTATCTCAAAGATTCTTCGAACGACCAGTCCGCTGACGTCCTCTCCAACTCCGGTAACTACTATGTCAACGTTAAGCTGTACAACGATGCGAAATCCGTATTCGAGGCGAAGAAAGCAGAGTTCGAGCAGAAGGTTGGACAATCGTCCTCCATGGGAGGCACCTATGTCGCCATGGATGTGGTCACCGGCCTCACCGACGGATTCGGTTATTACGTGAACACCACGGAGAAGGGACAGATCGGATCCATGCACTACGCAGGATACTACAAGGAATGTTTCATCCTCATCCATCTGGCGAAGAAACCATCGTTCTCGGATGTGGACCTCCAGGAGATCGTGACTTCGGCGTGGGCGGTGGACGGCAGTTTCTCTGCTGTGGATTCGGCCAACAAGCTTGACCTCAATCTTCTGAGTAAACTGGACTATCCTCCGTACTCTCTCATTCCCAACAGCAATGATGTGAAGGCGGAGATAGGATGTTCAGCGAACGACGCCGGAAAATACTATTACATCACCTACGACAACAGCTCTGATGCGCTGGTCAAATTCCTCAACGAGAAGCAGGAATACATCGACAAGATTGGCACCGACTATATGGGAGGTACCGCAATGGCAGTCGAGAAAGGAGGCTTTGACGACGGATACGGATTCTACGGACAGGCCGTCAGGCAGGGCGGATTCTGGATGCTGAAATTTGTCGGATACAAGGACGGCTGCTTCGTGACCATGTATCTCAGAGGAAACCCCGAGTTCAACGACCAGAACACTGCTGAACTGGTGAACGCAGTAGCGAAAACCATCCCGTGATCTAGGAGACAATGAAATGGAAAAGAACAATCTAATCATAATCGCAGTAGCGGCGGTCATCGTTCTAGCGGCGGCAGCTGTGATTGCGTTAGGAGGCGCGGGCGGTGGCAATTACGACAATCTGAAGATGACCAGCCTGCCGATCTACGGCAACGCCAACGAGGACTACACCATAGACTCGAAAGATGTGGAGCTGATAAGGGAGAACATCGGCGGGGATCTCTCCAAATACCCCTACGCTGACGCTGATGGGGATGACGCCATCACAGAGAACGATGCTGTGATCGTGGAGAAACTCATAGCGGGAGAGAGTACCAAGATACGCTTCATCGACCAATACGTATACGATACTGGCGACATACATCTCCTGGAGATTGACTATCCTCTGAAGAATCTGGTCACCATCAATCCCGATATGCTCCAGCTGATGTTCACTTTTGACGGCGACGAGAAGGTCATAGGCTACATCGCCAACAAGAGTTCCTACACCAATACATTCTACAAGGCCGATCACAACGGTGTGTCCAAATGCCTCGGTACCACCGCTAGGCAGATAAAGACCTCTGAATGGGAGGCGATTAAGAACACGGACAGCGAATACCACGACCAGGGCGGTATCGGCGCCATATTGGCGTACAATGACAATGCCCTCGGAGACTACAAGGACGATCTTCTGGTTGCTGGAATCCCTGTCATTTACATCAGGTGCACAGACCCCTTATACTCCATCGATGCCACCATGCTCCTTGGATTCCTATTGGGTCCGGACTACTTCCAGAAAGCCCTGAATTACGCTAACGATTCTCGTAAGGCCATCGTAGATGTAACCGAGGCCGTCGCAAAACTCGACGAGAAGGACCGCACCAAGTTCATCGCCATGTGCATGTGGCGTTACATCTCTCAGCACGAGTCGCAGTACACCAAGATCGGAACTCAGGCCGGCGGAATAGACGTCGCCAATCTGGAAGGCAACGGATCGACACAGATCAACGATGTGGAGGCGATCACCATCTACAATGGCAAGATCGATTACATCATGAACTGCCACACCTGCGACTGTACAGTGGTCAGCCCCTCGTATCTGTTCGAGAACAGCGACCTGGACATAATCAGAAAATCCTCTGAGTTCGAGAACATGTTCTTCCTGAACCTGTCCATGCCCACGCCCTGCAGAGTGATGTATGCGGCAGCAATGTTCTATCCGGACATTGTGTCGATGAGTGATGCCAACAAATACTTCCAGACAATGGTCGACAAGTACCTCAGCTATCTGGACAACACCGTCGCTGACAATGATTTCAATGTCGTTCAGGACATGATGACCGTGATCACCTACCAGGACTACCTTGACTATAGAGGAGGGGATGAACCAAAGGAGATCGAATCGAATATCAGCACCGTGGCGTTGGCCAACAGGTTCTGGAATATCATGAAGGACGATCTGAACTCCAACTTGGACCCGATGATCGACTATTCGTACACTCCGTACGTACTGTCTCCCGACAACAACTCTCAGGAGTCGAAAGTGGTGTCGGATGGAAGCACATACTACATCAAGTACACTCTGGTGGAAGATGCCAAGTCCAAGTACGAAGAGATTAAGGCCACGTATGAGGCCAAGGTAGGTACAACTGCAAGGACCAGCGGAATATGCACCGAACTTCCGTTCTCCAACGGTCTGACCGAGGGATACGGATACTATGTGAACTCCGATCCTGATGCTGAACATGTGCTCGGAAGCATGAAGTTCGTAGGCTACATCGACCACTGTCTTGTGGATCTGCAGATCGTCAAGAGGCCGTCGTTCTCAATGGATGATCTCGCTAAGCTCATCGATGCGGCATACCCCTCTGAGTCCGGTAAATCCGCGAAGACCTGGCTGCAGACGTTCGACAGCACATCCCTCAACGTGTATCTGGGGTCGCCTTACACCTTGGACGAGGGTGCAACTGATACCTACGCCAACATATCTGCTGCGGACAGCGGGAACGGAAACCGCCACGTGGAGGTCGATTCCTCTGCCAACTCGTTCGCGACGTACAGCAAGGCAGTGTCCACATACAGGACCAAGACCGCCGGTTATGACACGGAGGGTACGGAGTACCTGCCCCTGAGTACCGATGGGTTCGAGGATGCCTTCGGATACATCATATACCGCACCCAGGTGAGTGGATACATGATCTACTTCGCCGGATACGTGGACGGATGCTCTCTGGACCTCACCCTCAGATATGAAGGCACAGACTATACGGTTGACCGTGCAAACACGCTTATCCAAAACATATTGAAAGCCGAACCTTGAAGGTTCGGAAGCAGGGGGATCTCCCCCCTGCCACCTTAAATCGATTCTTTGAGGAGTTTGGTGAAGACATCCTTCTGCTCATCGTTGATGATGAGCGGAGGGATCAAACGGACGGTGTTCCCATGGCAGACGTTCACCAGGACACCGTTATCGCGGCAGTGCTTCTGTACGGCCGCTGCGGTCTCGTTTGAGTCCATCTCGATACCGATTATGAGCCCGTATCCGCGAACCTCCTTGATCTTGTCAGATTTGATGGCCTTCAGATCGGCCATCCATCTCGCTCCCAGATCGTGTGAGTTCTGGACCAGGTTCTCCTTCTTCAAGATGTCCAGAGTAGCGCAACCGGAAGCGGTGACCAGTGGGTTGCCTCCGAATGTCGTTCCGTGGGTTCCGGGAGTCATGACCTTTGCGATCTCGTCTGTGGAGGTGACCGCTCCGATTGGTGCCCCTCCTCCTAGTGCCTTGGCCATGGTGATGATGTCAGGTATGACGTCGAAGTTCTGTATTCCGTACCACATTCCCGTGCGTCCGATTCCGGTCTGAACCTCATCCACTATCATCAGCGTTCCGTTGTCCGTACAGAGGTCGCGGACGGTCTTGAAGAACTCCTTGGGTGCCGTGCGAACACCGCCCTCTCCCTGGATGGGTTCCACTATCAAGGCCGCCACATCCTTGGACATCATGCTCTTCACGGATTCACAGTCACCGTATTCGTAATACTCGTACGCACCGCTGATCAGAGGTTCAAACGAGGCTTGATACTTAGTCTGGCCTGTGGCTCCCAGCGCTGCGGCAGTTCTTCCGTGGAATCCGTTCAGCGCCGCCATCACTTTGCTGCGTCCAGTGTATCTTACGGCCAGTTTCAATGCGCCTTCGTTGGCCTCCGCTCCGCTGTTGACGAACAGGGTGCGGTTGAGCTCACCAGGAGTTATCGACGCTATCTTCTCCGCCAGCTTGGCCTGCTCCTCCACATAGTACAGGTTCGATACATGCGCGAACTTCGCGACCTGCTCCTGCATAGCTTTCACCCACTCTGGGTGCGAATAGCCAATCGAGTTCACGGCTATTCCCGACACCAGGTCAAGATACTCATTGCCACTGGCATCGTAAAGATAGCATCCCTTCCCGTGTGTGAACGACAGTTCTATGCGGCCGTAGTTCTGGAAGAGGTACTTGGAACTCAGTTCCTTTACTTCTTTGAAATCCATTTTATCACTTCACTATGATTGTTCCGTGGAGGTTTCCCTCCTTCATTATGTCTGCAACTATGCAGTTCGGATCCGTCCCGTTCACCATACGGACGGTTCCGACACCCGCTTCTATCGCCTTGCGGCATGCGTCCACCTTGGGGACCATTCCGCCGGATATCACGCCGGATGCGATCAGTTCATCTATCTTCTTCAGATCCACCTTGTCCAGCTTGGACGAGGGATCGTTGACGTCCATCAGTATCCCCGGGACGTCCGTTATGGCGATCATCTCCTTACAGGGGACGTTCGCCGCGATGCCGGCGACCATGGTGTCGGCATTGACGTTCAGCTTCTTCCCGTCCTTGTCCTTCCCTATCGGGTAGATGACGGGCACTACGTTCTGCTCCAGCAGGTCCATCAGCGCTGTGGGGTCGCACTCGGAGACCTCTCCTACCAATCCCACATCCACTGTGATCTTCTGTCCGTCCTCGATGGCCTCCATGGGGGGCTTCTTGACGCAGAGGGTGCAGTGGTATCCAGGCAATCCAATGGCCTGAACGCCTGCATCCTGCAGGCATGCGACGACATCCCTGTTGAGGTTCGAAAGGACCTTCTCAGCCACTTCCAGACCATCTTGGTCCGTGACCCTGATCCCTGCGACCTTCTTGGGCTTGAGTCCCCTCCTCTCCATCTCCTCGGAGATCTCGGGACCTCCTCCGTGGACAAGTATGATCTTCGCCCCTGATGACATCATCTGGGCGATCTCCTTAGCAAGGCGTATCATCGCATCCTTGCCGCGGATAGCGTTTCCGCCGAACTTCAGGACGTATAGATTGTCCATGCTATCACGTGGAGTACTCGGCGTTGATGCGCACGTAATCGTACGTCAGGTCGCATCCCCACCCGGTAGCGGTCTCCTTACCGATTCCCAGGTCGACGATGATTGATACCTCTTTGTTGTCCATGGCCATGCGCACGACCTCCACGGAGCGCTCGTCCTGGAAGACAGGGGCTCCGGAATCCAGGATGGGAACCTCCATGTCCCCTCCCTTGATGGTGAGACGGACATCCTCGAGGTTGAACTTGCATCCGCTGTTGCCCAGCGCCATCATGATACGGCCGTAGTTGGGGTCGGACCCGAATATGGCCGACTTGACAAGAGGCGAGTTGATGATCGTCTTGACCAGCTTGTTCGCATCCTCCTTGGAGTCGGCTCCAGTGACCTTCACCTCGATGAGCTTTGTCGCTCCCTCTCCGTCGGATGCGACGGTGCGGGCGATCTTCGTCATCACGAAGTTCAGGGCATCGAAGAATTCGGGATCGTCGTCGGCCACCTTTCCTCCTGCCATTCCGTTGGCCAGGAGGATGCTGGTGTCGTTGGTGGACTGATCTCCGTCTACCGAGACCATGTTCAATGAACTGTCGAGGATCTGCTGCCATTTCTCGCGGAATCCGACGGACAGGTTGGCATCCGTTGTGATCAGCGACAGGGTGGTTCCGTGGAGGACCTTCATGTGGGGTGCGATCATTCCGCTTCCCTTGCATATCGCTCCGATGTAAACCAGGGTGCCGTCCGAGAGACGTACGCGGACAGCGCACTCCTTCTTGATCGTGTCTGTGGTCATTATGGCCTCGGCCAGATTCGCATCCGCCTGACGTCCGTTGAACAACTCCTTGGCCGCTCTTGAGATACCGTAGCGGACCTTGTGCATGTCCATGAAGCGTCCGATCAGACCGGTGGACATCACTCCGACGTTGAGGGGGTCCAATCCCAACTCGTTTGCGGTGACCTTCTTCATCTCTATGGCGTCCTCGATACCGCGGCGTCCCGTGAGGGCATTTGCGTTACCGCTGTTGACGACAACCGCCTGCAGCTTCTCCGCATTCTCCTTCATCATCACCTGTACGGGTGCCGCCTTCACGTTGTTGCTAGTGTATCCGACACATGCTGTCGCAGGTGTCTCGGAGTACAGCAGAGCAAGGTCGAGCGAGCGGTACTTCACACCGCTGTGCACTCCGGCCGCTTTGAATCCCTGAGGAGTCGTTACTCCCCCCTCTATGACCTCTACCATCTTCATACCCCCAAACCAGGCAGGTTCAGGCCTTTCTTCTCATCCATGTTCAGCATCAAGTTCATGCATTGGACTGCCTGCCCCGATGCCCCTTTGACCAGATTGTCCAACACTCCGAAGGAGACGACCTTGTCCCCCATGACTTTGGACGAAACCTGTGCGTGGTTGGATGCCACCACTGCGCGTATGGACGGCTCGGGGACGTAGTGTACGAACACCTCGTTGCCGTATTGTTTACTATAAATCGAATCCACATCCTCCTGCGAGAGGTCCTTGGTGATGCTGAAGTAGCATGACGACAGGATGCCGCGGACTATGGGCAGAAGCTGCGGGACGAATGTCACCTTGGTGTGGGAACCCGCGAACTTGTCCACCGCCATCTCGATCTCCGGCGTATGGCGGTGCTTGCCTACGCTGTACGGTATGATCGTCTCTCCGCATGTGGAGTGGTGCGTGCGTTCCGTGGGGACCATTCCGGCCCCGGACGTTCCCGACTTGGCATCCACTATGATGTCCTCCTTGACGACTCCTGCCTTCAGCAGAGGCCCGCAGGCCAGGATGATGGATGTCGCATAACAGCCCGGATTGGCCACCAGGTCAGCTCCCTTGATCTCGTCGCGGAAGAACTCCGGCAGACCGTACACCGCTTTCTGCAGATTGTCCACGTCCGTGTGCTCGTGGCCGTACCACTTCTCGTAGACGGCGACATCATGCAGGCGGTAGTCCCCCGACAGGTCGATGCATTTGATCCCCTGCTCCATCAGAGCGGGAATCTCTTTCATGGCCACTCCGTGAGGGGTGGCGACGAACACGAAGTCAAGATCCTTGGTGTCGGAAATCTTCTCGGTGAACTCGAGGTCGCCGATGTATCCCCTGAGGAAGGTGTGGACATCGCCGACCCTGCGTCCCGCGTTCTGGCGTGACGTAAGCGCGGCTATCTCTACATCGGGGTGCGTGCAAAGGATGCGTGAAAGCTCCCCTCCGGTGTACCCGGTTCCTCCTATTATTCCAACTTTAACCATAGGCAGTCTCCTTTTTGTTCCTTTAACCCCATGTTTTTAAGTATATTAAGTATGGTGTTCGATTCTAGACAAAAATGTTACATAGTAAACATTGGGTATGTTCCAGACATCTTGAGTTTCCGAATGGACACTATCCGACACAGTTTGATATATCTTTGCGCGCGCCTTATATAACGGAATTCACATCGTTTGGAACGGTAAGCATGGCAGTAGCTAAGAAGACAGCAACAAAGAAGGCTAGCACAGCCAAGAAGACGGTTAAAGCGACCCCCGCCAAGAAGCCCAGGGACAAAGTAGTCCTTGCGTACTCCGGAGGTCTCGACACATCTGTCGACATCCACTGGTTACAGGAGAACTACAACGTCGACGTCATCGCCATCGCGGTCAATGTCGGTCAGCCCCCGAGCAAGGACGACATCGTGGCCCGCGCACTCAGGAACGGAGCGATCAAGGCCGACTTCATCGATGTCAGGAAAGAGTTCGTCACGGACTACATCTGGCCTGCACTCAAGGCCAACGCCATGTATCAGAACGTCTACCCCCTGAGCACCGCTGTCGCCAGACCTCTCATCACGAAGGTCCTCGCAGACATCGCCAAGAAGGAAGGCGCGAAGTACATCGCCCACGGATGCACAGCCAAGGGAAACGACCAGGTAAGGTTCGATGTCGGACTCATCTCCCAGAACCCCGACCTGAAGATCATCGCCCCCATGAGGGAATGGATCACCACCAGAGAGGAGGAGATCGATTACGCCAAGAAGAACGGCATCGAGATCATCGTCAAGAAGTCCAGCCCCTATAGCCGTGACGAGAACCTCTGGGGCAACTCGTGCGAGTGCGGAATTCTGGAGGACCCCTGGGAGGAGCCACCCGCAGGAGCATGGGCATACACAGTCGACCCTGCCAAGGCACCCGCTGCACCCAAGTACATCGAGATCGGATTCGAGAAGGGTGTTCCCGTATGCCTCGACGGAAAGAGGATGGACGGAGTCAAGCTCATCGAGACACTCAACGAGCTCGCAGGAAAGTACGGAGTCGGAAGGATCGACCACGTCGAGGACCGTCTCGTCGGAATCAAGAGCCGCGAGACATACGAGTGCCCCGCAGCGATCACACTCATCACAGCCCACAGGGCACTGGAGTCCCTGACCCTGCCCAAGAACACGATCGAGTTCAAGCGCATCATCGAGCAGAAGTTCAGTGAGATCATCTACGACGGTCTGTGGTACGAGGGTCTCCGCGAGAACCTCCAGGCATTCATCGAATCCACTCAGGAGTATGTCACCGGAGTCGTAAGGGTCAAGCTGTACAAGGGAACCGCCACCGTTGTCGGAAGGAGATCCCCCTACTCGCTGTACGACGTCGGACTCAGCACATACGCCAAGGGAGACGGCTTCGACCACAGCTCCGCAGTCGGATTCATCTACTGCTGGGGACTGCCCGGCAAGACCGCAGCCAAAGCGCACGCCAAGGCACCCAAGAAGACTGTGAAGAAGGCAGCCCCTGCTGCGAAGAAGACCGCGGCACCTGCCAAGAAGACAGCAACAAAGAAGAAGTGATCACGTGAAACAAGCCCTCTGGTCTGGAAGGTTCAAGGACAAGATGGATGACTCCACGCTCGACTTCACATCCTCGCTGGATGTGGACTCGAAGATGGCGTTCTACGACGTCATGGGGTCCCTCGCACACGTGGAGATGCTGAAGGCATGCTCCATCCTTCCGCCAGAGGATGTCGACCGTATCACAGAAGGCCTCAAGGCCATCCTCAAAGAGATCGAAGAAGGGAAGTTCGAGCTGGACTACTCGCTGGAAGACATCCACACCAACATCGAATTCTCCCTCACTGAGAGGATCGGCCCTGCAGGCGGCAAACTCCATACCGGAAGGAGCAGGAACGACCAGGTCGCAGTCGACTTCAGGATGTACCTCAGGGACAAGGTCCTCGAGGCGGCAACCTCCATCGACGGCCTGGTCACCAGCCTCCTCAAGATCGCCGAGGAAAATGCCGAGACGGTCATGCCCGGATTCACGCACATGCAGCATGCGCAACCGGTAACCTTAGCGCAGCACATGCTCGCATACGCATTCAAGTTCTCAAGGGACGCGGATAGGTTCATCGATGCGTTCAACAGGATGAACAAATGCCCGCTGGGAGCGGCCGCTCTTGCGGGAACGACATACCCCATAGACAGATTCATGACCTCAGAGGCTCTGGGATTCAAGGAGCCCACCGAGAATTCCATGGATTCGGTCAGCGACAGGGACTTCGTGAATGAAGTGGCATTCTGCGCCACCCAGACACAGATCCACCTGTCATCCCTGTGCGAGGAGCTGGTCTACTGGTCCTCTCAGGAGTTTGCGTTCATCGAGATGGATGACAAGTACACCACCGGATCCTCCATCATGCCCCAGAAGAAGAACCCCGACATCGCGGAGCTCGTAAGGGGCAAGACCGGAGGGGTCGTCGGATCACTCGTCACCATGCTGGTCCTGACCAAGGGGCTTCCGCTCACATACAACCGCGACCTGCAGGAGGACAAAAAACCCGTCATGGAATCCATGGACACGGTCATCCGCTGCCTGGAGATCATGGAGAAGGTCATGTCTACGACCACCTTCAAGGCTGACAGGCTCATGGAGGTCACCAGCAGGGGACAGATCAACGCCACCGATCTCGCAGACTACCTTGTGACCAAGGGAATCCCCTTCCGCGAGGCCCACGGCATCGTCGGTGCAGCGGTGAGGGAGAGCATAGAGTCCGGAGTGAACCTCGAGGACATGCCCCTGGACAAACTGAAATCGTTCTGTGACAAGATCGAGGACGACGTCTATAAGTTCATCCCCGTGAAGAGTTGCGTGGACAGAAGGGAATCCTACGGGGGGACATCTCCGACATCCACCGATGAACAGATGTCCAAGGCGATAGAGCAACTGATGCTTCGCGAAGAGACCCTCCGTCAGGAGAAGCAGCTGATCGATAATTGCTGGAAGAACCTGCTGTCCTGACAGCAGGCTGTTTTCTGAGAAGATATCGAGGATAATCAGTCGTAGTCGATACGGTCGTTATCCTTCACATCGAACTTGATGTTGGCGGCAGTCAGCATCTCGCTGATCCTGTCCGCGATGGGGACAAGGTCCGATGCCTTTCCGTACGTCTTGATGTAGAACTCCTTGGAATCCATGGGGAAGACCAGTCTGACCTTTCCCTTCCTGTTGTATCCCTCGGGCTTCCTGTTCATCTCAAGGTCGATGGTGTTGAGCTCTATCAGCATCTGCAGAAGTTCCTCCTCCTCAGGCATCTGATCGATCGACTCCAGGAACATCTTGAGGATGTCGGGGAAAACAGGAGCCAAATCCTTGTAGTCTGATTTGCCTTTGAGGACGAAATGCTTACTGCTGACTTTCATCATTGCTCCAAAGCTAAGACTCTTTATTTATTGCTTTTGATATGGGAAAAACAATGAGAACAGCTCTTACTGTGGCAGGTTCCGACTCCATCGGAGGCGCAGGTGTCCAAGTGGACATCAAGGCCATGTCCGTAGTCGGCATTCACGCCACATCAGTCATCACGGCCGTCACCGCCCAGAACACGCAGGGCGTCGATGGCATCTTCCCCATGCCTGTGGATTTCATCCAGGCCCAGCTCGAATCGGTGCTGAAGGACTGCGACATAAAGGCAGTCAAAACCGGTATGCTGTACAGCGCAGAGATCGTAGAGACGGTGGCAGACATCCTAGAGGACCATGAAGCCCCGCTTATCGTGGATCCCGTCATGATTTCGGGAACCGGATGCTCCCTCTGCGAGGACGATTTTGTCAAGGCACTCAAGAAGAAACTCCTTCCAATATGTGAACTCGTGACCCCGAACATGCATGAAGCTGAGACGTTGGCAGGCATGAAGATCAGGAATGAGGACGACATCACACTCGCCTGCGAGCTCATAGGCAAACAGGGATCGTCCGTCCTGTTCAAAGGCGGCCATCTCAGAGGGCCCAAGGTTGTGGATTACCTGTACCTGTCATCAGAATTCAACAAGCTTGAGTATCCTCGTCTCAACAAGGCCGGACACGGCAGCGGATGCTGCCTCTCCGCTTACATAACCGCCAATATGGCGAAAGGACTGGACATCGTCAACGCGGTGATCAAGTCCAGGGACATGATCCAAGAATCCATCGCATCGCAGTACGCCATAGGCAAGGGCGACGTCGTCGTCAACCCGATGGTGAAGGTCAAAGGGGAATCGGACAAGTTCAAGATCCTCGATTCCCTGGATTCCGCGGCATCCAGGATCATCGACCTGATCCCCAATGAATTCGTCCCCAAAGCGGGAATGAACATCGCCTATGCGCTCAAGGATGCTGCCGGACCAGAGGAGATAGCGGCCATCGACAAGAGGATGGTCGTTCACAACGGAATCCTCAAGAAGAACGGTCCCGCCAAGTTCGGAGCCGCTGAAGGACTATCATACATCCTGCTTGAGATAATGAAGCACGACCCCAAATCCAGATGCATCATGAACCTCGCCTACAGGGACGACATCATCGACATCATGGAAGAGGTCGGCATGACCGCCGTGAGTGTGGAGATGTCCAAGGACAAGATCTCCGAGGCCACGAAGAAGGCCGTCAGCCTTGCCGGAAAGGTACCCGATGCCATTGTTGACAAGGGCTCCAAGAAGGACAGGACAATCAGGATCATCGCCAGGAACCCCGAACTCATGATGGAGAAGCTGGACAACATACTCTGAGGACATCATGGATACGGATGACGACTCCATTATCCGCTGCAGCGGGCTTGTCAAGAGATTCGGGAAGTTCACGGCAGTCGACGGGATCGACCTTGACATTAAGGAAGGGGAGATCTACGGATTCCTCGGACCCAACGGTGCCGGTAAGACTACCACGGTCCGCATGCTCACGACCATCGACGTTCCCGACGAGGGGCAGGTATGGATCGGCGGGCACGACACCCACTCCGATTTCATCGAGGCCAGAAAGCTGCTGGGGATCATACAGCAGCAGCACAGTCTGGACAAGGACCTCACCGTCAAGGAGAACATCATCCATCACGCACTCATGGAGAACCTGTCCTGGAAGGAATCTCACAGGCGCATGAACGAGCTGGCCGACCAGATGGAGCTCCATGAATACATGAACAAGAAGGTCATGCACCTGTCCGGAGGCTGGAAGAAGAGGGTTGCCATCGTCTGCTCGCTCATCCATACCCCGAAGGTACTCTTCATGGACGAGCCCACGACCGGCTTGGACACACAGTCTAGGAACATGCTGTGGAAGCTCATACGCAACATCAACAAGACGGGCACCACCATATTCCTGACAACCCATTACATCTTCGAGGCGGAATCGCTGTGCGACCGTATCGGGATCATCAACAAGGGGAAGATCATAGCCGAGGGAACACCCAAGGAGCTTAAGGAAAAGGTAGGAAACTTCACGCTGGTCACCGTCGATCCCGAAGGAAACGAGAACACCAGCTACTTCCAGGACCTGGCCCACGCCAAGAATGCCTCTCTCGATATCCCGCCGGACTGCAGCATATCGATACGCCGCACCAACCTTGAGGATGTCTTCCTGGAGCTTACCGGGAGGAGGATGTGATGTACAACATTTTCTCCGAGATCTTCAGAGTGGCGTACGGTGACCTGGTCTACATGAAGCACAATGCGATTCAGACCCTGGTCTCCACTCTGGTGGGTCCGTTGCTATATCTCATCGCCTTCGGTTACGGTATGCGCGCAGGCGACTCGGGATACATCGCGTATGTCATACCTGGTATCGTCGCGATATCCTCCATGAACTCAGGATTCTCTTCCTCATCGCAGAAGATAGTCATCCAGAGGCTCTTCCATACCAGCTTCGACGAGCTCATTCTCTGCCCTATGCATACCCCTTCGATAATCTTCGGTAAATGCCTGATGGGGATCATAAGGGGACTCATCGGTGGGGTCATAATCATCTGCCTTGGAATGCTGCTTACATCCGGGCTGCACATAACTGCGGAACTGATCCTGACGATGATCCTTTCGAGCGTAATGTTCTCATTGCTCGGAGTGGCCGCTGGATTGCTGGCTGACTCTACCCCCACATTGATGATGTTCAACAGCCTGATCATCCTCCCGATGTCGTTCATGTGCGGCACCCTGTTCGATGTGAGCGCACTTCCGGACATCATATCCTCGATAATCTGGGCACTTCCGTTGACGCACACCACCACGGTCATGCGTGAAGCGGCGAACTGCCTGCCGATGGATGGAATCTCGATCCTTGTGATCATGATATACATCGTATCGTTCTATGCAATCTGCCATTACGTGATCAGGAAGAAGCTCTACTGAACATGCAGAAGATGAAATTCATCTGCAGACAGCCGTTGCGAATATATTTCTCGGACTGCGACCAACGCACGGATGCAGTGGAATTGATTCAAGAATCGATGATAGAATTGATCCGACCTCAGGTCGTAAGAGGATTGGTTACCCCCGGGCTAATGCCCGGGGGGATGACTGTTCCCACTCGATGGTCAAAACTTTGATCTCGAAGAACAGAGGCTGGTTGACACGCTCTGCTCCTTCTTTGTAGATGATGTCGGAACCATCGATGTTAGTGATGTAGATTGTCTTGGTTCCGAGGTCGAGCTTGATCATCTGAATCTCGGTTGAACCGACCTTCACAGGGTTCTTGATCTCTATGTCGTAGGTGATCTTTCCGCTGGAGACGGTCTTGACCTTGTAGTTGACGACGGTGTCTCCGGACTTGTAGACCTCGTAGGTCTCTCCTGCCTCGGGGACGTAAGTGATCAGGACAGCGTTGCCCATGTCGGTGTAGGAGGCGTATGCGTCCCACTTGTACTTGGAAACGAACTTGACCTCTCCGTTGTCCTTGAGGGTCACGTCGGAGTATGCGGCTGCGAAGTCCGTCTTGGTCATGGTGACGGTTGTGGACATCACATTGCCGGAGGTGTTGAGGTATCCTTCTGTGGATGCTCCGATGTATCCCTGGGCTGCGGTGAGCTCGATCTTGTACTTGTCGCCGACCTTGTGGCCGATGACGGATTCCTCGAATGCCTTCAGCATCGTTCCTTTACCGATTGTGAACTCGAGAGGTGAATAGGAGGTCTTCGCCGTGAAGTCGTTGGATTTGGCGATGTTCGTGTCGTTACCGATGCTGGAAACGTTGGTGTCGAATACGACGGCATAGGTTCCTCCGTACTCGTCATAGAATGTTCCTGTGTACTCCACAGTCACTTTGTCTCCATTCGATGCCGTCTTTTCCCCACTGGGGAACCATTCATCGGACACGAAGCATCCGATGACAACGACGGCTGCAACCAAGAAGATGACACCACAGACCAACATGATCGGGTCCCTATCTTTTCTGACAGTCTTATCGCCAGCCATTTTAACCAAGCAACCGATTCAAAACCCTGTATAAAAGTCCTATGCCTTTTCTATTAAGTAGAATAAAAAAGAGAGGGAATCGAGCCCGAATCAGTTATGTATGACACCGGGGATAGACATGCCATGTTCGACCTGTATGTCGTGACCGATGAATCTCTCTCCAAAGGACGCTCTAATGTCGAGATCGCAAGGCTCGCCTATGAGGGCGGTGCCGATGTTGTGCAGCTGAGGATGAAGGATTCGACAAAGGAGGACATGCTCAGGGACGCCCTCAAAATCAAGGAGATCGCTGACGACTACAGCAGATATTTCTTCGTCAACGACAACGTGGAAGTCGCTGTGGAATCAGAGGCAGACGGCATACATCTGGGACAGTCGGATATGCCTCTGGAGAAGGCATCGGAGATCGTGGGCGGTAGGATGCTCATCGGCATCTCCGTCACGACCGTCGATGAAGCGATAAAAGCCTACAACGGAGGGGCCGCCTACGTCGGTGTCGGATCCATCTTCAACACCTCTACGAAACCTGATGCGACCCAAGGTCTCGGACTTGATGCAATCTACAGGATCAGACAGGCCGTCGACATCCCGATCGTGGCCATCGGCGGTATCAACAAAGGCAACATCCAGGACGTCATCAGGGCTGGTGCAGACTGCGCCGCCGTGGTGTCCGCTGTGGTCAGCCAGGATGATGTGGTCAAAGCGGCTCACGACCTCAGGGACCTCATAATCAAAGCTAAGCTTTGATTCGCACATCGTCCGTACAAACTGGGGTGCTCTTAAAATATAATTAAAAAAATACCCCTATCATGGGCGCACAGGATGAGTATCTACGCAATTTCTGCATCCTACTGACCGACAAAGGTGTCGTTCCCCTCACGGATCCCCTGCAGATAGCAGTCTACAACAGCCTGCTCCAGGGAATGAAGAGACCGAGCGATCTCACATCGGAGCTCAATCTGAGCTCATCGTCTCTGCACTTCATCATCGACAAGATGGCCGAGAACGGGATAATCGACAGGACCAAACCGGAGTCCGACAAGAAGACCGTCTACTACTCCACCAACGCTAAGGTCCTGGCCAGTTCCACGGAGACCAACGACAGGCTCAGGAACGTATCTCAGAAGACATTCGTCGATCCGCTCAAGAACTACAAGGGACTCTCCACACTGTCCAATATGCTGGACTGCTACATGTCCGAGATCGGTGTGGACATCGACCCTCTCAAGATGAAGTACGCCGACGCCCTGGCGGACTCCATCGAGATGGAGAAGGCCGGAATGGAGGATGCCGTGATGAACGTCAGGGACATCTTCTCCAGGATCACAGGCCACAGTTTCTCCGTATTCTCGTTCTCCCCTCTGACCCTGGTGGTCACCGGCGACGAGAACATCATGGACAAATCCAAGATCCTGATGGAATTCGTCATCAGGCTCATCGAGAACTCCACTGGAAGGACCTACAAGATCGTCAGCACAGAGCCCTTCAACGGCGCAGACAACATGATCAAGGTCACCATGGACCGCACAGAGAAGGTGGAAGAGCCCTACATGAACACCAGCCTCCACCACAAGGATACCGATCGCTTCCTCATGGTCGACGTTGACGGATCGGCCGGTCTGATGACCAGCGACGTCCAGATCGATATCATCAACGCCATCTACGAGAGGCCCCTGTGCATCACGGACATAGTCACCAAGGTCGACTCCCCAAGGTCGACCATCACTTCGAACCTGCTCAGGATGGTTGAGGAGGGAGTCATCTCAGTCTTCTACTCCGAATCAGGTTCAGCATACTACGGGCTCGCATGCTCGATACTGCTCAAGAAATCCCGCCCGATCTCCTACGACAGATCCGAGATGGACGAGGTCCTGGACAAGATCAAGGACAAGGAGGGCGGATTCATGGAAGGCCAGTTGCTGTACACATTGGCCCTTCTGAAGATGTACGGATTCGATTCCGAGTACACCATGGTCGTCCTGGGAGCCAAGTACATGAGGGCATCCGGATCCATGGATGTGCAGGGCAGCTTCGACACCTACTTCGGAAAGATGTCGGACATAGCCCAGGCGATCGGACTTTCACTGAACATCGTTTCCGTCTACCCCCTGACGATAGGAATCTCCAGCAGGGACCCTAACTCGGAGATGTCGCAGGCGATGACATTCATCAAGGGAATGGCCCACCAGGGACTGGAGATGGCCAGCAGCGGAATATTCGTCAGGAGCTCGGAGGAGAGCGCGACGAACGAGAACATCTCGTTCAAGGAGATCTACCCCGCACTCAGCATGAAACCCGTGAAGGGAGTCATGATCGAGAACCTGTCCCCTGCGCCTTCCGCGAAGAAACGCACATCATCTGTCAAGACAGCCCTGCTCAACCGCAGCAAGAAGGACAGCACACAGTCCACGAGATCGGTCAGGTACATCACCGCGGCCGTGTTCATGGTGATGCTCTCAGCCATATTGGTGTTCGGAGCGACAGGAACCGGTTCGGATCTCAGCGCAGAGACGTTCGAACTCACTGTCGACAGCTCGCTCGAGTACACTGTGTACGACGAGGACGGCAACGAGCTCACCTACCCGTACAGCGCCCAGGCCGGAGATACGCTCTCCCTGGTCCTCGACGATCCGACAGATATCGGTTACGTGAGGAACGGGATGGCATTCCTGATGTCCCCTGCGGACAACGGAGAGTACAGCATCACGATGAATTCGGACCTGAACCTGGTCCCCCTTTTCGACGTCTCCGACCTGACGGAGATGGATTGCACATTCTCCCTCTACTGCTCGGAGAAGGCCATAGTTCTGGACACAAGCTCCGCTCTTAAGGAGAACGAGAAGTACAGGAGCTCGGAGAGCTACATGGAGCTGACCGGAGGATTGTACGTCTCGGCCAACAATGCGATTAAGGTCACAGCCAAGGACGGCTACTATATCGCCAGCAACGATGAGAGCGAGAAGGACAAGATCCTCCCCAGCCGTTTCTGCAACAGCACCAACTTCAGGGACATGAGCATCAACGAGATCCCCGTTGAGACCAGGACGATCTACCTGGACAACGGCCCGCTGCTTTACGGCGACCAGCTCATCGAGGGTGAGCTCGTGGTTCCCGGAGATGCGAAGAAGATCGGTCCGATGAAGATCGTAGGCGACAAGAACGTCGTGGTCAAGGTCAACGGCAAGGCTGTGGAGCTGGACAACGACAACTCCTTCATCATCATCCTCGAGCCCGGAGTGGAAACCCACATCACGGTGGAAGAGAAGAACTTCTACTGATCTTGCACACATTCCGACAGACCAGCGCATAGTATTATTACACCGTCAGGTCTCGAAGCCACTAGGAGCGTGAACATGCATGGCCGCAAACAAGCACACCGACAAGGGATTCTGCCCTTTCTGCGGTAACGAGTTCCTCGGCGACCATGACAACTGTCCTTTCTGCGGTCAGGACCTCAGACAATACAAGGATGACCTCGGCCCGATCATGGAGACCATCCAGACCAGGACCAACATAGACATGAAGAGCCCCAAGGTCAGGATCACCATGTCGATCATCCTGTTCGTTTTGGTGTTTGCAGGCGCTCTCGTGGCATTCGACTACTATGAGACTCACATGCAGCCTGAACCCGAACCGGTGGCGGAAGGAATCATAGTGGACATCAAGACCAACGGTTACATCGACCTGACCGGCGACTTCGCGAACTACGACCTTAACCTCCTGCCCACCTACGACCCCGAGCTCAAGCTCACCATCAGCCTCAGCGATAAGTACGTGGGCAAATACAACAAGATAATATGGGTCGTCCAAACGGATGCCTACAACCATACGAACGCCAAGAATCCATTCTACCAGAAGGTCACCAAGGACATCGCCGATTCCGACAACATCTACAGCGTGACATGGGACAACGTCTCCATAGGGAGATTCTGGATCACTGCCGACTGCTATGGCGAATCCGGAGATTACGATGTGTTCATCGGCAAGGGAGTGTACTATGGGAAGTACACGACAACCTACTCTTGGGAATACGACGGCACCGTCAATTCCTTCGAGTACACCATGTCTTCCGATGAGGTGAAGAACTGCCTCAACGTGGACCTCAGCATCAGGCTGGACGAACAGTCGAAGACCTCGATGACGAAGTACGTGGTCGATAGCCTCTCCGTGGAAACCCTGAACGATCAGCTGAGATCGCTGTTCAACAAGAACTACAGGGATTCGCAGGCCAAATATGCGGACTTCGTCCTCTCTTTCGTGCAGAACTGCTTCCCCAACGTGTTCGACAGCTTCAACTACCGTGTCAACGACTACTGGGCATACCCGACGGAGACCCTGCTCTGGGGATGCGGCGATGACGAGGACAGGGCCATCCTGTACTGCTCCATCATGAAGAGGGAGGGCAGGGATGTTGGCCTGCTGTTCCTGCCGGAGACCACGATCGCCGCTGTGGATGTCGATCTCACCGACAGCCCCATATCTGCTTACGCCAAAGGGGTCAGGGGAGTCTACAGCCTGTACATCGTGGCCGACACCAGCTCTGACCTGGGGCTCGGAGAGCTCAGGCCTTACTACGACATCTCCGACAATGGAAGGATCCTCTACTACAACGGCGAGGAGATCCACGGACGCTACGGATTAGAGGTCGTGTGAAACAATCAGACCACCTTTTTTATAGGCCGATTATGTCGCTTCCTCCATGGCATTCGGACTGTTCAGACCTACAGGGGAGTATAAGCTCGTCGTGCTCGTAAGGAACGACCTCAAGATGGGCAAGGGCAAGATCGCCGCTCAGGTTGGGCATGCCGCTGTCGAATGCGCGCTTTTCACTGAGAAGAAGGACAAGAAATCCTTCGATGCATGGTACAGATGCGGCCAGCCCAAGATCGTCCTCAAGGTGGATTCGATGGAGGAACTGGACAAGTACAGGATGATCGCCAGCAGCAACAAGATCCATATCGCGGTGATCACCGATGCAGGAAGGACTCAGGTCGACCCGGGAACGGTCACCTGCATGGGCCTCGGACCTGCGCCCGCCAGTGAAATCGACAAGATCACTGGCGAGCTCAAGATGCTGTGATCAGAGCCTTCTGATCTTTGCTTCCTTCGGCAGATCCTCGGATCTGAGATTGAAAAGGGAATCGAACAGCCCGACCTTGAATGAACCCGGACCTTTGCAGTCTTTTGCCGCGTGTTCCGCCGCAACGTTGAATGCAGTTATCGCCGAGATCACGGACTCCTTCTTGACTCCGTTGGCCCCGACATATGATCCGATGACGGAGCTGAGCATGCAGCCGGTACCGGATACGTTGCCCTGCATGGGGTCGCCGTTCTTCAGCTCATACACCTCTTTCCCGTCGGAAACGTAATCCACTTCACCAGTGGATGCGACGATGCAGCCCAGCTTCTCGGCCAGAGAGCTGATCAGCTCGCCTACGTCTGATTTACCCACGGCATCGACTCCTCTTACTCCGCCCTGAATTCCTGCAAGGAACGAGATCTCCCCGGAGTTGCCTTTGATCACTTCGGGCTTTACCTTCTTGATGATCATCTCGGCAACTTCGTTGCGGTATCTGGTGGCACCGGCTCCGACAGGATCGAAGATGACGGGGACATTGTTGTCCTTGGCGATCTTTCCGGCATACATCATGGATTCCACTGTGCGAACGTTGAGAGTCCCCATGTTCAGGACAACGGCATTGGCGAAACTGGACATGTCGATGATGTCCTTCATCTCATCTGTCATCACGGGTGATCCCCCGGAGCAGATGCAGATGTTCGCGCAGTCGTTTACGGTCACATAGTTGGTGATGTGATGGACGAGCGGATGCTTGGAACGGACGCAATCCATCATCTCAGTTAGGTAATCCATGATACCTCTATCCCCAGCCTGATTTAAATCAGATTGCTGGACCAGTAGGATAATGGAAAAGAATCTTTATCTAATCGAGTAAACAATCCTTCTGACATGGCTACGATCAAAATCGAATACAAGCACACCGAGAAGGAGATCTCCGACATATCGATCAGGAGACCCTCCACCGGCAAGATGGCAGCCTACATCCAGGACCTGATCTACGAGATGAAATCCGCGGACATATCCTGCTCGTTCAAGGAGACGATCATCGAGGACGGGAAGAACGACGTCCTTATCAACGGAAGGACCATCCCCGAGGTCATCGACGGCCTCCAGATCAGGTACCTCGATTCCGACGACGCTTGCGACCACGGCAAGCCCCAGAGGATCACGTTCGGACGCCCGACACTCGACTGGAAGAAGGAGTACGTCGAGGACGTGCCCGACACCATCATGAAGAACGCCATCGCCAAGGTGTACGCCGACGAGAGGCAGAAAGAGAAAGAATCGCAGTGAACCCACTTACCCGGGGCATCCCCGGGCTTTTTTTAACGAACTGGTTATAAACGTCGTCCCTATCCTCTGAACTAATGTTCGAGATCATCAGAAGGGACGGGCTCGCCCGTATCGGAAAATTCACCACCAATTCAGGACGCTCCATGGAGACTCCGGCGCTGTTCCCGGTAATCAATCCGAAGATCAACACGGTGCCTGCAAGGGAACTCTATGATACCTTCGGCTTCAAGTCACTGATCACGAACTCATACATCATAAAGAACACGCCCGAACTCAAGGAGAAGGCCCAGGCCGTCGGACTCCACGAGATGCTGGATTTCCCCGGGATCATCATGACCGACTCCGGAACATTCCAGAGTCACATGTACGGCGAGGTGGAGCTCACCAACGAGGAGATCGTGGAATTCCAGAAATCCATAGGCACGGACATCGGAACTGTTCTCGACATTTTCACCGAGCCGTACTGGACCAAGGAGCAGACTGCGGAATCCATCGAGGTCACGCTCGAGAGGACGCAGCAGGCCTGCGAGATGAAGGGCGAAATGATGATCAACGGAGTCGCACAGGGCTCCATCTACCCGGACCTCAGGGAGGACTGCGCTAGGAGGATGGCGGAAATGGACATCGACGTCCACCCCATCGGAGGTGTTGTTCCCCTCATGGAGCAGTACAGATACGCAGAGCTCGTTGATGTCATAATGTCCAGCAAGAAGGGCCTGAATCCCAACCGTCCAGTCCACCTCTTCGGTGCCGGTCACCCCATGATCCTCGCATTCGCAGCGCTGATGGGATGCGATTTCTTCGATTCCGCCTCCTATGCTAAATTCGCTCGCGACGAGAGGATGATGTTCGTCGACGGAACGTTCCGTTTAGCGGACATGGAATCCCTGGACTGCAACTGCCCCGCGTGCCGCGGACACTCCCTAGAGGAGCTCAGGAAGATGGAGAAGGGCAAGAAGACCAAGCTCATCGCTGAGCACAACCTCTACCAGATCGTCCAGGAGCTCAACCTCGTCAGGAGGTACATCCGCGAGGGACGCCTCTGGGAGCTGGCGGAGATCAGATGCCGTGCGCACCCCGCCCTTCTGGAAGCACTGAGGAAGCTGAGGGACTACCAGGATGTCCTGGAGCAGTACGACCCCATCAGCCGTGACGGTGCGATATTCTACACAGGTTCAGAGACAAGGATCCGTCCCGTATTCAAGAGGTACCTCGACAGGCTCGGGACTAGGTATGTCCTGCCCACTGACAAGGTTTGCCTCTTCGAGGACACACACGGTAAGCCTTACAGCAGGCCCTATGAGCAGGAGTTCGACAAGGCCAGGAAGGCAGGTTACACGCCTATCGTCGTCTCGCCATTCGGACCGGTTCCGGCGGAATTGGATGAACTCTATCCCCTGGCGCAGTCGCTTTTCCCCCAGATCCCTGACATGGAAACCGAGACGGAATCCGAGAGGCTCACATATCAGTTCCTAAGCATGATGGGTGTCAAGCAGGTCATCCTCCAGGATCAGATCCCTGAGGACGGGACCGAGGAGTACAACGCGGACATGCTCAGGGCGAAGGCTGTGGCCAGATATCAGTTCGGCATCGAGGCCGCGGATGCACTTTTCAGAGAACCTGTTGAGCTCGTCACCAGCAAGAAGACCGGCAAGATCAGGAACGTCATATCCGACGGGGAGCACGTCCTCTCGATGCGCGCAGGCGACGGACTGTACACCCTCAAGCTCGAGGGAGCGAAGAGGATCGTGAAAGCCGTTCCCAAGCCCCACATGAGAGTCCAGGTGACGGATGATGCCGTTCCCTTCGCCGCAGACGGACGCAACGTCTTCGCCCAGTTCGTAACGGAATGCGATCCGGAGATCCGCCCCATGGAGGAGGTCATCGTCACAGACAAGGACGACAATCCCGTGGCAACCGGACGTGCGTTCCTGGTGCCCTTTGAGATAAGGCAGATGAAGAAGGGAATGGCCGTGAAGGTCCGTTCCGGTTCCAGCGACGAGTGAGCTCAGGCTTCCTCGTACATGTACTTCCTGCAAACGGGGATTATCACTCCGCCGATCGCGTTACCCAATGCGACCAGGAGGATGAATGCGAGTGCCTCCAGGGAGTATGCTCCCGCCGCACAGAAGTAGTACATGTCCGCAATGCTGTGCTCAGATCCCGCAAGAATGAAGACAGGGACGCAGATGAACGCTCCGAGGTAACTCTTCTTCGTCTTGTAGACATCCGCTGCGATGAACATCAGGATACCGCAGAAGATTCCTTTGAGGACCACCGTAACGGGCGAGTCCAGCATGGCCAGCCTTCCATCGATGAATCCGGGGATGAACTGGTCCGCCATAGGCATGCAGAATGCAATGAACATCGTTCCGAAGAAGTTACCGACCAGCATGATCAGCAGATCGATGCCGTATGTCCAGGGTTTGTCGTCGAACATGTATCCGACCTTGCCGGTGTACAGATCGAGACCGAATGTGAAGACGGTGAAAAGTCCGATAGAGAACAGGATCGCCCCTACCCACTTGAGCTCAGGATTTATGCCCATTGTCCCCAGCAGCACAGCGCCGCCGAGTCCTATTGCCATACCGGCGAGGAACGATCTCACAAAGCATTTCGGATAGTGTTGGGAATCCATCTTCACTTCACTTCAGAGGATGTTATCTCTGGCCACCATTTAACCGTTATCATTATTCCCCATGACTGCATCCCTGTATCCATGAGAGGGGACCTCCATACCCTGAAGAAAGTGTGCAGATACGCATCTGTCGTAATGCTGATCGGCGAGATCGCATTCCTCGCCCTCACAGTTGCCGTCATCGCATTGGGGGCATTGTCCTTCTCGTCACCGGACATCCGTTCGATGTTCTCTGATCTTATCAAATGCGGAGGATCCGACATCTCGCTGATTTCAGGTACTCTGGAGATGGCGGTGGCGTTCCTTGCCATGTTCGTCACCGTGAAGGTGATCCATGACATCATGGCCTCCATCCAAAGGGAGCACAGCCCGTTCATGGAGGACACTCCTAAGGGATTCAAGCTCGTTTCCCTGACATTCCTGATATCTGCGGTTCCCCTCACGATTCTTGAATACCTATGCAGGGGCGATGAGATAATCACGATCTGCATCCTGCTGGTATGCGCCCTCATCTCGGTCGTGATGTACTGCCTGACCATAATCTTCCGTTACGGATTCCTGCTGCAGGACGAATCGGACCACACGTTGTGATACAATGGCGATAATCCTCAGATTGGACAGGGTGATGGCGGACAGGAAGATGTCCCTCAACGAGCTCGCCGAGAAGGTGGGCATCTCCAATGTCAATCTGTCGAACATCAAGACCGGGAAGATCTGCGCCATCAGATTCTCCACCCTGAACGGGATCTGCAAGGCCCTGGACTGTCAGCCCGGGGACATCCTCGAGTACATCGAGGAAGACGATTCAGACGCTGCCCTCTGACGCCAGCTCCCTCTCCATCCTCTTCTTCGAGAACAGAACCGAATCCATGAATGCTACCCATGTGATCTCCACGAGGATGGACGTAGCTATAGCGACCATTCCCGGAGGATAGAGGGCTACGCACAGAGCGATCGCAACACCCTTGTTCTTGTATGACGTCATCAGGATATCAGTGACCCTCTGGCCCCAGAGGATTCCGGCCCTCTTCTCAATGACCTCGACGGCGGTACCGAGACCGAATGACCTCAGGGCGGCGATGATCAGGAACGCCAGGAAGATCCACCAGGCATTGCCCGCGAAGTTGGTTGATCCGACGGACAGCCATACCATGAAGAAGATACAGCAGTTGAGGAAGACAGCGAGCGTCTCCTTGCCGATGTCGAATCTCGCCAATACTCTGGACAATACTAGAGGCACGCCGATGAGCTCGATGACCGTGATGATAAGGAACTGCATGTCCACGGAATCTCCGAGGGCGAGCCAAACGATGAACGGGATCCAGATCAGCGAGAGGATGTAGATCACTATGGTGCCTCTGGCAGCATGCTCCGCATCTCCGCGGAGGATGATGGACAGCGGCAGAACGGATCCTGCGAACGGAGTGGCTGCGATGAACACCAGACCAGCGGCCTGAGCGGCATACTCCGTATCCTTGAGAAGCAGGTATCCTGCCAAGGGGATTATGGAAGCGACGACCATCCCGAGCAGTATGGCCCTGGCCATGGACTTCCCGTATTTCAGGGGATTCAGGTTCTGCATCGGTATCCTCGACATCGAAAGGGTCAGCATGACCACGAGGGTGAGGATTGTCAGATTTGAACGCAGTCCTGCGTCCAATACGTCTCCGGGGAACCAGCCGCAGAAGTTGGTGATAAGAGCGACAAACATGGCCGCCATCATCATGAATGCACTGCTGGTCAACAGAGTGATCGCTTTCATAGATGCATCATGACCTAATCAATATTTATCGATTATCGATAAATAATTCATAAATAACATAATTGGGATTGTCGGATATGGCCGACGTCAGACCGGTTAAAGCCGGATGGTGGAATGTATTCAGACCCTGGACCCTTCATGGGGCCATCATACCCGTCCTTATCGGAGGAGCGGTCGCATTCCAGACGGCCGAGGTGAACGTCCTCAGTGTGACGATGTTCCTCCTGATCATCCTGGGAGGATGCCTCCTTCAATCGGCGGCCAATATCCTGAACACCTATGGGGACTTCAAGACCGGAGTGGATACCGTCGAGAACGAGACCAGGTCGCCTGAGCTCGTCACAGGTGTCCTCAGCCCCAAGAAGGTTCTCTACACGGGACTCGCGTGCCTTGGGGTCACCGCCCTGCTCGGACTGATTTTCATCTGGTATTCCGGATGGGGGATCCTGATCTACGGGCTCCTCGGACTTCTGGGAGCCGGGACCTACACAGTAGGACTGTCCTACAAATACCACGGCATGGGCCAGATCAGCGTCTTCGTGATGATGGGGCTCCTGATGCCCCTGGGGACCAACTGCGTACTGACCGGAGAGATATTCGCCTGGGAGCCATTGCTGCTCGGGCTTCCTAACACCTTCATGATCACCGGAGTCCTGGCAGGCAACGAGATGAGGGACTACTGGGAGGACAAGAAGGCTGGAGCAGGTACTCTGCTGGGCCGTTTCCCCTACGAGACAGGGATGAAGATATACCTCTTCGAGAGCCTGGTATCGTTCCCTATTCTGGCCGCACTCATCCTATGCGGGGTCGCACCACTCGGATGCGCATTGGCCTTCATCACGCTGTACGACGGATACATAGTTTACAAGAACAGCAAGAAAGCGCCCACCGATCCGCACGCCAGCTTCATGCTGGTCCCCCTGTGCTTCAAGCTGAATTGGCATTTCGGGCTGCTGCTGGTCATAGGATATGTTTTAGAGTTGAATATCATCCCCATGGTGATCTGAATGACAGAGGAGCTCAAGACCGGCAACCAGTTCGAGGGTAAGGAGGAGTTCGTCAAGGACGCTTTCACCGAGATCGCGGAATACTATGACGACATGAACGAGGTAATGTCCATGCACATGGTGCAGGGATGGCATAAGTTCATGATGAAGCAGGCCGGAGACATCAAGGGCAAGACCTGTCTGGACGTAGGTACCGGTACCGGCGAGATCGCATTCCATGTTGCAAGGACCGCTGGACCAGGATCCACCGTCATCGGAGTGGATATAACTCCTGCGATGCTAGAGCTCGCTAAGAGGAAGGAGGCAGAAATGGACCTCCCTGTCAAGATCGATTGGCGCGAGGGGGACGCCCTTGCCTTGGACATCCCTGACAATTCCGTTAACCTCGTGACATCGGGATACATGCTCAGGAACGTCACCAATATCCTTCAGGCTGTTTCCGAGATGCACAGGGTGCTAGCTCCCGGAGGAAAGGTCGTCGTCGCAGAGCTCTCCAAACCCAAGAACAGGGTAGTGAAGATCGGTTACAACCTCTACATGAAGAGGGTCAAGGCCTACGGTCGCAAGCGCGACAGCGGCAAGAAGATCGATGACAAGTTCTCGCCCTACGAGTGGCTGACCACATCCATCGAGGGATTCCCTTACGGAGACGACATGGTCGCCATCTTCAAGAAGGCCGGTTTCAAAGATGCCCATTTCTACGTCAAGTCGATGGGTGCCGTCAACATCTACGTCGGCACGAAGGAATGATCCTTCGATTATTTTGTTATCAAAACAGCAAATCGCTGATTGTTTGTAGATAATAGTGTGAAAATTAGGTCCCTGGCTCCTAAGGCAAGCGGAGCCAGGGAATCGGGGCGACTTCAGGTGGAAGGACCTGTTGTCTGGAGGTTAATAACCCCGATGGTTTATGTATGGATCCTGGGGTTTCCCCCTGGACTGTTAGCGGCTCAGCGCTGATCGGATCAGTCCGATGCGAGTGCTGATGCCTTCTTGGTTGTCTCGGATGCGGACTCTCCGTAGAGGTCAGCTCCGATCTTGTCGGCGTATCCCTGTGTGACGGGTGCGCCTCCGACCATGACGATGACTTTGTCACGGATGCCCTCGTTGTTGAGCATGTCGATGACGGTCTTCATTCCGGTCATGGTTGTGGTCATGAGTGCAGACATTCCGCAGTAGTTGCAGCCGTTCTTGCACTCCTCAACGATGTTCTTGAGGGGAACGTCCCTTCCGAGGTCGTGGACTTCGAATCCAGCGCACTGGAGCATGGTGGAGCAGATGGACTTTCCGATGTCGTGAACATCTCCCTCGACTGTTCCCATGACTGCGACTCCCTTTGCGGATGCACTTCCGGCTCCGGCCTTGAGCTCGTCGTCGAGAATTGTCATAGCGTTCTTCATTCCGGCAGCTGCGCTCAGAACGTGAGGCAGGAAGAGTTTTCCCCTCTCGAAGAGAACTCCAACGTCGGACATTGCGGCTCCAAGTGTGTTGATGATCTCGTCTGCGGGCATGCCTGCAGCCTTTGCCTCCTCGACAGCCTTTCCGATGTCGGGGACCTTACAAGAGATCAGTGCGTTCTTCAGTTTCTCAGACTCTGCTTCAAATGCCATTTTGTATTCCTCCTTGGTAAGCGGTTTTTCTTAGCTAAACGAAATAATGAGGGCTCAATATAATAAGGTTGTTAATCACATTTATATACAAGTAAAATTTGTTTGAATCAGATGTTCAAATTTTTTCCTCAAAAAATTTGATAATAAAGAATTAATTAGCGTTTATTTTGAAAATATTTATATATAGAAATAAGGAAAAACTATCCAAAAGGGGATGGATTATACATACATCCACCCTATATCCATAGAATTTGTTTGAATCTTAAGTTCAAACTAATATAGATCAAAATCTTTGACTGATAAACATATTATTAAATATAATAATAAAAAAGAAGAAGGAATAATGAAACGTCAATAAAATTAATGATTCAATTGTTCAGAACCATCAATGGATCGGACGCACCCTCGCGGATGACCTCGACCTTGACCCTGTACTTCTCTCCGAGCAAACGCTTGAGTCCCTCGTTGATGAATCCCATTATGAAATCCCCGGGCCATGAAACCCAAAGGGTGTTCTTTGACAGAGTGACCTCGATGCGAAGCGGGAGGTACGTTCTCAGCTCTGCCCTGTCAGGGGGCGAGACCATATTGCAGGCCAAATCGACGAACTGCTGCGGTTCGATGCCCGGGTTCTGATCGATTACAGTGTTGGCCGCATTCCTTCCTGCCCTGATGAACATCTTATCGAAATGTATGCCCAGGCAGTCTATGACCTCCATCGCATAGGCGATGACGGATGAATAGTAATCCACCTCTCCGGATTGGAACCTCTCGGCGATCCCGTTCAAGATGTCACGGTTCTTGGTCCCCGGTTCGGTAACGTACAGGATAGGATCTGCCGTAAGCTTGTACTTCTTCGGAGAACCGGAATCCTTCTCGATCTCTACGGCGCCCATGTCCTGCAGCTTTACGAGTGAAGCATAGAGCGTCGCCTTGGAGATTCCCATGATATCCTCCAGCTCATTCAGCGAATAGTTGCCGTTCGAAAGATTGTCGAGGATGGACATCATAGTCGGATTGGTGAAAAGTGTAGCCTTCCCACCGATGGAGTAGATGGAGAACGGCTCTTTGACCTTGAAAGCGTCCGAATTAGGCATAATCGGACGAGGTGCATCGAACTCCTGGCCGTAGAATGCCGGAACATGGATGTCCACTCTGCGGCCGTGCTCCGAGACCTTAAGGCTCAGATCATGGGCAAGATTGAATCCCAGGAGCATGCGGGAATGCGCGATGAACGCACCGATCATCGGAACAACGATCAACGGAAGGTCCGATATGTCGTCCTTCTTGGATGTGAACACGAGCGTGAGGTCCTCCAGAGTCTCCATGTGGACGGATATACCGTACGGGGCGCACTGGCCCTGGATGTCGTCCAATATGTGGTCCCACCAGCGTCTGCCGCCTTCTATGTATGTGAGGGCGGCACCTACATTGAACAATCCTTGGATAACGTTCAGACCGCTCTCCGTAAGGGATGCCGTATACAGGGACAGATCCTCCCTGCAGGTACACTGCCCATTCCTCATTATGCGTGCAATGGATGCGGACCTTGCATAAAGCTGCCATTCCACATCCGTATCGCTGCAGAACATGAGTATCGCATCGGTCCTGTAGACCGCTATGCGGGCATCGTTCACACGTGCTTCCTGTGTCACGATACCGGTACGGAGCAGCTTGGCCATGTTTCCTTGGATAGTGGACTTGGATACGCCCAGTGTGGTGGCGATCTCCGTAGGGGAGATCTCACGGATGCGCATCTCTTTCAGAATTGCTAGACTGAGGCTGTTGGTTACAATCTGTACTCCGTTCTCTCTGGTGAGATAAACCTCGTACTCGGAACTGTAGCCGACGTCACTCATTCTATCGAATGTCGAATCTGAAACTAACTTAAAAAAGATTATCAGAGCAGTGCGATAATATCACTGGCTGTTCAGTTTCAGGAGCAATTGGAATGCGGGCTCGAATCCATTCTTGGCTGACTTCGTGACCCATTCCACCGCCTCGGCATACTCCATGGGGATCTGATTAGAGAGCCCCAGTGCACCCAGGTTGTACTGGGCTGAGGGCTCGTCCTGCTCGGCGGCATATCTGAAGTATTCCTCTGCACCCTTCAGGTCCTTCTGGTCGAGAAGGATGGATCCCATCATGGACTGGGCATAGGCGAATCCTTTGTCCGCAGCGCTCTCGAACCACTCCTTCGCCTTAGCGAGATCGGGCTCTCCGAGATACTCTCCCATGTACAGCAGCCCGAGGTTGTACTCCGCCTTCACGTCCCCCTTCATCGCCGAGGTCATGAAGTATCCCTCAGCATCCTTGTAGTTGCCTTTCTCGAAAAGGATCCCTCCGTAGCAGAGGCATGCGTCTGAATCCCCCTGGTCGGCGGAGAGCTTGAAGTACTTCTCGGATTCGACGCGGTCCTGGGGGATGCCCTCGCCATTGTCGAGCATGAACGCCAGGTCGTACTGGGCGTCAGAATCTCCAGTGTCGGCCAGCTCCCTGTACAGCTGTGCTGCCTTCTCCTTGTCCATCTCTACCCCCTCGCCGTTGCGGTACTTGGTGGCCAGGATATACTTGGCATCCGGATTGCCCTGTTCGGCCATGCGGACGTAGTCTTCGAAGGAGAACTGCTGCTGTTGCATGGAAACACCGGGAAAAGGTATGGGGCCGAAGCCCCCTGAATGGTTTCAGATCTCCTTGGGGAACTTGCTGTTGTAGACCGCGTAGATCGCCTTGTACAGCATGTACTCGTCGGCCTTCGCGACGACCTCGACGGGTGCGTGCATCGAAAGGACGGGCACACCGATGTCGATGGTGTCGATGTTGTTCAGCGAGATGTAGGACGCAATGGTTCCTCCGCCTCCGACGTCGATCTTTCCGAGCTCTCCCATCTGCCATGAGACTCCGGCATCCCTGAAGATCCTCTGGACATAGTTCACCATCTCGGCCGATGCGTCGTTGGTGCTGTACTTCCCTCCGGCCCCATCGTACTTGGACAGGATCGGTCCGTAGTTCATGAATGCGCAGTTGGTCCTCTCGAATACCTCCGGCCAGGCGGGATCGTATCCCGCTCCGACGTCTGCTGAGAGACAGACGGAGTTCCTCATGACGTGGCGGACCTCGCATCCCTCTGTCTGGGCCAGGTCCTCCATGAAGTCCCTGAAGAAGTATGATGCCATTCCGGTGACACCGTCGGATCCGGTCTCCTCCTTGTCGGCGAAGATGGTCATGGTTGTGTACTCGGGGTTCTTCGTGTCGATCTCCGCCATGAACTCTGCGTAAGCGCAGGAGCTGTCATCCTGTCCGTAGGCTGCGATCATGGACCTGTCGAATCCGAGGTCCCTGGCCTTGAATGCGGGCACGGCGCAGAGCTCTGCGGACTCCAGGTCGCACTCGGTGAATCCGTACTTGTCGTTGAGGATCTTCATGATGGCGAGCTTGCATCTCAGAGATACTTTCTCGTCATCGAATGGCCAGGATCCGATTAGGAGGTTGAGCTGCTCTCCCTCCACGACCTTGGATGCGGTCTTCTGCATCTGGTCCCTCGCCAGGTGGACCAGCAGGTCCGTAATTATGAATGCGGGCTCGGACTCGTCCTCTCCGACATTGATGGTGACCTTCTTCCCGTCCTTCAGCATCACGACTCCGCGGATGGAGAGGGGGACCGTGGTCCATTGGTATTTCTTGATACCGCCGTAATAGTGAGTCTTGAAGTACACCATCTCGCCCTCCTCGAACAGGGGGTGAGGCTTGAAGTCCAGCCTGGGGCTGTCAACGTGTGCGACGGAAACACGGACTCCTTCGGACACGGGTTTCTTTCCCTTGGTGCACATGATCAGGTCCTTTCCGCGGTTGACCATGTAGAACTTGTCGCCGGCCTTGTACTTCTTGCCGGGGACGTACTCCGTGTACTTGTGCTTCTTGAGGATCGGGATCGCGTATGCGACGGCTTCGCGCTCGGTCTTGTTTGCAAGGAAGGCCTTGTAGCCCTCGCAGAACTTCGATGCCTCGTCGAGATACTTGGGATTCGTCTCCCCGATGCTCTTGGGGTTCGAAAGCAACTCATCGGCCAATTTCTGGCCCTTGGTCTTTTTCTCTGCCATGCTTGGGCTAATCAAAAAGGAGGTAGTTAATGCATTTGATTAAGGGTGCGGAGAATCTGCGATTTTGATATTAATTGAAGAAGAGTGCAGCCGGGAGCTAGGCATCGCTCGCTCCCGGCTCCCTGTGATACTATGGATGATGTACTAATGCCGTTCAGCGATGTCTCGTCGGTCCGGAGTGTTACGGACTGAGTTCAAGACCGCTTTCGCTTTCTAGATATAATAAGACTGAGAAACGATTGTCCAGCATTGTGAATCCGGTTGTACAAACACTGACAAAAATGATTGGAAGATGCCGGCACTGAGTGCCGGAAAGAATCATTCGATTGCGCCGCAGGCCTTGGCAGCTGTGATGCAGCTCTTGCAGCCCTCGGTCTTGATCTTGGGGAGTCCGGCCTCGAGCAGCTTGAGTACCTTGTCCAGACATGATGCCATGGTCTTCTTGACCATCTCGATGTCGACGGTCTCCTCCTTCCACGCATCGTAGTCTGTGATGGTGGCGAGACTGCAGTAGCACATTCCGAGCTCCCTTGCGAGCTGACATTCGGGGACGACAGTCATTCCGATGATGTCTCCGAACTGCCTGAACATCCTGCTCTCTGCCCTGGTGGAGAACCTGGGGCCCTCGATGCAGACGTATGTTCCGCCGTTGTGATATTTGATGCCCAGCTTCTTGGCGGTATCCACGAAGACGGAGTTGAGATAGGGGCAGAACGGCTCGGGGATAGCGATGTGAGTGATCGAGTCGTCGAAATAGGTGTAATCGCGCTTCTTGGTGAAATCCACGAACTGGTCAACGATGACCAGGTCACCGCTTGCGAACTTCCTCTGCAGTGATCCGACCGCACATGCGGAGATCACATACTTGCATCCAAGTTCCTTGAGAGCGTACATGTTGGCCCTGTAGGGCACGGTGGACGGCGGGTGGGGCACAGTCGTGCCGTGGCGGTGGAGGAAAGCGATCTCCACGCCAGCGATCTTCCCGATTAGGATCTCGTCAGAGGGCTTTCCGTAAGGTGTGTCTGGAAAGACCTTGTCGATGAGTTCGAAAGTATCCGGGTTATAGATTCCGGTTCCGCCGATTATCGCTATCTCAGGCATAGTACGCCATCTTAACTCCCATATTTAACCGATTTGCTAATTGGACGTGCTGGCACATCATAAATGCTTGGTCATCTCATAGGGTGTTACATGGAGAGCGGTCTCTGCTTCTTTGTCTGTCAGACCAGCTCCGAGAGCCACTACTAATGCCTCAGCATCGTTCATCAGATTCTCAGGCTGGTGCGTGTCGGAATCGATTACCATCTTGGCGCCGACAGCCCTGGCCATGTTCACGACGTGTCCGTTGGTGATGTTGTGACCTGCCCTTCCGGTGACCTCCAGGATGACGTCGTTGTCCTTGGCGATCTGCGCCTCCTCCAACGTGATGAATCCGGGGTGCGCCAGGATATCGATCTCGGGATTCTCGACGGATGCACGGTTGGTCCCGGGCATCACGGGCTCGGTGACGGTCTCTCCGTGGACGACTATCCACTCCGCACCGAACTTCCTGGCCATCTTCGCGACCTTATCGATCTGCTTCGGAGGGACATGTGTGATCTCGACTCCGGGGATGACCTTTATGTAATCCTCGCAGAGGTCGACGGCCTTCACCATGTTCGTGACCACCCATTCGACGTTGGTCATGTCTACGTGGTCGGTGATTGCGATCAGATCGTGTCCCTTGTACATGGCCCTGCGGACCAGTTCGGCAGGGATGAGTTCCCCGTCGCTGTAGACTGTGTGCGTGTGAAGGTCTGCTCTCATTCTGCCCTCTCCTTCAATTTCTTGTAGACCTCGGACATCGGGAGGCCTGTCTTCTCTATGGCCACCATTGCGTGGTAGATCAGGTCGGCCAGTTCCCAGGCCATCTCATCCGTGTCCTTGTCCTTTATCGCCAGTGCGAACTCTCCGGCTTCCTCGATGACCTTCTTGCACATGCGGGTCTCGTCGTTGAACAGCTTGCACGTGTAGCTCTCATCGGAGGGATTCTGGTGCCTGTCCTCAATCACGCGCTTGAGGTCGGGGATGATCGCCATCGTCTCGTCGGTCTCTCCGAAGATGACCTCGTCGAAGCATGACGGCTTTCCGAGATGACAGGCCACTCCGGTCTGCTCCACCCTCACCAGGAGGGTGTCCTCATCGCAGTCGGTCTGGATGGACTTGATCTTCTGGACATGTCCGGACTCCTCGCCCTTCTTCCACATCTTCTGCCTGCTTCTGGACCAGAAGTGGGTGTATCCTGTAGTCTTCATGAGCTCCACAGCCTCTGCATTGGCCCAGGCGACCATGAGAACCTCGTTAGTGATCCAATCCTGGACCACAACGGGGATCAGTCCCTTATCATCGAATTTGAGTTCTGTCATCTTACGCACACTCCGTTGTCCCTGAGGTACTCCTTGACCTCTCCGACGGTGTATTCCTTGTAATGGAAGATCGAGGCCGCCAGCGCAGCCGACGCATTGGTCTGCTGGAAGACCTCCAATATATGCTCCTTCGAACCGCATCCTCCGGATGCGATCACGGGGATCCTGACCTCGTCAGAGATCAGAGCTGTGGGCTTTATGTCGTAACCTGTCTTGACGCCGTCGGCGTCCATGGATGTGAACAGGATCTCCCCTGCCCCGAGGTCCTCGACCTCTTTCGCCCACTCGATGGCATCGATGCCCGTGAACCTCGTTCCCCCGTGCGTTACGACCTCCCAGTGGTCGTCCTTCCACTTTCCGTCGATGGCGACGACTATGCACTGGCAGCCGAATGCGTTGGAGCATTCCGTAATTATGTCCGGGTTCTGAACCGCGGCGGAATTGATCGATACCTTGTCCGCTCCTGCGTTCAGGGTGTTCCTCACATCCTGCACCGATCTTATTCCTCCGCCTACGCAGAGCGGGACGTTCAGGCCCTCTGCGGTCTTGGTTACCACATCGAGCATCGTTGCCCTCTCCTCCTGCGATGCGGAGATGTCCAGGAAGGTGATCTCGTCCGCACCCTGGCCTTCATAGTCGATGGCCATGGTCGGAGGGTCCCCTACCTCTTTGATGTTCTGGAAGTTGATTCCCTTGACTACCTTCCCGCCCCTCATGTCGAGGCAGGGGATGATCCTCTTGGTGAGCATTGGAATCACTTTACTTTTACAGTGCCCTTGTTGCTGAGGGCGGTCTTCCTGACCTTCACTGCTTCCTTGAGGGCCTTTCCCATCGATTTGAAACCGGCCTCTATGATGTGGTGCTCGTCGAAACCGCGGATGACCAGTATGTGCAAGGTGATTCCGGCGGTCATGGCGAAGCTCCTGAAGAAGTGGATGTACAGCGGATCGGGGCAGTCTGCCTCGCAGTACGGCCTGTCCACAAGGTCCAAGGATGTCATCACCATCGCGTCGTCCATGACGACGGTGGCGGTTGCCATCCTCTCTATGGGCTGCTCTCCGATGGCATCCCTCATCGCCTTTCCCAAGGTGATGGCCACATCCTCGATGAGGTGGTGGTCGTTGTCTCCGGAGGCTTTCACCTTGATGTCGAACTCTGCGTACCTCGCGAGTGTCTCCACCATGTGCTTGAGGAACTGGAGGTCGCAATCGACATCGAATTTCCCCGTTCCGTCCAGATTCAGTTCCACTGAGACGTTGGTCTCCCTGGTCTCGCGCTTGATCTTAGCAACCCTGCTGGTCATAATAAGGGACAATTGCGCACGGGTTATTTAAATAGATAAGAAAAGGGCGGGTTCTACCCGCCCTATGAATAATGTTTCAGTCCTCGGACTCAACTTCGACGGTCACTTCGACCTCTTCGGGCTCGGCGACGGTCTCGGCCTCCTCGGCCACAGGCTCCTTCTTGGCGACCTTGGAGCGCTTCCTGTCCTTCTTGTACTTCGGAGGGATCTTGACCTTCTCAGCGGTAGATTCTCCGGAGGGATTCAGCGGAAGGAGTGCATCCAGGTACTTCTGCTTGGCAGGGCAGTCCACGAATGCGTACTCGAACACGTCACGGAGGGTCTGCATGGTGTAGATCTCCATCATGTCGTAGTACTTCCTGTCGATCATGACGTCCTTCTCGTTCTCCTTGGGGATGAGCGCGACCTTGATTCCGGAGTTGGCTGCCGCCTCGAGTTTGGCGGTTACTCCTCCGATGGGCATGACAGTTCCCCTGACGTTCAGCGAACCTGTCATCGCCAGGTCCTGACGGATGGGGATGTTCTCCAATGCGGAGATGATCACGGTGGCCATCGTGACCGATGCGCTGTCACCGTCGACACCGTTGTAGGCTGCGACGTACTCGATGTGGATGTCCAGGGCGGACAGGTCCGTGAGCGTGTACTTCTTGATGACGGCTGAGATGTTGTCGACTGCTTCCTGTGCAATCTTTCCGAGCTGACCGGTTGCGATGATCTTTCCGCCCTTCTTGCTCTGTGCTGGGGTGACCTCAGCGGCCAGGGGCATGACCATTCCGGACATCTCCGACGAGTTGCCGTTGGACAGAACCGCGAGACCGTTGATGAGTCCGACCGCCTCTCCGCTGTTGTGGAAGAGCTGGTATCTCATCATTCCCTCGATCTGCTTATCGGCAATCTGCTGCTCGAGACTGCGGGCTGTCTCCCTTGCGAGCATCACATGCTCGGATGTGACGACTTTGTCGCCGTTGTTAACAGCCATATCTCCTGCGATACGGATCAGTCCTCCGAGCTCCCTCATCCTGAGCGTGATCTCTCCCTTCTTGCCCGAACGGCGCTGACCCTCCTTGAGGATCTCTCCGACGGCGTATTTGTCGAAGGCGGGGATCTTCTCGTCCTTCTTGACCTCCTGGGCGACGAACCTGACGATGTTCTGACGGTTCTCGTCGGTGTCGGGCATGTTGGTCTCCATGAAGACCTCGTATCCGTATCCCCTTATCCTTGACCTGAGTGCGGGGTGCATTCCCTGGATGGCATCCAGGTTACCTGCGCAGACGAGGATGAAGTCGCAGGGTACGGGTTCGGACTTCACCAATGCTCCGGACGACCTCTCGGACTGACCGGTGATTGACATCTTCTTCTCCTGCATGGCGGTGAGGATGGCCTGCTGAGATTCGATCCTCAGGAGGTTGATCTCATCGATGTAGAGGACTCCCTTGTTGGCCTTGTGGATACAGCCTGCCTCGATCCTGTCGTGGGACGGGGTCTCCAGTCCTCCGGACTGGAAGGGATCGTGCCTGACATCTCCCAAGAGGGCACCAGCGTGGGTTCCAGTGGCATCGACGAACGGGGGCATATCTCCCGGATCATGGCCTACTAGGACCTTGGGTACGATGGCGACCTCTGTCCTCTGCTGCATGGGGCTCCTGTAGAGCATGAGTATGAGGAACACACCCATGAACGCCAGCAGGGCGATGGTGTAACCGAAGTACATCGCACCGATCAGACCTAGGATCAGCAGTGCGATGCAGACGTAGATGTAAGCGGAGTTCTTCTGATTCTTCTGGGCCGCGGCTGCAGCTTTCTGCTCGTTGACGACGGCCTTTCCCTTTCCTGCAGGGAACACCCTGATCCTGGGCTCGTTGAAATCCTCGGGGTTGTGATAGGCAACGATGTCCTCTAGGGCCTCCTTGGAAAGATACTCTACCATCGAATTGGCGAGCATGGACTTTCCTGTTCCGGGCTCTCCGATGAGCATGACGTGCCTCTTCTGGGAAGCGGCCTTCTTCATGATCTCGACTGCCCTGTCCTGTCCGATGACGCGGTCCGCCATCATGTTGGGGATCTCGATATCGTCAGTGGTATTGAACGTCTGGGCGTCCACCCAGGCCTCCACCGACAACTTGGATACCTTCTTCTTGTCTTCTGTCATATTAACCCCGTTTCTCCTATCAGATTACTCCAGTCCTGACGGCATAAAGCATGCCGACAATCACTACTGCCCCGATTGCTGCCATGATGAGCATCTCTCCGTACTTCTCGAAGAACGTCGGTCCTCCTACCTGCACGTACTTGTTCTTGGCAAGCTGGGGCACGTCCAGCGTGTTATCGCTGGAAAGCGTCAGATCCCTGTTGTGGGCCGACGACATGGAATAGGCTTTGTTGTCGAAGACCACCTCTGTGAGGTAGCCTGCTATCCCTGTCGTCGTCGCATATGTGGGATCGACGATGTACCATGAATATTTCGTCTCGCCGTCTATGTCCCCTTCCAGATACACGTAATTCCAGAAGCTCTTGGACTCATTGGTTGCGAGCACGTTGTCTCCGGCCACGGTTATGGCCGGGATGTTGTTGAGTATGCAGAGCTGGTTGAAGGCCTGTGATACCCCTGCCGAGGTGGTCTTGAGTTCCACCACGGCGTTGTAGATGTTGCTGACGGTTCCCTCTTCGTCCTTCTGGAAGTACATGCCGTTCAGATAGGCCATTATCGAGATGACCTTCTCAGAATCTGTGTTCCCTGTGACGTTGACTTTGCTGAGGGCTTCGCTCAGCTTCTTCATCTTCTCTGCTGTCATCCCCTCAGGGACGGACAGCGTGAATGTTACCGATTCGACGATGTACTTCTTCTCTTTGCCCTCGTAGATCGCGATCTCGGAGCTGACTTCCACTGCCTTCACCGGATAATCCCAAAGGTAAGGGACCATCGGATTCGTCAGATATTCCGCTGCCAGTGCATCCTGGACTGTGGAGTTCGCGTATGCCTTGGCGGATGCCGTGTCGTCGAATAGCCTGTCGATATTGAACGTAACGGTGAACGTCTTGCTCTCCCCGTCTATCGTGGTAGCGTTCGCGACCTCGTTATAGACGAGCCTTCCGTTGACGTCCAGTTGCGACTTGTATGTGAACAGCTCCGTGTCATCCACCTCGGCATCCAAGGCTGGGATGAATATAACTGACGCTAGAACGAATAACGCCAATATAACGCCTAGACGGGGCTGCATACTCTCTCGCATAAGTCCCTTATTTTTAATAATATGGGTGGCACGGTCGAAATAGTCGTCATTTTTTACGGATCGAGCGAAGGAACTGCTTGTCCTCATCGCTCACACGGTAGGATTCGCAGATCTTCTGAATGGCCTTGTTGTACGTCCATTTGTCCATGTCGCTGTTGCGCATCCTGTCCAATGTGGTTTCCGGGAACTTGACATAGCAGACGGATGCGGCCCAGGCTGCGCCCATCTTGTAGTAGTAGCCGTCATGGTCGTATCTCACGATATCATCCATGATGTCACCTACATGTTCCTCGTCTATGAAGTGCGACATACGCAAAACAAGGGATACTCTCATCCTGAACTCCTGGCCCGAATCGATGAGGGATGAGAAGTAATCGTACACTCTATCCGACTCGCTCTTGCGGAACTTCCAGGCCTGACAGAACGAATCGCAGGTGGCCCAATTATCGATATAGCCCAGGAAACCTTCCGTATAGCCTATCCTGCGCTCGGCATCCATGGGTGCGGTGGCGATCACCAGCCCCTTCAGGACCTCCTCCTCGTAACAGGTCGGAGTCTCTTCGAGGAACGCTTCCCAGTCATCCTTGGTGATCTGCTTGGCAATCTTCTTCAGCGTCGGAACCCTCACTCCGATTATGCCTTCCTTCCCCGGGATCAGTTTGGAATTGAATCTGGCGTACTCCTTCTCGGCGGACTCCTTCAGCAATGAACGGTAATCAATCAAGGAACACGCCCTCCAGATTGAGGAGCTTCTTCTTCATCGACGTGCCTCCGGCATAGTTGCCATAGCCTCCGCCAGAAGGGACCACGCGATGGCACGGCACCAGGATCGGCAACGGGTTCTCTGCGCATGCCATGCCGACTGCGCGCACTGATGTTGGGTATCCGATGGCTTCAGCGACCTGCTTGTAGGTGCGGACCTCCCCGTAGGGTATCCTGTTGAGCTCCTCCATCACCCTGGACCTGAAATCGGAACCGTCGTAACGCAGGTCCAGATCGAACTCAGTCCTCTTCCCTGCGAGATACTCGTTGATCTGCTTCGCGGCCGATGACAGTGCGGGCGTCTCGGATTGGTCCATCGGCGGCAGGTTATCGCACGGCAGGAAAACTCCCGTGATCATGCCCTCTCCGTCCTCGGTGATGCTTATCGTCCCCAGAAGGGTGAAGAAGGATGCGATACACGGCCCGCGCATGCTTTCTGTATCCCTGAATTGATTTTTAAGCATACTTCAGCGTCAGTTGTCCGAGAATAGCTTTTTCTATGGAATCGATGATAGTATCGACGAGGTTACATCATGGAACTAAAAGGTTCAAAAACAGAGCAGAATCTTATGGCGGCTTTCGCAGGCGAGAGTCAGGCCAGGAACAAATACACCTACTACGCCTCCCAGGCGAAGAAAGAGGGCTACGAGCAGATCGCAGACATCTTCCTCGAGACAGCGGAGAACGAGAAGGAGCACGCAAAGCTCTGGTTCAAGGAACTCCACGACGGAAAGGTCCCCAAGACAGTTGAGAACCTGAAGGACGCCGCCCAGGGAGAGAACTACGAGCACACCACGATGTACAAGGAGTTCGCCGAGACAGCGAAGGCTGAGGGATTCGACCAGATCGCCAAACTCTTCGAGATGGTCGGCGGAATCGAGAAGACGCACGAGGAGAGATACCTCGCACTCCTGAAGAACATCGAGGAGGGCGTCGTCTTCAAGAAGGACAAGGTCGTCATGTGGAAGTGCAGGAACTGCGGTTACATCCACGTCGGAGAGGAGGCCCCTGCCGTCTGTCCAGTATGTAAGCACGCCCAGTCGTTCTTCGAAGTAAGAGCAACAAACTGGTGATTTCAAACTCAACCCCCGGTCCGGAAGGTCCGGGGCATAACCTTCTTTCACTTGTTTTCAAGAGGCCTGACATGGATACGGGATGCATAATCTGCGGTTCCGCGCTAGAATACCTGGATGCGGATTATGAAATGACATGCGCCGTATGCGGAAAGAAATTCGCCGACAGAGTGAGATGCGCAGACGGGCATTATGTCTGCAACGAATGCCATATGTCCGGACTGGATTCAATCGTCCCTGTGTGCAGGAAAGAGGTGTCGAAGGATCCATCGGAGATATTGGACAGACTTATGCGCCTTCCGTTCTGTCACATGCACGGCCCTGAGCACCACGTTCTGGTCGCCGCATCGCTTCTTACTGCCTACCGCAACGCAGGAGGAATGGTGGATTTCGATAAGGCACTGACGGAGATCGTGTCGCGCGGCAAAGCGGTCCCGGGAGGGATCTGCGGATACTGGGGCACCTGCGGAGCTGCCGTAAGTTCAGGGATTTTCATATCGGTCGTTACCGGCTCCACTCCTCTGGCGAAGGAGGCGTTCGGATTGTCCAACACCATGACTTCCAGGTCTCTGCAGTCGATAGGTTCCCACGGAGGCCCGAGATGCTGCAAGCGCGACTCGTTCCTTTCGTTGATAGAAGCTGTGAGATTCGTCAAAGAAAATCTCGGCATCGAAATGGAGCTCGGCGAGATTGTGTGCGGTTTCAGCGAAAAGAATCCGCAATGCCTGGGCGGCGACTGCCCGTTCCATAGAAGATGAATGCCCCGGTCTCCCGGGGCTTGAATGGTTTATCTGAGCCTGATGGTCTCGAGGTTCTGGGGAGCCTTGGTCTCGATTCCGAACTTCTTGTAGATCGATGACGCGAAGTCAGTACACTTCTTGTCCTCACCGTGACCGATGATGATCTTGTTCGGCTTGGGCTCCAGCGATGAGATGTACCTCATCAGCTGCTTCCTGTCGGAGTGTCCGGAGAATCCGTCCACGGTGACCCTCTGCATCTTGATCTGCAGATCGATGGGCTTGCCCTTCATGCTGAGGGTGATCTCGCTGCGTCCCCTCTGGATTGTCCTTCCGATGGAACCTTCGGACTGGTATCCGACGAAGAGCAGCCAGTTGTTCTCGTTGTCAGCCCACTCGCGGAAGTACTCCATGACGGGTCCTCCCGACATCATACCAGATGTGGCGAGCACGATGCACGGATCGGGCGAATGGCAGATCTCCTCCCTCATGTCCGCCGTCTCGACCCTCTTGAAGATGGGTGAGAGGAACGGGTTCTCGTTCTGCTGGAAGATCTGCGTCCTCAGATTGCTGTTGAGGTATTCAGGGTAGGCCGTGTGGATTGCGGTTGCTTCCCAGATCATTCCGTCCAGGTACACTGGGCACTTGGGGATCTTGCCGAGGCGCATCTGCTCCTCGATGACGAGCATGACCTCCTGCGACCTTCCGACCGCGAATACAGGGATCAGGACCTTTCCGCCCTTGGCGGTTGCCTGCTGGAGAAGGTTGCCCATCTCCTCGGACGCCTCTGTCCTGGTGGGGGTCACGTCGTTGTGCCCTCCGTAAGTCGACTCTATGACCAGCGTCTCGAGCCTGGGGAATCTGTTGTTGGCAGGGTTGAACAGCCATGTCTTCTCATACTTGGTGTCTCCGGAGAACGCCACGTTGTGGAGACCGTCTCCGATGTGGAAGTGGGCGATGGCCGATCCCAGGATGTGCCCGGCGTTGTGGAAGGTGAGCCTGACATCGGGAGCGATGTCGGTGGTCTCGTTGTACTTGAGCGGGATCGTGTGCAGGATCTCCTGCCTCACGTGGGATGCGTCGTAGGGAGTCTTCTTGTCCTCTCCGAATCCCAGTTTGATGTTGTCCAGCTGCAGAAGCGCCATCAGGTCCCTGGTGGGCGGTGTGCAGTAAACAGGCCCCTTGTAACCATACTTGAACAGTGCTGGAAGTGTTCCGCAGTGGTCCAGGTGGGCGTGGGTGATGACGACGGCATCGATATCCGACAGAGGCTGTACCTCGGGGATCGCGAAATAGGGTGTCGCGTCCGATGAGGGGTCGAGACCGCAGTCGATGAGGATCTTGGACTCTCTGGTGGTCAGCAGCGAAGCAGACCTTCCGACCTGCCTGAATCCTCCCATGGCGGTCATCCTGACCCACTGCTCTCCCTCGAGCTTGGGCCTGGCGATCCTCCTTGCCACATACTTCAGCATGTCCTGCCTCTCGTCGTGGTTCGCACGGAGGTATCCTCTGACATCCGAGACGGTCTTGGACGGGATTGGCGGGGCCCTCATGACCTTGATGTTCCATCCCGTCTCCTTCCTGAGCTCGGTCAGACGCTGACCTTCCTTACCGACGACCTCGCTGGGGTTGATCGCTTCAACGATTGCCTCCCCTGTCTCCTCGACGAAGTTTATGTCGAAGATCTCCGCCTTCTCCGGGATCATGCTCCTGATCTTCTCCTCGACCTTGTTGGGATCCTCGAGTGTGGAGGGGTCAGGCCTGATGTCCACCCTGCGGTGTATGCTCTGCGCGATGGTCCTTGCCAGACTGTCGTCTGCGGAGAACTTCTCGTAATCGTTCGTGTAAACGACCACGACAGGTCCCTCGAAGTTGATCGAAGTGATCTTCATGTCCGAGGGCACAAGTCTCCTGACCTCGTCGGTAAGGGTTTCGAATAGCTTGTCTACGTTCATTTCAAATCCAGCTTTGAAAAGTTAGGGTTTAGAAGGGAAGGGGTTTGAGATGTCCGGATTCAGTTCGGGAACTTGAATCCGAGCTTCTCGCAACGGGAGATGATCTCCTCGCGGGAGATCTCCTCGTATCCGTCGGGACCGACGTACGACACGAGGAATCCGTCTCCGGAGTAATTGTCCCTCCTCCTGGCGGAGTTGAGGGCTGTGATAGCACAGTTGATGCCCTCGTCCTTCGTCATGTTGGGCTTGTATGCGGACTCCAGTGCTCCAAGTGCGAACACTGAACCGGAACCCGATGATGTGTAGTTGTCCTCGAGAACTCCGCCTGCCATGTCAACACTGAAGATGTGTCCGCCTGTGGAGTCGTATCCGCCCACGAGAGGGGCGACGTAGAATCCCTGACGGAGGATATTGCCGATCATGGTGGCCGCTGTCTGTACGGACATGGGTGCGCCCTTCTTCATCTTGTAGATCGAGACCTCGCTCTGGAGGTAACGGACGAGCAGCTGTGCGTCGCCGACTCCGCCTGCGATGGTCATTCCGAGGTTCTCTGCAATGGGGAACACCTTCTGGCAGTGGTTGTCCGCGATCAGATTGCCCATGGTGGCCCTCTGGTCGGTTGCCAGGATTACCCCGTCCTTCAGTTTCAGTCCGATTGTGGTTGTACCGGTCTTAAGAGTCTCCTCAGTCATAGTTAATCTCCCAGTTGATGAGAAAAGACACAACTCGTGCTGTGCTGAGTCTCAATAAAACGCAATCATATATAATGGGTTTGGACGAATGTTCGATTATCTTTTCGACAGGTACGAATCGATCCTCTTGGAGACGTTCTCCTTGAGGTTGTGGTAGAAGAACTCGTAATCGTAGAGGTGAAATCCGCCCTTAGGCAGGAACGGGACGATCGGTTTGTACTTCTCCGCGTCCACTCCGGGGACCTTCAGTGCACCGCGCTCCGGATCGATGTAGCATCCGCAGAAGTTTGGGATCTCGGCCTTGACCTCTCCGTTGGAACGCATGATGCGTGCCCCTTTGTTCAGGGAAGCGTCTGCGGGTACGGAATCCGTCCTCCAGTTGAGTGGGTTGATGGAGTGGCTGCGCCTGCCGACGGGGTGAAAGATCGTCTCCTCGACCTCAGGGGCCTCGCAGTCGAATGTGATGATCACGCCTGTGTCCGTCTCGCCCTTGGCCGGCGGGACCGGATAACGGGCACCCTCATACTCCACATAGTACGGCCAGCCGAATACATAGGCTGCAACGAACTGACTCCGTAAACGGTCATCCTTCAGGTACTCCTCTATGATCCTGTAGCACATGTGCGCGCCCTGCGAGAAACCGGCGAGTATGAACGGCCTGCCATCGTTGTAATTGTCGAGATAGTACCTGAAAGCGGCCGAGATGTCGCTGTACGCAACAGTGATGCATCTCCTCCTGGTCTCGTTGTCAGAGGTGAAAACCTTCAGGGCCGATTGGCGGTACAGGGGCGAGAATACCCTGCAGCGGCCCTCGTACAGCCCGAGCTGCATCCTGACGGCATCCTTCATGCTCTGGACGAACTTCGTGTCATCGACGGACATGTTGTCATCCTCGCCTGTGTAGACCGTCGGCGAGATGAGGAACACGTCCACATCCTTGTCCCTCCCTTCGGACAGGTAAATCCAATTCGCTGGATCGGAATAATCTGTTACGGGCATGTCACTTGACCTTGTGCCTGACCTTGACGGCTATGCCTCTCTTAAGGTCGGTCATCTCGCGTCCGCACATCGCGGCGACGCCTATCGCACGGACCTTTCCGTCGCATACGGCTATCGCCTCGTCTCCCACATGGATCCTCGGATCCGCCTCGATGACCCCTACAGCGAACAGGTTGCCCTTCATCTCGAAGTCCATGATCTTGATGACGGGATATCTGGCATCCGCCAGAAGCTGGGCGCCCTCGATAGTCAGGGATATGCCACCCCTCTCGGGAGTGAACATTCCGAGCTGCGTCTTCTTATGCTCTGCATCCTCGCGGAAGAGTTTGAAGTACGGGAACTTGCCAAGGGCATGGGTGTTACCGTCCATGAGGACCTTGGCCGCCTCGTCGCCGAACTGGAATCTCAGCATGTTCATCATCTGGGCGTCCCTGTCGATCGTGTTATCGACCGGCTCCATGCCCTTTGTAGCATCCCTGAGTGCCTTGTCAAGGTTCTGGAGGGATGCTGGGGATGTGCTGTCTCCGACGACCGTGCATGTCATCTCGGCCAATCCCTCGACCAGCTCGTAATCCTCGCCGAGATGGCAGATGATGCTGTCCCATCCCTGGTCGATGATGTCGCCGACCATCTTGCGGATCATAGCCTTCTCCTCGGGCTTCCATTCCCCGGTGACGGGTATGTCATAGGAGTTGGCAGGATAGTATGCATCCAGTTCCCTGGGGACTACACCGAGCGGAGAGGTGACGATTACCTCCTGCACCAGGGTGTCGTGGAATCCTGTGTGGATGGCGGATGAGAACGCCTTGTGCGTCTTTGAAATGTGATACGGCTTCTTCGCGGAGCATGGGAGCAGCAGGAGGACCTTCTTGTGCTCGGGCTTCCTGTAGCTCTCCATACGATGCTTGTAGCTCTTGATGTCTGGCCTCCTGAGGGCCTGAGTTGTGTTGCAGCTGAACCTGCATCCGACGAAGGAGCATGTCTCCTCGGCATACTCGTAACCGACATCGTCATACAGCCTGAGCATGGCGACGGACGTCGGTGTGGAAGGGGCCCTCTGATCCGCCAGCTCTCTGAGGCGGTCGGTAGCGATGAAGATCCTGATCTTCTCCAGCTCCTCCTCCATCGCCCTGATGTTGCTGTCGGATTCGTCCTGTCCCGTGGCGATCTCCGCCTCGGGGATTAGCCTGATGCCGCTGATACCGGCGGCCCTGGGCAGGGCTTCGTCGAAGAGGTCGACCCCCATGTAGGTCAACAGTGCGACCGTTGAGGGCTCTCCCAATCCCGAGAGATAGAGCAGACGGTTGAAACCGGCGGCCCTTCTGAGCCTGATGATGTTGTCGACGATCCTTCTCGGGTCCTTCCTAAGCTCATATGCATTAGGGACTACCACGATCTCGACGGAATCGTCGAAGGACAGATCCTCCTGGACCGGCAGCCTGACGACGGCGATGCCGTCTGTCACCTGGACCTCGGTATCCCTTCCGGAATTGGAGGTGGTCCTCAGTCCGCTCTCCATCACTACATCGGTGCCCATGACATGGAGCACCCTATCGTTGCCCTTCGCCTCTATCCAGACCGGTGACTCTGGATCCGATCCGATCATCGACGGCGTGGAGAGCTTGAGCTCGTTCCTCGTGTATTCGCAGACCCTTGCGCGCTGGGATCTCGAAAGGACGTCCAACATACTGCGTGCCTATCCCTTCAACGTATAAAAACGGAGCATCAACACCATTATCTACGCGTACACGATAGAGAATAAACATGGACCTATACCACAAGGATGTCGTCTCAATCATGGACTTTTCTAAGGACGACATCGAAGGCATTCTCGACATGGCCGAGGAGATGGTCCCGTACGCCAAGGGTGATAAGATAAAGCGCACCCTGGACGGGAAGATCCTCGGGAACCTGTTCTTCGAACCGTCCACACGCACGAAGCTCTCCTTCGAGAGCGCCGCCCACAGATTGGGCTGCAACGTGATCGATGTGTCGGAGATGTCGATGACATCGATGGCCAAGGGAGAGACCCTGGCGGACACCATCAAGATCGTGGATGCCTACTGCGACGTCACGGTCCTCAGGCATCCCTTCGAGGGAGCAGCCAAGCTCGCGGCCAAGTTCTCCGATCATCCCGTCATCAACGCCGGGGACGGAGCCGGGTCGCACCCCACTCAGACCCTTCTGGACCTCTTCACCATGAGGCAGTCCAAGGGCTCCCTTGACAATCTCAATATCACACTGGTAGGGGACCTGAAGTACGGGAGGACGGTCCATTCCCTCGCACAGGCTCTGACCAAGTTCGGAATGAACATCACCCTGGTAGCGCCTGAGTCGCTGCAGATGCCCAAAGACATAATCGACCATCTGGAAGAGAACGGCTGCCATCCCACCACCAAGGTGTTCCTGGAGGACGCTATAGCGGATGCTGACGTGCTCTACGTCACGAGGATACAGAAGGAGAGGTTCCCCGACCCCGCCGAATATCAGAAGGTCGCAGGCACATACAGGATCGACAACGCACTTCTCGAGAACGCGAAAGATGACCTCATCGTCATGCATCCTCTGCCGAGGGTGAACGAGATCGCGCCGGAAGTGGATGGGACCAAGCACGCTAAGTATTTCGAGCAGGCCGCCAACGGGGTTCCCGTAAGGATGGCCCTCCTCAACGCACTTCTGGGAGGCGAGCTCTGATGTCAGAGGAGAATCAGATCAAGGAGGTCAGGCTTACCCCTATCAGGAACGGAACCGTCATCGATCACATCGCATGCGGACAGGCGCTGAACGTGATCAAGATCCTGGGCATCAACGAGAGCAACATCTACTCGTCCATCAGCGTCGGCATCCATGTCAGCTCCACCACCCTCGGCGGATGGAAGGACATCATCAAGATCGAAGACATAGAGATCGATGACAATACCGCTGAGAAGATCGCCCTGGTGGCGCCCGATGCGACCATATCCATCGTAAGGGATTACTCTGTCGCCAAGAAATACAAGGTGAACCTGGGCGACCATATCATCGGCCTTGCCAGGTGCAGCAACATAAACTGCATAACCAACAAAGGCGAACCGATCAAACCGGAATTCCAGGTCCTGTCCAGATACCCTATGCAGCTCAGGTGCTGCTATTGCGACAAGATCCTGATGAACATCACCGACCACCTGCTGTGATAGAATGAAGATCCTACTCGTCACTGGAATGCCCGGAGCCGGAAAGGAGGAGCTCCTTACCGTTGCCCGCTCTATGGACATCCCGTTCCTGAGGATGGGGGACATCGTCAGGGAATTCTACGAGACCTCCGGTGCGGCACAGAAAGGGCTCAGCGTCGGCCAGGTGGCCAATGGCGAGAGGGAGCTCCACGGCAAGGATATCTGGGCAAAGAGAGCCCTGGAGAGGATGTCCGGCGACCTGTTCCTTGTGGACGGATGCAGGAGCATGGACGAGGTCAACTCATATAGGGGACTGAGCGACGAGGTTTACATCATCGGCGTGCACGCCCCCGGCAAGACCCGCTACGACAGACTTATCAAGAGAGGACGCGAGGACGCACCGCACAACATCGAAGAGTTCAACGAGCGCGACAGCAGGGAACTCGGATGGGGACTCGGGAACGTCATCGCCATGTCCGACATCATGATCGTCAATGATTCCGGCCTCGATTCTTTCAAAGCTAAGGTCAAGAGAGAGCTGGAGGCCCTAAGATGAAGTTCTCCGTTGCCCGCCTCTGCGGAGGTCAGGCCCTTATGGCGGTGTCCGCGGATATCATGGACATCGACATGGCCGAGGCAGCGAAGGGCATCGAGGCCGAAGGACTTCCCATATCCTCCAAGGATGACCAGATGATCGTCTACCAGTGGAACGGGATGGAGACCACTCTCTACAGGCCAGGAAAGGTCATGTTCTTCCCGCTCTCAGACAAAGCGCTCTGCATCAAGTACGCCACCGAGATCCTAGAGCAGTATCTCTAAGTGCCACATAGTAAATTTTGACCGGATATCGTAAAAACGTACTGACCTTTTATCTATGAGTTAGATTATGGACGAGCTATGGACCCGTACCTGTTGATGGCCATTGAAGTCGTCATAACAGCAGTGCTCTCGGTGGAGGTGTACAAGCTCCACTGCCTATCTAAGGGCGGAGCTCTGGCCTCCCTCGTGATCGGGGTCCTGCTGGCCTACTACGGGTCGGTCAGCGCATTCTTCATCATGTCGTTCTTCGTCATCATGAGCTTCTTCGCCACCATGAGGGACATCGACAAGAAGATCGCAATGGGGTTGCAGGAAGGTCAATTCGGCGAACGTGGGTGGAAGAACGTAGTCGCAGTCGGATTCCCTCCCGTTCTCTTTACTGTAATTCATTATTACTACCCAATAGATGAGACGTTGTACGTCATCGCTTTCCTCACATCCGTGGTGGTCGCCGGTGCGGACACCGTGGCCAGCGAAATAGGTGTGAAGGATCCCAAGGCTTACATGATAACCACACTGAAACCCGTGACCCCCGGAACCAACGGGGGCGTCTCCAAGCTAGGTATGGTCTCCTCGACCGTGATGGCCATCGTGACGGCCGCCCTCGGATGGTTGGTCATGACAGCATCACTCAGCTGGTTGATGCTCATCCCCTTTACCCTCGGAGTCTTCGGAAATCTATTGGACAGCCTGTTCGGGGCATGGTTAGAGAATAGAGGATGGATCTCCAAATTCACCGTCAACTGGTCCACAGAGCTCATATCCGCCATACTGGCGGCTGCCCTGTGGTTCTACATTCTAGCATAAGATTATATAGTTGTCACCTATCCCCTGTATTGGTATGACGGCCATAGCGGAGGAGTCACACCCGGTCCCATTCCGAACCCGGCAGTAAAGCCCTCCCGCGTACCTGTCTGTACTGTATTGCGCAAGCGTACGGGAACTCAGGCACGCTGTCAACCACTTTTCCCATTCTATTTCGATGAGCGGGAGCTCTGTTCAAGGTTTTGAGAAATCGTCGCATCTATCGGCCGATGCGAGATGGATCGTACCAATCAGCGTGAACAGAAGGATGAATACGTATGTCGGTCTGAATCCATGGTCCATGTAATCCTTGATGGTCATGATCAGAAGGAACCCGTTGACGACCAGCAGGAACAGCAAAGAATTGTTCAGCGACATCAACGATTCTACGGGCGTATCAAATAAATAAGGGCACCGCCCCGAAGGACGGTGCCGTTGAAGGGTTTCACTCGTCGAGCTCGGACAGCTTGATGAGTCTCTTCCATCTTCTGTCGACTTCGGTCTGCATCTGCTCGATGACGGGCTCCCATCTGTCCTGGAGAAGGTGCTTGTACCTGCCCTGAGCGTTGATCCAGTCCAGGACGGGCTTCTTCTCGGCCTTTCCGTCAGCGATCCTTGCGCTCTCTCCGGTAAGCTCGTACTTACCGTTGACGACTTCGAAGAGAGGCCATACGCAGGTCTCGACTCCCAGCTTCGCCATGGCGATGGTCTGGTCCGATGCGAACCTCCATCCTCTGGGGCAGGGGGACAGCGCGTTGATGAATGCGGGTCCGCCGCAGTTGAACGCCTTCTGTGCCTTCTGGACCGTGTCCCTCCAGTTGTGCGGGGAGACCTGTGCGACGTAGGGGATGTTGTGTGCAACCATGATCTGAGTGAGGTCCTTGGAGAACTCCTTCTTACCGGACGAAACGGAACCGGGCCACGAGGTTGTGGTCTGTGCTCCGATGGTGGTGGCGGAGGATCTCTGGATTCCGGTGTTCATGTATGCCTCGTTGTTAAGGCAGACATAGACCATCCTGTGTCCCCTCTCCATGGCTCCGGACAGTGCCTGGAGACCGATGTCGTAGGTTGCTCCGTCTCCTGCGAAGTTGACGAAGTTGACGTTCTGCTCGACCTTTCCCTTCTTGTGGAGTGCGTTGTACGCGGTCTCCACTCCTGCGCATGTGGCCGCTCCGTTTCCGAAAGCGGTGTGCACGTAGGGCACGTTCCATGAGGTATAGGGGAACACGGTGGTCGAGACCTCGAAGCATCCGGTGGACAGGGAGACGACGATGTCATCCTCCGATCCCATCAGGATCTGCTTCGCGATGATGGACTCGGCGCATCCTGCGCAGAGCCTGTGTCCGCTGGTGAGCCTCACGGGCAGTTTCTGTAAGTCCTTGATCGCAAGAGAGGTCATAGCCTCACCCCCAGATAGTGGACCTTCTCAGCGGTGCCTTCGACGACCGCGGTGAAGGATTTCTCGAATCCGGAAACGGTGGCGTCTGCGCCTCCGAGACCGTATATCACATTGTACATCTTGGGCAGCTTCTCGAGATCGGAAGCTGCTGCGACTACCTCAGGGAACATGGGTCCGTAGGATCCGATGCTGAGGTGCTTGTCATAGACGACAACGCCCTTCTTGCCTGCCATGACCTTGGCGAGGTCCTCGATGGGCCAAGGCCTGTAGACACGGGGCATGGCGCATCCGACCTTCAGTCCCTTCTCGCGGAGGATGTCGACGGTCGCCTTCATGGTTCCGAACGAGGAACCGAGGATGACTGCGACGTACTCTGCGTCATCGCATCTGTACTCCTCTACGAGGTGGTACTCCCTTCCGGAGACTCCCTTGAACTCCTCGAAGACATCCTTGCAGACCTCCAGGGCCTTCTGCATCGCCAGCACGGACTGGTATTTGTGCGGGTAGTAGAAGTCGGGTCCGTCCATGTTTCCGTGGGAAACGGGGTGCTTGGTGTCAAGCAGGGGGTAGAGGGGCTTGTGCTCTCCGACGAAGGATTTGACGGCCTGTGTGTCGACCATGGTCATCCTCTCAATGGCATGGGTCAGGACGAATCCGTCGAGGTTGACCATACAAGGCAGCTGGACCTCGGGGTGCTCGGCGATCCTAGGTGCGACGATGGACATGTCATATGCCTCCTGGACGTTCTCCGAGAACAGCATAAGCCATCCGCAGTCGCGGGCCGCCATTGCGTCTCCGTGGTCGTTGTTGATGTTGATGGGTCCGCTCACGGCCCTGTTGGCTACGGCCATGATAAGGGGGACCCTCATCGCTGCTGTGATGGGGAGCATCTCCCACATGTATGCCAGACCCTGGGATGCAGTGGCCGTGAAGGTCCTTGCTCCGGCGGATGCCGATGACGTACAGAGGGTGAGCGCGGAGTGCTCGGACTCCACGCATACGAACTCGGTCGAGACCTCTGCGTTCGCTACGTACTCTGCGAACTTCTCGACGATGATTGTCTGAGGCGTGATGGGGTATGCCGCACACACGTCGGGGTCGATCTGCTTCCATGCGAGTGCGACCGCGTTGTCTCCGTTGATTGCGATATCCTGCGTCATCCTCACTCCTCCTTCATCGTGATGGCACCCTTGGGGCAGACCTTGGAGCAGATTCCGCATCCCTTGCAGTGAGTGAGCTTGAATCCGCTCATGTGGCCCTCTCTGAACACGACGCTGTTGTCGGGACAGAAGATCCAACACTGACCGCAATCGATGCACTCGTCCTGGTTGATGACAGGGACGTATGTTCTCCAGTCACCGGTGTTGAACTGCTCGGAGTTTCCGGGCTTGACTATGCGTCCTCCTACCACGAGGTCGCTGATGCTTGCCATTACCATTTCACTGCACCTCCTGGTATCCTCTCTTCAGTGCGGAGAGGTTCTTGAGAATGACCTTGTCAGGCAGCTTGCCTGTGAACTTGGTTGTGATCTGGTCCTCCAGATGGTCGTATCCGACGAGGGGCGAGCACTTGACGAGCGCTCCCAGCATGACCGTATTGACCATGGGCTTGCCGATCTCCTCGATGGCGATCTTCTGGGCGTCCAGAGTGTGGCATTCGATATCCGTCATGAGTGCATCCTGGAGCTCCTTGGGAGAGCCTGCGTAATTGGCGACGACGATTGTGTCCTTCTTTGCTCCTTTCGTCACGTCCACCTTTCCGACCAGTGTTCCGTCCATGATGACGACGATGTCGGGCTCGTAGACTTGACTGTGCACTCTGATGGGATTCTCTGAGATCCTCGTGAATGCCCTGATGGGGGCACCCATCCTCTCGGGACCGAACTCGGGGAAGGCCTTGACGTACTTCCCTGCGAGGATCGCGGTCTCCGCGAGGATCTCGTTAGCAGTGACGACTCCCTGACCGCCTCTGCCATGCCAACATATTTCGATATCCATTGATACCACTGACGCTCCCCATGAAGTGCTAGGGATTAAAAGCTTTCCAAATATAATATAACGAATAACATAGCAAGATTATGCTAAATCCTACGAATTGATTATGATTATCTTCGAATTTAGAATATATTATTACGAATTGCAGCAAGATATCTATCAGAATTCGAAATACATACTATTGTTTTCTTAACAGGCTTAAAAATAGTAAGTAAATTTTTCAAAATGTCCTTCTGGATTCATCCAACACCAAATCCTATTATTAAGGGGAACGATATAATCAATCAGAAGGCGGACAGCCCGCCAAAAACTTCCAAAACTGCGTTAAAACAGCGGGGATTCCCAATGGATAAGAAAATTGTCGATGTTAACGAACTGCATGTCGAAGATGTGCCCTTCGTAGGTGGAAAAGGAGCCAACCTCGGAGAGCTTACAAACGCCGGATTCCCTGTGCCTGAGGCATTTGTGCTGACCACAGTGGCCTACGACTACTTCCTCTCCAAGAGCAAGATCTTTGACAAGATCACCAAGGAGCTCGAGGGAATTGACAGGAATTCGGACGACTCTCTCGTCGCCGCCTCCGACAAGATCAGGGCGATGTTCGACGAGTGCGAGATCCCTGCCGACTTGAAGAAAGAAATCGTCTCCAAATACAAGATGCTCTTCCCCAAGGGAAAGATCGGCTTCGTCGCAGTAAGGTCGAGCGCAACCGCTGAGGACCTGCCCGATGCCAGTTTCGCAGGACAGCAGGAGACATACCTCAACGTCAAGGACGAGGCTGACCTATTCGACAAGATCAGGAAGTGCTGGTCCTCTCTGTTCACCGCAAGGGCCATCGCATACCGCGAGAAGCAGGGATACGCCCACGAGGACGTCAAGCTGGCCGTTGTGGTCCAGAGGATGGTCAATTCGGAATTCTCCGGAATCATGTTCACAGTGGACCCCAACAGCGGGGCCAAGCAGATCGTCATCGAGGGAGGCTACGGTCTCGGAGAGGCGATCGTCGGAGGAGAGGTCACACCCGACACATACATCGTCGACAAGCAGAAGATGGATATCCTCAAGAAGAGGATCTCCACGCAGACATGGAAGTACGTACGCGGAAAGAACGGCGGTGTCGAGAAGAAAGACATGCCCCAGGAGATGGTCAAGGCTCAGAAGATCGCCGACGACCGTGTCCTGGAAATCGCGGAGATCGGACGCCAGATCGAGATCCACTACAACAAGCCCATGGACATGGAATGGTGCATCGAGGACAACAAGGCATACATCGTCCAGGCTAGGCCCATCACCGCCACCGGTAACTCTGTCACCAACGAGACGGTGGGAGATGCAGTGTCCAGCGATGCGATCGTCGCCACCGGACTGGGAGCAAGCCCCGGACTCGCCACTGGAAAAGTCATCATCTACGATACATCCATGAGTCTCGACGTCATCAAGGAAGGAGATGTCCTGGTCACGAAGATGACCATGCCCGACATGGTCCCCGCCATGAGCAGGGCCGCAGGAATCATCACCGACGAGGGAGGAATGACCTGTCACGCCGCGATCATCTCCAGGGAGCTCGGAACACCCTGTGTCGTCGGAACAGGAAACGCGACGGAATGCCTCTCCAACGGAATGGATGTCACCGTCGACGGAACCACAGGTAACGTTTACAAAGGAATCATCGCCAAGAAGAAAGACACCTCCTCGGCATCAGCTGAGACCGCAGGACCCGTCGGATATGCGGAGGCAGTCCCCATCACCGGAACAAAGGTCATGGTCAACATGTCCATGCCTGCCAAAGCGGACGAGATCTCGCAGCTTCCCTGCGACGGTGTCGGACTGATGAGGATCGAGTTCCTCTTCACCAACTATGTCGGAGAGCACCCCTGCGCATTCCTCGCTGAGGGAAGGGAGCAGGAGCTCATCGACAAGCTCGCTGACGGAATCTCCAAGGTCACAAGGGCGTTCTACCCCAGGCCCATCGTCCTCAGGACATCGGACTTCAAGACCAACGAGTACCACGACATGAAGGGCGGTGCGGATTACGAGCCCAACGAGGACAACCCCATGATCGGATGGAGGGGATGCTCCAGGTACGTCTCGGACAGCTACCGCGACGCATTCATGTGCGAGCTCAAGGCCATCAAGAAGGTCAGGGACGAGATGGGATTCAAGAACCTCAACATGATGCTCCCGTTCGTCAGGACCATCGACGAGGTCAAGGAGATCACCGCCATGATGGAGTCCATCGGACTCAGGAGGAGCAGGGACTTCAAGCTCTACTTCATGGCAGAGGTCCCGGTCATCATCTTCATGGCGGACGAGTTCTGCAAGTACTGCGATGCGTTCTCCATCGGATCCAACGATCTGACGCAGCTCACGATGGGGTGCGACAGGGATTCCGATATCCTCGGCCACATGGGATACTTCGATGAGAGGAACGAGGGAGTCAAGAGGGCCATTTCCCACTTGATCAAGGTCGCCCACGAGCACGGAAAATACGTGAGCATCTGCGGACAGGGACCTTCGGTCTACCCCGAGTTCACCGAGTTCCTGGTCGAGGAGGGAATCGACGGAATCTCACTGAACCCCGACACCTTCTACAAGACCAAGAGGATCATCGCATCCGCTGAGCAGAGGATCATGCTCAGAGATCTCAGGAACCTTAGGAACCAGCAGTTCTGAAAACGACGGGGCCACCCCCGTCTTCCTATTCTTTTTGATATCATGTATGATGTGAAGATCACGGCCGTACGCAAGACCTGCTACGAGGATCTCATGGAACAATACGAGAACCCGATAGATCACGCCTGCGACATCCAGATCGGCCAGATTTTCATATCCAAGAACGGCAAGAGGCCGGAGGGCATGTGCGAGAGCGCATGGGAATCCATGGAGAAGTTCGTAAAGGAACTGGCCAACGGCGGCGGAAACTTCTACGATGGGTGGATGAAGAACCCCAGGTCCGCTATGATATCATGCAACGACGGATTCAGACCCGTCAGTTTCTACATCGAGGCTATAGATCACTGAGAATCGCGGTCGATGAGCTTCTTGGTCAGTGCCTCGGTCTCCTCTCCAGGCATCAGCATGGTGGTGACCTCCATGAACGGATGCTTGGTGCCTTCGATGATGTTGACATCGTCCAAAGACCTCAATCCCCACTTCTCGGCGGTCTTCTCGAGACCGAGCTTGACATCGTATACATTGGGAATCAGCACGATACACTTGTAGGTCTTCATGCCCAGCTTCTTGGCGGCCATGATCCTGTGGTGACCGTCGACGACGAGATAACCGTTGCGCCTCTCCACTACGATCAAAGGCTCGATCATTCCCCTCTTCAGCTCGTATTGGCGGCCGACCAGCTCATCCATGTAGATCTCCTTCTGGGTGGGGACGATCATGTTTACGGGCACATCCTTGTTCTCGACCTTCATCTTGATACCGTTGGTCTCCTCGAGGAAGCGCTTGACCGTCATGACCTTGTTGGGACGGGACTTCTCAATCTGAGACCTGACGATGTCCAGATTGGAAATGATGCCGATGAGCTTCTTGTCTTCATCGACGACGGGAAGATTCCTCAGACCGTACCTGAACAGAATACGAGTGGCGTCCGCAACGGTCATAGAAGGGATCGCACAGAAAGTCCCCTTCTTCATAACGTTGCGGATCTTGGCATTGGGCTGGTCCACGTAGCGGAGGAGCTCCTTTGCCGTTATGAAACCCAGGAGATATCCGTTCTCGGCCACCGGGAATCCGTGGAACTCCGATTTGATCATCTGATCCATGGCTTCTCTGACCGTCATGTTCGGATCGACGGTCTGAACATTGCGGACCATGTACTCCCCGACTAAGGGCTTATCCTCTGGCATGGGACTCCGTATCGGATAGGAAGATAATAACGATGCTGGCCCATCAGGACTTCGCTTCTTCTTCGTTGGCCCTCAAGTGCTTCGCGTTAGCGGACATTCCTTCGATGATTCCTTCGTCGTAAAGCGAGATGAAGATGTAGAAGAACAGGATCATGGATGTCATGGTGTCGATGTAATCGCATATACTGAATACCATCAGAGGGATCTGGACCAGCCTCGTTATGGCGATCATTGCTATCACCGCTATCAGGATCTTCCTCTGATGCTCGATCCTTTTCACGCTCTTTCTCCTGATCGATCCCGAGACACGCAGCATGTAGAGACAGAAAAGAAGGCCGACCGCGAAAGCCGCATATTCTGGCCAAGTGGTTTCCACAGCGAAATAGTCACCGACCGTACATATGCACCTGTCGACGATGGTCAGTAGCGCTGTAACACCTACGAACGCTCCGAAGACGAAAATCTTGTCGCGTTTGTTCCTCCAGAATTGCTTCGATGCAAGGATCCACAGAGCTGCGTTGATGAATGCTTCCACGCAGTAAACGGTGAATGCCAATCCGCCCCTTCCTTCCATGACATAATCCACCAGAAGGAAACAGCCGCTGATGAACTGTGCTATACCTACGTAAAGGCAGACGGCGACCGAGTTGGTGGCATCGAAGAAATACATCGGGATGACGAACAACTCGGTGTATAAACTTATTTCGCGACCGACTGCTGGACTCGTTACCTATAATATAAGTAAAACAAGGGCAACCTTTTTAACACGTTTTGATTACACCCGTGGTATGTTATTCAGGTATTATAACCGCAACGCGGCGATTCTGTCGGCGATATGTCTATTCGTATCGGCCCTCAGTATCTACTTTACTGCGCAGATACCTGATTGTTTGGACAAGCTCACGGACGCTTTCCTCCATGAGGACACTGAGGGTGCCCTCGATAACGCAGAGATGATGTCTGTCTTCGCGATCAGTTCATTGGCAGCAGCTCTCGTGGCAGGAGTCATGTCCTCCAAGATCGTGTCTCTGGTAACGGTGCGTCTCAGACGCAAAGTGTTCCAAGCCGCGCAGAACATGGTGCCCCAGGATGTCGATCATTTCTCAGTCCCGACTCTTACCAACACCGTCACCGGTGACGTGGAAACGGTAGCTAACTTCATCTCGGCCATGTCGACGACCGGATTGGTCCTGCCCATGACTCTGCTGATCGTTGCCCCGGCAATGGCTTCCAAATCCCTGTTCCTGAACGGAGTGGTGGCGGCCTTGATGATCGCTGGTGCGATATTGATCATGCTCACGCTCCGCCGTATCGCACCCAAAATCGATTACTCCAGCGATCTCGGAAGCGACATGAACAGGAGCGTCATGGAGTACATGGAAGGACTGGGAACCATCCGTACGTATGGTGGAGAGCAGAGACATACGGAAGATTTCAACCGCATCAGCGAAGAGATGTACGGAACGACCGCCTATATCGGAAAGAAGACGGCATACATCTATCCGATGATGGACATGATGGTCATTATCATCCCGCTGGCCATCTATGTTGTTGCATTCTTCGCACTTCCGACTTTAGGATACGAGGAACAGATCTCCCTTTTGGCAAGCATAATATCGTTCACAATGTACGTCCTTATGCTCTTCGCAGCGGTCACCCAGACCATTTCACTAGTGGGTATGCTATATCCGGATTACGTTTCAGCCAGGAATTCTGTCGACGAGGTTCTTGACTACAAACCCTCGCTCACAGAAGGGGACAAGGACCCGCCGTCTGAGGGAGGGACCATCGAATTCCGCGATGTGTCATTCCAGTACCCGACCCGCCACCACCTGGTCCTGAAGAATGTCAGTTTCAAGATCAACCCAGGAGAGAATATCTCCATCATAGGTCCTCCGGCATCAGGAAAGACGACTATCCTCAATCTTATACTCAGATTCTACGACGCCACATCCGGTTCTGTCCTGGTGGACGGAATGGATGTTAAGGACTACCGCTTCGCCGACCTCCGTGAGAGGATCACATACTCATCACAGGACCCGATCATCTTCAGCGAAACCCTGATGGGAAATGTCAGGTTCAGCCCCCAATCGGCAGGAATGAGCGATGAGGAAGTCAGGACAGTGATGAATGAATGCAGGATCGATGAATTCATCCACAGACTTCCCAATGGGGAAGAGACCTTGCTGACGGCGAAAGGTGTGGATCTGTCCGGTGGACAGAAACAAAGGATCAACCTCGCCAGAGCATTGTGTATCCCTGGCGACATATACCTTCTTGACGATCCGTTCTCAGCCGTCGATGTCATGATGGAATCTGAGATACGCGGCAACGTGAAGAGGAGACTGAAGAATGCAACGACGATACTCGTCACACAGAGGGTATCGACGGCCATGAAGGCCGACAGGATCATAGTGATGGATGCCGGCGAGATCATAGACATAGGAACCCACGAAGAGCTCATGAAGACGTGCGAATACTATGCTGAAATGGTTAGATTCCAGTCAGACTGGGAGGCGGTGAAATGAGCGAAGGATCCGGTTTGGAAAAGATAGAGAAGGATCTGGAAGACACCTTCATGCGCCGCCTGTACGAATACTCGCCGAAGGCGCTGCACTACATCACAGTCGGTATACTGCTGACCCTGATCTCCACCGGTTTCAACATTGTCACTCCGCTTCTGCTCTCCTACATAATGGACGAATTCGCCGCAGACATAGGTCATTTCGAAGGATCGGACACGATATTTGCAGCGATCAACACGCTGGTCGCACTGTGTGCCACCTCATTCATCATTTCCACTTACAAGGACCGTGTCATAAGCAAAGGATCCATCGAACTGGCTGAGACCATACGCGTGGACATGTTCGACAAGATCAGAAGGATCCCCTACGGCAGACTGATCGGTGTAAGAACTGGAGATATCGCCAACCGTATCGCTAACGACTGCAGTACGATCTCGAATCTTGCGGGATCGACGGCGGCTACAGGTGTGAGCTCGATAGCCTTGATCGTGGGATCGGGAGCCATGATGGCCTACACCAATGCGGAACTCGCTGTGGTCTGTACGCTGCCTATCGTTTCAGCGGTCTTGATCACGCTCTTCTTCTCCAAGAGTCTGGACAGATACTACAAGAGACAGAGCAAGGATCTTGGTGAAGTGAACAACCGTATCCTGGAGAGCTTCTACGGATACCTCACCATCAGGGCATCCAGTTCAGAGGGCAAGTTCTTCAAGGAATTCCAGGAACTCAACCTGGACATGGGTAAGAAGATGTACAAGCTCATGAACTATGCTTCCCTGATCCCTTCGATGATGGGATTCATCACCAACGTAGGATACGTGACCATCTGCGGTTACGGACTCATGATGATCGCGGACGGCAGAGCGACCTTCGGACTTATCATCGGATTCCTTGTGTACATGAGGCTGTTCACCCAGCCTATAAGCGATATCTCCGCTACAGCCGTCGCGCTGAAAGAGCTCCAGAGCGCTTCCGATAGGGTCTTCGAGGTCCTTGATCAGAGGGAGATTCAGGAACACGATATCGAATCGATCAAGGAATTCAAGGGCGGTGTGGAATTCGACCATGTCAACTTCTCCTTCGGAGAAGGAAAAGGCTATGCGATCAAGGATGTGTCCTTCAAGGTTGAACCTGGTCAGACCGTTGCCATCATCGGACCCACCGGCTCCGGTAAGACGACGCTCATGAATCTGCTGATGGGATTGTTCGAGCTCGAATCGGGAACCATCAAGATCGACGGTACCCCCATCAACGAGCTCAACAACGTTCAGATGCGCAGCATGTTCTCGCTTGTTGCCCAGAACAGCTGGGTTTTCAAAGGCACCATCAGGAACAATATCGTCTACAATTCCGCGCCCAAGAGCGACGAATACCTCTGGGAGGTCATCGATTCTGTAGGTCTAGGCTATATCAGGAAGTACTCCAAGGGTCTGGACACATACCTGGACAACCCCTCTGCGCTGTCCGTCGGACAGAGGCAGCAGTTATCCGTGGCCAGGGCGATCATCCATGACGCCCCTATACTGGTCCTTGACGAGGCTACGAGCTCCGTCGATATCAGGACCGAGAAGGCCATCGTCGAAGCACTTGACAAGGCCGCCAAGAAGAGGACCTCCTTCGTCATAGCGCACAGGCTGTCCACCATAAAATCGGCTGATCTCATCCTTGTCGTCGAGAACGGTACGATCCACGAGAGCGGAACCATGACCGAGCTCATGAAGAAGGGCGGTCTGTTCTACGACCTGGTCTCCGTGCAGAAGAATGACACGAAGACAAAGAAGGATCCTATGCCTGAGAATTTGGATGTTCAATCCTGAGTCCTCTTAAAGTCAAGTAAATAAAAGAAGACGGAGGGGCTCTCCCTCCGCCATTATTGTTTTCACCTCTTAATCCACACAGCCACTGCCGCAATTGCTACCAGTATCACTGCTGCGATTGCGATGTACATCACTGGGAACTCGCCTTCGTCAGTGGGGTCAACCGGGACTGGTTCCGGATCCTCGCTCACGATGGAGTACAGACTCATGTGCGAAAGGTAGAACACCACGTTCTCACCGTCATAGGTGAACTCCAGCTTCTCCAGCTCCTCTCCCAGATAAAGCACTGAGATTGAATCTACAGACTGGCCTTCCTTGAGCTTGTATGGGATAGTGACTTTCACAGGCTCTGAGAACTGCTCGTGGTACTCCTGATGGTTGATCTCCATCCTGATGTCGTATGCAAAGGTGATTCCCGCCTCTGTCCTGTACTTCTGCGGGATATCGTCCGTGATCCTGATGGACAGACGGTCTATGCTTGTAAGGCTCATTCCTTTCAGCGTCTTCGCGGTCAGATAGAGTTCCTTTCCTCCCTCTATGAAGGTGAGGGATCCGTCACCCTGTATGATGTCACTTATGATGGACTCCGGAACTGAAACAGGAGTCTCCGAGATGATGACGACCTCGGGATTCTTGTCTGAAGATATGGCATCGTTGATCAGATCTTCTACCATGTCAGCCTGCTCGTTGGACATGGAATCGCTGTATCCAAACTCGACCTTTCCGGTAGGGGTCTCGCTTCTGGAATCTCCAGAGGTGTGACCGGTAACCCAGTCTCCGCTTGAGAATGTGACGGTGTTCGTGGATTCGAAGCTTCCGTCAGAGGATATGTCCTTCTGCGTCCTGTGCGTCATCGATGCTCCGTTCTTGTCTGTCTCCACATCCGTGACTACGATCTGAGTCGAATCATCCACGCGTTTGGTGGTCTCTGTGACCTTCACCCTCTTGTAACCGTCAGAATATTGGATGGTTTCGGTGATCCTCTCTGTGATGGAACCGTCCGCGTTCATGATGGTCTCTTTCGATATGGATGATTTGGGTTCTTCGGGATCCACAGGATCTACGGGTATGATGCTCCAGTGGGCCGTTAGAGTCTGGTCCTGGACCTCGTTGAACACGGTGTTAGAGTAGATGCGGTAACCCTCCTGGTCATACCAACCGTTGAAGGTGTATCCGGGCCAAGATGCTGTCGGCAGGTCACCGTACGTCGAATTGAACGTTACGGTCTTCGACGGGAATGATAGGGATGTTCCTCCATTCGCATTGAAGGTGACCGTGTATGACTTGTAATGCATGGAATACTGGGCCATGTAGGTGGTGCTGACGTTGACTGTTTCCTCAGACAGGGTTACGGGCATTCCTCCCTTCTCCCAGTGATCGAACTGGTAGTAGATTCCGGGATCGTCGGCCCTGATCGGATCCGCGTGACTGGGCACTGCTCCGGGTTCGACGACTTCCTTGTCCAGGATCTCTCCGTCGTAATCTGCCCACGTGATCCATGTGAACTCCGCTCTGTAGAATGCGAAACCGGTGACCTCTCCAGGCTCTACAGTTGCTCCTATGGAATCAGTCCACCTGATGGGGTGGAATACATCCAAGCCCTGTGCGATAGTGACCTCTCCGAAGTTCAGAGACGTTCCATTTTCGAACTTCTTCTGGTAGTAACCGTTGTAGTCCAGGATCCAGCCGTTGCCCTCGTTGACCAACGTGGAAACGGCACCGTTGAGGTCGACTGTGATGACCGCGGTGTTGGTGTTCGAGGAGTACTTTGCCTTGTAAGTCGCGTCACCGGTAACGATGGCGACATCGGGCTGCCATCCATCGAATGTGTATACTGCATCGTCGTCTCCTGGCCTGATCGGGTCCAGACCATACACTGGAGTGGTTCCGTTGTACAGTATGTCCTGACGTAGCTGGGAGTCGTCATAATCATTCCAAGTTATCGTTGACTTGTGGGTGGTTACCTCGACGACGACTCCTATAACGGTCATCTCATCGACCCTATCGCCTGATCTGACTGGCTGTCCGGAGAGGATGTACTCCCATTTGACGAACTCCACAGTCCTGTATCCTGTATTGTTCGGATGCATGGTAATGTTTCTGTCTCCGATTGTAAGGGATCCATTTTCGTTCACGTCGATCCTGGTTCCCAGAGGGATTCCGATAAGTGATATGACTTCAGCCTGCTGGCCTCCGTTCTCGTCGAATGTGGCCATGGTCTCCGATCCGTATGAGGTGGTCACCAGGACAGAGTAGTCAGCAGGGATCTGCGCGAACATCGCTGTGATCTCAAGGTCGTTCTGACCGTTGATCTGGTATCCGTCAGGGACCATGTCGCTTCCGATATACCAACCCACAAAGATACTGACCATGCTTGCGGAGCTGTTGTTTGCAATCGCTCCGAACTCCTTGTCGAGTCCGCTGATGGAGAGGGTTCCCGCAGGGGTATCGGTACCCATGGTCGAAGTGTCGATATCGCTGACTGTCATCGATGCGTTGCTCTTGACGGTGTAGGTTCCCGCGTTCAAGACAGAACCGAGCGTGCTGTCAGACGATACTATCTTTATCCTGACATCGAAGTAATGCGAATCGAAGGTGGCGGTGTATGTGGCGTCTCCGGTGACGGGTACGATCTCGGGGGACCACCCGTTCCATGAATGCTTCTGATCGACCGGGGTAGCCTTGATCGGGGTGATTCCCGAGTAGCTGGGGGTCGTTCCGTAAGGGATGGATTGGGTCCTGAGGATGGTTCCGTCCCAGTTCTTCCATGTCACTGTGTACTTGTTGACCTCGGTGTCGTAGACTGCGAAATAGGTCGAATCGCCCTCCACATTGGAGATGGCGGGAGTCCACTCCCTGAAGGTATAGGTGTACTGTCCGTCCCTCTCCATGGTCGGGGTACCCGAATATGCAGGGGTTGCTCCATAGGTTAAAGTCTCCTGCTTCAGTACGGTACCATTCTGGTTGACCCAAGTCACCTTGTACTCATTCAGCACCTCATCGTACTGTGCGGTGTAGGTGATATTACCGGTCACGGCGGTCACCTCTGGGGTCCAGCCCAGGAAATTGTAGGTGTACTGAGCAGTAGGCGTCATCGCGGGGGTCCCTCCTAGGAACTCCGGGATCTCATCGAGCGCGACGGATGAGTTCTGAAGGATCTCTCCGTCCGGGTTCATCCAGGTTACGTATGCAGCGACGTTCACCGTCTCGAACATAGCGGTGTAGATGACGTTGCCGGTCACGGCGATCACCTCTGGGGTCCAGCCCAGGAAATTGTACCTGTTGAGATCGTCCTGTGCCCTGGCCGGGGTATCACTGTCGTAGTGGGGTATCGAGCCGTACTCGGCCTCGGAATCGGTCTCAAGAACGGTCTCATCCCAGTTCTTCCATACAACGGTGTACTTGTTGACCGACTGGGTGAGCACAGCGTTGTATGTGACGTTAGCAATCACGACCTCGTTGGCCAGATTGACAGGGGCTGTTCCGCTGTTCTTGGTCCAGGCCACAGTGTATGTGTACTGGGCGTTGTTCAGATAGGTCATGTCCGGTGCCACAGGAACGCTTCCATGCTTCACATCATTGACAGTTGAGATCGTATCTCCGTTCGCATCCTTCCATGTGACCGTATAACCGTTGATGTCGATTTTCGTGAAGCCCAGATTCTGATCGGCCGTGATGTTGCTTATCGTGAACACTCCATCTGATTTGCTCACCTTGGTGCCGTTGGCCAATACCTCAATCTTATCAGGCACCTGACTGTATTCATCGGTATTCGCGGTAATCCTGAATGAGAAGCTATCTCCATAGTTCACGTGATCCTTGTTCATTCCTTCCAAGGGATTGACGGTGAATGTCGTGCTGCCAGAGTAGATTATCTTGAACACCTTGGTTTCGCTGGCGAATGTCGCACGATATACTGTGCTGGAAAGAGCGACATCAGCATTGGGATCAGAAACAGGAACCCACTCCGAACCGACATATTTGGTCCAACCGGTAAACGAATAATTCTTGGAATCATCGGTAACGACGGGTTTCTCCGGAGTTCCCGGGACGATTATGCTGGTGTCGTGAGCGGCGTACTTGTCAGGATAGAGCGTGGCCCCGTTCTCGTCCTGCCACTGGATGGTGTACACATTGATGGTCAGGTCGACCAGTATTGTCTTCGCCTCGGTGATGTTGCTGATCCAATAGTATCCTTCACTGTCCTTAGAGGAAGTGATGTTCTGTTCTGTGCTGCCCTTTGAGATGACAGTCAGGTTCCTCAGCTGTGAGAACTTCGGTGCGCTGGGGTTGGCAGTGATCTTGAATTTGTAACTGCTGCCATGCGTCACGACGTTGGACTCGCTGTCAGGGACCACTGTGAATATATCCGCATCAGGAAGCGTGATAGTGTACTGATTCACTACCTGCGAGAAATCAGCGAAGATGGACATGTCCGAAGTGATTGAGACTCCGCTCAGGTCCACCACACTGCCCGAGCTGTCCAATTTCCATCCGTTGAACACGTAGTGATAACCTGTGATAGGATCTTTAGTGGGGACGAACGGTGCAACAGGCGTACTGCCCGAACGATAATGTTCGGTCATAAGGATCGTATCCCCATCCTTCCAATCGACAGTGAACAGATCGTAACTGAGAGTGGCCCTCAGGACGACATCGGTGGTGACGCTGGGGATTGTGTAGGTAGTGGTCATTCCGTCAGCATTGTTCACAAAGGTCATTCCCATGGGTGCAGGGTCGTTCGTCTCCTTCACTCCGTTCACGCTCAGGATGTACTCTGCCCTCTTGCCTTCGGGATACGACAGGATGGATGTCAGGGAACTGCCGTAGGGGACCTTGAAACCGGATGCGCCCTGGGGGCTGGTAAGAGTACATTCCAGACCATTGTCGCAATTGAAGGTGACGGTATATTCGCTGTATGCCCTGAAGGTGACATCGCCGGACATTGTGTATTCGTTGAGATTCACAATGCTGCCTTCTCCCCCTATCTTCCATCCCTTGAAGGAAGACGTGGTCTGAGCGGGATAAGCCGGTGCATTCGGATGGGTGTCATGCTTCACATCGGAATCAACCGTGATCTGCGTTCCGTCCTCCCTAAGCCAATACACGTTGTAACCGTTGAACGAGATTCCGGTGAAGTCCAGATTCGTGTCCGCCGTGATGCTGCTGACGGTGAACACATTATCCGTGCTCTTCTGTACAGGCTGTCCATTGGCCTGGGCCGTTGCCTTGCTGGGGACCTGACTGTAGCGCTGGTCGATGATCGTCAGGGTGAATTGGAAGTTGCTGCCGTAAGGGATGGCGTTGATATTCGCGCCGTTGAGCGGATTCAGCGTGAACACATCGCTTCCCGAATAGGTGATCCTGAATGTCTTGACCGTCTCTGTGAAATGGGCGTAGTATACTTTGTCGGAGAGCAATACCTGACCATCCATGTTTGTGATGGTCTCGCTGCTATCATACGAACCTACTGACCAGTATTGGAACGTATAATTCATGGAGACGTCCTTGTTCGAGGGGCCGTCTGGTGTACCGGGTTCTGCGACCGGCGTTTCGTACGGACGCGTGATAGATGTGTAGATGCTGTCGCCATTCTTATCAAGCCAACTGGCCGAGTACATGTTGATCGTCAATGTGATGGTGACATCTGCGGGTTTGGTGATGTTCGATATCGTGAAGTTACCATCTGAATCCTTGACCAGGATCTCCGAACCTCCGCCTGTGTAATTGACAGTGACCTTCAGTCCATTGAGCTGACTGAACTGGGGCTGGCTCGGGTTGGGGTTGATCTTGAAAACATACGATGTGCCGTACTCTGCCGGGTTGGTTCCCGATACGGTGACCACGTCGTAGGCTACGTTTGCAGGGATGTTGATGTTGTAAGGAACGATCGCGGTCGAGTATGTAGCCGTATAGACGGTGTTTCCTGTGACAGGACCGACCTGCGGGGACCATCCGCTGAACGTGTAGACGTAATGCTCATCTGTGGCCCGGGTCGGGTTACTGCTGTTGAACACAGGAGTCGAGTTGAGTGCGACCTCGTTATCGGTCTCCAATACGGTTCCGTCATAGTTCTTCCAGACGACCGTGCATGTCTCCACCTTCCACATGGCGTACAAGGTCATGTTACCGGCTACAGTGTCCGTATCGAAGTTCCATGGGTTGCTGTACACTCCCTGGCTGTAGGTTCTGTACCATCCCTTGAATATGTAGTAGCTGGTCGTCGGATCCGCCGGTTTGTTCACAAGATCCCCGTACTTAACGTTCTGCTGAGGGATCTGGGTACCGAACTCCGATGAGAATGATACCGTGTACGTACTGCGTTCCTCGCTGAACAATGCGGTGAACGATTTCGATCCCAAGGACCCTGCGGGAATCTGTGTGATCAAAGTCTTGTTCTCGTCCCCGGTCTCATACCACCCGAGGAATGTCACGTCATATCCGGTCTTCAGATAGGGTGTGATCTTGTCTGCTCCCGGAAGCTGGAGGCTCTGTGAGCTCTTGTAAAGCAACGGAGCGGAATATTCGTTCGCCCAGTGCGCTCCCAAGAGCACGAACGTCAGCTGATTGTCCACATCCGTGATCCTCAGAGCCTCTCCCTGTCTCTGTACCTGATCGGAATCGGCCCATTTCACATTAATGGGATCGTTGATCCTCAACGTGGCGTTATACGAACCGACAGCCGTCCCCTGGGCTTCGCTTACAACTTCATACCAGAAGTTTGAAACGAGGTCGGCTGATTGCTGCTCACCGTTGTACGGGGTCTCCAGAACGGCAGGCCAGGAAATCTCCTTCTTGACGATCTCGAACGTCCTGGTAACCGATTTGTTGAAGTTGCCCTTTCCTTCCACCTTCATGGTGGCGGTTCCCGCAGCGATATTGTTGGTGAAAGATAATGTGTAATCTGTGCCCAGGACCAACACGTTGCCCCAAGCACGGATCTCAGGAGACGGCGTGATGAGCTCTCCTGTATAGACCTGATCCTCGATCGCCTCTATCTGGAGATCGTCACCCATGGATGACAATCCTTTGGGAAGGATCGTCACCTTGCTGCCTCTGATTTCGAATTTTTTGAAATTGTAGACGTAATTGTCCGAACAGAACGTATCACTATCGGACAAGGACAATGCAGTGACGTCGATGACCTTGTTCGATCTGGCCTCCGCATTCGAATACTTCGCGGTGGCGCTTATGTTCGGTACCTCTCCCGATACCAGCCCGTGCATGAACAGATCGGTCGGCTTCACCTGACCGCTGCTGTCCGTGCCCAGATTACGGGTGCCGTCATAGATCTTGCTGATCTCGGCTGACGACGCGCCCTCGATGACGAGTGTCTTCTTCTCGATCACCCATTTGAAAGTCTTGGCTCCGGTGGTATGATCCCACCATTCCAATCCTTCCTTCGGCGTGACCGTTATCTCGTACAGTCCCGCATCCTTTGCATTGTTTTGGCCGGTTATGGTGTAGACGTCGTCGTCTCCCATTAGACCGGTGTGATATTTGCCGTCATAGATGAACTTCCCCACCACAGGAACGTTGTCCGATGAAGTGTAAGCGTTGGGATTTCTGAGGATATTGTCCGTCAGGATTACCAGCTTGACGTCCATTGCAGGCATGAGGAAACTGGTGCCCTCGAGTGCGACGCCGTTGAGGATCACCTTGTAGATGGTCTTACCCTCAGCAGGCACGATGTTGACTTCAACCCCTTTGAACAGACTGTATCCGCTGGGGATGTCACCGTATGATGAGGTCGCCCTGTATTCGCTGGTTTCGTCATAGGTGAGTATTCCTCCGTAAGTCACATATGCGATACGGGTTCCAATATCGGACTTCGCATCCCCGAACCCGTTCCTGATGTTCATCCTGTTGAGACCTGCGGCGCTCTGTCCGTCGTAATGTCCTCCGACACAGAGAGTCTGGTATCCCGCCCTGTACTGGATGTTGTCGCCTATTGGAAGGTAGTTCTTTTTGTTCTCGTTGACGGATGTGGGGAAATCCCAATACTCTGGATTGCTCGAGGTCGACTGAATTGGCAGCATATACTCCTTGCTTGGATTGGGGAAGATCGCGTTTTCTATGAGCTCCTGGTTGTCATTCAGACCTGCGTCCGTGCCGCTGGTGGATGGATATAGGATATGGTCAATGATGTTTCCGATGCTGTTCTGACCTGCATGCAGCTGTCCCTCTCCGATCCACACATCGTCCAATAGGTCATGATACGATCCCCAGGTATTCTCCAGGAACAGCTTGACAGAGTGCTTTCCGTCCTTGTAGGATCCGGAACCGTCGCTGTTCAATCCTCCCCAGTACGGACCCTGATCATCTCCCAGACCGGTGGTCATGGGACCGGAGTTCGCACCGTTGCCCAACAGGGTCGCACCCTGACCTATGGCCAGCTGAGAGTTCTTGGTTCCTATAACCGTGTAGGACATCATCTTGTAGAGAGTCCATTGGTAGTAGTTCCAAATCATGTACTCCCCGGTCTCGTTGGTCGCCTCGGTGTTCAAGTTGTTTACCATGTCACGGAACTGCGCAACCGACTTGTTGTTAAGAGGAGTCTTGCCTGACTGCGATACCAGACTGCTGCCGGATTGGGAAGCCTCGTAGACTCCCAGTCCGAGATAGGGCCTGATCTGTCCGTCTATGGTATGGGCGCGAGCTTCCATCAGCTGGGGCGAAACACCGTCGTCTGTGAAGTAGTCCTGCCTGTTAGAAAGCCAAAGATGATTATCATCCGAATACCAATAGACAGTAGGGATGAACAGCATGATGTTGTAATCCGACGGGTGGGAGTACGTGTAGTACGTGTAGTTATCTGTTCCTGAATAGGCTGACTTGGTAGTCCCGTCGGTTATTATGGCCTCTTCCAAGTTGTATGGGTTGAGGATATATGCTATCTGGCCGGGGACGTAGGATGTCTTGTACAGGTCACCGTTGTTGCGTGTATCCCCGATGTTCAAAGCAACATAGAACGAGTTGAACGGACCGAGTCCGGTCTTCTCATCGAATCTCAGCAAATCGTTGAATTTGGGGTTCGTGGAGCTGCTGTTCACGGAATTGTTGTTGTACAAGAGGTTCCCATAAGTGGTGTCCTCATAGATCTTCACCATGTTTTTATCGGAACCGCCGTACTCCACGCCCTTGATTCCGTTTCCAGTGTATCCTCCGCTGGTGATCTCGCCCGTGGTGATCCTGTATCCATAGGTCTTTCCTATGGGGAGGACATCAGTCATTCCTGCAGCATCGTTCTCCTGTTCGATCATGGTGAACGGCATGCAAAGCATGACTGCTACCACGAACAGAGCGAACAGAGTCTTCCTCGACCTGTCTTTCATGGCCTTACCCCCTCTGTTGCACCCCGTGATTCGAGCGTCTTTTTCCGATCTAATGTGGATCCGTCTGCTAAGCAGGTTAATTGTGGGATTGTCACCTTACCACGACACTTGGCCCATACCGCCATCTTCTTCAGCCTAAGGGCGATACGGTCCCCCTTTTTTTCCTAATAAAAGACAGTTTAGAACTATGTGGTATAAAAGTAATAGCTTTATGTTAGTTGGATAAAATACTGTTAACTATACTTTCTTTTTCATACAACCCAGTAATATCTGTTCACATCTCGTTTCGTGATCATATTTTCCTATCTAGCCCTCTTCGATCGTCCTTCGTTTTTCTCTAACTCCAAACCTTAATCTATAAAAGTCACCCGACGTATGCTGACGCAGAGGATTACTATGGCAGGTCCAGTTTTGACCGGAGAATCAATCGAGCAGGAGACGAGGCTCAATGATGCACTCGCCCAGATCAAGCACGTCATCATCGTCATCAGCGGTAAGGGCGGAGTAGGAAAGAGCACGGTCTCTTCCAACCTCGCGATGACTCTCGCTATGAAGGGTTATGAGACCGGTCTGATGGATATCGACATCACGGGCCCCAACATCCCCAAGATGTTCGGCATCGAGGACGAACAGCTCATGGCGGACGAGGACAGGATGCTCATCCCGATCATAGTTCCCCCGTCGCTCAAGGTCATGTCCATGGCGTTTCTGCTTCCCAGCAAAGATGTCCCTGTAATGTGGCGCGGACCCGTCAAGATGTCCGCCGTCCAGCAGTTCATCGAGGACGTCAGGTGGGGCAAGCTCGACTACCTCGTTATAGACATGCCTCCGGGAACCGGAGACGAGGCTCTGTCCATAGTGCAGCTGATCCCCAAGGCAGACGGAATGGTCGTCGTCACGACACCTCAGGACGTAGCCCTTCTGGACAGCAGGAAGTCCGTTGGATTCGCCGCACAGACCAAGATCCCCATCATCGGAATCATCGAGAACATGAGCGGATTCGTCTGCCCCCACTGCGGTGAGGTCACCGACATCTTCAAGTCGGGCGGAGGAGAGGCCACGGCCAAGGAGATGAACATCCAGTTCCTTGGTAAGATCCCGATCGAGCCAGCTGTCGTACTGAGCGGGGACTCCGGAATGCCTATCGTCCTGAAGGACCCCAAGTCCGCATCCGCACAGGCCTTCGAGGGCATCATAGACAAGATCATCAAGACAGTTGAGTGAGATGAGGATCGTAGTAATCTCAGAGGGCGAGTCGCTTGACTCCGAAGTGGCCGAGGATTTCGGCCACGCCCCCTTCTTCCTAGTGGTGGATTCCGACAGTCTGGACTATCACGTTATCGAGAACGAGTTCGCCGATTCGCCCGAAGGTGCTGGTGTTGCGGTCGCCAAGGCGATAACCACTTTGGAACCTGATGCAGTCATAACCGGCGGCATCGGAATGCACGGACTGGACATCCTCAGAAAAGCAAACATCATTGTATCCTATGACGAAGAAGGTCCGGTCGAACAGTGCATCACGGACTTCGTCAGAAGGCACAACAGAAATATGGCCGCGTGAGCGGTCAGACCCCTTTCTTATCTCCCCAGATTATCTTGTGCAGCTGGGGCAGGACCCGAGCATCGGCATCGTTCTTCAGTACCTGGTCCACCAGCCATTCTAGCCTGTCGGTTCCACCGACCGGTCCGAAGATCACATTGGTATCAACGGGGTGGTCGCTGAGATACTTCACCGCATAATCGAAATCGGTCTGATCCTTGATAATGAACTTGAGCTGATCCTTTCTGGAAAGGTACTGGAGATTGGATGTGAGCATCCTATCGCTCATGCCTGACGAAGGACATTTGATGTCCATGCTTATCATCATCAAAGGATCGTTCGGAACATCCTTCAGGTCAACTGATCCATTGGTCTCCAGGACCACTTTCTTACCTGCTGACAGGAGAGCGTCGAACAGCTCGCAGATGTCCTTCTGGAGCATCGGTTCCCCTCCTGTGATGCAGACTGTCCTGCAATCCCCAACCTTCTCCATTATCTCGGGAACGGTCATCTCCGTCCCGCCTTCCATGGAGTACATGGTGTCACACCAGGCGCACCTGAGGTTGCAGCCTACCGTCCTTACGAACACGGTGGGCGCCCCCATGGTCAGGCCTTCGCCCTGGATCGACTTGAAAATCTCACAGATCCTCATAGGGAATCTCATCCTCGTATCCGGCCTCTTTGAAACCGGCCAATCTTAGCCTGCAGGAATCGCAATGGCCACAGGCCTTCTCTCCGCCGTTGTAGCATGACCATGTCAGGTGCAGCGGCGCCCCGAGCCTCTTTCCCCTCCTGACGATGTCCGCCTTGGAGTCCATGCCGATGGGGGTGACGATCTGTATCGAGTGTCCTTCCTTTCCTGCCTTCGTCCCGACCTCCAGCGTATGCTGGAATGCCTTGATGAACTCAGGAGTGCAATCGGGGTATCCTGAATAGTCCACTGCATTCACACCGATGTAGATCCTGTCCGCATCGATGGATTCGCACAGCCCTGCGGCAATGCTCAGGAACACTATGTTCCTCGCAGGGACGTATGTGACCGGGATCTCCTCGTCCAGCTCTCCCTCGCGGTCCATAGGGACATCCATATCGTCCCTTGTCAGAGCAGAACGGAATGAGCTCAGATTGAGGTCTATTATCACATGCGGGACCTTGTAGAACTTGCATACATTTGCTGCAGAGGTCAGCTCCTTGGTGTGCCTCTGGCCGTACCTGAAGCTCAGTCCCGTGGGTTCGCAGCCGTCCGCTATGGCCTGGGCCATGCATGTGGTGGAATCCAATCCACCGGACAGAAGGACGACTGCCTTAGACATTCAGAGCACCTTCGTGTACCATGCGGTCTGGCCGCGCTCCTCGTCCAGTCCGATTGATACTGACTTCACGTTGGGCGGGAAGGTGAGTTCCCTGGCCATGCGCTCGGCCATCATCCTCGACATCTCCTCGGCCGTTGTGGTGGGGATGTCCAATAATGTGACGTCCATCCTGGGGAAAACATACCTCTTCCCGTCGCAGATGGCCTCTACGGACTCATCGGTAACAGTAAGGTGGACGTCCTCGGACTTGGTGGGAAGGAGGGTCTTGTGATCGACCTCGTCGATCATCTCCTTCAGCTTCTTCTTGAGGACAACGAAATCCATTATCATGCCCTCTTCTCCAATCTCCCCTTCGAGTCTGAGACGGACTATGTATGAATGTCCGTGCAGCCTGGAGCACTTCTCGTGCCTGGGGATGAAATGGCATGCTGAGAACCTTATGCCCCCGTATCCTCCATCAATCTCTAGATACATGATCATTCCTCCGTCATCCTCATCGCCAATGCGAGGGAATCTGTGTAATCCGTCTTGACCCTGGACGTGTCTATGAACACCTTGTCAATGTTGACGACAGGTGCGCCCAGCGCCTTTGCCCCTCCGATGAAATGGAGGGTCCTGAATATGATGTTGCCCGTTATTCCTTCGGGCGCTATGAGAATGTCTGCGTTGTTCACCGCATCCTCGATGAGGATCTGACAGTGGTATGCGTCATAGCCCTCGTCCCTGAGCTGCTTGGCGATGTTCCTTGCACTCTCGATCGATCTATCTACCGCCTTGCATCTGCCTACGTCCTCGCACCTTCCGCCGGACATGACGGCGACCTTGGTGCCCAGACCTACCCTCTTGGCCATCTTGACGCATTGCCGTGCCAGCTCTTCCTTCTGGGGGTCTGTCCAGCCCTCGTCTATGCCGACAGGAGCCATGAGGATCATCTTTCCGCTCAGAAGCTCCAGGAAGACTATCCTCTCCAGGGATTTGACCTCCAGCCTCTTCTTCAGGAGAGGGAGGAGAACGGACGATGACATGTCCCCGCGGACAGCGGCATCGATCTTGCCTGTGGCGAGGTCATCGACCAGAAGGTCGGGATCGTCGTAGATCACGACGTCATGGCCCTTCATCGCGGCTACGCTCTTCTCGACGTTTCCCGCATCGGTGCCGCGTCCGATACCGACACGCACCTTCGGGAGCTCGCTCTTGAGGAGGGCCTCTGTAGTGAACATAAGACCTCCAACAGTTTCCTATTAAATAAATAAGCACGAGAAGAGAAACGCTGAATCCGAACCTGCAGGCTCAAGGCCTGATCTGATCGAACTCGTAATCCGCCCATTCCCTATCGCCGAGGACTATGTCTAACTCAGGAATGGTGAGCATGGGCCTGTCGTACTTTGCGGAATCGTCCATGGCTACACGCGGGCATGCCGTGTTCACATATGCGTCGACCCTGTAAGACATGAGGGATATGGGATTGATCTCCTCCAGGACCGCTTTGTATGCCTTGAGACCGTGCGTCCTGATCTTCTCGATGATCCTATCGGCTTCTGCGGAACGGTTCTGGCCTACCTTGCTGCAGACGATGACCAAAAAGCTCTGGGCATTGGAAGCGGATTGTATCGCAGCGAATCTCTTCCTCAGGATCCGGTCCCTGGTCTCCGCCATATTGCGGACCTCTTTTGTGACAGGATTCAGGACGATAATGTCCTTATTCACACCGAATGCTGCTGCGAGCGGATGGAAATCGCCCTCCCCGATGAACAGGAACGCATCCACATCGTCGATGACCGCCTCGGCCGAGCTGCAGTTGCACCCTAGGACCTGACCGGGATATGCGATCCTCCTGTCACCGACACCCACGGACACTTTCCTGCCGTTCTTCTCCAAGATTGCTTTCACCACGGGGATCAGTCCAAGGTACTGGACGGTCGCCAGAAGCCCTATCCTCTCGGGAAGATCCTTTAAGGAATCCATTACAGAATCGTCCAAGGTGACGTCTGAACGCGACTCGATGTACATTACGTTCGGGTCGTCACCCTGAGAAGGTATCGGCGAATGGCCGAAGTGCACCAAGGCATCTGTCTTGCCCTTGTAATCATACAGATCGCAGGCCCCGTAACATGGGAGGCCCACGATCAGTGTATCAACGCCCGTCTTATCGGACAGGTATTCAGAAATCTCTGTCGCCCGGATCTTCAGACCCTCGGGCAATTGGAGGGCGACGGAGGAATATCCTCCGTCGCGAATCCAAGCAACGATGTCGTCCAATCTGAAATCGAACATCTCGGAATCAGTTTACGAATTCCTTGCCCTTCTCTACGTCGACGTAGCAGGGGGAGGGGAATTTCATGGATGCTCTCCAGAGAGCGTCCTTCGCTACTGCGATCTTGTCAGGGTTGACCCTGACGGTCAGGATTGCCTGGTTGCGCTCGAGCCTTGCAGCTGTTCCGACCGCCTTTCCGAATCCCTGACGCATTCCACTCGAAACACGGTCAGCTCCTGCGCCGGTTGCGAGCTTGTTCTCCCTGAGGACGACGTGGGGGAATGCCCTTACCGTCATGTGGTAGTTGGCGACTCCTGCCTGGGAGGTGAGAACCTTGTTTGCAGCGATACGGCCTGCCTCGATTGAGGTGTGCCTTACCTGGACGCGGTTCTTGACTTTCAATGTCAGTGTAACGGGGAACTCCTGCCTGGTGTTTCCCATCTCGTACTGACTTATACGGCTTGCAGGCACTCCACCCATGTATTCGCGGCGTGTGTATGCCTGTCCCTTGATCTGCCTGTACATCGATGCTGGCTTTCTTACCATTTAAACCACCAATTGTGATTGTGATAGGAACCCTCAATCCAGACGCCTATATAACGACTAGGTTGGGCTCCCATATTCTGTCTCGGACGATTGACAACACCCATATAAATGTTACGGGGCAGACACTCGACAAAAATATTCGCGCCTCTGTGAGTTAGAACAATGTTTCAATATAAAAAACCATTCGAGATTTGTAATCAAAGGAAGGTGTTTAGGTCGCACTTACGCGAGGATCTCGGCCATGTAACTCGTGAACTTATCTCTTGCCACATCCTCTTTGTCTCCATAAGCATCGATGTAGCACTGCAGCGTTGTAGCCGCACTTGCGTGCCTCATCATGGTCTTCAACGTCACGAGATCCGTGTCCAACTCATGCCATAATATTGTTGCGAAGAGTCTCCGGAGAGAGTGGGTGGTGACCTTGACCTTGGTCTTGATGGTGAGCGTCCTCATGTGATCGTTCAATGTCGCCGGGGCCATCCTTCTATAACTGTTCTTATGATGCTGCTGCGATTGAAGGAGGTAGTCGTCCTCGCAGTAGATCGTCCTTTTCCAGCTCCGGTATGACTCGATCTCATTGACTACCTGTGGCAGCATTTTCATCCTGACGACGAAGCCCTCCTCGGTGTGCCCTTTTCCGTGGATCGTGATTTTCCCGTCGCAGATGTCCGATTCTCTGATGTTACACATCTCCGTCCTCCGGAGACCCATGAATGCACCGAGAACGAGCACCAACCTATCAGTCGGATCCGCAGCTCCATAGAGGATCTTGAAGTCCTCGGGAGTGATCCATGTGCGTTCGTACTCTGCCCGGTTCCACAGGAGCCCTGCCTGTTTCTCGATGTCCTTCCCGGTAAAATGCTGACAGAACCTCGACAATATTCTTAGATCCTGCTTGCATACGTTCTCTTTATTCGTCCTGGTTTTGTAAAGGAAGAGTATGTCGTCCGCAGCTATGTCCTCTGCTCTGATGGATCTTCCATCTTCCTGAAGCTTAACCAGCAACCTGTGGATGACCATGGTCTTCTCCTTTACAGTATTCTGTTTCCTGCTTCTTGAGATCAAAAAATCCGCATACTCATTGACTTGACTCATATCGACCTTCCATTCCATCTTCTTCATGCTTCCACCTGTATCGGTCCTCCCATCCGTCGAGAAAACGTTTCATTCGGGAAGCCGTGAGAGAGATAGAGAGAGATAGAGAGATACATCCCGTTTTTTATATACCTCAACTCGCTTATTATGACTGGAGCTCTCATGGCTTCCCACTGGTCTCGCACCAGTGCTGTCCGATCTGTTCGCGCCTTGAATGTGGTCGGACAGAACTCCGATTCTTTCAATCAACTTCGCCTCATTCTTTGCTCACATCCCTCTGCTCCGGGATCCTGACCTTGCATCCGATCTCGCCCGGACGTGCGTTCATTCACTTTCCGATACTATTATCACTCGTCTCCGAATGTGTAATTAAGGCAATCAAGATGGACGAACTCTACACATCCATCCATCTTCACGAGCTTCCTTCCCACGGAAGGATCCCATATCTCACGGCCGCACACTGCACACAATATCATGTTACCCTCCTCAGTCATCATCTTCCTCCGCCGGAGGATCCTCGACCTCGATAGGCCTTGATACGATCCTCACGGTCACGTCCATTTGCATGAACCCCATATTCTCCTCGGTGATCCCGAGATTGTCCATTTCCTTCTTCGGGAACGGGATGAAGAATCCCGATCCAATCTTCCTCACTTCCCCTAAGAAAGTGAGCTCGTCCCTTGTAGCTTTGATTAGGCTCATAGGTCTAATAATGTGTTTCATTTATTTATATTTTCTATATCAAAAATATACATAAATCTCTAATCATTAAAGATGCTCTGTTGTAGATAATTATATTTTCATAAAGAGAAAGGAAAGGAAACCCCTCCAATGGAGGGGCGTAGGTGAAGTCCAATGAATGGTGGAGAGGAGGAAACCTCCTCTCATGGTTGGTGGTAGAGCTCACTTGAGCTCGTTGATCTGCTCGATGTCGCCTTTGAGATTCCTGATTCCCTCGACCAATGCCTTTGCTCCTTCGTTCAGACCCTTAAGGGTATAGAAGGATACTGCGAGCATCAGAATGGGGAGCAGGATGATGTAAGCGACCGCATCGATGTCCGGAATCCACTTCTGAATGATGATGGAGTAGACTATGATGGAGATCGAAGGTGTGAGCAACATGTCGATAATCATCGATGCTGTGTACTTTGATTCCCACTCATCGAACTTGTGCTTCGATTCGCCCTTCATGAAGAGCCCGGACACGATGGGTCCGAAAATGGAGAGCACAGCCATAATGATGACGACGACGAGCTGGTAGTCTGCAGGGATGTAGATTAGATCCATAGAGAGAACCTCCTTGGTTAGTAGTGTGTCCCCTATCACGAACAGGATCACCGAAATGAAGAACTTGGAGGGAGATTCCCTACCAAGTGCAACCAGCATACCCTCGTAAATGATAGAGGACTGTTTGCTCATCAGGCAGTCTCCTGCTTCTTCGCGGGTTTCTTGAAGAACTTGAAGACGATGTAGCCTGCAAGTGCGATGAGGACGATGATGAGAACAACGGAGACGTACATCCATATGTTGTTGTCAACGATGGTCTTCTTCGCATCCTCGACGGCCTTGTCGAGTTCTGCCTGTGTGTAGAGCCCGGCGACTGCAGCGTCGATGGCCTTGATGACATCCTCGGGTGAAGAGTAGCCTGCGTATTTCTCCTCGACCTCTGCAACAGCTGCGGCAACCGCGATAACGAGTGCGGAAGCTGCCTCCTCGGTTCCGATGAGCTCATAAGTGACCTTCTTCGTGAGGATGGTGTTGTCGAGTGTGATCTTTGTGCTGACTCCTCCGACGATCTCGTCGACCTTGTTCACTTCGACGGAAGTGAAGACTTTGAGTCCCTGCATGACATCATCGTCTGCGAGATCCGCAGCCTCGAATGTGACTGTCATTCCCTTGATGAGTCCGGCAGTCTTCATTGCGTCGTAGTAGTCCTTGGTGAGGACGGTGATCTTCTCCTCGAAGTCATCATCAAGAATCGCGACATACTCGACAGCGACCGAGGTTATCTCGTCTGCGTGTGCGAGATCTGCGATCAGAGTGAGGACCTCTGTGTTCTCGAGATAGACATCGTCGATGATGAGGACGAGGTCTCCATCGCCTGCAGCTGCATCGTTGGCCTCTGTCGAGATGACTGCGCCGAATCCGGCGAAAGCCATGGCAAAGACCGCCAGAGCTGCGATAATCTTTGTGTTCAATTTAGTTGTCATTGGGTTAACCCCCTCCAAACGGCAAGTTTGGATTAATTGAGAGTAACCCTATTGAGATTATTATGCCGTGCCTATAATGTGCCAGTTTTGTAGACACGGCATAAGGTTTCATTCCGGCTTGGGCGGATAGGTCACGCTCGCCGGGTAGGTGCTCTGTGAAGGGGTGGCCCTCACTCCCGCCTTGTAGGAGATCCATGCGTCAAGCATGGCCTGATCGGGCACATCATCCCTGCGTTTGGCGATATGCTTCTCCGCCTCGGTGTAGAGATACTCCCTCTCGATGGACCTCAGCTTATCGTCCCACTCCACTCCCGTAGGAAGGATTCCTATCTGCACGAGCTCCATCTCTCCTGCATCGAAACGGTACTGCGTGTATTCGTAGGCCGTCACAGTCTGTCCCGACTCATCCTTCTCTTCAACCGTGTGTTCATTCGTATAGATTAGCGTTACCGTCGGCCCTACGACCTTGGACGGCTGCCTCGCGTAGCTTCTCGTTGTGATTATCTGCATTCTTCATGCCTCCAACATCTTGTTCTCAATGCCGACGTACTCCATCAGCGGATAAACGGTTTTCATACCCAGATAATAGGAATCGCACCACTTAAGACACCCGTAATATGATGCGATGACTCCTCTGTCATGCTTGGTAGGTACTTCACCGTAGAGCATCTTTTCACGGATCTTCCTGCAAGCACGGAGCATCCTTATCTTGGTCCTTTTCCTCAGATGGACGTAGACATCCCCCTCTATAGAACGATAAGAGACAAAACCGACGAAATCGATCCCGGTCCATGTCGGTCTGATACGCCAGTTGGGTTTTATCGACAGTCCCCATGGTGCGATGATCTCTTGGATTTTTTTCAAACACCTGTGGAGCCACGCCTTCGACCAACCGATGATGACGATGTCATCCATATAGCGATAGTACCACTTGCAGTGGAACTGCTCCTTCATGAAGTGATCCAGCTCTGAAAGGTAGAAATTCGCCCAATACTGACTGGTGTAGTTCCCGATAGGAAGCCCGGAGAAGGGATATTCGAAGATGATCTTCCGACACAGTGCAAGGACATCCTTGTCCTTGACCCTCTTCTCGAGCTTCTTCATCAAAATCTCACCGATGATCGAAGGGAAGTATTTGTGAATGTCAATCTGAAGATAATACAGGGCCTCCTCATCATGCAATGCCTTGCGGATCTGCATTACCGCTTGGTGCGCCCCTCTTCCTGGAAGAGCTGCGTATGTCTGCGGAATGAGATTGCCCATAATCATATCGTGGAGCACGAGGATCAGAGCCCAATGGATTATCCTGTCCGGGAAGAAGGGAAGGTCGGCGACCTGTCTCGTCTTTCCCTTCTCGTGGATCTCGAACATCCTGTACTCACTGGTGTGGTATTCGTTTGTAACGAGCAGTCTTTGTACCTCTTTGATGTAGTAATCGGGATTCTCATCGACCTTCTTCACATCCGGACGATGCGTCTTCCCTTTGCGTGCATTCTGATACGCTTGCTTGATGTTCTCGTACGAGACCATCTTCTCCCAGAGGTTTCCTACTCTCTTCGTCATTTTCGTTGCCTTCATGACCTATAAGCGTCCTTTCCCCGAAGGTACTAAACCGCTTTTTCGGTGTCTTACTGTTTTGCCGAGGGGCAAGGCCGTACGAGAATTGGAATCTGGTTTAGGAGCTCTCTTCCATGAGCACTCCACGGTCGATTAGGCCAGACGAGCCCCGTTGTTGTCATTCGAGTTCGACAGATCATTGTTCGCATTCAAGTACGAAGGACCTGCATTGCCATTCGACACATTGTTCGAATTGCCACCCACGTTCCCGAGTGAGACTTCAAGGCAACGTCACTTTCCCGAAGGCCCGTCCATGATTCCACGTCAAGCGTGGTGGACTGTGATGTTGTAATGATTAAGTGGTTTGGCGGGGGTCTTGTTCCCCCTCATGTGGCTTGTGCACCTGTGTCTTTACCTCCGTATGGTGTACGGTTGAGTTCGGCCGAGGACGGCCTCACAGGTCAAACACGAAGGCCAGACGAGCCCCGAAGCTGCCATACGAGTACGACAGAGCATCGGCCGCACTCAAGTACGAAGGACCAGCATAGCCATCCGACACATAGCCCGAAACGCCACCCACGCCCCCGAGCCTATCGGATGATGTCGAGTAGTATTGATAATCGCACAAACCCTTCGAATTGTCTCCAGACGAGTTCGTACCGAGGCCCCAAGAAATGTCCCCTGTGAGGATCCCTGTAGCGAATCCCTGAGCTGCGAATCCAGTGATGGAGGTTTTGTTGCTGGTATTGTCCGTAGGAACCGCATTCTGACCGACGTAGTACGTTCCGCTGTTACCGTAGAAATCGTCGATGAACTGATACTGGCAACCCCACATGTTCTCGATGTAGCACATCACATGGTTAGACGTACCTGAGACATCACCAGCTATCGGGGAGATCGTATTGCATCCTCCCGGGGTACGAGTGGAATACGAGTGCCCGCCCTGACCGATCTTCCTCTGTCCATCGAATGATTTGATCGTGAAGAGAACAAGATCCCTCATCAATGCCCACTGATGGTAGTTCCAGACCATGGCATATCCTCCGGAGACGGTCTTCGCCGTAGAATGCGAACGGAAATTAGCCCTTGTCTGTGATCCTTTGGCCTGTACTCCGGATTTGGACCAGCACTTTGAACCGTCATCGGATGAAAGATAAACCCCGATAGCAAGATAATCGTAGACGTGTCCTCCGATGGTGTGAGCATAAGCAGTCCCCTTGGATGAATCGTCAGAGAGCAGGAGCTTGGATGATGATCTGGCCGAATAGACTGTCGGGATGCAGAACATTGTGTCCTCCGATGTGATGGATGATGAACCGGAAGCACTCTCCCACACCTTCGTCGAATTGTTCCATGTCGCAATCTTCTTGGTCAGGTCATTAGGATTCAGCTTCTCGTGGAGGACTCCGCTGGAATTGAATGTTGCAAAGAAGCAGTCCTTTAGGAGAGGATTCGATGATGTTCCGTCATCACTCCAGCACCAGAATGAGGATGTATAGTTGCTCGCTCTGCCAAGGGATGTATTGGCATTCGCTATCGGAGTCTTGCCGACGAGGTCATCGCCATAAACCAGACATCCCGTAGGGTCCGTCTGGAAGGTTGTCGCATTGAATGTCATGCTGAAAATCCATGCAAAGGTCAATGTAATGGCTGCGGAATATGATCCTCCAACAGATACCGATACGGTCACTGTGTTTGCGCTTCCTCCTGACGGAACGTCTGTGCACGTCACAGTGTAACTTCCAGAACCAGTAAGGTGCAAAGTCACCTGCCCGCTGGAGTCGGTCGTTCCCGTGACCGTCTCCGTGCCATTGGTTGCGGAGATCGTCCTACCGGACTGATAGCCCGAAGACGACGCATCTGTGACCGTAACCGTAATGGACGTGACCGAGATCGTGATGCTTGCAGTGTAGGAGCCTCCGATTTCGGCCACCACCGTAGCGGTAGACGCGGTCGCTCCCGATGGTGCATCGGATGATATTGTATATGTCCCGATGCTCTTGAGGTTGAATGTGACCTGCCCGCTGGAGTCGGTCGTTCCCGTTTGTGTGTTCGTTCCGTTCGTTATGGTGACTGTCCTGCCTGTCTGATAGCCGGAGGAGGACGAATCCGTCACTGTTACCACGAGAGTGGTCTTGATTGCGCTTCCCGCATTGGTTGATCCTATCATGTTGTACGCCTCTTTACTAAAATGGTTGGAATTGTGATGGAGTCTGACTTATCCGAATAGATGTAGACCCCACCGTTGAATGTCTGGCAGACTGGTGAGTAACATCCGGATGTTGCTTCCGCATCGCCGAAGATGACCTGCGCGTAATCATCTGAGGTCAGGTCGTTCGGACCCACGGCGCATCTAAACGGCCAGTCCGCGTATGTGTTATCGGCGATCCACGAGGATGCCGCCTGATTGCTGTAGAACTCGAGTTCTTGGTATTCGTCGTAGACGAGATCGAAGAAGACATAGTACGTCCGTCCAGATTCGGCTATGACCTTCTGGTCCTCGTCATTGAAGTAGGCCCTCTGTGATTGAGATGAATAGTTGAGGGCTACAGTGTATGTGTGCCCAGCATCCACCTCTACGGTCGCCCTTCCGGATGCGTCCGCGGTTGCGGTCTGCGTAGTGACTCCCGTTGCGGTGATTGTGAAGACTGCACCCGTCATGTCCACCCTATCAGAGGACAGGACGTGGAGGTATATGACGGACTTGCCTGCGCCCGTGAGCTCCACGCCGCTTCCGGGGAATGCGCTGATTATGCTCATTCCTCCACCTCGTCGTGGTTATGGAGTATACCTGCCTTGAGGTCTATGGAGGGTTCAGCAAACAATGCGGTGATCTCCACTTTGTTACCTGTCAGCCCTGTTACGACCAGACCGCATCTCGCAATCTCGATGGCCTGTGCGTTCGTCGTTGAGTCGCATGGACCGACAATGGCATCGGCCACGGATTCTACATCCGAGAGTGTGACTTCCTGCGTGTACGGACCACTCCCGGACCATCCCGCCGCGCTCAATGTTATGTCTGTGCTCATTTCCATCATTCCTACCGTTACCTTGATCGGGATGTTGACCTCTGGTCTCAGCGACAACGCAGTGACCCTTACCGTCCTCTCTCCGAGGATCTGTGCTCTAAGAATGGCGTTGACCGCAGCGACATGCTGTGAGAACGATGCGTTATGGTCGACGTATGCTATGGCATCCCTGCCGGGATGGATCGCTGGCATCGTAAGGTCGATGTAATAGGGGCCATTCCCTTGCCACTCATTTGCAAACAGAGTGGCGTGGGCAGTCACTAAAAACTGGTGGGATTCCACCCTATCGCCGACCCCTCCGAGTGCTTGGTACACCGTATAGGTATTCGCCTCGACCCTTTCGAAATCGACATAGGAAACCGAACGTCCAGCAAACCAAACAGGAGCAGGGGAGATGCTCACACCGATCTCTGAAGCTATCGCTGCAATCAGATTCTCCAGCTTCTGCATCTCGTCGAAACGGAACTGCGATGCACGGGTGGTCTCTATGAACTCGACCGTGGGCATACCCGCTTCCTGTGCGATGAGGTTAGCGTTGTACTCACATCTGTTCATATCCCCGAAGGTGAAGAATTCCTCCTTGTCGCCGTATCCAACCCCGTCCCACCGACGGATCATCAGCTGAGGTAAGGTCATCCGACCTCACCCCTTATGGACCAGAATCATAGGCACAGTGATGCTCTTGTTCGATCCAGAATAGATATAGACCCCTCCAGAATATGTCTGGCAGACAGGCGCGAGATCGCCCGAGACAGCATCGTCAATCGCAAACGTCACTTGTGCGACATCGTTCGCCGTTACCCCTGTGCATGCTATGGCGCATCTGTAGGGATAATCCGGATAGGTATTGTCCGAAGACCACGAGGACGCAGTCTTGGATGTGAATATCAGCTCCGCATTCCCCTTGCCTGATGCGGTGTCCGATATGGACTTCATAGTGGTATCTATAGTATCCATGTTCGTGTTTATGACCGAAATGTCCGCAGCCTCCCCGGATGCGGGCTTGGTCAGATTGTAATTCGTTGTTGAAGTGCTCATACCATCACCATGTCTTTGTCGCCAACATCTCGGCCCACGTCAGTTCTGCGACCTGTGCCCACGTCATATCTGTTTGGACGATGTTGGCAGAGAACAATGTGGAGGATCCTGCGTCCACAGGGTTCGGATTGAACCTTAGATACCCTATGGACATGGATTGGACGGTCACGAAACGTCCTCCACATTGAGTTTGAACTTACTTATCCAAGCATCCTGTCCCATGCGCCACTTGATGACTATGGTGTTCATGCCCAGATGTGATGCTACGAAACGGAACTTGACCTCGTTTCCATCCACGTTGCACGACCCAGTCTCAACGACCGCCCCGTCCACATAGAGCTCGTATTCAGCGGAATCGACCTCCGTCTCCTCGTTCCGTGTGTCATAGCAGTCGAAGATGAGCTCAAAACTCTCACCGTAGTAAGCCGTCTGCATTCAGCACACCGCCTTGGTGCATTGGTGCGCGTGCATGGTACAGGCCCTCGGGATGTCCTGCATCTCGCAGGATCTCCCTATGGGTCTCATTGTGCAAATCCCGAACTCATCGAGCCATTTGATGCACTTGACCGTACCTTCCTGGCAGGTGAGGACCGCGGCGCGATAGCTGGTGTTCCCTGCCTCGTCCACGGCCCAGAACTCTGCGACTATGGTCCCGGTCATGTATGGAGGAAGGACGAATATCCAATCGTCCCCCTCCACCTTGGACACGACCATGTCGATGCCCATGACCGTACCATACACGTCTGCTACCGTCATCAGCTGTCGGAGACCGTCACCGAAATGGTGAGGGTCGCGCCTCCATCGGCGGGGTTGGGTGTCAGTGTGATCGCGGAGATGGTCGGTGCGATGGTGTCGACATAGACCGTTCTCGTCACTGAGTTGGAGTTGCCTGCGGTATCGTAGACTGTCACAACGATGCTGTTGCTCTGGTTAGCCACGAGTGTGATGGTGGTGTTGAATGCACCCTCGGTGACTGTGACTTCTGTCTCCGAACCGCCGTTGATTGCAACGGTCAGCCTTGCCAGACCAGAGGTGGCATCCGAGCAGGTTCCAGTGAGTGCAACAGATGTCGAGTTGACATAGGAGTTGTCGACAGGCGAGGTAACGCTGAGGACAGGCAGGGTCACATCGACAGTGAATGATGCACTGTAGGTCGTGGAGACATTGCCGTCATAATCCTTGCAGTAGACCGAGATCGAATGGGGCCCGTCGGCCAATGCCGAACCGGGAGTGTATACGCAGTCCACGGTGGCGTACCCGGTCGTGTACTGATCCACGGTGGCCTTGACAGCCGTTCCGCTGTCAATGCTGATGTAGCACTCGTCAGGGTCGATTCCTGAACCGGCATCAGCGAAACTGAACTGGAATTCAGGTGTGGCGTTGGTGACGTATGCTCCCTGTGTGGGATATGTTATTGATCCCGTGGGCGCGGTCTTCTCGAGGACTGCCAGTTTCAGGGTGTCGCCGAAGGTGGCATCAGAAGTGTCCACCGTCGTGACGTTCCCTGCGGTATCTGCAACCGTGACAACTGCTGGATAGTATCCGTTGGTGGCATTCGGGCCTACTCCCGGACCATCAGCGTAGTTGCTTCCGGACGATGCTGTGGGCGCGGTTATGGATGTTGACCATACACCGTTACCCTGATCGGTAAGATTGTATTCGTTACCGTTCAATGTTATTTTGACTGTAGCTACGGTCATAATAGAATAATGCGAGAAACGATTTATTATGCCGTGGTCGGGAAGAGGATAGGAAAAGGTTTGTGTAAAAGTCAAATCAAACCGTTTTGATCTATGCTGACCTCGGGATCGCGGTAAATCTTGAACCTGTCCTCGTAATGATACAAGGCTATCTCCTTGTCCTTGAAATCCACGGGAAGCGGAGAGATGTGATAGGTTGTGGTGAATGTCGCACCCATCCCAATGTATGTAGGGTCTCCATAGGCCGCTACTCTACGCAGATCGTATGAATTACCATCCACCACTATGAAGAACCGAATCTCGTCCGGTCTGAGGTTCTGCACCTTCTCATTCTTGATGGTCATGTTCAATGTATAGGATAAATACTCGACTCCGCTGATTGAATATGTGTGCTTGTCCAGATGATAATTGGTGAGGACATACTGACCGTCCAGCGGGAGCTCGGATCTATGGATGGTGTCCTCATCATATCCCGTTGGTGTCTGACCAGAAGGAACCATGACCATCAATGCTACGACCACGGCAAGGAGAACGAGTGCTAATGCGACCCCTTTGCGGCTCTTCTTGTACTTCGGGGGAGGCGACGAGAGATATGCGGTATCGTCCTCTCTTGATACCGTTCTTCCATCGTTCTGGTAGTGCATATCGTCTGTGGCGAATCCCGCACCGCAGTAGGGACAGAACTTTGACCCTGCTTCGTGCTCCCTGTGACACTTCCAACAGATCCTCGCTGCCTCGGTCATGATTAAGTGATGCACTCACCATGTATTTTAAAGGTCATCTGATGAAAATGGTCCTCTCGGTCAGATGACCATCGAAGTCTATCTCCCTCTTGATGGGCCGATAGATGGTCTCTCCCCCATCTACAAGGTTGTACTTGCTGTATATCCCGACATCATCGTTGAGGTCCATGGCAGGATCGGCAAGCATCCTGACCGACACGGCTGTGCTGTAGAGATTAGCTGCTATCCTCGAGCCGACTGCTGTGGCATGTGCGAGAGTGGTTATCAGCGGATTGTTGACCGAGAACACCTGTTTGGATGTGGTGGCAGGATCCTCGCGGAGGTCCATGGTATAGTGCGAGGACAGGCCGTCGTAATATGCAATGTCGATGTAGTTGTAGCGATTGATCTGCGAGGTCTCTGCCCAAGTGAACATGGATGTGATGAGGACGTTGCCATAAGCATCGGATGAGAATCCGACACCGATCTCTATCGTTCCCTTACGGTTCGGGAGGATGGAAAGGCCGTATGCCTGCGCCACCTTCTGCAGATCCTCGAGTAGTGAGGACTCGTCATTGAAGCTATATGCCGATACCGGATATATCTCGTAGACATCATCGTCGATGAGGTATGCGAGACCTATCTGTCCAAAGAGGGAGTCGAGGGTAGTCCCAAGGTCCTCCTGCGTGTCGAGTGCCCAAGCATAGTACATATTCGAGAGCTGCCATCTTGTGTCATAGGCAGTAACGGACAGGAAGTTGCCTTTGGTACGCTTCGCACCTATAACGAACCTTCCCATAGGTATCGTGTACTTGCGTGTGTTGTCTGAAAGTAAATAGTATAGGTTGATGGGATTGCCGATCGCGAGCTGCGTGTATAGCGTCTCCGGGTTGTCCTCGTCATAGTCCCCACTGAGATTGATTATATCGAAGTCGAGCTCGGCCATCGGCAATCCCTTCCACAAGGGATCCATCTCCTCGATGTAACTAATCTGATTGCCCAATGCCCTCGAGGACAGGGATATGGAGTCCCCGAACTCCACTTCCACCAGACGGACGTGTTTGAATATGTCGTCTATCTTGGTGATGTGGATTGTGATCTCATCATAGGTGTACTCCCCGGATGCGGTAGCACGATTGGTTCCGCAATCGAGCTGCACGACGGTATCCGTCCCCTCGAGAGAGAACGTGACATCGCCTTCCGCTATGCTCGGACCATCGGTATAGATGGTCAGTGCGGAGGTATGCTCCTGTGACAAGGTGATGATGATGGTGAAGTCTATGTTCCCCGAAGAATCGCTGATCCCTGCGGACCATACACCTATCTCAGGAGGATAGGCTGTAGCTGTAAGAGGCGGTGCTATGCACGAACCTGTTGTCGCTATGCCATCCCCTTCGAAGGTCGCCTCATTGTATGTGATGCCGTAGTTGGCATCAATCAGCTGGCCGATGTTGGACATCGGAAGGAATGCCCCTGCAATATCCGTGATGTCATCTGGCGCGGTATCGTCGATGTACGTTCCAAGGGACATGGAGATGGCCTCTATGCGCCCCGGATTCTGCTGGACGTTCTGATAGCCGGATGCTGCAGAATACATGGTATCAGAGCTCGATGAGGGAGAGCTTTATGTCGTAATGCTCGAAACGTCCGTATGTCTTCCCGTTCTCCGTGACCCAAGCAAATTTTCCGTAGCCTGTTACGGTCTGATCGTTCCCGCGGTACATCTTCTTGTTCTCGACCATCTCGTCGGTGTCGAGATTTAGGAACGTGACCATGAAATACTCTGGTGCAGTGGCATTCATAACTGTTGTCTTCTCGTCATAGGTTAGACCATGCCACTCTATTTCGAGGGTGTACTTCCATGCGATGTGCTTCTTGATGAGTTCTCCCGGCCCATAGCCTGAGTACAAGAGGGACTGTCCTATGTCGGACAACAGGTCCCCTGTACTGACATTCCTCTCCGCCTTAACGAGCTCCTCGAGTCTCGTGGAATACTTCCCGTAGGCGGGGCTCGGAAGAGCCGTTGTACCTATCATTATTACAGGTGAATCCAAATAGGTCATGCTCCCACACTCCCATTCCTTCTGAGGCTCTCCGCCTCGATGTAATCGTAAGATGCCCTCGCTATGGTTCTTCCATCGAGCTCTACAGGGACCTCGATGCGGATGGTCTGTTGAGTGGGTCCGCCTGACGACAATGCCTCCTTGACCGCGGATACGATCATTGAATATGGGGCGGCGACTTCAGGCTCTGTCTTGTTATCTCCCATCCACACAAGCTGAGGACTGTTCGGCATGAATACCCCGCCCTCAGCGAATCCAAATGCAGAGCCTATGCCATTGAAAAAATTGGAAACTCCGCTGACAACGTTATCCACTGCCTTGCCTATGGCGGATCCGACATCGCTAAGGACTTTACCTGCGGACTCAACAGCCCCACTGACGGCATTGGAGACGGACGATGCGACCGAATCGAGGGCAGATGTTGCTCCTGCGGACTTCGCCACCGTGGATGCGGCCTTAGTCCCTTTGAGTGCGGTGGATGCAGCCTTCACAGCCCATCCGACGACAGGGATCGTTCCGACAACATCTATCGCGGTGTCGGCATAATCCCATAGATCCCATTCCTTCCCACTCTGCAACCTGTCGATTGTGCTCGAGAACGGGATTATTCCGGATTTCCAGATCGTGTCAAGAATACTGTCTCCTGTGCCCTCTACCTGTATGACGGGGTTGGGATTAGGATTCCTGTTGTTATTCTTATCATCGGCGGAGTTGCCATCGTCCGGAACAATCACTATCTCTGGTGTCGGGTTGCCGTTGTCATCATATCCGATGAACGATGTCCCGTTACCGCTGGAAGAACCGCTGGAGCTTCCTGATGATGATGAACCTCCACTGACAGACATTCCGTTGAAGGAAAGTCCCTGGAACCATGATTGTATGACGTTCAGTATCTTGACTGCCCAATCATAAATTGATTTGAATAGTGAAAGGATCCCGGAGTTCAAGGCGACTGTGAACCATTGGTCTATCACGGCCTTGATCTCCGATACCTTATCGTAAATCGATGTGAATGCGATTTTCATTGCGGCTACGAGGCCAACACCAGCTCCGAGTGATGCACTGAACCCGTCAGAGAGTGCCGATGCCAATGTGTCGCCGATCACCGCAATGTCTTTGTTGGCTTGGTCTACCCAGACCTTCCACTTCTCCATGATGCTCGCTATGGCGGTCTGCCAAGTGGCAAGATCTGCAGGTACGGCCTCCGGATTAGCGGAGGGTGAAGGGGCGGCATTCTTGAAACCCTTGATGAGGATCCCTCCGATACCCATGCCGAGTACCGCCTCGAGAATTCCCCCAATATCCTTCCCTATATCTTCGAGCATGTCCGTCGCTGACGGCTTGCCCAGAACGTTGAGCTTGTCGAATGCTGCGAGCCTCGCTCCTGAGCCGTTGATGGCTTGGAAGAGCTGCGACCCTACCGCAGCTATGGCCATCACCCCCGTTGCCTTGCGGAAAGCGGAAGAGTTCGCCATCTTCCCCATGGTATTGGACATCTTTCCGATGGTCCCGTTCGTGCCGAACTCGAATCCCATCTTCTTGAATGCGTCACCCATCTTCCCCATGTTGGTGGTAAGCTTCCTCATGGTAGGCGATATGCTCTCGAGGCTCTTCGACATGTCAGAGAACCCGGACGTAGTCTTCTTGACCTCCTCGCTCGTCTTCTCGAGCTTCTGCGACACCCTCTCGAGACTCGCTTCCGCCGCCTCGGTCCTTGCGATTACCTCGAATTCCAGAACATCGGTCATCTCTTCCTCATCCCTTTCAATTTGGCAAGTTGCTGCATCTGATTGGCTAACTCCTTCCTGTCGTTCTGCTGTTCGAGCAGATCCTTGTACTCCTTATCGGTGAACATGTGCCTGAGTGCGGTCGTGGCATCGCCCTTCCCGCTGAGTCCTCCGAGTATCAGATTCGAGATACCGACAGCGAGCTCTATCCTCTCCTGCCTGCTCTTCTCCTTCCGGATGCGGGTGGCGAGGATGATCTGTGAAGGGGGTGCGTCTCTCGGCATCCCCTCCACTAAAGAAATCGTTTCTATCGTGTCCTTCACTCTGTGGATGGGCTATCCTTTGGTATAAACCCCAATTCATTCAGCCCCTCAAGAATGACATTGGACAGATCGTCAATGGTGAATCCGTCCCCGACGAACTGCGGCCATCCCCCTTCATAGAAGAAGGATGTGAGCACCTTCAGGGACGAGAACTTCATGGTCTTGAGATTGGATAGCTCCTTGACCATTGACCAATCCGGATGTGCATCCTCGTATGCGCAGATCGCATCGAAATCAAGCGACACATCCTTCTCCACTCCTGTGGAAGATACGATATGAACCATGGGCTCACTCCGTATTGGCCACCCATGTGGCGGTCAAGGTCTCGTTCTGAGTTATGGTGAAGGACTCTCCCTCGGTCAGCAGACCTCCTGAGTAGCTCCATCCCGCGAATGTGTACCCCTCATAGGTGAAGGTGCACTCGGGGAAGGGGACGACGGTGTTGGGAGCATAGATGAGGCTCTCCATGTCGTCTCCGGACGCTCCGCCCTTGGCGAATGTGATGGTGCAGGCCTGTGTGTATGCTGAAAACACGGGTGCGGCCCTCGGGATCAGAGTGAGGTTGAGTTCGATTGCGGACGAGATCGCTCCTGCTCCCATGGAGAAGGTGAAGTCCGCGAGGACGGTAACGGTCTGATTGAGCTGAGGGTACATGATGTACCATGTGTATGCTTTGCTCTTGTCCAGACTCTGGATGAGGTTCATGTTGGATTCGTCATCTGTTGTCGGACTGTCGAGGAAGGGCTGGCAGTTCATGGTAAACTGGAGGTCTCCTCCTGCTACATCCGGTATGTCACGGATGTATTCGTGGATCTCGCTTCCGAGATGTGTAACGTCTATCCTCTCGGCGGACTCTCCGATCTCGGGTGTGGATTTGACCTCGTTGAAATACAGGAGATTTCCTGTGGTGGGGTCCTGCACCGCAAGCTGGATGCCCTTAGAGGACTGTGCTTTAGTTGTCATTTTCATTCCTCATGAGTATGTGAATGTGTTTCCGCGTTTGTCCAGCAGGGCTTGGACCGTGAGGATCCTGTATGGACCCATAGTCGGATTGTTCCAAGCCGGAGTAAGGCCGATGCGCGTAAATCCGATTTTAGCACAGGCATCAGAAACATCCGAGGCCAGATCAACGATCTCGGTCTGACTCCGTGCGTAGATGTGAATGTTATAGGTTATGAGGTTCATGACCTCTGTACGGTCATGTTCCGTCAGTGTCGGTGTGTTCGTCACCATCGATAGGATGGCGAACGTCGGCTCCTTGATCTTGTGCTGAGGGTACTCGAGGTAGCATTTGCCCGTCTTGAGGGCCTTCTCGACCACTCCGCGCATCTGCTGAACATTCTCGATCATTCGAGCACACTCCTGACTGCGAGCTTGCATTCTTCGACGAACTCGGTCTCCTTGTCGTAAATGGCAGGACGGAGGTAGGAGTGAGGATTCGTTCCCGGCCATCCCGCCGTGAATGATACCTCCTCATCCACATGCCCTCCGTATGCGTTAGAACCTTTGTCTCCCGTTCCGTACTCGACGTATGGAGCATACTCCACATTGGAACCGATACGGGCGGTTATCCCGCCCTTGGTGTACTCGGTCTTCTTGGTTATGCTCCCCCTCAGCCTTCCGGTGATTACGGGAGCCTTGTCCTTCGCATCTCCGACAGCGTTCATGGCGAATCTGCGAACCGCACCCTCGAGGGCGAATTGGATCTCTCTTCCCTTCTCCCTCATGATCTCGGGACCGACCTCTATGGAGTGTACGGTCATAGCTCCTCCCCCGTGATGCGGATGGATAGAGCATCGATCTTGAGGTCGAGGATCTTGTAGAGCCTCTCAGTCTTGGAACCAAGATGATCGCGGACATCCACCTCCCTCGTGCCATCGTTCGCTATGAGGATGGTGAAGAGCTTGTGGACATCCTGCCCCTCTATGAGGTAGTCGATGCTGGTCGAGACGGGATATATGGTTGCCGTGACAGGTTTCTTGCAACGTGTATACTCTGATGTGATGTCCCCCTCCTTCTCGGAGCTGGAGAACTTCCAGATATACAATTTGCGCGAGTCCCTTGCCAACGGTATCATCCTATCACGGCCAGATCGCTTTCCTGTAACGGTCCATGCGGAGACGGAGGGTCTCGGGAAGGGAATCCCACTGACGTGTGATCTCTCCCTCCTTCACCATGGAAGTTCCCTCCGCCCCGAGCATATTGAGCTTTATGGCAGCCATATCGACAATGATCGAATCGACCTCATCCCCGGGATCCTCCTTACGATTGGTGTAGATGAGGAAATCCTGCACTGCCTCCGCAAGAATCTCCTCGAGAACTGCGTCCTCGAGATATGAATACTGCGGGCGTACACGGAGAGAGGCGAGACGGTCCATTCAAGTCACCTTCATCCGGACTTGGCGATACAGGCGTAGAATCCGACCCTCTTCTCCGCGGGAACGAAGCAATCATGGAATATCCTGTACGCATACCTGTCGGCATCAGCGGTCTGGTTGATCTCTTTGGCGATGAACTTGGGTGCTTCGAACGCAACGACTCCCTGTGCGTAGCCGGGAGTGGCGACAGCGAAGAACACCTCGACTCCATTGTTGGAGTATCCAGATGCGGATGAAGCGGAATTGTAGGACAGTGCGGAATACATCCTGTTCTTGGGCATCTTGACGATCTGGTTGCCGTCGAGCTGCATGGTGTCGAGGTCGAGTGTCCTCTGTCCGGAGGTAAGCTCACGGGTCTTGCTGATCTCAGTGGTGTTCCTCAGTGCGGAAATTGCGGTGGGGTCCATGTAAATAACGAGGCCCTCGTCCTTTCCAGTGTCGTCGAAGACTGCATCGAGTGCATCGCCGAGCACGGACAGGATCCTGTTGTATCCGATTCCCGCCGACTGGCTGGATGCGGTGTATGTGTTGTTGACGTGTCCGACTGCGGATGCGGCTGAGACGATTGCTGCGATACGAGTCGCATCGATCTCAGGAACGACCTGAGTCTTCATGAACTCTGCTGCGACCTTCGTTGCGCTGAACACTCCTCCAGTCTCGTTCTCCTCCCTACGGTCAATATCGAAGACTGCGGATCTGTCATGGGTCAGCGCGTAAGGGGCCCATGTGATGGTTCCGTTCGCGGCGGCATAGCCTGCGTTGTAGTCTCCGAGTGATGTGGTGGTCACTGTTGCGATGTCGACCGTGCCTGCACTGTTAGCCGCCCTGATGATCTGAGGGTCCGCCTGCAGAGCCGAGGTCTTCGATTCCTGTTCGATCACGTCATCCATGACGGTCTTAAGGTACTCTGTCACTTTGTTTACGGTGTTTGCCATATAGTTCACCTCACTTCAGCCCTGCGGCCTTCCTCATCTGTTCGAGCAAGTCGTCAGATTCGGCAGACGATGGGGCAGTCGGGGCTCCGCGTCCTCCGACCTTATCCGCGTAGAGCTTGTTGCCCTTCTCGGTGGATGCGTCCGCTATGGCCTTGATAGCGGCCAGCAGTGACTTCTCATCCTGCGCACCGTTCAGAAGCACGGATGCGAGTTCCGTTGGGAGTCCGGCATTGGATAGTTCCTTCTCGGCCTTTGTGAGCCGCAAGGCATTCTCCGCCTCCTCTGCACGCTTGATGAGTGCGTTCCTCTCGTCCTCGGCTTCTGCCTTTGCACGCTCGGACTCGTCCATCTTCAAGCGATCAAGTTCGGTCTTATGCTTGGCCTCCGCCTCGCTGAGTTCCTTCTTGTGCGCACGCTCCGCCTTGTCCAGCCTCTCTTTGATGAGACGGTCCAAGTCGGCCTGTGAGAACTTGAGTTCCTCTGCGGGGGGATCTGTTGTTGTGTTCTCCGGTACTATTGGTTCTTCGGACACGGTTAACCCTCCGTTTGGTGATTGTATGATATTCTCGCGGAGTTTATTATGCCGTGGTCAAAACTGACAGGGGACGACGATAAGGAGAACCCTTTGGAAGGAGAGAGCAACCGTCGCCCCCTTTGAAGGAGGTAATGTTACGGAACCCTCCCTCATGTAAGGAGTGTGCCGGGGTATTCTATTTGGTTATTCTCGACGTTGCGTAACGTAACCCGGGCCTCGAAGAGTGTATGAGCCTGCTTCGCAAGGGGCTCCCGGATCCAGACTTACGATCTGATACTCCCGGCAGATGGAATATGCCCGCTTAGGTTTATTATGCCGTGGTCATTCGTCGAATTTGCCCGTCTCGATACCCAATCTCTTCTTCGCGGCATCGGAACCATAGCGCATGATGTACTCGTTGTATGTCATCGAGGCAGGGACCTTTATCGTCTTACCCTCTGCGTTCCTCGCGGCCCTCATCCTGCCCTCTGCATTCATGACGGTGGTGATGTAGCACCTGCAATTGGGATGGAATGTGGGCATCGGCCCACCAGAACCTACCTTCACGATCTTCCCATCATATCTCCCGCAGATCTCACAGGTCTTCTCGTCAAGGGTACAATGGATCTCGTACTCCTTGAATCCGAGATCCTTCATCTCCTCATAATCGGCATCGATGGAGGCCTGGGCCATGGTAGTCCTGACAAGTCTCACACATTTGTAGGATTCCTTTCCAGTGAGAGCTTCCACATCCTTTGCGATGTCATCATACGAGTGCCCGTCCAACCATCCTTTGGTGCAGATGCGCTTCACTTCCTTCATCTCCTCGTCGGTGAAGAGCTTGACCTTGTCGTACACCCCCTCTCCGCGAAGGGTCTCATCGACCGCTTCCATGTTCGGAATGTCGAAGGAGATCCCGATTCCCGCTTCCATGGAGGAATCGTAGGCGAGACGGGATACGGATTCATCCATGACCTCCTTGCCAGTGCTCTTGAGAACCTTGTCGTACTTCCCTGCGAGGACACGGGATTCGATCTTCTGTGCCTCGTCGATGGCCTTCTTACGGGTCATGCGATAGGAGTATGCGGGAGTGGAGAGGCGGGTGAGCTCCTGCGTCCTATATGGTTCGGGGAGCTTCCTCGCCCTCTCGATCAGGAGGTCGATGTCCTTGGGCTTGACGAAGCCGTCCATGTATTGACGGGCCTCCTCTCTCGAGGAGAACCCGCCTTTCTGTTTGTATGTATCGAGGATTTGCGCAATATCATCCGAAAGTTGCTCGGATGCTTGCTTGGTGGCCCTTATGAGAGTGCGCATAGCGAGTTGGGTCAAGGCGGTAATGGCGAGGACTTTCGCCGCCCCCCTCTTCTGTGACTTGGAGAGCTTGCCCTTCTTGGACTTGCCGTCATTGACCTTGTCTATCGCCATCATTCGACCTCTTCAGCCTCTTCCTCAGCGTCCAGCTGTTCCCTCACCTTATTGCCGAGATTGTTCTGGAGGAAATCCATCTCCATCTGCTGCTGACGCTCCATGTCGAGCTTCGTCTCCACGGCCAGACGTTCCTCCTCTATCGTGACATCCTCCACATAGGGGCAGTTCTCCATAGCCGTTCTCCTCGACAGGATCCTTGCCCCGATGTAGGTGTTGAGTGCATTGGCCTCATTGATGATGTCGGCAGGTATGTCGAATCTGAACACAATCCTCATGTTCTCCACATCGACCGCATCGGCATCTCCGAAGAGGATGTATGAGTAGAGCTTGCATCTCCTCTTGTAGCCCTTGTTGAACTGCGCTATCAGGGACTGCGCGAGATTGTTCAGCCCCTGCAGCTTGAACTTGATCGCCACACCGGAGGAATTGGAGGCGAAGGCCTGATCGGAGAGGTCGGGGATCCTGCTAATCTTGTGGAGGTCGGACTTGATGTCATCTATGAGGACCTGCACCGAGTTCTCGTCGAATGTCTTGACGAGATATGACAGGTCGGCATCCTTGGGAATCGCCAGATATGCCATTTCCTTTATCTGGCCCATATTCTCTTCCACCTCTTCTCTGTCATCTCCGAAGGTGACTCCTTTAGCTACGATGACAGCCGATGCAAAACGGTTCTTGTCTGTGACACGGTCCGACAGCACCTGATTGATGGCGTTCTGCAGGGACATGACGGGCTCGAAGTCCCCTCTCATAGTGGCATTGTTCCTGTACTCGGTGATGGGGACCCTGTCGAATCCGTGAGGGCGGGCCTCCATGACCTGCGAGAATGTGTTATTGTCGAGCTTGTAGCGTGTGATGTTGATCGCGTCGTACACATCGAGGTAATGTGTCCTCTTGTTATCCTCATCGACCTCCTCGTAATGGATCGCACCGAACACTGAATCCGGATCGATGGTGGTGTCGTATGCGACGAAACAGTGAAGGGGGCTGATCGCCGCACTCTTGGGAACGAGTGTTCCGTTCTTCTCCTCGCAGAAGCAGACCTCGAATGCCCTTCCGTATATGGAGCAATCGTTGACAAGCTTCTGATCCACCTCTTCCTTGGTTTGATGCCTGTAGAGGTCTATGACCTCTTCTGCCTTCTCGTCCCCTTCCCCTGCGGTATACTGGGGGGGATTCCCTGCTACATAGGAGGCCTTGGTATCGCAGATGTATTTGCAGTAGTTGGATACGCACGCATATTCGTCTTTCGCGCACTGTCCGGTATCGTATGCCCTGTCTATCGCAGCCAAACGGTCGAGTCTCGCTTTGAACTGGTTGAATGCGTTCCTGATGCTCTTCGGAGTGATCTCCGGCGGTGTCCTTATGATGTCTTCCATGTTCTCATCTCCTCAGTCTCGGCTCGATAAAGGTAGAGGCTGCGTAACGTGTTTCATCCGCGAGATCGTCGTGTTCTTTCACGACCTTGTCCTCTCCTCTCTCCGATGCCTTCTGGTCCCAATGGTAGAGATAGAGCTCCTCGATGGTCAGTGGACACTCGGGAGAGATATAGAGAACGTGCGTTTTCAGGAGTCTGGCGGTTGCGGAAATGCCGTCCAACACCTTCTTGTCAGGGGTTTGCGGCATCCAGTGTCTGCGCTCAGCTTCTCTGACGAGTGCCTCTCCGCCTCCCCCATAATCTATCGTAAGATTCATCTTCGAGATCCCGCCGAGCTCCTCGGTTATCTTCTCGAAGACATCCATATACTCTGAAGTGGTCATCTTGGAGGCCTGTTCAGGTGTGGCCCTCCATTCCTTAACCTTGTAATATGTTTTGGTGGGCTTGTCGTATGCGTACCAGCCCATCGCAGTAGGATGGACCGTACCGAAGTCGATGGCTGCCCAACGGACCGTAGCGGTCTCGGGAGGACTCTTGATGCACTCTTCCCCGAAGAATGGATAAACGAGCCCCTCCGCCACGCATCTCTCCCCTAAGACCTTCCTGCGATATTCCGCCCCCGTGTATGTGAGCTCCAATGCGCGGATCTTCTCGGGAGTCATGATGGGATTGTCCGTCAGTTTGAAGTGCCTCTCCGAATAACCCCCGAACTCCTCCTTCTCCTCAGCGGACATGTTGAGGAATCTGTCGGTGTACTCGGTGTAGATCCTGTTCCGGGGATTCTCGGGATTGGATGTCCACAGCACCCAAGGATGCTCTGAGGCGGAGATACGGGCAAGGGCCTCCTTGATGAAGTTCTCGTGATGCTTGGTGATCTCATCAGCCACCCAGAAATCCGCCGTGAATCCTCTGAGGGAATCATCCGAATCGGAATCGTCCGCACCGAACAGAACGACCCTGACGGGACCGTGCTTGGTGGGGATGATGATTTCGCCTTCGTGCTGCTTGAACTTAGCTTTAGGGGCGAGATCGAGCAGTCCCATGGCGGTCTTGACCACATTGTTCTTCGCTGATTTCGTGGTATTCCCCGAGAGTATGCCCTGCTTCCATGTAGGGTTGTTCTCAATGTGATATAGGAGTGCGAGGATGGATGCCTGCGTCTTTCCGCATCTGACAGGGCCCTCCCAGAACTGGAGCTTGTCCTCGCAGGTTATCCAGTCGAGGACATGGCTCGGGGGCATAATCAAAGTGTCACTCATCGTCCTCGCCTGTCCTTGTCTTCTTCAATGCTTCCGTGAATGCAGTCAATATCGGGTTGTCGGAATCGACCTTATCGTCAAGTCCTCCCCATTTGCCTACGAGTGCAATGTATTGGCGGTACTCCTTGAGGTACGATATGGTCAGGGATTCCCTTGTGGCATCGCCATCCACGAAACGGACTCTATCCAAACCGTCCTTGATGCGGGTGAGTCCGTCCCATAGGCCTCTCAGTGCATGATCCGACAGATTATCAAGATCGATGTGCGATATGGGCGGGAATGCTATGGACTCGTCATTCCGTGGAAAATTCCGATTTTCTTGGAAATTTCCGTTCATCGATTCCATTTTCTTCTCTGCCTTTCTCTCGGCTAAATCCTCGTCCACCTTCTTCTTCCACTGATAGACTGCGGACTTCTTCACATCGTATTCCTTGAGGATCTTGCTCACAGGTACACCTGCATAGAGCTTCATCAGTATCTCTGCGCGTACCTTCTTGTCGACTGCCACGGGTTACCCTCCGTTAAGGTGATTCTAACATTACGAAGCGGTTTTATTATGCCGTGCTTGAAAAGTGTCGGTCTATCTCCCGGCCGACAGGGATCCGTACCAAGGAATGATATTCGGTTATTACGGGTGTCCTTCCCGGTCATAGAATGACGGTCATGGCAGCCTGAGATAGGCATAGACCTCGTGTCCGAGCCATCTCTTGGGCTTCTTCCATCTTTCGAAGTAGTGGTATTCGCATAGAGAATCCATCTGCTTCTTCACGTTGCTGACCCTCTCGACACCTAACCTCTCGGCTACCTCGGCAGGACAGTACACCCTGCCGGGGGTCGTGATCTCTATGATGTCCTGTGAGAGTGTCATGCTCCTCCGTGAGAGGTGATCCTCCTCTATTACCCCCGAGGAGGAGGGGGATCGGATGGCTCCAAGTGTCAATGGATAAGACGATATGCGGCGAGTGCATCCCACTGCAGGCTTGCCGGATATGGGTTTAGGCCGGACCTCCCGTTCGATAAGGGATGGGATTCTCCTCACACTCTGCTTGAGAGGTCCGGTGGAGGTAGCGGGCATCACTGAGGATGCACCTTAGAGTGGGAACACTCGAAAAGTGGCAATGACACTCCGCTGTTAATGAATCTCTAAGAGTTTATTTAAAAAACCCTCGGAGAATCTCCTCGTCGAACTCAAGGAGATCGTACTTGGTGTATACATTGGTCTCGAATATCCTCGCCTCCTTGCCCTCTTCCTCGACGTTCAATGATGTACGGAACGTCAGGACATTCCTGTCATAGTTGACCGTTATGTCCTTCGCATCGTAGACACCTACTGGTCCGGGCAGCGGAGGTTCGAATATCTGCACCATGCCGTCCCTCTTCCCTTTATGGACGACGATCTTGGCGATTATCATGGCTTGTTCTCCGAGATTCCTCCGCCGATCACGGGCGAGGAAGTCTTGGGGGCCACTATTGTCTCCTTGACCGCACCGAGGATGTTATCAGCGATCCTCATGGCGGATGCTTCGTTCTTGAGTGTTGCGGAGAGGAGGTCCTCTCCGGTGTCGTCGTTCCTGAGTAATACTCTGTAGCTCATTGCTCATACCTTCTTTTCTTCTGTTGTAAAGGGTTTCTTGAGGAATGCTCTGCATTCCTGCCCGTCCGAAGGGATGACGACCTTTCCGAACTGCTTGCAGTACGATGTCACGGGTACATCTCCCCAGAACCTGTCATGTCTGACCGCCCTCTCGAGGAAATTCCTGCACTGCATGCAGGTCTGTCCTCCGTTGAGGGTATCTATCTTCGGCATACCGAAAGTCATTCAGTCACCGTCTTTGATTGGCAATTTTGACAATCGGGACAGAGGTGTTCCGTCCATCTCATCCCGGTTGTTGCCGTGTATTCTATCTCCGCCCATCCGTCAGGCAATTCCTCCGTCTCATCCGGATGGATGAAACCACATCTGGAGCATTCGTAGTTCACTCTTCCTCCCTCCTGTGAAGGATTATCAGACTCATGCATCCGATGAGGAGTGTCAATAACATCAAGAGGAAGGTGTCGAGAGTCATTCCGTCTCCCTCCCGTGCTTGATCTGCCATTTGGAATGCAGTGAATCGGTGAGGACTATCCTTCCCCTCCCTGCGAGATAGAGCATGATGTCAAGTACGGAGGATCTCGGAGCTCCGACCTTCTGCGCGACCTCATCCACACTCCTTTCCTGTTCGAGTGCCTTGAGGACGGCATTTGTGAGCTCGGAAGGTGTCATGCTTTCCTCCATAGCCCACATCCGAAGACCGTCTCCGATGCCGTCATTATCCTATCCCCGCAGCGGTATTCCTCTATGGGCTCGCCCTCAGGATCCTGACCGACCGTCCTCTTGGAGAACTCCCTGCATTCGCTGCATGAATGCGCTATGATCGCCATCACTCGTACTCCCGGCAGAGAAGACCTATCAGCTTCTCCGCGCTGCTGAGGATCGACTTGGCATCGGACAGGAGGTACTTCCTGAGCCTATCGACATCCTCATTGGTCCTGATGTTGAGTGACGACCTCGCATGGATGGATTGCATCAGCTCCCTGATCTCCCTGCGGTCGCTGTCCATGACGGATTCGTCGTAGAATGCCATGTCAGAGCACCGTCCCCACACAGGGCTCGCCGTCGAAGAAGAACCCGTGGATCCTGTTCCCGTTCTCCAACCGTATCAGGGCATCCTCGACCTCGTTCTGAGTGGCATCGAGTTCCTTCCCCATCATCGCCACAATGAGTCTTACGGGGACCGCCTTTGTACGGTTGTTCTCAATGAATTCCATAATCGCATCGTCAATCATTGCCATTCCTCCACAATCTCGAGCTCGCAGGCCTCGCATGTCCAGAATAGATGATTGGATGCTTCGTCCTCGGACGGGTACATGCGATTGCCGCAATGGGGACAGATCAGGATGATGTCCCTCCCGTCGCTCATGAGGGGACCTCCTTCCTGATGTAGGATCTGCGTGCGTTGAGGCCCCTTTTGTTTATTCCGTCGGTGCAGATTATGAATCCGTGCTCCCTCAGCTCACAGACCCTGCCTGTGACCACATTGATAGTTACTCCGAGCTCCGCGGCGATCTCCTCGTCCATGAGTCCGGGCTTCTCGGCTATGGTCTAAAACACCTTGCAGCGCAACGTGTCGAGCTTCTTCGTATTGAAAGCCCGCATGTACGCTTCCATGCTATTCTCGGCTATCATCGGCTCATCCTCTTCAGACCCTCGGTCTACGAGAATGAGAATGATTACTGCCATTATTATGCCGTGCATGATAGGACTTCGGCGGATACCACTACCCGACCTCGAGCCAGATGATGTCGGGCTCATATTCGGGACAGGGTTCGACCCCCATCTTCGTATGACTCGGTCTATCGATGAGGAAGCAGGTGGTCATCCCGGAGATCACGCAGATGTGCTTGACGCATGTCCAACAGGATTTCGGGATCTCATCCACCGACTTGCATGGAAGCGCGAAATAGCCGTAATCCGGATTGTCATTCATATTTCGGCGCCCCATAGGGCGTGAGGCAGATGGGGCAGGGTAATCTCGAATCGGTCGTATGAGGGCAGTTATAGGTTATCGGCGTCATTCATCCACCCTCCTGTTCCATCTTTCGATTAGATCCTCCATTCTGGGATTAGTACACCAAACCATCAACCTACAATTAAGGCAATGAATGAAATTACCGTCTTCGGGGGTATGATGCGCATAAACAAGGTCTGAACCTGCACCGCAGAACGGACATGGTTTAAGGTCGGTCATTTCTCCGCCTCCTCGTATATCGTTGTGAACCCGTCTTTCAGCAGTACGGTCGCAGTGCCCTCGACATCCTCGAAAGCAAGGCATAGGCCCTTCTTCCAATTACGGACGATCAGCACGAGATTCCCCTCGGAATCGCTCGCGGACCTCACGACCTTCCATCTCCTACCAATGGCATCGGAGTACCTGTTGCCGGCTGCGAAGGTCACTCCCTTGCCCTCCTGTTCCAAATCTCAATGGCCATCTGTGTGTTCGTGTGCATCGACGAACAGCATGAACATTTCGGGTTCACGCATTGGACCCAATCCTCTCCGCAACCCTTCATGATCTTGGCTGGTGCTCCGCAGAACGGACAGGGTTTCAGTTTTACAACGGTCGGATGATGAATTCCATCGGATGTCGTTCCCGTATATGTCGTAGGCCAAGGGTCACCCCACTTGCCTTTATTGGCAGAGTTCATTCCTTTACCCTCCTGTTCCATTTAGCAATTGCTTCTTTCAGTCCCTTGCCACGAACCTCCGCACCACATATAGGGTTCTCACAATTCACGGAAGCATCGTTCCCTATTTCGTATATCGTCGGCTCATAGGTGTGTATCTCGGTCGAACCGCAGAACGGACAGGGTTTGAGATCGGTCATTCATCCACCCTCCTGTTCCACTTGTCTACTAACTCCCCACGTGCGGATGTTTCACAACTTTCGTAATTCTCCAAAATACATCCGTTATCGGGATGTACGATTGAATAATGTTTGATTTTCACGAGATTGTAATCCATTATCGCAATTGACATTTCGCACCCGCAGAACGGACATGGTTTAAGATCGGTCATACCTCCACCCTCCTGTTCCATCTTTCGACGATCTGCTCTTTGTCCTCACAGTCATCGTATATCATCGCGTTACACCATCCACAGCGGATAACCCAGAACAGATTGTCGGTTTCCAGGTCATCTTCGTAGATCGTCACATCATGTCCGCAGAACGGACAGGGTTTAAGGTCGGTCATTCCTCTTCCTCCTCATCTTTGCCGAAGAACTTGATGTCCATCTATCTCCTCTCACAAAAAAGCTCCTTGATCTTGTCTTCAAGCATATCTCTGCAATCCTCTACCAATGCCCACTCCTTCGTATCATAGCGATAGATGTTGAGGGCCATCAGCTCATTGATGCATCTCCTCGCCAGTCCCATTTCTCTCGACAGATTGAAAATCTTCGCCACATCGTTCCTCGTGGGTGTGGGACGTGCCGTATCTTCGGTCATTCCTCTTCCTCCTTAGGCCTGAATTCCTTGCAATCGTTCGGTGTGTTCCCATCCTCCCATAGGAACGAGCCCAATGACCAACAGCAATGGTCGAGTTCGCACCTATAGCATTGCTCATGGTCCATGTAATGCTCGGTCATTCATTCCACCTCCAACAATATCTGTGATTTGAAACCGTTAACGTATTTGTCCACCCCGCCCCTGACCTGAACCCATGTAGTAGAATCGATAGAATCTGCTCCGGCCAATTTGCATAAGATCATACGCTTAATAGGTCCGATACGTCCGATGTGGCATTGGATACCGTGGGAATGAGCATATTCCACCCATCCTTTCATGGTTTCCAGCTTCCAATTCATCGAACCGCCAACGAATATACCGTTAATGCGATCCACGATCGAATCAATGGAATCGTAGCTCATACCGTCCTGGACTGCCAGGTATTTTGGGAATGTAGGGTACATCCTTTCCAGGATCGGCAACCATGCCATCGAAAACTCCAAGGATGCCGAATCCGTAGGTTTATCGGGTATGACGATATAATCGGGAATCCTGTTCTCTTTTACTAATCTGTTCAGGATGTTTAGGAATGGGCCAGCATTCCATTCTTCCTGTTGATTGAATGCAGAATAGCATCCGTTATCTATGGCAAAGAAAGGCCAATCCTCGGGATTGCGCCAATGATCTACCATCAATAACCCGATATTATGGATGTTGCACTTCTCGATGGTTTTGCGTGTTCCCGTTGATGTGTATAGACGCATCTGCCCATTATTGCTCATATCATCAACTCCTCGCCTCAAACATCGTTATCCTCGGAGTTGTCGGTGTTCCATAGATTACGATTACCGATGGAAACGGAGCACCTACGTTTGAGTTACCGAACTTAACGCGCCCCTTAATGAACCTCAGCTCAGATGCACGCATGACGTAATCCCTCCACCATTTAGTATCTGTCCTTGCGGGGAGTAAACATACAACTGTCCCCCCCCCCAGCCCTGTATCGTAAGCTTTCTTTACCCACTGACCGATGACACGGCCATAAGGGGGATTCATCCAGCATACATCTTTAGTCCAGTCCTGTTTCAATCCGTCAGCGTTTACATCGAAGAATCTCGATACTTTACAGTTAGTCGCACTGGCGCATACATCGAGTGTGAAATCGAACTCCTCGTTGAGCTGATCGAACAGACCTTGCGGAGTCGCCCAATCATCGGTCAGTGATGTTCTCATGCCCGAAGTGAACCCTGTCATAATAACGCCTCCGACTCATCATCGCATCCGCATTCATCGTCCTCGGCGACTGCCTTTCTCTTGGATTTTCTGGGCCGTTTCGGGTTATCCTCATGCTCCGGCTTGATTGGTTTTCTATTCCAGATGTATTTCTCGCATCCGTAACCGTTCTTCCTGTTCTCGCACTCGGAATGAATGCAATACCTGCATTCGTAATTCGGATATGCAGGCCATATTGGTTCTAACGGTTCGACGGTGTAGGGCCAGCGCAGTTCTATGCCTACCCTGTCTGCCAAATCGTTTATCCTGTCGAATAGGTCGGACTTAACCATCCCGCCGTCCTTCCAATCCCTTGTATATGGACAGTAGTTCTCCAACGCCCAGGAATAATGATCTATTAGGAAACATACATCTCTTACTTTCATCCCCCTCCTGAGAACCTCGTTTACGAAGTGCTCGGTTATTACGCTGGGGTCATACTTAGTAATGCGATATGCGTCGCATCTGGAATCATCTTCAAGCTTGATGTCGTAGATCATACCGTCTATGTCTATCAGATACAGATTGTCCGAATCCATCGAGGCATCGGCTATCTGGACGAATCTGCTGTCATATCTATGGTTTATCGGGTCGTATTCGGACAACCTCAACCAATCCTTGACTGTTCCATCGGCGTATATCTCCTTATGATAGGGCGAGCATAATTGGAGAAACGATCTCAACGACATATCGTTATGATCTATGGAGCTATCGGATGTACGGTCTATCTGATTGGTGTTCGCCAACACGCGGGTATCTGTGAGAGCTCCGCCGTTGAAGAACGTACCGATGGAATCGACTATACACTTAGCATCGGTACGATATGCACGCATGAAACCGTCCTCCTCATATACGTCCTTGAGGACGATATGACGGGCCGTCTGCTCTATGATCTTCGGCTTGAAGTCGAAGATAGACGCCTGTATCATCCCTTCCACCTTACGAAGAACGGACATCTGTCCCTTGATGCGCCTACTTTATCGGCTATCGCACATTCTATGCGACCGTTTACAAGCGACCTACCATAATGGAAACATTGGCGACAATCGGTCATTCTTCCTCCTCCATTTGAAAAATCTGCATCCGTGTCCTTTTAGAACCTGGATGTTCAGCTCGTCGCATACCCACTTCTTGCCCGACGGCGCATACTCTTGGATGCGGAAATGCTCGCAATGCCAACAGCATCCGTTATCATCGCGTGGGCCGTAATTCGCATCTTTAGCCCGATCTAATGCGGGCGTAGAATGTTTGGTATTGGATTCCTCCTGCATCTGTTTCTTATGCACGATGGATAGCATCTCGTGGCAAACCTCCTAATCATGCTCGGAGTTGTCGCAGTTGTATCTTTCGGAATCGAGCCACCCGTTGAACAGGGCCAGTAAATCCGCATCGTCATCGGCCCTCCTGTTCCATGATTCAATTGCTTTTTCGATTTTCATTTCAAGGGGGCCTTGAACAAGACAAGTATAGCAAGACACATAACTCAGTCTTTCGCCGTCTATTCCAAACTTATCTTCTAAATGCAAATAAGCTGTTTGTCCACAAAATGGGCATGGTTTAAGGTCGGTCATTCGTTCACTCTCCTGTTCCACATCTCGAACTGCCTGTCCGTTCCCTGATGGTCGCGGACCTCGATGTGGCAGGTGTTGCAGAGGATGTACCGCCCATCGTCCTCACGGTTCTGGACGTTGTTAGAACCGCAGAACGGACATGGCTTCAATTCGGTCATTCGCTCACTCTCCTGTTCCATCTATCCATGAACTCGTCAAAATCGGTGATATAGGGAATACTGCATAACAATAGGAAACAATCATTCTTAGGATGCTGAAACTCCCATACTGGCCCTCCCTGTTCTGGCGGTATATATCTGGTCTTTATCCGACATCCGCAGAACGGACAGGATTCAAGGTTGTTCATATCAACTCCCTCCCATTCCATTTCTGTACCGCAATATGTCTTTCATCCGCCATCGGGCCAGTTGCACCGCATGATTGACATTCCATCTGCCACTGCCCTTCGCCTCCGAATCTATGAGGGTAAATCCGTTCCGATTCCTTGCACCATGGGCAGGGTACGAGTTCGCAGGTCATTCCTCTTCCTCCTGTTCCGTCAATATTCTGTTAATATCTTCCCATTCGTCCTCATCTTCGAGATGGAGTATGTAATTCTCTTTTCTGGATGGGTCGGTCCCAAATATGTGATCAAACGTTACACCGACATTATACTCGTCCTCGTTAACGGGTCCTTCACAGAGAATTGATAATCTATTGAAACGTATGCGGTGCATTTGATTTTCTGACCACAGTTATAGCATTCGAGTTCCGTCTCTTCGCCATCCCCATGATTAAGCTCCTCGCCCTCGAGTTCGTTGACCGATCCGCATCTGGGGCATCTATAACACCAATCTGAGGTCATTCCTCTGCCTCCTTATACGGTTCGACTAATACCCCATCCTTCGTCAATGTTACGATGTATCTCGGATTGCCTTGATAGAAGGAATCCACCTGTGTATTGATAGTTACTACATAGTCATAGAAACCATTATTCTCATATACCTTTGATTCCACCATCATTCTCTCACCCTCTCATACCAGTCGTCCATCCCTCTCTTGCAGTTAGGGCAGTTGTCCCTGACCCATACGAACTGGAACGGGCTGTCGTCCATAGGCTTGGATATGTCCTTGAGGTCGAATATGGCCCCGCAGAACCTACACTTCATCTATACACATCCATCATCGGTCATTCGCTCGCTCTCCTGTTCCATAACCCTGCAATATCCTCATTGTCGGACATGTAATCCCTATAATGCCCGACCTGTGCTCCGCAATCGGTGCATCTGATGCAACATGAACCGTCCTCCTCGTCGGCGAACACAAGTTCCTCCGACCCACAGAAAGGACAAGGTTTCAATACTGATTCAGTCTTAGGTTTTGGCTTGTAGTTTTGAGCATATTCGTTCCACCTCTCGAATATGTCGGAAAGTGTATCTTCTCTCGTCAGTTTCAAATGGTCATAGTATTTGTGACAGCCCGTGCAATGAATAACACGGTTTCCCGATGTGTATTCCGTCATGATATTAAGATCGTCCGACCCACATTCGGGGCATGGCTTGAGTTCGCTCATCCTTTCATCCCCCACATCCGCATTCCTCCTTCGATGCCGAGCTTCTCGACGTAGCCCATCTTCTCCAGCATTAGCAATTTAGCAAATGCCTGAGTACGCTGCTGATACTCGGACTTGTCTGGGTAGAGGGCCTGTCCGAGGGATACCGCGGAGGTCTTCCCATCCTCCGGGAACAACGACAGGATCTGCTTTGCGTCCTCCGGTCTCACTGCGACAACCCCCATATCGTCTTCCTGTTGCTGGTGTGGGTTAAACCTACCTTCTGGACCAGCCCCTTGGCGGACAGCATCCTCATCATCTGACCTATGTTAGTGCTTGTGAAGTGTCCGTTATGCTTCTGATTGAGATAGACGGTCATCGATTCAGTGGTCATCGGTCCGCACTCCTTGAGGTAATCCAGTGCCTCGTCGAGAATCTTCTCCGTGATCCTCATCTGCACATCATCTCCATCCATTCCTCGAGGTCGTAGAGGCCTGCGGCCGCGACCTCTCCGTTATGGATCAGTTTCCAATCCAAACCCACTCTCTCCGTATACCCCTTGTCGCGAAGGATCTTGAGTGACTTGAGAGCAGCAGAATTGTCCATTCCGATGAGTTCGGCTATCCTCACAGCATTGTTGGGTCCGTTCTCATCTATGCAGATGAGGATCTCCGGAGTCCTCGTATGGAAGAGTTCACCCAGAATCGTCATTCCATCACCTTCGTAGTGGAGTGCTTGAGCCTCATCCTGTCGTAACATGATGAATGCACGAGGGTCGTATTGTTGTCCAACAGAAGCCATGACATCTGGTCGGTGATGAGCTCTTGACACAGCCAGCATCTTCCCTTCATTCGTCAACCTCCTGCAGTCTGGCCCCGCAGAAGGGGCACATGAAGAACATGTAGCCCTTCTTGGGTTTGTCCTGAATCTTCATCATGAGACCGTGGACCTTGCCCTTCTGCGCAGACATGTAGATCACGCCGTTGAGCAGACACATGTCCATTTCCCTGCAGCAGGGCTCCAAGACCTTGCTCACGGTCCCGTAGCGGAGTCTCCTGTCGTATGACACGCTCATTCGGACCCCTCCGAATCGATCCTCGGTGCGATGAAATAGAATCCTGACACCGTACCGTCCGTGAAGTCTATTCTTACCGGGTAGTCATTATCGAGATTGATCGTAACCTTGTACGACACGGGGATGGACTTGATCGCCGAGATGACGTATTCCTTCGGGAATACGCTCATTGCGACTGCACCCCGACCGATCCCATTGATCTCCACACCGACATCCTTGGAAGTGAGATCGTACTCTGCGGAGCTGAGCTCATCCTCGGATGCCATCGAGAATGTTCCGTCCTTCACCTTGATAGTGATAGTGTCGCCGAGATCCTGAATCCCTCTGATCGCAGTCAGCAGCCTATCCGCATCCGTCTTGATGGTATTCGGGGTCCTGATGTCCGATATGTCGATGAGAGCCATCCTGCGGGTGATATTCCCTGAGTTCATGGTCAGCCTGTCGTCGATGGAGACTTCTATGTCGTCTCCCGGGGATGATGTTTTGAGGAAACTTTGGATCTTCTCGAGGTCCATCCCGAACTCGTCCGCGGCCTCGTATCCTGTGAGAGCATCGGCAGGAATCGTGAATCCGACCATCGCTACATGGGCTGCGTCCACGCAAACGGTCTCCAACCCCTTCTCGGTGCAATTCACCATAGCAATAGATGTTACCGATGACAGGACCGAGACCAGTCCCTTGAGCATCGGCTGTGGAATGGTGAACCTCATGCGATCACCCCGTACCAGTTGACGGTCTTGTGAGTGAACGGATCCTTCTTCGTTCCTGCCTTGTAGATCAAGCCATCGTCCTCAAGCTTCTTCAGTCTCGCAGTGACGGAGGTCCTCTTTATCTTGGTGAGCCTTTCGATGTCGGCAGACGATGGGTGTCTGGCCTTTCTTATGGTGTCGAGTATGATCTGCGCCTGTGCCTCCTTCGTGGAGCCGAGGCTTGCGTATGCCTCTAAGGAGAGTACGTCGACTGTCATCTCAATCCCTCCGAGTGAAGGAAGGCTATGAGCCTGTCCGTGTGATTCTGGCAGAGCTCATATGCCTCTGTGCCCGTCTTGAATGATGAATGGGCCACGAATGCGTAGGCGATATGGACCGCGTCCTCGGGGATCTCGGCTCCGCACAGTATGCACTTGCTCATGCTACCGCCTCCCTCTTCATCGACCTCTGATAGACGACGTTGCCATCCTTGTCCTTTATCCAATAATCGAAGAAAGTGGATGAACCGCCAAGACACCTCATGGCCTCCTCATCAGCCTTCTCCTTTGCTTCCTCGACCGTTAGCTCCCTGATGCCGCACGATGTGGACTCACGGACCTCTCCGGTGTCACGGACGATGTAATCATAATGGACCGACACGATGAATCTCTCGAAATCCCTATCCCCGTAGGTCCATTCGTCTATGATCTCATGATTCTGCTCAATCCTGCAATGCTGGTTGGGCCTGAGATATAACGTGGCTGACCTGTAGGCATCCGCCAAGGTTAGACAATATGATGTGTGGCCCAGATCCTGCAGTGTCCTTGTCTGCCCCTCGGGGAGCATGACGTTCTCGAACACGAGGTAGATCCAGGGATAATGCTCAGGACCGAGTTCGTTCAGTAGCTCCTTTGGTGTGAGGGATTCCAGATACTCGTTGTATTCTTTTACCTCCCTCTCCTTCTGCTCACGGAACTGCCTTATCTCGTCCTCCTCCATGAGCCTCCTGAATTCCTTGAGGTCGGCCGTGGGGACGGTCTCGTAGTATCTGCCGCACTGCTTGCAGTTCCCCTTAAGGAGGAACCACTTCCTGCCGAACCTCTCCTCTCCCGGATACTCATAGAGGGTAACATCCCCTCCGCATCCGCATTCCATCCATGAGGTCATATCAATCCCACCTCTTGGAGATCCTTGTAGCATCTGATGGTGATGGTGGGTTGCCAATCGATCATCGGTCCATACTGGTTGATGTAATCCTTGATGATCGTACAATCCTTGTTGTTCTGATAGAATCCGAGGATCTCGACCATCTTGGCATCCGCCTCAACCGTCTTCTTGGCGAGCTCCGATTCATCAGCCTTGGTCACTGCGGCCTCGGTGTTGGTCTCTATCTTCTTCTGCACGGTCTTCGCTTCCTTCTTGGTATCGAAGAATCCGCCAGCCTGTGCTGCCTTGGTCGCACGAAGCTTTTTCCTGCGTTCCTCTTCCTGCTCCGCCTTCATCTTGTCGACGATAGGCTTGGCCGTCTCGACGATCTTCATGATCTGATCGTGGAATTTCCTTTCCGGATGGCCCTGCGAGTCGTATGATGTGATGAATCTGAACACATCCAGCAGGTCGTACTCCTCAGCACTCATACCATCGGGATCATCTGCCCTCTCTCCGATATGGTACAGGCCCTTGTAGTGGTTCTTGTAGAGCATGGATTCGGCCTTGTTCCATCCCTTGTCGAGGGTGTCGAATCCGACTGCAGTCCTCGGGAATTCCAGCCCGTGCTCCATCTCCTCATCGTCGATGCTGTAGTATGTCAGCACAGCACTGATCTTGCAACAGAGCTTGCCGTTGGCATCGGTAACGGAGAAGTCCGTCTCCTGATACTGGACAACAAGTCCCGCCTCGGTCTCCGCAGCTCCGACCTCGCGCCTGATCTGGTCGATGTCCACGGACTTGAACTGCGAGTTCGTCATGTCCTTTATCCAAGGATTCTGCTGGAGTATGGCCGCGGCCATGTTGATCCTCTGGAGAACTCCGGTCATTCCTCCACCTCCCTGAACTCGGGCCTCTTAACGTATGACGGGCATTCGTCGATAGTAACGGGCCACTTGGGCCATCTGCATGTCAGCTCGGGATCGATGGTTCCGTACTCGTTGCAAATGACCTTACCGAGCTCGATACGGCTACAGTGGATGCACTTGGAGCAGTCGTCCCCTTCTGGGTAGATGACTTCCTTCGGTGAAGGCATACTCATGACATCACCTTCCTTGCCCTGCCGACAATCGCGTATGCGTCGCCGTCCATGAAGATCTCGAGGAAGGGCCATCTCTCTTGCAGGATCTTGACCTGCGCAAGAACCTGCCTCATGGTGAGTTTCTCCTTGCGGAAGTTGATGAGGATAACATCGCTCATTGGACTTCCTCCATGTTCACGCACGCGCTTCCGCGCGCGATAGTGTGTGTATCTCTCTCTATCTCTCTATCTCTCTCGAGTGATGGGGTAACGGTATGTAGAAGAGCAACGTACTGCTTACGAACAGCCGTATTCATGAGATCCTTGAATACACTGACGTCGATGCCGTCTGTGACCGTGTCACCAAACCTCACCTTGCTGATGAATCCCCTATCGACGAGAGCTTTCCACTTCCTCTTCTGCGTCGAAGGATCCACGACCAACTCCGACATATTCATATCCTTTTCGAAATTTGAGAACCTGTAAGGGATGCTTGTCTTCCCGTCGTTGATGAAGCTCTCAATCAAATACTGCCTTTGCATCCATATTGTTCTGCGAAGCTCTTCGTATGTTATTTTGGCTGACATTTCCAACCTCCGAAGAAGCTCGAAAATCTATTGCCAGCTCGCCCTGTAACATTCATATAAATGTTATGCCAAATTTGCGCGTATATAGGGAAAATCAGGCATCTAGGCAGCTGACGCGCCTGATCTGTCGGTGCGGTTTCATCCTTCGACTTCCCGGCTTTGCGAGCATCGGAAAACCTAAGAGAGCCAGATTTACAATTCTCGATGATATCTGACGGGGCAGGAATAGTTTATTATGCCTGTGGATGATATAGTTTTTGATGCACTCGTTCGGATTCAGGGTAGTTTCGTCGGACCCCGATGACAGGTCGGGAGTCCCCATAGCCGTTGCAGGCCAGATCATGGTGGATGTCCAGACTCTCCTGACGGACATCGGCTGTATGATGCTGAGGCTGTCCATGAGGCTCCAGAACGAGATACCTGACAAGCTTGTCAGGAAATTCGACCTCACCATCGGCGGAGAATCCACAGGGGGCCTGAGTTCAGGACCTACAGAAGGCAACGACGAAGCGCTGGAAGGTGCCATGACGGTCCTCTGCAACACCCTGGACTTCCTGGGGACAGGAGCCGTCGGTAACTGGATGAAGGATACATTCCAGGAGGATGAGGCCCGTGGAAAGATCGCTCAGGATCTGATCGATCTCTCAGAGCACCTCAAAGGATATGTCCTGGAGTATGGCCGCGCAGACGACCAGAAGAGCTTCGAGGGTGTCGATACCTCGAAATTCGTCGAGTACACAGTCGACAAGGATTGGATCTCCGCAGCTGTCGGCAAGGTGGAAAGGGACAGCGTCAGGAGGAATCATTGGAATCTCTCCAATGATGAATACCTGATCCCGGTCTCATTCGACAAGAACATAGCTCATAGCGACATCCCGACGTTCGCAGCGGCCGGACCGGTCATACTGGTCGGAAAAGTGAGAAGGAACAAGGAAGGCCACATCATCGGCCTGGACAAGGTCCAGGGATGCTACACCATCCCTACCCTGAAATTCCACAGGCTCATCACCAAGGACAGGGACATGAACCTGCTGAACCCGCTGATCGCCACCATCTCCTACGACTCCGATACCGGCAACTGGAGCATGAGGAACGATGATGTGGGCATATCTGTGACCAAACCGTCATGGGATGACTGTGTGGTATCCTTCCACGAGTATGGGATCTTCCTCTTCGAGAACTACGTCGAGACGGATAGGCAGTTCGATGGAGAGGAGATGGAAGTTCGCGAATTCCTAATGTCTCTGCTCCCGGCTTGAATGTCCTCCTGTTTAGGTATTTTATTTATAGGTCATGTTCAGTCCGAGACCCTATAGGTGCGCACATGTCACGCCATGTACCCAACGCTACAATCCGCGAGATTGGGGCGGAGCGTATCGACAAGCTGCTTACCATGTCCGAACAGGCCGTCAGGGACGGAAGGGAGGACAGGGCCAGAAGATACATCGATATCGCCACCGGGATCAGCGGCAAGACGCGCGTCAAGATGCCCAAGGATAGGAAGTTCTGCAAGAGCTGCCACCAGCCATTGATGCCCGGTGTCAACTGCACGGTACGCCTGTCCAATCATAAAGTGTGCATCAGATGCGATGTGTGCGGAGAAGTACGGCGCATACCGTACATAAGGGAGCAGAGAAAATGACGGAGAAAGACGCAAGGAAGGAGCTCATGAGGCGTGCCAATGAGATCAACGCCACTGTCCATGTGGGCAAGGACGGTCTCGACCAGGGACTCTTCGATGAGATCACCACACAGCTGAAGAAGAACCGTCTGATCAAGGTGAAGGTGCTTTCGAATTCGGAGGACGGCGCCAAAGAGGCAGCGGAAGCCATCGAAGAGGCCACCGGGGCGGTCATAGTGGATGTCCGCGGCGGAGTAATCGTCGTAACGGACAAGAGGACCTGGACCTCCCTCTCCCAAAAGAAATTCTGAGGTAATGAAATGCTAGATGTCAATGTCATCAGATCGAATCCTGACATGATCAGGACTATGATCAGGAACAGAAACAGAGACGAGACCATATTGGACAGATTCCTTGAGGCAGATTCCGAATGGAGGGCCCTCACGGATGAGAACAACCGCCTCAGAAAGACGAGGAACGATGTTTCACTCGAGATCTCCAAGATGCCCAAGGGCCAGGAGAAGGATTCCAAGATCGCGGAGATGCGCGAAGTCGGAGACAAGATCAAGGCCAACGACGACAGGATGGCCGAGCTCGAGGAGATCAGGCAGGACTGCGTCCTGAACATCCCCAACATCCCCCACGAGTCCGTGCCCATCGGAAAGGACGACACAGAGAACGTCGTCGTATACGAGGCCGGAGAGAAGAGGAAGTTCGACTTCAAGCCCAAGGAGCACTGGGAGCTCGCCGAGGAACTGGACATCATCGATTTCGACAGAGGAACCAAGGTCGCAGGAAGCGGATTCTATGTGATGAAGGGAGACGGAGCAAGGCTCGAGCGCGCCCTCGTCAACTACTTCCTGGACATGCACAAGGACCAGGGCTACACCGAGCTCGTTGTGCCCGCAGTCATCAACAAGGCGGCGGTCATCGGAACCGGTCAGTACCCCAACTTGAAGGATGACATGTACTACCTTGCGAAAGACGACATGTACCTCAACCCCACAGCAGAGGTCCCCATCACGAACCTCCTGCAGGACGAGATCCTGGACAAATCACAGCTTCCCATCTACTACACAGCTAACCTGACATCTTACAGGCGCGAGGTCGGAAAGCACGCGGACACCAAGGGAATCATCCGTGTCCACGAGTTCAGGAAGACAGAGATGGTCAACTTCGTCGAGCCCAGCAAGTCATACGAGAGGCTCGAGGAGCTCAGGAAGAACGCAGAGGACCTCATCAACGGTCTCCAGTTGCCCTACAGGGTACTGCTCCTGTGCACTGGCGATATGAGCTTCTCATGCTCCAAGTGCTACGATCTGGAGCTGTACGCTCCCGGAAAGGATGCGTGGCTCGAGGCATCATCCTGTTCCAACTTCACTGACTTCCAGGCAAGGAGGGCAAGGATCAAGTACAGGCCCGAACCCCACCTGAAGAGCGAGTTCGTTCACACCCTCAACGGTTCCGGTCTCGCACTCCCCAGGACTGTAGTCGCAGTCATGGAGAACTATCAGAACAAGGATGGTACCATCACCATCCCCGAAGTCCTGAGACCCTATATGAGGGGCCAGGAAGTCATCGACAAACACTGAAAAACATTTAGAGGAGGGGGTCTCCCCCTCCGTCATCATTTTAGTTTCTTACCGTCGGAGAATGCCTTCCCGACGACTTCGCCGAACGCGAGATAATCGTGGTTGATCGCATCGTAGATTATCGGGTGGTATTTGCTGAGGTCCACCTTGCCATCCGTGAGGATCGCATCATCGATGTTCAGATTGACGATCTCACCGATACACTCGCAGTTGCTCTTGGTGTAGCTCTTAAGTTTGCACTCCAGACAGATAGGGAGCTCCATGATTATCGGAGCATCCACCTTTTTGCTCTTCTCGGCGTGGAATCCTGCCTTCTCGAACTTATTCGGGACATTGTTCCCAGATACGATACCGACGTAATCGGATCCAACGACAGTCTCCTGCGTTGCGAAACCGACAGTGAACGCCTTGCGCTTCAGGATGTTCTCTACCGTCTTATGCTCCGGAGAAAGACAGATGCTGATCTCCGTGTCCTCATGGATTCCTCCCCATGCCGCATTCATCGCATTGGGCGTTCCGTCACTGTTGTATGTACCGATGATCAGAACAGGCTCGGGATAGATGCATGGTTTGGCTCCGAAATCCTTCCTCATGAGGGCGGTATCGGTTTGGTATATCAAATATTCATGGTGTCCAGATCGGCAACGATCCTTGCGGTATCTATGCTTCCCTTCCTGTCCAGAAGCTTGGCGCGGATGTCCTTCTCGCCCTGTCTGAGGGTGGTTGAGCTCACTCCGTAGCAGATGGAGATGTGCGCCTCCATGTAAGCGGCGAGGTTGTCGCAGGTCTTGAGGTCGTAACCGTTCCTCCTCCCGAACTTAGGATTGGTAGCATCGTCGAACGGGTCCATGACCATGAACATGAACTCCTCATGCCACTCCGGCGCCAACAAGGGGAGGATCTTGCTCTCCACCAGATCCCTCTCGTAATCCTCCAGCAGGGATGCCAATCCGGAGACGTTCACCTTGATCGGCGTGATGACATCCTTGGTGAGCACCTCGGGAAGATCGTGGAATAGACCGGTGTAGTAATCGTTGTAGATCTGCCTATCTGAGGCACCGGCATCCAGATCGTTGAGGAACATCGAATTGGCGACCATCAGGGAGTGCCCCAGAACCGTCGTCTTGGGGATGCGGGGCGTCCTCGCCCAGCGCTGCTGGAATCTCAGCTGTCCGATCAGGTCGATGAAATTGAAGGAATCGCTCCTTGAGGTGGCGATCTCGCGCACCCCGGCCAGATCCATATGCTGGTCGATCTGCTCGTCGATCTCGTTGCGGGTGATATCGATGCCGTAAAGCGATCTATTGGAATCATAGATCAGATTGAACTCCCAGCGTGTGGCCAGATAGTGAGCTGCACGGATGATGTCATCCTCGTGAGACTTGTAGTCCTTCTCGAGGTATGTGATGAATCTCTGCCTGAAATCCGGATCGGAATCGGGGATCAACCTGTCATATTCTGAGATGACGAACTCGTTGACATCCTCTCTCCTGTCCTGAGAGATCTTGTGGAAGACCTGGGGCTTCAGGTCTGTGAGAACGGCGCGCTGTATGAACGAGAAGATCTGGTGCTCTATGAGCCTCTTCCAGTCCACGGATTTGCCAGCCTTCTCCTCGAACTTGCCGATCATCCAGGATATGGCGGCCTTGTGTGCCTGCTTGTCCATCTCCGTCAGATCGACCGGCCTGAGATGGTCGTTCCACCTGTGCATGTTGGCGGAATCGAAGAAAAGGTACAGGATGCGTGCGTTGAGAGCGGACATGCCGATTACTCCAGGACCTCTATCGTGGCATCGTCGCCGACAGGCTGGTATGGGCCGTCAAGAGAGATTATGCATCCCCTGTCCATAGCGGCCTCTTCCCTCGATGCCAATTCCTTCTCGATCTTCCTGGAGCTAAGTGCGGAGAGGGTATATCCTCCTACCATCAGGACCATTCCGATGATGAACGTCCCGATGAAGACTCCGCTAGGGACGAACACATACACCAGGAACGACAGGACCGTGGCGATCATGCCTACGATGGTCAGAATGGGCAGAAGCTCTCTGTACTCCATGTTCTCAAATCCCTCTTGTCCGATAAATAAATGGGGGAATGCTCCCCCTTGCCTTTCACAGAGATGCTTCGTTGAGCCTTCCGATGACGAACTGCTTGTCCATGCTGGCCAGGAACGGTCCGAGCCTCGGACCCATGTTCTTACCTATGAGGATCTTGTACATCGCCTTGAAGGCGCCTTTGTTTCCGATGGAGCCCTGTGCGACCTCAGTGACTGCGGCGTTGATCGATTCGGCAGTCCATGCATCATCCGCAAGCCTACCCGCCAGTGCCTTAAAGTAAGCCTTCTCATCGGCGGAGAGCTCTATTCCCTCGGGGACCTTGTCCTGTATGGAGAACTTGACGTTATCGGGAGCGAACTTGTCCAGCCAGAACCGGATGCAGTCCACACGGACCTGGAGCCTCTTGCGGTCGAAGTCGGTGATCTTAGACATATCCTCGGTCCTTCCCAGGATCTCCATCACGCCGTCGAAGTCCTTCGCCATCTGGACGACGTTGACCAGATGCCTGTATGAGATCTGCATGGGCAGCTTCTCAGGAACATGGTTGTGCTGAGCGATGACATATGCCGCGACGTTGTTCTCCTCTGCCTCGGTGAACTCCTTGGAGAAGTATGCCTTCTCCATCCTGTCGTACTCATCGGTCATGTCCAGGAGCCCCATTCCATAATCGTAGTCGATGGCCCTGTTGGGCTGTGTCCTGAGGAACAGGTAGTTGAGGACCTCTGGAGGGGTCATGTTGATCGCATCGAGACCGGTGACCGCGCTTCCCAGGGACTTGTGCATCTGGACGATCTGTCCTCCGGACTTCAGCTGGACGAACTCGTATGGGATAGGATAGGGTGCCTTTCCTCCGAAGATCTCTGAGACGAGCCTCTTTCCGGAATCGTAGGAACCTCCCGCTGCCGCGTGGTCCTTTCCGAAGGGCTCTGCGGATGTTCCGAAGATCATCCACTTGGCAGGCCACTCGAGCCTCCACTTGAGCTTTCCCTCCATCTTGCGGACATCAACCTTTCCGCTGGATCCGCATTTACAGGAGTACTCGAGGTAGGGGAACTCGTAAGTGTCGAAGTTCGCCTTGCAGAAGCGACCGCAGTCTGGGCAGAGCGGATCGTAGGGCGAGAAGTTGGGGTCGGCATCCTTTCCGGTGACCTCGTGGAGGATCTGGATGACCTCCTGCCTCTTGTTGATCGTCATGTCGATCCACTTGGCGAACTCCCCATTAGCGTAGAGCTCGTGGGTCCAGACGATCTCGCAGTGGACCTCCAGGGAATCGACTGCGTCCAAGAAAGGCTGGATGAAGTGATGGGCGTAGTTGTTGTGCTTACCGCAGGGGCAGGGGATCATGCAGATAGGCTTTCCGACATAGTCCTCGTACTCTTCCGGGAGGAACTCGTACCTCTTCCTCAGAGGGTCGAACGAGTCTATGAGGTAGATCAGCCTAACGTTCTTTCCTTGGGACGCCACGGCACTGCGGATGGATTCTCCGGTGATTGCCTCTCTTAGACTTCCTACGTGGATGATTCCCGTGGGGCTGATTCCTGTAGCGATCAACGGGTGCTCGCAGGTCTCTGCCACTTCCTTTGCGATTACATCTGCCCAGTGCATTCTAATCGAAGCGCGTATATATGTATAATAAAAAGGGATTTCGGTCACGCTCGACTGAAAGGCTTTCCAATCATTCTATGGCAGTCCTTTTATAGTTGTCCTTAATTCGCTACTTTATGGCAAAAAAGAACGACAGCGGTTTCCAGTCCTCCGCAGGTCTGATGAGATACTTCGACGTCGAGAACGAGAAGGGTCTCAAGGTCAGCCCCTACGCGGTCATCGGTATCGCCATTGCTGTCATCGTCATCGTGGAGATCGCATCCGCATTCTTCTCCCTCTGATCGTTAGGTTGCCGTAGTCAGGCCCTTCATCAGTCGGTGAAAGGCTATTTTGAAAATCCATCAGAGTGCATTCCAGTTATATCCTCTGATTCCGATACATGCGCATGTCCGATCCAAGGCTCGATGCGCTGATGTCCGAATTCGAATCCGGACGCGTTCCACTTCTTCAGTTCATACGCTCGGCCAAGGATATCCTGGATTCAATGGATGAGGGGCTGGAGATCATAGGGAAGGCCTATGTGGGCAGCTTCGGGAACCATACCGAAGGAAGGGATCTGATGTCATGCCTGCTCAGGATCTCCGGATTCGAGACCGTCGTGGCCGACCGTCATGTGAACGTAGAGACGATGATCAAATCCTGCGCCGAGGACCCGACCATAGATGTTCTATGCCTATCGGTTCAGACCACATACGACTGTCCTAGCCTCTATGATCTCGAAGAGCTTCTGGAGGAAGCAGGCATCAGGGATCGCCTTATCGTCAATGTTGGCGGTGCGGCCATCAACGAATTCCTTGCAGAGAAGATGGGGTCAGACGTCTTCAGCAGATCCGCGGTTGAATCTACCAGGCTGATCAAAGAGAAAGTTCTGGAGAGAAAAGGATTGTAAGGGGTTTCCCTCATTAAAAGTGGCCTCTTGCCTCTTTGTTTTACTTCACTTCAAACGAAGCAAGAGGCCACTTTTAATGAAATCGTTTGATGCCCGCTTTCGCGGGCTGAAATGTTTCATTCCCAATCGGTCACACCGGTGTCGTCACTGAGAGCATCCTTGTGGAATTTGGGCTTCTCAACGCCTTCGGCCTTCTGCTTCTTGTAATCATTGTAGACTTCAACAGCACGGTTGAAGAGCTTGAAGATGACGAAACAGTTGATTATACCGCACAGCGCCAACAGGATGTCCAGTATGGCGAAGATGAGGTCCGATGCATACAGGGTGGAGAAGAACACGACCACCATGACCAGGATCATGATGATGTACTTCGAGTTCTTGCTCTCGGTTATGAACTTCAGATTGTTCTCACCGATCACATAGTCTCCCATGAGACAGGTGATAGAGAACAGGAAGATGAAGATGAAGATCAGCGTAGGCGCTATGTCTCCGAGAACACTTGTGAATGCTCCCTGCAGATAAGGCATGGAGTCCTCTGCGATCTCCACCAAGGGATCGAAGTTCATGTAGGTCAGGATGACCAGTGCGGTGAGGGTACAGATCAGCGTGTCGATGAGTACTCCCAGGGACTGGGAGAGACCCTGAGATGCAGGGTGGTCGACATCCGCCAGGGACGATACGTTGGTAATGGTACCGATACCGGCCTCGTTGGACCAGATTCCTCTCCTCATACCCCAAAGCAATGCACCAGCGATTCCGCCGACGAATGCGGGCGGACTGAATGCATACTGGAAGATCATAACGATCGCGTTGCCGATATTCTGATAGTTCAACAGAACCGTAACGAGACAGATCACGAGCCATCCCAGAGCCATGAAGGGAACGATGTATGCGGATGATTTGGCGATCCTCTTGAATCCTCCTATGGCCACGATGAATGCGATGATGGTCATCACGATCGCGAGGATCAGCGCATTGTTCTCGAACTCGAATGCTCCACAGAACGCTTCGGAAATGGCTGCCGTCTCCGACGAGATGTATCCGACCAGATACATCATGATCATAAGACCGGCGACGACTGCTCCGAACTTCTTCAATCCGAGTCCGTTGGCGATGTTGTAAGCGGGACCTCCCTTGGAGTTACCATCTTTATCACGGGTCTTGAACAGCTGTCCGATGGTCGACTCAACGAAACTCGTTGCTCCGCCCAACGTAGCGAAAACCCACATCCAGAATATGGCTCCGGGTCCACCGCACAAGATTGCGGTAACGGGACCGGCGATGTTTCCGACTCCCACACGGTTACCCATGCTCACGCAGAACACTTGGAACGGCGTGACTTCTCCTTTCTCACTCTTTTCCTTGGAGAATGTTACCTTGAACATCTCCTTGATCTGTGTGAACTGGATCCCTTTGAACCTGATGGTTGAATACAATCCGAGAAGGAAGATCAACACGAACGGGATCAACCATAAGAGATCGTCGAATTCCCACAGCATATCTGCAATTTCAGTCTCATCCATCCTTAAACCTCACAGTAGTTAAGGTAAGTACGGAGTACGAATCTCCATCTTCCGTTTTATAGGATGTGGGTCAGATCTCGTCTTCCGGGATGATGGTGTATTGCCCTTCGTACTTCTTCTTGAACAGTGAAGAAAGGATCGGAGGCGCTATGATAGTGGTCAGCACAGACATCAAGACGACGACGGTGTAGAGGTCTCCGGTCATCACACCAGCGTGGAGACCTATCGATGCGATGATGATTCCGACCTCTCCCCTGGGCATCATACCGACTCCGATGATGCTGAAGGAGGCTCTGTCGATCGACTTGTCCCCGAGCCTTGCTCCGAGACCGCATCCGAAGTACTTGGTGACCATAGCGAGGATGATGACGATCAGTACAAGGAACACTATGGACATATCGGACATCGCGTAGATATCCACCTGCAGTCCGACATTGATGAAGAAGAACGAAATCAGGAACGAGGTGATAGCCTCCACCCTGTGCTCCAGCTCCCACTCCCAAGCGTAATCTGCGAACATCATTCCTGCAAGGAACGCTCCGATGATGGCCGCGAGTCCGATGTACTCTGCCAGAGCGGCCATTGAAAGACAGACGATGATGGCGAATACAAGCTTGTTGTATGTGATAGGGACCTTTCCGGCTGCCCTGACCTTCGCATTCCTCTCATCGAAGAAGTCGTAGATCTTCGGGACGACGTACTTGGCTACTGCTATCGCAGCCAACACGAACACCACAGCCTTGATGATGATAATGGAGAGGTCGACCATGTCTATACCGCCCTCTGAAGATGCCATTCCCTGAACGATGGCCAGAACGATCATTCCGAGAACATCGTCAATGACGGCTGCTGCGATGATGATACGGGACTCCTTGACCTCCATCAGTCTCATGTCCTTGATGATACGGGCAGTGATTCCCACCGATGTGGCGACCATTGCCGCACCCATGAACATAGCTGCGTTCATGCTGTATCCTCCGATCGCCATGACAAGTGCGAAACCGGCTATGAACGGCAGTATGACTCCCAGCAATGCCGTTAGGAATGCGGCCTTACCGGATCCCAGGAGGTCCTTGACCTTCGTCTCCAATCCGACGGAGAACAGCAGGAACATGACTCCCAGCTCAGACAGGGTGTAGATGATATCGTAGATGTTATCCTCGCCGTACTCATCAGAATAAGGATCGATAGCGAGGATATCTGTCATGAAGCTTCCTCCAGCAACGTTCGCAATCAGTATACCGATGAGTATCTCGCCGATAAGGCCGGGAAAACCAAATCTTGCGAAAAGTGTCGCACCTATACGGGCCAACACGAAGATGACCGCCATACTGAAGAGAACCTGTAAGAGGAGTTCCATGGGTCTTGTAATCTGATAATAATATAAAAACGTAAAAGAAATGGTTTGGATGGGAAAGAAGTTTCTTCGGAATCAGAAGTTGAATCCGACTGAATCGTAGCTCTTGGAGGAGCGTCCGAAGGAGAAGCTGACCATAGGGGTCTGCTTGTCCTCGGGGAGGGGTGCGAGGCACTCCGAATCGGATGCGGCCTCGATCTTCTCCTCGACGTCCTCGGTTGTTCCCATGGGGATCTTCTGGACCATTCCGTCCTTGAACACGAACTTGTAGGTCGTTGCCTGGATCACAGGCTTCTCTACGATGACGCTGTCCTTGCTGAAGTCGGGGTTCTCCCTGACATCGGTCTTCTCCTCCACATCAGTGGAGGTCTCGGCCATCTCGGAGATGCCTCCGAGTGCAAGGGCGTTGAATGACTCCTCGCGTGCCTCGAGAGGCTCGACCTCGATCTTCGTGAAGGCGACGGTTGAGGGCATTGCCTGGAAGACTGCCTGCTTCTGCATGTCCTGTTCGATCTGCATGTAGTCTCCGAAGGCCTCGACAGCGGCCTCGGATGCATCCCATGCGGGCATGACGAATGCCTCCCTTGCAGGGAAGTCGGGAACAGATGCGGCGAGTGCGGTGAATGCCGCTGCGCTCTCCTCGGTGACATCCCATGCGATTTCAGGCACAAGCTGTGCGGGGTACTCGGGCTCAATAACTCCGAATGCGACGAATGCGTCTGCTCCGTCCTCGGTGACATCCCAAACGGGAACCTCGACTGATGCGGGCATGCGGACCAGTCCCATGGACTGGAAGTCCTCGAAGGACACTGCTGCATCCTCGGTGACGTCCCATGCGATTTCAGGCACAAGCTGTGCGGGGTACTCGGGCTCGATGGCTCCGAATGCGACGAATGCGTCTGCAGCATCATCCGAAATCTCCCAGACGGGAGCAGCAACGAAGGGCTCCTCTTCAGGGATCGACATGATGTGGTCGATGAAGGAGACCGAGGCTTCCTCTGTGATATCCCAAACAGGGATCTCGACGGGAACGGGCTCCTCCTCCGGGATCATCGAGATGTAGTCTGCGAAGGAGACGGATGCCTCCTCGGTGACGTCCCATGCGGGCATCTCGACCGGTGCAGGTTCCTCTTCGGGGATCGACATGATGTGGTCGATGAAGGCGGTTGCCGCAACATCAGAGACATCCCAGACGGGTGCCTCGGCCACGAAGGGTTCCTCTGCAGGTATTGATGAAATGAAATCTGTGAATGAAACGGATGCTTCCTCGGAGATCTCCCAGACGGGTGCCTCGATAACAGCCGGCACCTCCATTGCTGCCGGGACCTCGGGTGCCTGAACAGAAGGCATCTCGGGAACGGATCTGTAGAAGTCCTCGATCTTGGGCTCGTCCCTCTCGACGAACATGATGTCGAACTCGTCCTCGACGTCGGTTCCATCCGCCTCGAAGGGCTGGTCTTCCTCGGCGATGGTCTCCTCCTCGATGAACGATGATTCGGCCCTGATCCTAGACTCGACCTTGCTCTCCACAATCTCGTGTGATTCGACGGCAAAATCGAATAAATCGAACTTCTCCTCGGGGGCGGTTCCCCTGATGATGCCGTCATCGTTGATTCCGGACTGGACCATGACGTCATCGTCCTTCTTCATGATGAGGTTACCGAAAAGAGCCCTGGGATCTATGTCCTCAGCGGGAGATGCATAATCTGAGCTGGGGTGAACCTCCTCTAATTCCTCGGCGACTTCCTCCTCGATCTTCATGATCATAGGCTCGGAGGGCTCCTCGGCATCCTGTCCCTCGAAGAGGGAGTTGAAGTCCACGTTCTCCTCTTCCTCGTCATCGTCCTCGTACTCGAACTCGGGGTATTCCTGAGCGGTGTACTTGGGTGCCGATTCCACAGGAACGGATTCGGGCTCCGCAGGGGTGTACTCGAACTCCTCGGCGACAGGATGCGGGTTGATAACGACCGCGCTCTCATTGAAAATGTTCCTGACCGAGTGCCTCTGGAAGTAGATTCCCTGCATCTTCTCGTAACCGTAATCGCTGAGATCCACGGTCTCCGTCTCTTCAGAGGCGGAGGACCTGAACCTGGACAAGTCCGGTTTCTTGATTATATCCTTTGCTTTTGATGATAACTGACCAACGCCTTTGCGAACGTTCTTCGTTATCGCATCCGTATTTAGCCCGCGGTCTTTGACTGAACCTACTAAGTTCTTAAAGCCCGAGCTAAGCTTGCGTGAGCTGTCACTCATGCTATCCCATCCAGAAGAAAAAAGGAGGTTCTGTAATATAAAGGTCGCGCCTTTATTTTGAATAGGATGCCTATAAATAGGCTATTTTTGACTGTTTTTGTCTCACTTTGACCGGATTTTAAGAACGTTCGATTTTTTATATCGGCAAGCCTGATTGCCATCCGATTGCGTATGTCGAGCATCTCGGAACGTATCGAATCCTTACCGATGACCAGGATGACCTGGACAATCCTTTTCCTGGTCGGTCTCGGATGGATGTTCGATGCCATGGATCAGGGAATGGTCAGCGGTGTCATCGCCGCCATAAACCTTGACTGGGGTCTCGACAAGTACCAGCTCAGCTGGCTGACCAGCTCTGGCATATTCGGAATGATCCTGGGTGCGGCACTTTCGGGAGCGATTTCGGACCGCATCGGAAGGAGGACTGTCATCCTTTATACCCTGCTGATCTACAGCATCGGCAGCTTCCTGTGCGGATTGGCCACGGATTATTGGACCCTGTTGTTGTTCCGTTTCATTACCGGATTCGGACTGGGAGGAGAACTACCTGCAGCCTCGACTCTTGTCAGCGAGATCTCCCCCATCAAGTCCAGAGGACGCAACGTCATCATACTGGAAAGCTTCTGGGCATGGGGATGGATCGCTGCCTCGATGGTGGCCTTCCTGGTGATTCCGGCTTTCGGATGGCGCATGGCGTTCTTCGTGGGTGCGCTGCCGGCACTGTTCGCGGCACTGCTCCGTTTCAAGGTCCCGGAGTCCCCCAGGTATCTGGAGGTCAACGGTAAGAGAGAAGAGGCCGAGAGGATAGTGGAGGAACTGGAGAGGTCTGCCGGAGTAGAATCGGTCAAGGACGATACTCCCTCGAAGGGTATAGAGAAGAGGCCCTGGTACGAAGAGTTCAAGATGCTTTGGAAGAGGGAGAACCTCCGTTCCACCGCAGTGCTTTGGGTCATCTGGTTCGGAATAAACTTCGGATACTACGGATTCGTCCTTTGGACCCCCAGCCTACTGACCGATCAGGGATTCGACATCGTCAAGAGCTTCGGATTCACAGTGATCATGTGCATAGCTCAGCTCCCCGGATACTTCAGTGCGGCTTATCTTGTGGAACGCTGGGGACGCAAGCCTACCCTCATAGTGTATTTCTTCGGTACGGCAGCGGCCGCATGGTTCTTCGGACATGCGGACTCCGAGATGACGATCCTCTTGGCAGGATGCCTGCTGTACTTCTTCGCCCTTGGAGCATGGGGCTGCGTTTATTCCTACACCCCGGAGGTCTACCCCACGGATGTCCGCGGCTCCGGTACCGGTTGGGCATCAGCGTTCGGACGCATCGGAGCATTCATCGCGCCGTTCATCGTTCCCATCCTCTACTCCAGCTTCGGTACCGAATACGGTTTCGTCCTTGTATTCGCTGTATTGTCAGCGGCGTTCGCCATGGTGGCGATAGTCATCGCCATATTCGGCAGAGAGACGAAGGGAATGAGCCTGAGGGACACGTCAGAGTGAGATTAGAAAAGCCTCTGCCCGTCATGGACCAGAGACGATGCCCTCATGGGGATGCGGATCAGGACAAGGAACACCGCCGGGATCCAGAACGCCAGGAGCAATCCGAATTGGGTTATGTCATCAGTGACCGTTATCACCGTCGTTGCTAAAGCGGCGATGAGCGCCATGATGGTAGATGCATTAGCGGACCATGCCCAATCGAACATCAGAAGGATCGGCGCAACTGCGAATAAGGCGCTCGCCACCAGCATCGCAGCACCGCCGTGGTTGATCGCCAGGATCGATGACAGGTTGAGGAATATGAGCGAGACGATCAGCATCAGTATGCTGAAAGATCCCAATGCTCCGATGGCATCCACCTTCTTCCAGAAGAATGCCTGGATGAGCATCGATACGAACACCATGATCCCTGAGAGGAGCATGAAATCGTTCGCACCGAATTCGGGATGGATGATGATCAGGACGATTGATTCCATCAGAGGGACGACCGCCAGAAGAGATGTGATGCTAGAGGCTTCCCTGAGCCTCTCGCATGTGCTCCTCTCCGATGACCAGAAGATGTCGCGGCGTCTGTTGATGAATACGAAGGAGAGTCCCGCGATTACCCCTATCACGATGGAGGCGATGCAGATCATTTCTCTGGACGTCTCATCGGTCAGCATGCTCCATGACACCAACGGCACGATGAGTGCGATGGCCAGAGCGATGGCTGTCATGATCAGATAATCGCGGATCTCCTGTTCCATGGTATCAGGACATCCTGCTCCTTGTAGTTATACCCATCATCCACCCCTTAGGCTTCAATGAACATGCGGGAACAGCAGGGCGATGGCTAGCATCAGTCCGACTCCCAGCAGGATGAGGGCAAGAGACTTCATCTCCTTCTCCTCCCTGTGGAAGGCCTCGGGCAGCATGTCGCACATGGTGACATACAGCAGGGTTCCGGATGCGAACATAAGTGGCAGTCCGAGCAGTCCCTCAACCTCCATTCCGCTGAACAGCATGAAGAACAGCGTACCGGTGATCGGGGTGATAAGAGCGAATATCCCCAAGCGCACGAGCGAGCTCCTCCTGGTGTAATCCGAAAGGAGCATCGTGGACGATAGGGAGAACAGCTCCGCGAACTTGTGGATGCACAAACCGATGGTGGCCATCAGACCGACTTCCTCTCCGGCCATGAACATAGCCGCCAGGGCGAGACCGTCGCAGGCTGCATGGATCGCCAGACCGATGTATGACGAAACAGAGACGAGCTTGTGGGAGTGTCCATCCTCGTGGCAGCCGCACTTGTCGTGATGGAGATGGTCCATCAGCTTCTCCAGGATCAGTATGGCGAGGAAACCTAGCGCAAGGACGATCATCGAGTAGTGGGTGTCGATTCCACCCTCCTCGCTTTCCTCCAGAGCCTCCGGCAGGAGCATGAACAGAAGCAGACCGAGGAATATCCCCGCGCTTATGGCGATCATAAGATGGGTGCGCCCATCATCCTTCCTGCCGAACATGGGCAGGTAAGCTCCTATCAGCGAGATCGCCACAAGGAGCGCTGAATACATCAAGAACAGCATTATCGGTTCCATATTCCCTTTGTTGAAATAAGATTATTAAAATATTCGCAGAATGTTAATAATTTCTGCCGACAAGTTTGGCGGATATTATTAACGTGGGACCATGACGATAATAAGCGTGTCGCTCAGCAACGAATACACCGAAGAGCTGGACATCATTCAGGAAACCTACAATCTCAAAGGGAGATCTGAGGCCATCAGGGCCTCGATATCCTCAGCGATGGGAGAGATAAAGGAACTGGACAAGATGGAGGGAATCATCGAGGGGGTGCTGATCATCGTGCGCAGCCACCACGAGGACCCTTGGATGATGCAGATCCAAGGCAGATATCAGGATCACATCAAGACGCAGATGCACTCGCACCTCCAGAACCACAAATGCCTGGAGGTGATGGTGGTGTCGTGCGATGCCCCTGTTCTAAAAGACATATTATCAGAAATAAGGGCTCAGGGAAAAGCGGACTATGTCAAGTTCGTGAGAGGCTGAGAACAGTCTACCTTCACTTTATTATGAGAAAACGGATGCCCGGATCCCCGGGCATCCTTATGGTTTCAGCTCAGAACGGCGGCAGTACGCCGACCATCTGCAGCAAGCCGTAGACAAGCATAACTACCAGGAACACTGGACAGATGTACTTGATCATCAAAACGAAAGCCTTCTCCGATCTGAAGGTGTTTCCTTCGGCCTTCACCTCGTCCGTGATGACGGTCACCTTAATGACGTATCCTATGAAGACACAGGTCAGGATGGCGACTATGGGCATCAGGATAACGTTGGTGATGTTGTCGAAAATTCCTAACCATCCGGCTCCCTGATCAAGAGGCGACAGGTCGGTCATCCAGGGACCGAATCCCATGACTGACATGATTCCCAATACCAAGAGAAGTGCTATCGAGATCAGGATCGAGTTCTTACGCTTGATGGACTTGATATCCACGAACACAGAGACCACAGTCTCTAGAAGTGAGACGGCCGAGGTCATGGCTGCGAACAGAACGAGCAGATAGAATATGGGTGCGACGATCTCACCTGCGGGCATTCCTTCGAATACCTGGGGCAAGGCCGAGAACATCAGTCCCATGCTCTTCGAGTCACCCATTCCCATCATGAATGCCGGAGGAACAATCATGAGACCCGCCAGGAAAGCGACTCCGGTATCAATGATACCGATGTTCCTCGCGGACTTCTCGATGTTGACGTTCTTCTTCATGTAGGAACCGTATGTGATCATGATTCCCATCGCCAGGGACATCGAGTAGAAGATCTGACTGATGGCTCCAACGAAGGTTCCGCCGCTCAGCTTGGACACATCAGGGTTGAGATAGAACACGACTCCATCCCAGATACCGGGGAGAGTGAACTCATAGATGGTGATTCCGATGATCATGAACAGCAGAAGAGGCATGAGGATCTTGCTCAGTTTCTCGATTCCTCTCTCCACACCGACAGCTACACAGACGACACAAAGCAATGCGAAGATCAGGAACCATGCCGTGGGATCGGACATGCCGTCTATGGCGCCCGTGATCCAACTCCACCAGTATGCTCCGCCTCCATCGGCCAGTGTGGCCAGTTCGCCCGTTGCGGACATCGCTAACCATTTTGTGACCCAACCACCGATAACGCAGTAGTATGGTACGATCAGAATAGGAACTATCGCTGCGATGATTCCGATGAATTTGTATTTGCTGCACAATTCTCCGAATGCGCTGATACAAGACTTTCCAGTCTTCCTTCCGAGAGCTGTCTCAGCGATGAGCAATGAAAATCCAAAAGTCACCGCCAAAATGATGTACACGATGACGAAGATTCCTCCTCCATAGTGGGATGTCAGATACGGGAACCTCCAAAGGTTTCCAAGACCGACTGCAGAAGCCGATGCGGCCAGGACGAATCCCACCTTTCCGCTGAATGAAGCTCTCTCTTCATTTTCGGGCATGAGATACGGAAGTGTTGTTCGCCGATATAAAAGGACATCAAAATCTGACCATGGTCAATTATTATTGACTATTTTCCCAAGATAACCAGCAGAATTACGCGTTTACAAGCATCGCTTTGACAGTAATAAAGAAAGACCATTAATACTGCCAACTTACTTTCACGGGCATGAAGTCTACATATATGGCAATCATAGCGGTTGTGATCATCGCGGTCGCAGCCGTAGGTGTGTACTTCGCCTTCTTCAACAACGGTAGTGAGAACTACCCCGTTGATGAGATCGTGAGAGAAGACCTCAGGGAAGGAGATTACATTGAGATTGGATTTGAGGCGGCCATACTGGCCAACAACAACATTACAGGCGTTGAAAAAGAAACAGTCCTCTCCAACCTGACCAATTACTATGGCGAGTTGACCGGACAGCACTCCGTGACATACAAGGGAGTACTCATCATGTGCGACCTGTATGAGTATAAGTCCGGAGAATTCACAACCGAGTACTTGGTGCACCCCGAGACCAGAGTAGTGTACGGATACAACTCCGTAACACCTAACCTCACTATGGAATACAGACTGGAAGATACCAACATCGACATCACTAAGAATGCCAGTGAGCTGACAATCGAGAAATCCTCATACATCAAGTTGTCGAACAGCGTGAGAGTCGCCGAAGGCGAAATCGTCGTGGAGTTCAGCGGATCCACGATCACCACGGTCACCAACGAGTCTGAAGGCCTCTACGACTGTACTGCGGTATCCGAACTCTATGCGAACGCCGATATACGGCTGGAAATCGAGTTCGTGGACCTTGACACCATAAAGCTCAAGGATATCGATGAGCCCATAAAGAAAGAGCTATTCCTGGCCTTCATCTCTGAGGATAAATTAATCGCACAGTTGGAAGAGGAGGAAATCTCGCTTGAGCCCAAGAGCAAGACCACTGAAATCGAGGATGTCGAAGGATACGGAAAGCGTAAGGTCACTTATGAGGTATTTGACGCGACCAAAGATGAACAGACGGCAACATTGACTCTCGGTTACGGCGAGAAAGGCGTCAACTACAATCTGAGCATGGTCTATAGTAGTGACGGCAATTCCCTGAGCTTCGTCGTCAAACTGAAGACCTCCAACCTCATATCGGTCCCCAACTGATTACAAACCATCCCGTCGGATTCCGACGGGATATTCCCCTTATTTTGCATCATTGCATCAGGAATGTACTGCAAATCGAGTTAATCTCGATTCGTATACTATTTAGATCTATTAATCAGGGATACCCGAGACCGCCGAAGCACCTAACAGGATTGCCTCATACTCATAAATGCGGGCCTGGAAGAATAGTGCAACCTAGAGGGAGTACTACTTTCGAATCTGGGTGAGGAAAAAATAGTGCTCCCGACGGGATTTGAACCCGTGTTGAAGCCTCGAGAGGGCTTCATGATTGGCCGCTACACCACAGGAGCAACATTGCAGAACATATAGCCGTAGTACATAAAGATTTCTGACAGGGGGACGGTCAGTATTCCGACGGGCGGAACGCTGGCATCCTCTTGTGCTCCATCAGTTGCACCTGCCTGCGGATGTCGGAGACCTGCTCCTTCGGCAGTCCGGTGTCCGCGGCGATCTGCGCATCAGTGCGGTCCTGCTCCATCTCATACAGGATGGCATCCAGATCCTCGTACTTGATACCCATCTCCGACTCATCCGTCTGACCCTCCCACAGTCCTGCGGACGGGGGCTTGTCGATGATCGGCTGGGGGACGCCGATGATGGCGGCGATCTGCCTGACCTCAGTCTTGTACATGTTCGCTAGAGGGGTCATGTCGCATGCCCCGTCGCCGAACTTGGTGAAGTACCCCATCATGATCTCGCTCTGATTGGACGTTCCCGCAACTAGGTACTGCCTCTTCTTGGCCAGATTGTACAGGACGGCCATCCTGCATCTTGCTGAGATGTTGCCCCTCTCGAGAGGAGTCTCCGCATCTGACAGCAGAACTGCTGCCAGCGCATCGACTGCAGGCTGCACGTCGACCACCCTGTACTCGGTGCCCCAGAGGGCTGCGAGATCAGCGGTTGTCTTGTAGTCCTCCGCAGGGGTGCCCCTGGAGGGCATGAAGATGTTCAGAACGTTCTCCGGGCCCAGCGCATCGGCGCAGAGCTTTGTGACGACAGCGGAATCAATGCCTCCGCTGAGACCGATTACAACACCCTTCGACTTCGTCTTCTTGACGGTGTCCTTGATGAAGGATTGCAACAGGTTCACGTCGTCCTTGGTGATCTTGGGGATCTTCGTTTCTGACATCGCTCTGGTATCTGATAGTGGAGTTATTAACTATTGGTCTGAACAGATATGAGGTGGCATCTGTTGTTAATTACCGTTACAAATAGGGTTCAGAACTGGGGGAAAGGTAGGTTAACGGCTTCCGATCGCTCGGAAGCCGCTTACCAGTTTTCAAAGTGCTTTGACTGCGTCGCTTCCCACGAGATCCACGATCAGAGTGAGCTCGAAGAGATCGTCGACAGCTGTTTCCATGTAGGTCTTGTACAGGACATCCTTGGATCCGTAGTAGAACTTGATGAATGTGTCCGTTCCGAACACATCGACGTTCATCTCCTGTACGGTGACGTCGCGATTCCCGTATGCGGTGACAATCTTTTCAGAATACTTCTTGCCCATGACGATTGAGTCCTCGCCATAGATCTCCTTGATATCGTTCAGACAGCTGGTGTAGACGTAATAGGACATTGCTCCGTCCTTGGTGTACTCGTTGTCGTTGCCTTCGAACTTGTAGACGTCGCCTTCGATGCTTGCCAGCTTCAGTGTGAGCATATCCTTGTTTTCGGAATTCATGGTGGTGTTCAGCTTGCAGTTGTCCCCGTTTCCGATCTCTGTCACCGTGTTGACTGAATATCCCTCCACAGCCACAGCCTCCATGCCGGGTATGAGGGCCCTCATCAGGTAGGTATAGGTGGTGCCCACGGTCACTTCCTGCTCTTCAATGGTCTTAGTGACATCGCAGCTGGTGCCTGTGAGCATGTAATTCGTACCATCCTCGTATGACACACCGAGAATCACTCCGGAATCCTCGATGACATAGTACTCGGCGATTTCTCCGTTCTCATCTATATCATAGACGAAGCATTCGTAGACCTTGTCATTGAAGGTCTTCAGGGTTGAATAGATGGGTGTGGGCCCCAACGATCTGGAAGTACATTTCGGAAAGAGCCTCGGATATAGGCAATTTCACTGTGACGTCCGCTATAAGAGTCGCATCGAAATCGTTCTTGATCTCATCTCCGACTTTGATATCGGTGTAGGCTTCGGTGCCTCCCAATTTCTCTCCCTGTCCAAATGAAAAATAGACGCAAACGCCAGCCACGATAACTATGGTGGCGATCAATATGACTATGATTTTCTTGTCTATGATTAATAAATGGAGCTGGATTATTTAGGATAATTGTTCCTACTTATGAGCAATGCGCCGACTCGGAAAACATCTAATCAGGGGTTGATCCAAAGACCTCGTTTCCTGTAAATAGGCTTTTATATCGTAATAAAATCCCCCTACTTGCACGCCGAGATGGCCCAGCCCGGTAAGGCGCGAGCCTGGAAAGCTCGTGGGCGCCTTTGCCCTCGGGAGTTCAAATCTCCCTCTCGGCGCCATTTTTATTCCATCAAAAGTGACTTGAGCGCAGGCTATAACCTATAAATTTTGGAAACAAAAAACATAGCTAACGCTAAAGATAAGTCAAAAAAAGAACAGTTTGTATAGTTCAGACCCTTCTCACAGCCCAGACATCATGTTATTCTACGATTATACGCATGAAACGCAAATCTCGGTACCGCTTTTCGATTGTCGTACGGTATTGCGTTATGTTATCTCTCGATCGACATCCGGAAGGATGTGATCACGATGGGTTCAACGATTATTTCCCGTACGATTTCTGGCGAAGTGTGATCCGATCTAGTATCGTATTTGAATGAAGAATCACAAAGTATGTTATTATCCCTATCGTCAATCTGCCCGCAGGGCAGCTTATGAACGGGTCAATATATTGACCCGTGAGTCACTTTTGATTGGGCGGTGTTATCAATCTTTACTGGAAACTCAGGACTTCAACACGTCATTCAGTCCTTGATCTTCATAGATTCCAGGATCTCGTTGAGCTGCGGACGGTTGACCGGTTCCATCTCGATTCTGGAGTATGCATAGACGGTATAGCAGACGTTCCCTTGCTTGAAGACGATTATCTCCGCGATGTATTGGTATCCGCGTATCGAGTAGGAATGCCTGAAACCCTCGCCCTCGATGTTGCACAGCAGCCTCCTGAAATGCTTCTCGAACTTGTAGTCGTGATCCTTCAGCCTGGCGGAGAGCCTCTCCTCAGTGCTCTTGCATATGGTCTTAGTTGGGACCATCTTCAGAAGAAGTCCGTTGGGCATGTGCCAGAATACGGTGAGCACCATGTGGTTCTCCCTGTCGATGATGCCCCATCTGTCATGGTTGTGATCCTCATAGAGCTCATCCATGAGGGAATCATCCATGACATCGAATCCGTCGGGTACCGAGATCAGGATTTCGCCGTTCACCAATGCTTCCTGCATATTCGCCCTCAAGGTTGCATCGACCATGTCGTTCTTTACCGTTTGCTTGACGATTTTCGATGTTTTTCCTCCTTTTTACGCAAAATTGCTGATTTTGCGCACGCATCCTTTATTATAGGGAAGAGCAGTTGGGTCAAACATCAGGTGCAAAAATGATAGTTAACGCAGAACTGTTCGTAAACGACCTGCCTGGTCAGCTGATGGGTTCGCTAGAACCGGTATCCCTAGTCAACGGTAACATCCTGGGGGTGGTTCACAACCGCGACAAGATCATCGACAACAGGATCTGCGTCAACATCACCTTCGAAGTGGATGACAAGCAGCTGGAGCGCCTCAAGGACCTCTGGAAGGCCAAGGACATAGTCATCTCCAGCCTGGGATCCGTCCACGAGACATTCACAATGCACTACATACTGATAGGCGACGTCAACGCACAGTACATCGAGGGCCTTCTGAAGAAGGTCAACGAGGCGACGACTCTGGATGAGATCAACGTCAGCTACTCCTCCAAGTCGATAAAGACGGCAAGCCACACCAGCCTGATAACGGTCAAGGCCCGCTACGAGGACAATCTGGAAAAGATCGATTCCATCCTCAGGAAGGAATGCAAGAGGGCCAACATCACTTATGTGAGGGGTGTCTGAAATGAGAGCTTTCATCTGCGGATTCGGAACCATCGGACAGAGCGTGGCCAAGATCATCAAGGAGAAGCAGGACTTCTTCGAGAAGCGCTACGGGGAGTCCCTCATCATAGTGGGAGCGCTGGACTCCAAGAACTTCGTCATCGACCAGAACGGGCTCGATGCGGATTCCGTCATCAAGACGAAGTGCGACACCGGACGTGTCGGCGGAAGGGCGTACAAGAACATCGAGGAAGCGCTGGACTCCGTCGATTTCGACATACTCATAGAGGTCACCTCGACCGACATCAAGACCGGCGGTGCAGGACTGAACAACATCCGCCACGCGCTGGAAACCGGGAAGGATGTCGTCACTGCGAACAAGGGCCCGCTGGCGCTCAACTTCAAAGAGCTCACCGCCCTGGCAGACAAGAACGACCGCTACCTCCTGTTCGAGGGAACAGTCGGCGGCGCGATGCCCATCATCAATCTCAACAAGTACGACCTTGCTGGTCAGAAGATCAAGTCCATCAGGGGTATCTTCAACGGTACATGCAACTACATCCTGACCAAGATGGACGACGGACAGCCCTTCGAGCAGGCGCTCAAGGAGGCGCAGCAGCAGGGATATGCGGAGACCGACCCCACCAATGACGTCGAGGGTTACGACAGCGCATGCAAGGTCGTCATCCTGGCCAACTCCATCTTCGGAAGGAACGCCACGCTCAAGGACGTGGAGATCACCGGAATCACCAGCATCAACTCCGACGCTGTCGCTCTGGCGCAGAACAACGGAATGGTCATCAGGCTCATCGGAGAAGTCTCTGCGACGAAGCTGGAGGTCGCTCCCAGGCTGATCCCGCGCGGACACCCGCTCAGTCTCCCCGGTACCCTGAACACCGCTGAGATCATCACAGAGTACGCTGGACCCATCACCGTCTCCGGTGTCGGAGCAGGCGGTCCCGAGACCGCATCCGCGATCCTCAGCGACATCATCGACATAATGGACGAGAGAATCGGTGACTGAGTTGACCGACTGGGTAGCCGTATACGACACCACCCTGCGCGACGGAGCGCAGACTGAAGGAGTTCTGTTCTCATCAGAGGATAAGCTCGATGTTCTGAAGGCATTGGATGACTTCGGGGTGGATTTCGTGGAGGGCGGCTGGCCAGGCTCCAATCCGGTCGATGACGAATTCTTCGAGAAGTCCAAGGATATCAAGCTCAAGAACACCAGACTCGTGGCCTTCGGCAGCACCCGCAGGAGCGGCGTGAAGCCTGAGGAGGACATGAGCCTCAAGGCTCTGGCGGAATGCCCGGCGGAATGGTGCTGCATCTTCGGCAAATCATGGGATTTCCAGGTCGAGGAGGCGTTAGGGATCAGCCTTGCCGAGAACCTGGACCTGGTGCAGGACAGCGTCAAGTTCCTGGTGGATTCCGGGAAGCATGTCATTTTCGATGCGGAGCACTTCTTCGACGGATACAAGTCGGACAGGAAGTACGCTCTGAACGTCCTCAAGGCGGCAGAGATGGGCGGAGCCGAATGGCTGGTCCTCTGCGATACCAACGGAGGAACCTTGCCGAGCGAGATCGGCGAGGCCGTAGAGGATGCATTGCTGTCTGTGGATGTCCCTCTGGGGATCCACTGCCACAACGATTCCGATCTTGCGACGGCCAATTCCCTGACCGCTGTGGACAGGGGCTGCACCATGGTGCAGTGCACCGTGAACGGACTCGGAGAGAGATGTGGCAACGCCAACATGTGCACGCTGCTCCCCAACCTTGTCTACAAGACGGGATTCGAGACGTCCGAGATGGACCTCCAGAAGATCACTCAGCTCTCCAAATCCATAGGGGAGATAGTCAACATCGCCCCTCGCTCCGACATGCCCTATGTCGGCGAGAGCGCTTTCGCTCACAAAGGTGGAGTACACATCTCCGCCATGACCAAGAACAGCCGCACATACGAGCACATCGACCCCTCGGCCGTGGGCAACTCCAGGAAGATACTGGTGTCCGAGATGGCCGGTAAGGCTAGCATAGTCGAGAAGCTGAAGGAGCTCGGCCTGGAGTGCGGAGACGACACCCCGGACATCGCCAAGAAGATCAAGGAGATGGAGTCCAAGGGCTACCAGTTCGAGGGGGCTGACGCCAGCTTCGAACTGCTGGTCAAGAGGCTCAGAAGGGAGATAGAACCCAAATTCACAGTCAAGGGATTCAAGATACTGATGGACAATCGCCTGGGTGCTATGGACACCGAGGCCAGCATCAAGGTCCTGGATTCCGCAGGGGAGCTTGAGCAGACCGCGGCTGACGGCAACGGTCCGGTCAACGCCCTGGACAAGGCTCTGAGGAAGTCGCTGATCAAGTTCTTCCCGGAGATAAACGACATGAAACTCACGGACTACAAGGTACGTGTCTTCGAGGAGAAGAAGGCAACGGCATCCGGTGTCCGTGTACTGATAAGATCGACTGACGGCAAGTGCAGCTGGACCACGGTCGGCGTGTCCGAGAACGTTGTGGAAGCCAGTCTAATTGCGCTTGTCGACGCTATCGAATACAAACTGATGATAGGTGAGAGCAGATGAGCAAGACCATAGTCACACTGGTAGGGAAGGACAAGGTGGGGATCATTGCCACCGTTTGCAACTTCTTCGCCGAGAACAACATAAACATCCTGGACCTGAAGCAGACCACTGCCCAGGGATACATCAACATGATGATGATCGTGGACACCGACCTCTACGAGGGATCCACCGAGGACCTCAACAAGGGACTCGAAGGAATCGGTGTGAAGGTGGGCTGTACCATCAAGGCGCAGCACGAAGAGATCTTCGACATGATGCACAGGATCTGAGACGATGGTAGAGCTCAATGAGGTCTTCGAGACCGTCAACATGGTCGCCCAGGAGAATCTGGATGTCAGGACCATCACCATGGGAATCAGTCTCCTTGACTGTATAGATCCTAATCTGGACAAGCTCTGCAACAAGATCTTCGACAAGATCACGACGTCCGCCAAGGATCTGGTCAAGGTAGGGGACGACATCGGGAACGAGTTCGGTGTCCCCGTAATCAACAAGAGGATATCCGTCACGCCTATCGCGATAGTCGGAGGAGCTGCATGCAAGAAACCCAAGGACTTCGTCAGGATCGCAGAGACCCTGGACAGTGCTGCGAAGGAAGTAGGCGTCAACTTCATCGGAGGATACTCTGCCCTGGTCCAGAAGGGAATGACCGCAGGCGACAGATTGCTCATAGAATCCATACCCGAAGCACTGGCCAAGACCGAGCGCGTGTGCTCATCCATCAGCCTCGGTTCCACCAGGACGGGTATCAACATGGATGCCGTCAGGCTCATGGGGGACATCATCCTCCAGACCGCAACCGCCACCAAGGAGAACGACTCGCTCGGATGCGCCAAACTCGTGGTGTTCTGCAACCCGCCGGACGACAACCCGTTCATGGCCGGTGCCTTCCACGGAGTGACCGAGGCCGACAAGGTGATCAACGTCGGAGTCAGCGGTCCCGGTGTCGTGAAGTACGAATTATCAAAGGTTCGCGGCGAGGACTTCGAGGTCCTCTGCGAGACGATCAAGAAGACCGCTTTCAAGGTCACAAGGGTAGGGCAGCTGTTCGCCAAGGAGGCATCCAAGAGACTCGGGGTCCCCTTCGGCATCGTTGACCTGTCCCTCGCACCCACACCTGCCGTGGGCGACAGTATCGCGGACATCATCCACGAGATGGGGATGGAGTACGCCGGTGCACCCGGTACGACAGCCGCACTGGCGATCCTGAACGATCAGGTGAAGAAGGGCGGTGTCATGGCATCATCCTATGTGGGCGGACTGTCCGGAGCATTCATCCCCGTGACAGAGGACCAGGCGATGGCAGAGGCCGCTGCGGTTGGAGCGCTTACCCTCGAGAAGCTCGAGGCCATGACATGCGTCTGCTCGGTAGGACTCGACATGATCGCTATCCCCGGAGACACTCCGGCCACGACCATCGCGGGCATAATAGCCGACGAGATGGCCATCGGTATGGTCAACCAGAAGACGACTGCCGTCAGGCTCATCCCCGTCATCGGAAAGGGTGTCGGCGAGGTCGCCGAATTCGGCGGTCTGCTGGGAGAGGCAAAGATCATGCCTGTCAACAGGTTCGGCTGCGCCGACTTCGTCGACCGCGGCGGAAGGATACCTGCGCCCATCCACAGCTTCAAGAACTGATCCGACACCGCTGGATGGTATCGGTTGGTAAACCATCGCTGGATACAATCATATATCCACAGGGACTGTTACAGCCAATGTACGAATCCAATTACCAAGCTCCGGCGTTCAATGAGAACGCCGAGGCTCCAGAAGTTGGCTTCAGGGATAACTTCGTGATATCTCTGAAGAATGCGTTCTCCGTCAGGGGAATAATCGGAATGGTGGCTTCGGTCATCACCATATTAGTTCTGGTGTACCTGCAGGATTACCTTAACGGGTTACTTGCTGAGAGGAGCACCCCGATCTCACTTCCTCTTTTGACCCTGATGATGATCGCAATCCCTGTGTGGACGGTGGCGAATGCAAGCAGGGCATCGTTGAAGAAGAAACAGCTACTGAATGCGTCAGAGACGGCCGGTATCCTCGGAAGATACGTCGGGGCCGTCCTCGGTGCGACCCTCACGATGATCCCCGCCTTCGCGACGATGATCATCTGCATGTTTGTCATCAAAGGAATCGTCCCCATGGTGATCCTGGAATCGTTCGCGGTCATGGCTGCGTTCTCCGCTCTGGTGTGCGCGATGACGATGATGTTCAACACAAGGGTGAAGATGGCTGGTGCTCTGACATTCCTCGTGGTCTTCGTGATCGTTCCGTTGGTGGTCTTCCTCATCGGTCCTTTCACGGGCCTTCTGGATCTGGGAACCATATGCGGAGTCATACCCCTGGTCGACACCATATCGGCGATAGGTACGAACGGATTCGGAGGGCTGACCGTCCTGACGCTATGCACCTTGCTGGCCCCCGTATCGTCAGTACCGACGGATCTGATTGTCGATATCCTGCTGCCCGTTTCGTGGGCACTGGTGTTCCTGGGCCTGACCGTATTCCTCCAATTCAGGAGGGAGAACCAATGAACAAGAAGATGTTGGCGCTGCTGCTGGTCTTCATGATGGCATTCACGGCGACGTTGCCGGCAGTGCAAGCTGATGCGGATGATGAAGAGGATAATGATCTGAGCGATTCGATAATCATCAAGATACTCGAAGCGATCCACAACAGATCCTATACTGTCGAGCTCACTGATGATCATACCGCTAACAGGGCGATCATCGTGGATCTCATCAACAGCGTATTGTCGTCAGAGAGCGGGGGGATTGTAATCACTGAAGAATTCGCAGACATATTGATCGGATACTTCGCAACAATGGTCCTCAAGTATGTGGTTTCAGGCAATTTCGAATACAACGGCGGCACTGACATCGACGCAGGTTATGTGAAAGCAGCATCCGACATCCCCCAGTACATGATAGACCTCATCTCGGGAAAGGACACGGAGGTCGATTATTCCAAGATGTTCGCCGAATGCGGCCTTTCGATTGATTTCAACCTAGGATGTGACGTCGATACCGATGGTCTCGACCACATCGGACTTGATATCAGCGATATGGAGAGCAGTCCGATTAGTTCCCTCCTTACCGCACTGATAGGTACCGACAATCCTGATGCGGTCAACGGCATGGACGTTGTTGCTGAAGACGGTTCTATCTACAGCACGTCGGCCAATCTGAAGCTGTTGACCTATCTGGGCATATTCGCCGACTCCAATATCGGCAAGACGGACAAGGATCCGTATGCGGCATTGAGGATCGTCCTCAATGCTAACGGTAAGTTCGGGGAATCCCTGAATAGGGTCAGCGGAACCGGCCCAGAATCCATAAGAACCGGACTGGAGCTCAACAACCTGTCCCTTGATTTGGTCGTCGATATCGCAAAGAACGGTTCTAAGACCAACATTTCTCTGACCATAAACAAAGCTCTGATCGATGCCAAATACTACATCGGAGCCGATGGCAATTACAAGGAGACAGCGATTCACAACTCCAACCTTATGGCGATGGTCAACGGAACCACGATCGTGGTCTCCGGAGACAGGAACCCTGTCACCCATGAGGTGTCCATAATCACCGATGCTGAAATGGCCAAGGCCAGAGCGGACAGGAGTCAGACCGTGAATGATATCATCGATGAAGCCAAAGATGGTACCGAAAACGAAACTGAGGAGATCGACAGGACGATCCCCCTGATCGTCAGTGCGGTACTGGCGATCGTGGGGATCGCAGTGATATCTGCGGTCAAGTTCGGTAAGAAATACTGATAAAACAAACGGTCCGGGAAACCGGACCCTTTTCCTTCTTCAATGGTAGAAATGCCTGCCCGAGGATGCGGAAGAATCCCTGACCTCAGACCTCTCGATGTAGATCGTGTTCTCTTTTGATTTGACAAGATTGGCGATGGATGCCGCCATATCGTAAGTTGCCGAGGACTGTTCGGTCTCCCAGCTCAACGCGACAGGGACGGCAATGGACTGATCCACATAATCTGAGGGAGAGGGTTTGCTCTTCTTTCCATTCTCGGATGACTCTGTGATAGATTCGCCGCTAATAGCAACGCGCTTGATTAACATGTACACCAGATAGCATGGAAGGACTACCAGGGCCAGGGTCATTATCACCATTTCACCGATTGATTTTCCGAACATCGTATCACCTCTGTTTCTGAATTACCATAGGCTACGGAGTATTTAATCCAACCCCTGGGGGGTATGGGTATAAGCGAAGAATTACGAAAAGATCGTCCAGATGTTGATGATTATAAGAAAAATAAAAACCGTGACCGGGAAGAAGGTTTCAGGCACCCGAAGGTGCCATGGAGAAGCATCGAAGATGCGTGAGTGGGGGCAGAGGGATTTGAACCCCCGTCAGCGGGTTTCCACTACGGGAGGAGCTACCTCCCGCGGAATAAATGAGTCATCGCTCCAGTTAATCATCAACTGTCAGCAAACCCATTTACAATCACGCTCAATAACTGGAGCCCGCCAGTCTGCCAGGTTAGCCTATACCCCCTGGAGAGTGATGCAAATGCAAATCACTGCTTACGCATCTTCGCTTCTTTCTTTCTTCTTCTCATTTTCTTCTTGCGCCATTTCCAACGCTGGTTACCGCGTTTCTTCCAGGCGCGTGAGCCTCTCTTCATCTTGATCCTTCCTTGGATTTGTCATCATTAGGTGATGCATCCAGGCGGGCCCGTCGGGATTCGAACCCGAGGCGTCTGGCTTAGAAGGCCAGCGCTATATCCTGGCTAAGCCACGAGCCCACTCTTCCCCTCCATTGGCTACTATCATTTAAAGGTTGTTGCCTTTTTTCGATAGGCCAATCCAGGGTTTTTTTTCTGTACTGGATGCACCTCGTTCAACGTCAGATTGCAGTCTCGATATGGGGTATCACTTCATCCCACGGGATCTGCAGGATGTAGTCGATTATAGACCCGTATCCGAAGTACTGACAGATGGCCTCGCCTATGCAGAGGAGTCCGAGTATGAACAGCACAGGCCAGCAGTTGAGGAAGGTCCCTACGACCTTCACGATTGCCTCTGCGAAGTTCAGGAGACCGTACACGATGGCGCCGCAGACGAATGCGATTCCAATTCTGTACCAGCCGGTGGCCAGTATGGACAGGTCTATCTCACCGACCATTACACCGTTCAGCCTAGCAAGAGCGATGTACACGATGGCCATCACGAGCATACCGATGATGACGGAGATGTGGATCTCGCGGATGGGTCTGATGATCAATGTGAATGCCGCCAGAGCGATCAGGACCAGCGAATATGTCTCCGCATGGAATCCTTCGAGGACGGCCAGAAGCACTATGACGATTCCGAGCAGGGTTCCAATTGCCACGCACGCCTTGTACTTGCCGGAATCCTTATCCTTGAGATAAGTGACCACTATGATAATGGCCATGATTCCTCCGAGCAGAAGCACGATGGGCGCCAGGTATGTGATTACCCACTCCGGAACATATTCTTCTAGAGTCATGTTTGCCCTAATTGGTTAATAGGATAAAAATGCCCCCGAAGGGGGGCTAAACAGGTTCAGCAGATCTTGGTTCCGGCAGACGGTCCGGCACTCTCGTCCCAGATCTCTGCCACATCGAATGTCCACACTGCGAAACAGGGGAGGTTGACCGCGGCCATCTTGGCTTTCATGTCCTCGTAGACAGGTCCGCTGTCCGCACGTGCGGGGTTCTTCAGGATCAGCTCATAGGCCTTGGGTCCCGCTGCGACGGTGAGCGCGGCCTTTCCTGTCTCTTTCAGGTTCTTCGCCGCTCTCTTCATGAGTATCTCGCCGACCCCGGCCATTCCCTCAGGTGTTACGAAAATGCTTCCACAGACGATCGCATGGGGCTGTCCGTCAGACGCAGCCGTCACTAGAAGCTTTGTTGTCTCTTTCGCGTTGATGATGTCGATTATTTCCGCGGGTATGGATGCCATTTCCTCACCGATTGATTGGATGATTTTGGTCCGTATAAATAGGTTAACTTTTTTGTCATCGACATCCCGCTAGATTCAATCATCTTTTATTGTTATATTCCAAATGAATGTTCTTAAACCAACACAGATGATAAGGTCCAAATGCCACTCTACGAAGACTACATCAGCAGGGAGCAGGAACTGTCATTCCACGATTTCCGCGAACTCAAGCACTGCCGCACCCAAAGGTACCTGTCCATCACCAACATGAAGAACGACATGGGCCTGTACACCAACTTCGCACTCATGATGTCTGACCAATGCCCCTGGCATGTCCAGATACACATACCCGGATTCGATGCGACGATGAACGGTCCGCTCCCGAAGCAGATGGGGGATGCGATGAACTGCCTCTCAGAACGTCTGGGAACCTCCCTGCAGACGGACAGGATCGTGAAGCTCTCTTCCTTTCCACGCACAGCGATAATGGAATCCCTGGCCAACGCGATAATACACTTCGACCCGTCTCTGATGAGGGACATCGTCATCACGGTCGATGAGCGGCACATGGTGATAGAATCTCCGGGGAACGCCGTGTACGAGGTGATAGAGAATGGCCTGCGTAACCCCAAGACTGCGGACATCATGAAGAAGATGGGTTACGCCAAGCTGATGGGGATCGGTTTGGATTCCATCAGATCGTCCTATTGCAATTCAGGTTTCATGCCCCGTCTCATCAGGGAAGACGATACCTTCGCCATCCACCTCCCTGCCATATCCGGGAAGGAGGACAGGGATGAGCGCAGCTACAAAGAAATCATAGAGTACATAGACACCATGGGCCACGCCTATCTGAAGGACCTCTGCGTGTCCCTGATGCTGTCCTCATATACCGCACTGAAAGCTGTTGACAAGCTGCAGAAGGACGGGGAGATATTCTCGATGGGCAGCGGTTCCAAGAAGCGCTATTACCGGAGCAAAAGGAAACAGAAATGATCGCCCTCATAGTTGGACCATACCACCATATCAATATAATGCAATCTTCCTCTCACCCTACATAACAGAAGCTCTGCCGCAGGAGTGAAAAGAATGAGCAAAGGGGTATTGATCGTTGGATACGGTACGAGGAACGGTAACCTCACAGAGATCCTGGACACACAGGTCAACAGGTTGAAATGCAGGGGATGGGAGCATGTGGGCAAGGCCTACTTCAGAGTGAACTCCCCGTCCATCCCTGAAGCGCTGGAGATGATGGTGGACGAGGGCGTGGACGAGATCGTCGCAATCCCCTACTACATCTCGGAAGGTACCCTCACGAAGGAGCTCATCCCCGAGAAGCTCGGTCTGGGCACATCCGAATCCGGAAAGGCCCTGGTGAAAGGGAAGGAGGTCACTATATCCATAGCATCCGCCTTCGACACCAGCTTCACTCTCACCGACATCATCTGCGATAAGATCGCCGATGCCAACGGCAACATGGACGAAGGCATCCTGATCCTCGGTCACGGAACCAGGTTCAAGGCTCTCTCCAACATGCGTACCATCAAGATGAACGCTGAGAGGATAGCTGCCAGAGGCTACAAGCATGTTGCCTATGCCTTCAACGAATACTGCGAACCTACGATCCCCGATGCGCTGGACCAGCTGGAAAAGTCCGGTGTCAAGAGGATCATCGCCGTCCCTCTGTTCATCGCAATGGGCGTCCATCTCGGAAAGGACATTCCCGAGAAGATGGGGCTCCAGCCTTACTCCGAGGGCGGAGAGATAACCGTCAACGGCAGGACCATCACCGTCTTCATGGCGCGCCCTGTCGAGTCCAACCCTCGTCTTCTCGATGTGCTGGACCAGAAGGCCAGGGAATACTTGGGCTGAAAAACATAAATCGTTTTTGTAAGGTGCGGAACCCGTCCGGTATTGAATCCGGACGGGCCCGCTTTCAATCTCACTCCAATTTCTTGTCGGGGAACACGTAGATGTACGCCAGCACGAAGATCAGCAGCACGAACTGATAGAACAGGAACGGCATGATGTCGAAAGCAGACAAGGTCAGTCCTGCTATAGATGCTGCGGACAGCGCAAGGAGCATCTGTGCTCCGTAGGGGATGATTCCCTGCATGACGCAAGAGAAGGTGTCCAGGATGGACGCGGCCTTCTTTGACGAGAAACCATATTCGTTGGAGATGTCCTTGGCGATGGGGTTCGCCATGACGATGGCGACGGTGTTGTTCGCGGTTGCGACATCCATCGCGCTGACCAACAGACCGGTTCCGAGCATTCCGCCCTTGACGCCTTTGAAGGTCTTCCTGATCCAAGCCAGCAGAGCCTCGAATCCGCCGTTGAACGCGATGAGCGCACAGATGGCAGAAACGAGTATGGCGACCATCGCGGTCTCCAGCATTCCGCCCATTCCGGATCCGACGAATGATAGGACGTCTATGGCCTCGGTCGTACCGGTGCCGACCATGATGACCGCTCCGCTGACGATACCTGCTGCCAGGACGACGAACACATTGATTCCGATTATTCCTCCTATCAGGACTATGAGGTACGGGAGGATCAGGATGAGGTCGTATGATCCGACATCTCCGCCGGTTCCCGTTGCAGAGAACGACATGATGGCCAGTATCACGACTGTCACAATCGCTGCAGGAATAGCGAACTTCGCATTCTCCCTGAACTTGTCCTTCATCTGACATCCCTGTCCGTTACAGGCTGCTATGGTCGTATCGGAGATGAATGACAGATTGTCTCCGAACATCGCTCCACCGATGACCGACGCTATGCACAGGGCAGGGTCGAAGTTGGTGGTGAGCGAGATCGAGATGGCGATCGGGGTCAGGACGGTAATGGTACCGCACGACGTTCCCATCGACACCGAGACGAATGCTGCAACAAGGAAGATGACGATGACAGCATACTCAACGGGCACATAGGTCAGCACGAAGTTGGCCACACTGCTGGCTCCTGCCTGGTTCATGACTCCGGTGAAAACTCCTGCGGTCAGGAATATCAGGATCATCATGAAGACATTGGGATCTCCGGCCCCCTTTCCCATGATCGAGAACTTCTCGTTCGAATCAACGCCCTTCGTCTGTACGTACGCGACGGCCAAGGCGATGAGGAAGACCATCAGTACGGGGATGCTGTAGAATCCCATGGATATTCCCATGCCGTACTCCAGGATGATACCCATTCCTAGATAGAGTATAACGAAGATCAGTATGGGAATCAATGCTTTCGGATTTCCTTGGTTCAAGGTATCACTTCGAATACCCCCAAAAGACGGTATCTCTCTTTTAAGGTTGATGTGCAAAATGGTCTTTTTTAGTCATTTTCGTTGAATTGGCGCAATAATCCCATATCTGGAAGGACGGCTGCAACAACTAATATGTTCATGCAGAAACTACAGGTGTCCGAGGACCCATGGAAAGGCTGATCATACACGTGGACATGGATGCGTTCTACGCCTCCGTAGAGATACGTGACGACCCCAGCCTGAAGGGGAGGCCGGTGATAATAGGCTCCCTTCCCCATGAGAGAGGCATCGTGGCAACATGCAGCTACGAGGCCAGGGAGTTCGGGGTCCATTCTGCTATGAACATCAAGGAGGCCTATCGTCTATGCCCCGACGGAGTGTACCTCAGGCCCAACTTCGATAAGTACAAGGCGACATCTGCCCAGATACACAAGATATGGGATGAGTACACGGAGATATCGGAGACGATAGCTCTGGACGAGGCATATCTCGACGTAACGGAAACAGCTGGAAGCCTGGAGAAGGCTAGGGAGTTCGCCAAGGAGATCAAGGCCAGGATCCTCAACGAGGTCGGTTTGACATGCTCCGTCGGATTGGCCTACTGCATGGGGGCCGCCAAGACGGCCAGCGAGGAGAGGAAACCAGACGGTTACTTCGAGATCCTCTCCCCACAGGATTTCATGGACCTGGTGATTGACCGCGACGTCCGCGTTCTGCCTTCCGTCGGTGTAAAGACGGCCGACAAGCTGCACAGTGTAGGGCTGGACACCGTCAGGGACATACTGGAGAGGCAGGAGGATGTCACCGATCTACTGGGGAACCACGGTAAGATGCTCATCGATCTTGCCCAGGGAATCGACGACAGGGTCGTCACCCCCTACAAGCCCGAGGATGCCAAATCCATCAGCCACGAGCTGACCTTCCAGGAGAACGTATCCGACTTCGGATTGCTGGAGGATGTTCTTCTTCTGCTGTCGATGTGCGTAGTCCACAGGGCGAGGCGCTACGACCTCCACGGCAGTGGCGTGGTGCTGAAGATCACCTACTCGGACATGAAGAGCATAACACGGTCGAAGGTCACCCTGCTATGCGACGACCCGATCTCCATCAGGAACGAGGCTGTTGGGTTGCTGTCATCGGTGAGCAAGCGCCCGATTAGACTGATAGGAGTAGGGATCTACAATCTCATGAGCAAAGGAGTCCGCCAGATGACCCTAGACGAGATCATAGACAATGAGAACGGCGAGAGGGAGAAGAAGCTCGCTGCAGCCATCGAGGATCTGTCCGAACGGTACGAGCTGGACTTCGAATCACGCCTACCCCAGATATACGGCAACGACTACCTTCACAGGCTTGTCAACTACATGCAGAAGCACAGGGCCCATAACAAAAGTGTTTGACAGGGGTGGCCCCCTGTCTGGATTGCTCATTCCTTCTTGGCCTCTTCCTCATTCGCTCCGTAGTCGCTTATGGTGTAGGACTCCTCCACAGGAACGACGAAGATCTTTCCGTCACCATGGCTGCCGGTTGTGGCCGTCTTGCATACGGTGTCGATCACCTTCTTGGCATCCTTGTCCTCGACCACGATCTCGAACTTGACCTTCTCTATCTCGTCGACCGTGAACTCCCCGAACCTGTTGGTGAACTTCACCCCAGCCTGCCTTCCGCGGCCGGTCACGTGGGAAATGGTCATTCCGTTTATCCCGATCTCATGAGTGGCATCCTTGACTTCCTGGGCCTTCTCCGGACGTACTATCGCTACTATCATCTTCATGGTATCACCTCACTGGTATGCGGGCTCCCCGTGCTCTATGATGTCCTGTCCGATGGCTTCTTCCTCTTTGGAGACACGCACCGGCATGAACTTTGACAGCACCCATATTATGCAATACGACGCAACGAAACAGAACGCGAGGGTCATGGCAACCGATGCGATCTGTCCGATCAGGAGGTCCGCCTGCCCGAAGATTATCCCTGCTGGACCCTCCTCGTAGATACCTGAAGCGTTGATAGAACCGGTATATTTCGACTCGGCGAATATCCCTGTGGAGATGGCTCCCCAGATGCCTCCTATTCCGTGGACGCCGAAGACGTCCAGCGCGTCATCGAAGTTGCACTTGCTGTGGATGAACCTCACCGCGAAGAAGCACAGCATGGAACCGATGATGCCTATGACGAAGGATGCCCATACCGGCACGTATGCGCATCCTGGGGTTATGGCGACCAGCCCTGCCACCGCTCCTGTGATCAATCCCAACGCTCCTACGCGACCTGTAGTCTGATACTGGCAGATCGCCCAGGTTATCAGCCCTGCCGCGCTGGCGAGCATGGTGACGAAGCATACGTGGATGGCCTGGCCGTTGGCCATCAATCCCGACCCTCCGTTGAATCCGAACCAACCTATCCAGAGGAGCATAGCTCCGAGGAATGCGAAAGGTATGTTGTGTGCATGCGACTTGCGGATGCTGGCGCTTCTCACGCCCACGAAGGAGATCAGGGCCAGACCGGTCACTCCTGCACATATGTGGACGACCGTTCCTCCTGCGAAATCCCTCACGGTGAACAGCTGGTCGAACATCCCTCCGCCCCACACCCAATGGGCCATTGGGGTGTACACGAACAGCCCCCAGAATACCAGGAACCAGGCCAATGCTGTGAATCTCACACGCTCCGCACAGGCACCGATGATGATGCATGCCGTAAGCGCCGAGAACATCATCTGGAAGAATGCGAACTCCAACTCGTTCACCTCTCCGTCGACCACATCCTCGATGACCCCGTTCATGAACACGTGGTCCAGGTTACCGATCAGGAATCCTTCGCTCCCGAAGGCCAGGCTGTATCCGCAGATCACCCAAATGAGGACCATTATGCCCGTGGCGATCAGACACTGCGCCATGGTGGCGGTCATGCTCTGCTTCCTCAGCATTCCTCCGTAGAAGAACGCTATCCCCGGGATCATTGCGAACACCAGAATGGATGCCGTCATGATCCAAGCTATGTCCCCACCGCCGGAAACGGGGGTGAGGAAGCCCTCAGGCTCAGCATCGGCCGATGAGGACATCAGCCCGAGCGCGGTCATTGTCAAGCCCGCAGCGATTATCACAAACGCGGCTGCGATCTTTCCGTGATGATTCAATCCATCTCCTCCTCTGCTGCTTGAAAACAGCAAACGCTGACCTTACGCTGTCTTTTCGTATTTAGAACATCCCAATCTAATCGAAAATGGGCTGTTTTATGTCAAACCTGACGAAAAATCGATTGTAAAATAGACGACATAGATGAACCTATGAGACAATATCGATTTCAGTCTGTAAAACCCGATTTTCGGCAAAAACGCCGAAATCGAAGAGTTCTCAACACCCATTTTATTTAAGATGATGCCCACGGGAAACCCCCTAGAAACCTTCGGTTAACAGATTGGAACAAAGGGGGACAGATCATCCCTCCCTGGGGCACATACGAGGGAAACTGGCTTAAATAATAGGTATGTACCCTCATCCAATGAACCAGAATACGAACAAGTACTTCATCGACCGCCAGGGTGACTTCGAGTCTTCGGCCAGGAGCTACCCTCGCAAATTCCCGCTAGCGATTTCAAAGTCCAAGGGATCATGGATCGAAGATGTTGAAGGCAATCGTTACCTCGATTTCCTCAACGGAGCAGGCACGCTTGCACTCGGCCATAACGATGACGAGATCAATCAGACCATGATTGAACTGATCCAATCGGGTGCCGCGCTGCACACGCTGGACCTTATGACTCCGATGAAGGACGAGTTCGTGAAGACACTCTTCTCGATACTCCCCCCTGAGTTGGCAGCCAAAGCTAAGGTGCAGTTCTGCTCCCCGTCTGGAACGGATGCCGCTGATGCGGCGATCAAGCTGTGCAAGACCGCAACAGGAAGGGGAACCATCATCTCATTCTCCGGAGGCTACCACGGAATGGGCCACGGAGCTATCGCTCTGACAGGAAACTGCACCGCCAAGAACAAGGTGCAGAACATCATGCCCGGAGTCCAGTTCATGCCCTACCCGTACTCCTACCGCTGCCCCATGGGAATCGGCGGAGAGGCGGGAACGAAGGCCTGCATCAACTACTTCGAGCGCCTGCTGAAGGACCCCGAGAGCGGAGTCACCAAACCGGCAGCGGTCATCCTCGAGCCAATCCAGGGAGAGGGAGGAGTCATCCCCGCACCCGTGGAATTCCTCCAGGCGGTCCGCAGGATCACCAAGGAACTCGACATCCCCCTGATCGTGGACGAGGTCCAGTCGGGAATCGGACGCTCCGGAAAGATGTTCGCATTCGAGCACGCAGGAATCGTCCCTGATGTCATCCTCATCTCCAAAGCCATCGGAGGAGGACAGCCCATGTCCGTCGTCGTCTACGACAAGAAGCTCGACGGATGGGAGCCCGGTGCGCACGCAGGAACCTTCCGCGGCAACCAGCTCGCTATGGCAGCAGGTACCATCGTCATGAAGAAGGTCAGCGACCCCAAGTTCCTGGCAGAGGTCACCCGCAAAGGGGACTACCTCAAATCACGCCTCATGAAGCTGAAGGATGAGGTCTCCATCATCGGAGATGTCCGCGGAACCGGACTAATGCTCGGTATCGAGTTCATCGACCCTAACGGCCCCAAGGACCTCATGGGAGTCCCCATGCCCGCAGGAGACATCACCCTCCGCGTCCAGCGCATGTGCTTCGAGAGGAAGCTCATCATGGAGAAGGGCGGACGCTACGGGTCCGTCATGAGATGCCTGTGCCCCCTGACTGTCACCGACGAGGAGATCGATACGATGTACTCGATCTTCGAAGGCGTGGTCAAAGAGGTCGACAAGGATGTCTGCCACTGATCCGCTGCTCCTTTCCGAATCCAAGGAAGTGCAGGAAAGATTCTCCCAGATGCTCAGGGAGACCCTGGAGGCCATATTCAACTCGTTCTCGGACGGCAGCGCCTTCTCCGGGATCGACCCCTACGAACTGAGAGCGAAGATCAACGACCTCGGATTCCTGCCCGAAGAGGGGAAGGGATTCGAAAAGGTGCTGGAGGAGACGGAGAAGGTCATCCTCCCCCACATGCTCAGGACATGGTCCACGGAGTACATGCCCCATCTGCATTCACCCGTTCTGACGGAATCCATCTGCTCAGAACTGATCATCTCATGCTTCAACAGCAGCCTGGACAGCTGGGATCAGGGTCCTGCCGCCACAGAGATGGAGGTCAGCATGATCAACGGCCTCGTGAAGCTGTTCGGCTTCCCCGAGGACACATCGGACGGATGCTTCACATCCGGAGGATCCCAGTCCAACATATCCGCGATCATCGCTGCACGCGATTGGTACTGCGCCAAGAAGTTCAATTATGACGTTAAGATGGACGGACTCCCCCCCGAGTACTCCAAGCTCCGTGTGTACACATCGGAGATATCGCATTTCTCCATGGACAAGGCCAGCCACATCCTCGGGATGGGGTACCGCGCCGTCAGGAAGATCCCAGTCGATTCCAAGTGCAGGATCGACGTGAATGAGTTCGCCAAGATGCTCGAGGAGGATGTTGCCGCAGGGCTCTACCCCTATTGCGCTGTAGCAACCTTCGGCAGCACAGACTTCGGTTCAATCGACGATGCGAAGAGCATGAGGGAGCTGTGCGACAAGTACGGGATGCACCTCCATGCGGATGCCGCCTACGGCTCAGGGCTCATCATGAGCCAGAAGTACCGCGACAGGATCTCCGCCATATCGCTCTGCGATTCCATAACGGTGGACTTCCACAAGATGTTCCTTCTGCCCATCTCATGCTCGGCTATCCTGGTCAAGGACAAGGACCTGCTGAAGTGCTTCGAGCTCCACGCGGACTATCTGAACCGCGAGGAGGACGAGGAGGACGGATACATCAACCTCGTGGGCAAATCGATGCAGACCACCCGCCGCTTCGACGCGCTGAAGGTGTTCATGGCCTTCCAGACCAGAGGAGTGAAGGGCTACGGAGAGATAATCGACAAGGCAGTCGGTAATGCCTACTACTTCTACCAAAGGATATCCGAAGACCCGGAGTTCATCGCCCCGGTGGAACCCGAGCTCTCATCCGTCGTGTTCGCTCTCAACAGCGGCGACGAGGTCAACAAGAAGGTCAGGCGCAAGCTGCTGAGCGAGGGTACCGTCATCGGACAGACCGTCAAGGACGGACGCGTGATGCTGAAGTTCACGCTGCTGAACCCCAACCTCGAGCATTACAAGATCGACGCCATCATCGTGAGGATCAAGGAGCTGGGAAGGACCTTCTCTTGAACTCCTTATAAAGATGGAATGAGTTCTCGTGCTCATGGCAGTCTACAGATGTTCAATATGCGGCGAGATTTACGACGAGGAGATCGAACCGATCAAGTTCGATGACCTCCCAGACGATTGGGTTTGCCCTGTATGTCACGCGCCCAAGAGCGCGTTCGTAAAGGTCGGGGAGGATGCTCCCAAGAAGGAGAGCAAGCCCGTCGAGAAGAAGGCCGCAGACACCAAGGACATCTCTATAGACCCGAAGATGATCAGGCACGACAACGGCCCTATGGATGAGATCCATGCCCTGGCCCAGACTGGGAAGAGCGTGGGCGAGCCCATGGACACCCTTCTGCCGATCCCATCGTTCGATGACATACTATTCCTGGGAGGCCAGCTGGCCCACCCGCCTCTTGACGACGGGGCGGATGTCGACATCAGAGTGACCATAGGCAAGAACGCCGAGAAGCCAATGGTCCTCGAATCTCCCATTTACATCTCGCATATGAGCTTCGGAGCACTGTCCGGAAGGGCCAAGAAGGCTCTCTCCAAGGGCTCCGCCATGGCCAAGACCGCCATCTGCAGCGGAGAGGGAGGAGTCCTCTCCGATGAGATTGACAACGCCTACAGGTACATCTTCGAGTACGTCCCCAACAAATACAGCACCACCATGGACACCTATGAGAGGTGCGATGCAGTCGAGATCAAGATCGGCCAGGGGACCAAGCCCGGAATGGGAGGGCACCTTCCCGGGGACAAGGTAACCGACATCATCGCAATGATGAGGGGCAGACCCGTCGGAAAGGACATCCTCAGCCCGTCCAGATTCAAGGAGATAAACTCCCCTGAGGACCTGAAGACTATGGTGGATTTCCTTCGCAAAGAGACCAAGGGAAAACCGATAGGTGTCAAGATCGCAGCCGAGCATATCGAGGAGGACCTTGGATTCATCTCCAAGTCCGGATGCGATTTCATCACCATCGACGGTAGGGGCGGAGCGACCGGCTCGTCCCCCAAGTTCCTTAAGGATGCCACCACAGTCCCAACTCTATATGCTCTTTCCAGGGCTAGGAAGTACATGGACGAGCACGGCATGGACCAGCAGCTGATCATCACCGGAGGTCTCAGGACCAGCAAGGACTTCATCAAGGCCTTGGCGATGGGTGCCGATGCCGTTGCGATCGCGACCGCTGCTCTCATGGCCCTCGGATGCCAGAAGTACAGGGCATGCAACTCCGGGAAATGCCCCATGGGGATCGCTACCCAGGATCCTGAGCTGGAGTCCCGCTTGGATACCGAGGCCGGCGCCATCAGGGTCGGGAACTATCTCAACGCTACTGCAGAGGAGATCAGGATATTCCTCCGCGTATCCGGCCACAAGTCGCTTGGCGAGCTGTCCCTGGATGACCTGTGCACAGTGAGTTCCGAGATCTCGGAGCACACCGGCATCAGGCACGCGTGAGGATCAATCCCTGAACTGCACCAACCAGGAGTCGATGGTCTCCTTCGTACCCTGATGCATGGGCTTCGCGGCCAGTCTGACGTACTGCTTCTTGACCTTCATGATGCTGTTATCGTCATCGATCTCCCTGAAGATATGGTTCACGTTCTGGGGGACGTAGCAGGTGATGCCCGGGACATCCTGTATCGCGTCAAGGAAATGATAGTCCGAAGACAGATCCGCCGTTCCGGTGATCGCCAGGATCGGTTTCCCGTAGGATTTCAGCATGTTGACGAGATCCCCGGACGAATACGAATCGTGCTCCCTCAGCCATTTTGCGCTCATCTTCGCGCCTTTGATGGAGATGGTATCGCCCTGAGCCTCAGCGGCCTTTCCGAACATCTCATCCTGATTGGACTCGATCTTCTCCCTAGATGCTAGCTTCTGCAGTAGCTTGCCCTTGATACCGCCGGTATTCTCTATCTGCTCCCCCGCTAACCTGCTCTGGTAGCGGAGCGCGTCCTTGAGGCACATGGCCGCTCCGCCAAGAAGGATCAATCCTGCGGTCTCCTCCTTATCAGATAGGAGGGTGGCGATGATGGAACCTTCCGAATGGCCGCATACGATTATCCTGGAAGCGTCCACATACGGCAGCGACTTCATGTACCTGATAACCGAGATCGCATCGTCGGTGATATCGCTGAGACCAGCGGTGTTGAAGTCCCCTCCGGATCCATGAGTGCCCCTCTTGTCGAAACGGACTGCTACGAACCCGTCCTCCGCGAACATCCTTGCGAAGTTCTTGTAGAGATCCATCTTGAATCCCATGCCGTTGCCATCCCTGTCTAGCTTCCCGGTTCCCATGATGATCACGATGGCAGGCTTCCTCTCGCTCTTGTCGGTGTAGGTGATGGTCGCTCCCAGCGGCACACCGCCGTCTATGGTCACATTCTCCTCTTTGATATCCGTCATTCCGATACCTCCTTCACCGGTGCCGATATGAACGATATGCTCCTGAGCTTCCCCTCGTTGGAGGTTACGTACCTGGAGAGCAGATCCCTAAGTTCCCGAAGGTAACCGTCCATGGCCTCATCGGTCATGCGGACGGTGCATGTCCTCATGGAGAGCCTGTCCTTCAGAGGATCATTCTCCCCCTCATCCACATACTCCTTGAAGCTGGCGTAGAGCGTCATGAGGAACTGGTAGGCCATATCTGCGATGTCATCTCCGGACTGCGACATGAATGCGTCCTCGTCGAAGGAGAAGGTCCTCTCGATGGTCCCCCTCACCTTCCTTTCCTCCTTGACGATGATCACCTTTTCGTCTAGGAGCTTATTGATATGGCGGTAAAGGGTCGGCACGGAGATATCGTTCAGAGCCTCAGAGATCTGCTTTGCAGTTGAATCCCCGTTGACTTTCAGGTACTGGACAATCCTTACCCTTACCGGGTTCGAGAGGAGTTCGCTTATCTTCATTCGGCACACCATTATCATTTTTGATTATATTCTCAATAATGAGAATAATATATAAACGTTAACAGATAGCCCAACATGCGGAAAACGAAGGAGAAAGCGGGTATCGTGACGATTGGAACTATAGTAAAGAAGAGGGAAAATGCCCTTGCGGGCATGTTTGTAATCAGATTCCGAAGAATTCCTTGACACCGGGCCTGAACAGATAGTACAGGATGATGGCATCGATGACCAGCGGGATGATTCCGACGAAACTGCCGACAAAGATGGTTGCGATTCCCATGATAAGGCTGAGTCCGTTGACGATCACGCCGATATACCACATGATCTTCCATCCGTTCCACATTCCGCCGGCTATGACCAGGTAGATGATTCCGATGAGAATAACGATTCCACCGCCGAGGGCAGCGTATTCTGCCATTTCGGGTACATGCGCTGATATATCGATGATACCCAAGGCCATGACTATTCCACCAGCGAGGAAGAATAATCCTATCAGGAAGTTGAGAATAGCGACGATGCTGATTACAACTGGGCGATTCTTGTCAGAAGACATGATAATGTGACGGCATTCGAGATTATATATGGTTTTTTGAAAAATGAGTTCAGAGAATGAACAACATCCAATAAAATCAGATATCTGGCTGAAGAGAATGAGTGGACAGGGCGAGATTCGAACTCGCGACCTCTACAATGCCAATGTAACGATCTTCCAACTGATCTACCTGCCCAGTGGATAACCGCACATAGCCTTGCTGTTATTAAACCTTTGGATGAGCTGGAGAACGGAAAAAGCTCAGTTCTGGTCGAACCTGTAAACCTCGCCCTCGATCCTGGTGGGGTACTTGTTGTTGACACAGGCCAGGCACAGGTCCTCTCCCTTGAATCCGATGGCTTCGATGAGTCCCTCGAGGCTGATGTATCCAAGGCTGTCCGCTCCGATGATCTCGCGGATCTCTTCGATGGAGTGCTTGTTGGCGATGAACTGGTCCCTTGTCTTCATGTCTACGCCGTAGAAGCAAGGTGCGATGACAGGGGGGCATCCGATACGGACGTGGACCTCCTTCGCTCCGGCGTCCTTGAGCATGCCGATGAGGATCTTCAGAGTTGTACCCCTTACGATACTGTCGTCGATGATCAGGACCTTCTTGCCGCTGACAGCGCTCCTGATGGGGATCATCTTCATAGAGACCGCAGTCTCCCTGAGCTTCTGCTCGGGCAGGATGAATGTCCTTCCTGCTGCACGGTTCATCATGAATCCTTCCTCGTACGGGATACCTGCCTCGATCGCGTAACCGATGGCGTGCGCACGTCCCGAATCGGGTATGGGCATGACGAAATCGACATCTGCCGGGCACTCTCTGGCCAGGACCCTTCCTATCTCCCTGCGGACATCGTACACGGTCCTTCCGTCGATGACTGAATCTGGCCTAGCGAAGTAAACCCACTCGAACATGCAGTGGGCCTTCGGGTGCTTCGGGTTCTCGGCGGGTGTGAACTTGTAGGAAGTGCTGGTGATCTCGCAGATCTCTCCGGGCTCCACATCCCTTATGACCTCTCCCTTGAGGGCCTCGATCGCTGAGCTCTCAGACACTAGGATGTATCCGCCATCCAATTTTCCTAGGATCAAGGGCCTGAATCCGTACCTGTCCCTGAATCCGTAGGTCTTGCCGTTGATGGTGAATACGACAGAATATGCTCCGTCGAGCTCGTCCATGATCTTGTGGACAGCATCGGTGGGGCTGTAGTCAACGAGATACTTTCCGAGGAGCCTGAGGATCAATTCGCTGTCGGACTGGGTGAAGAAGACCCAACCCTCCTTCATGTACTTCTCTTTCAGCTCGTTGTAGTTGGTGAGCTCGCCGTTGTGTGCGACTGCGATCTCACCGAAATTAGTGGCGACGTTCAAAGGCTGGGCGTTCTCGTAGCCGTTTGCGCCCAGGGTCGCGTACCTGACGTGACCGATTCCCGACTTACCGGGTAATTTAGAAAGGGAACTCGTCGGGATTGCGTCGTTGACCAATCCCTGACCTTTGATGGTGCGGATCGCCGCACCGTTGTAGACGGATATCCCTGCGCTTTCCTGTCCGCGGTGCTGTATAATCATCAGGGCCGTGTAGATATCAGAGGCTACGTCGTAATCGGCAGAAATCGCGACTACACCGCAACTGTGATTCACGGCCATCTCGGATCACTCACGGAGTTTTGCCCAAGCGTATGTTCTCATCTTTGCGGTCTTTCCGTATCCGCATGAAGCGCATACTCCCTTCCTGACGTGGTATGCGCGCTTTCCGCACCTGCGGCAGGGGATGTGCGTCTTGTACTTGTTGTGCCTTCCCTGTGCCGGTGTTCCTGCTCCTGACATTTTCGATCTCTCCTTTGATTGTGATTTGTCCCCGCGGACAACGCACCATCACGATAATCCTATCATGGGTGCTAACTTTGGACACCTATATAGAAACTGTATTTTAAGGTATCCCCCTGAAGATGCCTCTTACAGGAGCCCTCTGGGGGCTGTATCCCCGGGGCATTGATAAATGTGCTGAACGCACCGTCAGAGGTCTATGTCCAACACGACGGCGACCTTGTAATCGGGATATGCGGATTCGATATCCTTCAGGATGTCGCAGTAGACCGCCTCGCGGTCCTTCATATCGAAGTCGATGATGACATCGAGATCCATCCTGCGGGCCTCGCGGTCCAGGAAGAATCCGTGGACCTGCAGCACACCCTCGTGGTTCATGACCCTATCCTTGACGTCGTTGCGGATGCGTGTGGATTCTTCATCGGTGTCGATGGCGTAGATTCCTGTGGCGGTGAGGATTATGCCGAACTCCTGGTAGATGCGTGTCGCCAGGGAGCGCTCCAGCCTGTCGATCTCCTTGGCATCCATGTCCGATGGGACCTCTACATGGACCGATGCCAGAGTGGTGTTGGGGCCGTAGCTGTGGATGATCAGGTCGTACACTCCGGTGACCTTCTCCTCCTTCATGATGGACTCTTTGATAGCGTCCATCTCTTCCTTGTCGGTGCGCCTGCCGAGGATCTCGTCGACGGCCTCGCTGAACATCTCGATACTGGCCTTGATGATGAACACGGAGATCAGCAGTCCGACGTAGGCCTCCAGGCTGATTCCCCAAACGACGAAAATGATGGCGGACAGGAGAACGGATGCAGACAGCACAGCATCGAACAGCGCATCCTTTCCGGATGCCACCAGCGAACCCGAGTTGACCTTCTCCCCGACGCCCTTAACATACCTTCCGAGGAAGATCTTCACCAGGACAGCAGAGGCGATCACTATGAGGGAAACCGTTGAATAATCCGGGACCTCTGGATTGATGATCTTGCCGACAGATTCCGTCAATGCTGTGATTCCTGCATAGAGGACGATGGCCGCGATGATCATCGTGGTCAGGTATTCGATCCTTCCATATCCGAGAGGATGCTTCTTGTCCGGCTTCTTGCCGGCGAGCTTAGTGCCTATGATGGTGACGACGGAGGACAGCGCATCGCTCAGGTTGTTGACCGCATCTAGGGTGACAGCAATCGAGTTGCTAAGGATTCCCACTATGGCCTTGAACGTGGCCAGAAGAACGTTCACGACGATGCCGATTACGCTCGTGCGGACTATCTTGGAGTTCCTATCCTGCTGCTGACTGCCTATGTCGTCCATGAGAGGATGTTAAACCTACCCCGTATAAAAGATTAGACGAAAGCGCCTATCGCAGGTGCATCCAGACGGTCCATGTCGTAGAAGATTATGGCTTCCCTCACGCCCTCAGCTCCCACTCCGGTTCCCATGAAGTGGTCCAGCATGGACATCCTCCAGAGGAGGTCCATCACGGTCACGGCCATGCTGCCGAAGTACGCGTTGGTCATGTCGTCCTCATAGCCGTTCTGGTCCATCATCGAGAACACGCTGCCGAGGAAGCTGTCCCTCTGATTGAGGGTGTTGACGTAGTCCGTCAGTACCTTCACTCCCTCGGAGTCGGGCACCTTCAGCTTGATGTCGGTGGCGTCGGCGAACGCCTTGTGGATGAGATTGCCGTCGTCATCCATCACCATCCACTCTATCCTGCCGTTCTGGGCCATGAACATGTTCCAATTCCAATCCTTGTCGCAGTAGACCGGGACGCTCAGGGGATCGTTCGATGACATCGAGTCCATGGCGAGATCCCTCCCCGCCTCCTCCAGCGACTCCATGTCCAACTGCGTCTCCGGACGGGTGCCCGCCAATGCCATTATCGGCTCTATCTGGGACATATCCATTATACGGCTGAGGTAAGCAAGGTCCGTGAACATCGAGACATTCTCGGAAACGGTCATGCGGAGCATTGACGGGTCCTGATAGACGCCGGCCTCCTTGCAGTTAGCATAGAACTCGCGGTAGACTTCCTTGGCCTCCGCGATGGCTTCGGTTATCCTAGAATCCGCGGCCTTGATGAGTTCCTTGGCCTCGGTCAGAGCATCGTTGCCCTTGCCCTCCCAAGCACCCCTGCAGGAGAGGTCCAATTCGACCTTCACCCTGTCGCTGGCGTAGATGTGGTAGGGGAACTGCCTGCAATATGCGGTCCTGTGGTCGTAGACCTTGCATCTCCTGTTCTCCAGGAAGACGCATGATCCACATCCCTTCTTCAGCGCCAGAGCACTGTAGGGCTGAGGCCCCTTCGTCCTCACAAGGAACTGGGGGTAGTTCTTCTTGAAGAAAGGCCTCTCTTCGGGCAGGACCTCTGGCTGGCAGAGGCAGCACATCCCGCACTGCTCAGGACACGAGACCAGTCTGCCCGTGACCTCCGAATAGTCCACTTCGTAATCAGCCATAGATATCGACCCCTCTGCTCTCTCCGCAGAACTCTGCTCCTTCGACCTGTACCTCTCCCCTGATTATTACTGTATCGGGGAAGATGGCCTCCATGCCTCCGTACTGGCTGTGGCCGCACTTGCTGTGGAGCGTCTTGGGATCTATCCTGGTGACCTTCCTCATATCGAAGATGCTGAAATCGGCATCCATGCCGACTGCGATGCCGCCTTTAGGAAGTGAGAAGGCCTGTCCGGGTGCGTTGGCGCCCATCCTGACGGCCTGCGATAACGGGATGATGTCCTTGCGGACCATGTTCATGATGATCGGCATGGTGGTCTCCACACCGGGCATGCCTCCTGGAGCTGAGTCGAAGTCCCTGCTCTTCTCCGTGACCGTATGAGGGGCATGGTCGGTGCCGATCATGGTTATGTCGCCTGCCAGGAACCTCTTGTAGAGCTCATCGCGATTGTTGATGTCCCTGATGGGCGGATTGACCTTGTAGAATGCATCCTTGTTGCGGTCCACCTCGAACATCATGTGATGCATGGTGACCTCTGTGGTGAACCCTGCCTTCCTGGCCAGGTCCAATCCCTCGGGCGTCGTGATATGGCAGATGTTGATCTTCTTTCCAGAGAAATGACTGGCCAGCCTCCTGATGGCGTTGTGCTCGGCCTCGGCCGGACGATTCCTCAGGTGGTCCCTGGTGCAGTTCTCGGGCTCCTTGAGTATCATGGAGTCGTCCTCTGCATGGACGCTCACGCGCTTGCCGGTGGCAAGAGCATCGGATACGGCGGGGATCAGCTCCTCGTCGTCATTGAGCAGAATGTTGCCTGTGGTGGAACCCATGAAAAGCTTGAATCCGGGGACCATCTTGGCCAGCATCCCCGCGTTGATGTTGGGTGTGATCGCTGCGAACAATCCGAAGTCGGTGTATGCCCTTCCTTTGAGGTGGGATTTCTTCGACATAAGGGTATCGACATCGAATACGGCGGGCTTGGTGTTGGGCATGTCCAGCACCGTCGTCACACCTGCATGGACGGCAGCCAGCGTACCTGTGGAGAAGTCCTCCTTCTCGGTCATGCCGGGGTCCCTGAGATGGACGTGCGGATCGACGAATCCGGGGAGCACGGTCATGCTCGTCCCGAGCTCGATCCTCTTCTCCCCTCCGTTCACATAGCTGCCTACGGCTACTATCTTCCCATCGTTGATTCCTATCTCGGTGTACTTGAGTTCGCCGTTGACGAACGCTCTTCCCATCAGGACGGTCTCGATATCCATGTCACTCAGCTTTCTTCTTTGAGGTCTTCTTCATAGGACAGTTGGGATTGCATGCGCAGATGACCTGCCTGGTGCTCTTCTCCATGTCCTCCGCCGCCTCTTTGGCGAATCCCGGTACCGGAGCGTGCTGAAGAAGTGCCTTCATGCCCTCCATGAACTCCAGACCGGCTGTGATGAAATGCTTCTGTATATCCGGGGATACCAACGTGGAATGGATTTTGTCAAAGGCTTCCTGTCCCTTCGCCTTGGCGAACTCGTTGGTCATGCGGACCCCTTCATACGATGCCATGGCCGCTGCCTTGATGGTATCCTTCGGGACCTTCATCATGCTCTCGACCAGTTCCTTGTTCTGGGCCACGAACCTCTCCAGATCGTCGTTGGTAGTCATGGTCAGTTCCTCTTGAATTTGATAATGAGTTCATTCTCTATGAAATCTGCGCCAAGGATTTCTGCAGATAGTAAAGAATCCGGAAGATGGATGTTGCGCTTCTGGCTTCCAACGTGGACCATGAGCGATGACGCATTGACACGGAACAGCTCCACATCCGCTGCCTCCACGAAAGGCATCTTCATGACCAGCATATCGATCCCGTCCTCGCTGCGGAAGCTCATGGGGCTTTCAGAGGAGTAGACCTTGATCGGGTCCTCCTTGCCGTAGATCTCATCGGCCATGTACTCCAGCATCTCAAGGCCCCTGAGCTCGGTGCTCCTCATATGGCAGACCTTGATCTCCATGGGATCGAAGGCGCTGTGGATCTCCTCCATGTGGAATTTCTGCTCCTTGGCCTTCTCATCGAATATGCCGGAATTCAGGATTTCGTCTGGGTAGACCTTGTTGACCACGAGCATCTCGACGTTCCTGTTGTAAAGGCTCAGATAAGTGTAGGCGCGCATGGTCTCCTTGATGACCATCTGCTCAGGATTGAGGACCAGCCTGACGGTTGTGCATTTGGGATCATCCAGGATCCCGCTGACGCTCTGGAAGGTATCCTTCAGTACATCCACGGTATCCATGACCTCGGATGACGGAAGGGGGACGTTGGACACCTTTCCGACGGTTACGCGGGCCAAGGCCATCAGCTTCTTGAATGTGCTGTAGAACTTCATCACATACCAGTTCGCCGCTTCAGGCAGGCTCAGCAGCCTGAGCGTCTCTCCTGTGGGGGCGGTGTCCATCACTATGACGTCGTACTCTCCGCTCTCGTTGAACTGGTTGACGTAGAAAAGGGCTGAGATCATCTCCATTCCGGGGAAGATCGCCATCTCTTCAGCAGTGATGCTCCCCATGCCTTGGGATTCCATGAACTCGACCACGTACGACTGGATGTCGGCCCATTTGGTCTTCATCTCATGGATGATGTCTATCTCGAATGCGTCGAAGTTCTTCGAGATGTGCTTGATCTCCGTTCCCAGATCGATCCCCAGGGAATCGCCCAGAGAATGAGCTGAATCGGTGCTCATCAGAAGGGTGCGGTGACCTTTCTTGGCCAGTCTGTATGCTGTAGCCGCAGAAGTTGATGTCTTTCCTACTCCGCCCTTCCCGGTGTAGATGATGAGCCTCATGCCATCCTACTGGACATCTTGGTATATAAAAGTCGAGAATCGAATATCGTATTGGACTCAGAACCTAAGAATCGTGGATAGAAGATGGTGCCGGGAATGGGGTTCGAACCCATGACCTTCGGATTTCCCTGGAAGAGGTCTAATTGACCAGAACCCTATGAGTCCGACGCTCCACCAGGCTGAGCCACCCCGGCCTTGTGCAGGAGATTGGCTTGTTCGTTATAAGGGTTTCTATCGGGGTAAGATGGAAGCCAGAATCAGAAAATAAGTATGGAAAGGGTTTGAAGCCCCGGCGTACCGGGGCTGATGAAATTCACTCGGAGGCTTCCTCTGCGGGAGCCTCTTCGGACTCCTCTGCAGGTGCTTCCTCGGCGGTCTCCTCTGCGGGAGCTGCTGCCTCGGGTGCCTGGGTGCTGACCATCTCGTCGGCTGTGAAGACTGCCTCGGGCTCTCCCTCACCGAACTCGAGAACCTCGGACTTCCTGATCTCGATCCTCTTGATGGGGATGATGACGTGGCATGCCTTTGCGAGGTCCCTGGAGAGGGTTCCGTTGATGATTGCCTTGACGATCTCGGACAGTGTCATCTCCTTACCCATGTTGGTCAGGGTCTCGGAGATGATGGCTCTCATTCCCTCCTCCTGGGAGGACTGAATACGCCTGTCCGCGATGGACATGGTCTTTACCCTGTACTTGAAGCCGTCCTTGGTGTAGAAGTCCACGACGTGGTCGGTCTTGGTCTTTCTGCGGCGGGTGAGCCTTCTTACGTAGTCGCTTGTGAGGTCGTGTCCGACGAAGACTGTCTTCGCATCGGTTCCCTCTGTCGCGTTGACCTTGAACTTTAGTTTAATGTGCATCTTGGAGAAGTCCCCGGTCAGGTCCTGAACGGTGACCTCGACGGTACGTCCGATAACGTACTCGGGGTCTGCCGAGGGTGTGTCTCCGATCTCTGCCTCATTGAACATCTTGGGGGCGTGGATCTTGTACCACTCCTTCGCCTTCCACTTGTCCTTCACCTTACGTGCTGCTTGCTGTCTTGCCATGATAGACACCTTTTACTGAGTCGAGGCATCCTATGGTCATATTAAAAGATATGTCGATGTGTGTACCACATATATTTGAACTTAACTCTTAATTATTTAGAGTCAGAATCTCTCCTTTATTATTATATCAATTTTGGAGAAGAAGGGAGGTTTCCCTCCCTAATGAGTTTCAACTCAGAGCACAACAGGTGTCTGGTGCGTGGAGAGTGCGAGGTCCTTGGCGTCCATTCCGATCGCAAGTCCGAGGAGCTGCGAGAGGTGGAGAACGGGGATGCTGTATCCCAGGTCCTTCTGGACACCGTCGAACTGAAGGTGGCAGAACGGGCAGACATCGATGATGAACTGTGCTCCGGATGCCTTCATGTTCTCGAGGTTTGTCTCGGTGAACTTCTTTGCAACGTCTCCAAAAGCTGCCTTGAGTCCTCCTCCTGCACCGCAGCAGAGTGTCTTCTGCTTCCTGGGCATGGACTTGGCTCCGGTAGCCTCGATGAGGTCGTCGAGGATGTGGGGGTTCTCGGGGTCGTCGACCTGCTTGATCTCGCTGGGCTTCAGGAAGTGGCATCCGTAGAATGCTGCGACCTGGTACTCCAGGGGGTTGGTGACGGCGGCCTTGATCTTCTCGACTCCGACCTCGTTGTAGAGGACCTCGGCGAAGTGGTGGACCTTTGTGGTTCCCTTGTACTCCATTCCGATCTCTGCGAGGATCTTGTTGACCTCTGCGAGGAGCTCCTTGTCCTCGGCGAGCTCGTGGGCTGCGTCGAAGAGGGATCCGTAGCATCCGTTACAGATTGTGATGATGGGGAGACCCTGCTTCTCTGCGAGAGCGAGGTTCCTTGCTGCAGCTGCGAGCCATGTCTTCTTGTTGAAGGCCCTGATGACTCCGGGTGCAGGGCAGCAGCTTGCGTCGTTGAGGTCGACGAGTTCGATTCCGAGCGCCTCACAGACATCCCTTGTTGACTTCTCGATTCCGGGGTATCTGAGGGGTGCGATACATCCGAGGAAGAATGCGTATTTTGCCATCTTAATCACTCCTGTACGATCCTGTCGAATCCGGTCGCGATGAGGATCTTGTCCAGATCGGCCTTTGCCTTCTCGTTTGCCAGAACTGTGGGGGGAGTGTCGGGGAGTCCGATCTCGACCCTGAGCTTCGTGTATACATCCTGGACTGAGACGGTGTGTCCGTACTTCAGCAGGTTGGCAGCGGTTCCCTTGTGCTGCTCCCTCATGTGACCCTCTGCAACTGCGAGGTTCCTGAGGTCGATGATCAGGTCGACGATGGGGACCTGACGGGGGCATCTCTCTACGCATGTGTAGCAGGTGCTGCAATCCCAGAGTTCCTCAGAGGTGATGATCTCGTCCTTGAGGCCGAGCTGTGCCATCCTGACGATCTTCCTGACCCTGTAGGAGGTCCTCCTTCCGGAGGGGCATCCTGCTGTACAGGTACCGCACTGGAAGCACATCTTGGCTGCGTCCGCGATTTCTTTCGAAATCTCTGCTTTGGGTGTAACCATGTTAATCGGTCTATCATGCTCCCTCTGATATATAATAAAGGATGATGAAACGGAGGAGCTATTATCAAAAAGGATAATGGCCTTTTCACAGATTTCTGGCCTTAGCGGCCTTTACTATCCTCAAAACCCTCGGATCCTCGTCCCTGTAGATGGCGGTGATGGCGTGGCGGATCATCTTCGGATCCACGGCGCTCTTGAGCCTAAGGTTCCTGCGGGTGAGCATGAACTCGTCGATGAAGAAGCTCTTGTTAGACCCCAAGAGCTCGGATAAGGAGAATGTCTCCGAGTCCACCGTGTACTTCTTCTTGATGGAATCGAGGTACATGAACGCCACCCTCTGCGCCCCGTACTTGTAGCGGATGAATGATGGGCCGTTGTCCACGTACACCATCCCCATGTACCCTATCTCGTCCATGAGGTACTCGTCGGCGTCGAATAGGAACAGAGGATCGTCGATGATCGCCAGGTCGGCACGGTTCTCCCTCATCATACGGATGTTGTACTCGTCGTCGGAGACGATCATGTGGACGTCCGGGATCTTCAGAGCGGACACGACGGACATCATGATATCCTCGGTAACCGGAGAACAGCACACGGTGAAGTCCCTGTCCAGGTTGCATCTGTACCCCATGGCCTTGGCGGTCTCTGCGATCTCCTTACCTGCGGCGGTCAATGCAGATCCTGCCGGGGTGGTGATCAGCACGGGCTCGCCTGCGGCCTCCTCGATGAACGAGATGTACTTGTGGAGGACAGGAACGGATATCCCGAGCTTCCTTGCGGCGGCGCTCTGACTGTTGGTCTCCTGGACCGCCAGCAGGGCCTCCAGCTGACGGGTGGTGACGGTCTTGCCGTTGATGATCTGAGAGCTCTCCGCCTGGATGCGCATATCACAGAGAGTGTTACCAAAAAAGATAAAGCTAATCCCTGAAAAGATGATAAATGGGATGCTCCATAGGGTGTCCGATAAGATGGACAGGAACTCCGAGATCGCCGTTGTAGGACTGGGCAGCCCGATCATGTGCGACGATGCCGTCGGACTGAGGGTATCGCAGGCCGTTGAGGATATGCACCTGGACAGCGTGGACTGCCACCAGGAAGCGGTCGGAGGATTGGACATCCTGCCTGTCATCCACGGTTACAGGATGGCCATCATAGTCGATGCCATCATGACCGGCGAATACGGTCCCGGGACCATAGTAATCTATTCGGAATCGGATTTCGACAGCAAGATCGGGGAAGCGGCCACTCACGATGTCAACCTCCCCACTGCGATAAAGATCGGACGCCAAATGGATCCGGAGATCATGCCCGAGAAGATCATGTTCATCGCGATCGAGGTCCAGGACATCAAAACCATGACCGAGACCATGACTCCCGAGATCGAAGCCGCGGTGCCCAAGGCGTGCGATGCGGTGCTGTACCTTATCGACGATTTCAGAAAGCAAAAGAGCTGAGATCGAGCTTCTTGAAGGTCCTGTTGTTCTTCCCCAGGACCACAATGTTCATCTGGTCCGGCTTGAGGATATCCCTCGCGACCCTCATGACATCGTCCTCCGTGACAGCGTCGATCTTCTGAAGACGCTGCTCCAGCGTCTCTGTGCTCTCGTTCAGCATGTGGTTGACCCCGAGCCTGTAGAGACGGTTGTCCGTCGACTCCATCGCTCTGATGTTAGAACCTTTGACGAGCCTCTTGGCCCTCTCCAGCTCCCCCTTCTCCAGACCCTCGGCGAGGAACTTGCCTAAGACCTGGGAAGTTGTCTCCATTGCCTCGATCACGTTTCCTTTGGTGCATGACATGTACGTGGCGAAGGAGCTTGCGTCGCTGTTCTGAGATATGCTGTTGAAGATGGAATAGACCAGGGCCTTCTTCTCCCTGACATCCTGGAAGAGCCTTGAGCTGGTTCCGGAACCGAGTATGGCAGAGAGCATCGATGCCGCCGTGCGGTCCTTATGGGATGCTCCGTAGGCCTCGAATCCCATGGCCACCTGATAATGCTCCGAATCGCTTGCCACAAACTCGTACTTCCCTTTGGGCGTCGGCGGAGCGGTCCTGACGTTCCTCTTGCCTCCAGCCATGCCATCCAGGGTCTCCTCTGCCCATGCGACGGTCTCGTCCATGTCAGGCGTGCCGACGGCATAGACGGACAGGTTGGGGATCCTGTACTTCTCGTCGTAGTAGGCTCTGAGGTCCTTGTAGGTCATGCCGGCGACGAGCTTCTCGTCGCCTCCCTCGTCCTGGCAGAGCTCGTGCCCCTTCCAGAGCACCATGCTGAACAAATCGTGGATGTACCTCTCGGGTTCGCTCTTGACCATGCTGAGCTCCTGCAGCACGATCTTCTTCTCGAGCTCGGTGGCGTTCTCATTGATGAGCGGGTTGGCCACGATGTCCCCGACGATCCTCCTGGCGACATCTGCAGTCTCGTTGATAGTGATCCCGTAGAATGCGGTCATCTCCCTTCCGGTGAAGGCGTTGAGCTCCCCTCCGGCACCCTCGATCTCCTTGGCCATCTGGTAGGAGTCCATGGTCTTGGTCTCCCTGAACACCGTGTGCTCCAGAAGATGCGATAATCCGAAGATGTCCGAGGTCTCGTCCCTGGATCCGGTGGCGACGCCGATCATGTATGCGATGCTCTCGCTGCCGGGGATGTTCTCCACTACGACCGGTATACCTCCGGAGGTCTTGGAAACCGTGATGGAATGACCGCTCATACTGCGAGTATGATAGAACTTCTTAAAAAGTTATTCGGTATTATGCCTCTCATGAACATGGAGATAATCCAGTACGAGGACATGGATCTGAACGACCCTGTGGGCATCATAGGATTCCCTACCGTGGGCCTCACCAGCTCGATCATGGCCAACATGTACGTGAAGAGCCTGGACATGACGCCCGTGGCAGGCATGGCCTCTGCCTGCATGCCTCCTTACTGCCTTGTCTCCGAGGACCGCGTGATGCCGCCCATCAGATTCTACGGCTACAAGAACAAGAGGAAGAACGGCCAGGATGTGCTCCTGTGCATGACCGAGTACGCCCCCAAACCGGAGGATTGCTACTTCACCTCGACGCAGATCCTGAACTACATGAAGTACAGGGGATGCAAGACCGTCATCTGCATGGAGGGGACCCCCAGATTCGAAGACTCCAAGGTCATGGCCGTCGCAGGAGGCGTGAACGGCAAGAAGCTCCTCAAGAAGTGCGGATTGGAGAGCATGAGCGAGGGGATGATCAGAGGTATGACCGGCATCATCATGTACCTGGCGCCCAGCAAGGGCATGGATGTCATCACGATCATGTCCCCAGCTACATCCGGGGTGCCTGACCCGGCATCATCGACCGCGTTCATCGAGCCTATCTCCAAGCTCGTTCCCGGCTTCAAGACCACGCCCAACGAGCTACTCAAGGAAGCGGAGATCATCCGCAACCAGATCGATATGGCCCAGAAGAACATCGAGGACACATCCCAATATATAGGTTGACAAACAACCTAATATGAGTAAGACTTCGAGAGTCCCATGGAGCTAGTTCCCAGCAAATTCTTCATCACTCACAGCTCGGCTGTGAGCGAGACGTCCGACCTGAATGCCTTCGATAAGGCGCTGATACAGGCTGGCATAGGGGAACAGAACCTGGTCTCCGTGTCATCCGTCATCCCGATAGGCGCGGAACTCATCGACCCCTGCGTAATGCCTATGGGTGCCGTAACGCACTGCGTCCTGGCCCAGATGAGGGGAACGGAAGGGGAGACCATCGCCGCCGGGATCGCCTACGCCTACCGCAAGGACGGAAGGGGCGGTTATGTGGCGGAAGGGCACATCCACGGCTCCGCCGAATCCCTAAGGGAGATCCTCACCTGCAAGATGGACGAGATGTCGAAGATACGCAACGTCGAGTTCGACGAGATCCACTTCGCCATGGAGGAGCTGAAGATCCCCATGGACAACTACGGCTGCTGCGTGGCTGCACTGGTGTTCGCCGAGTACAGGTGATTCAGTGTACGGGATCTTCATCTGCAGCCTCTGCGGAAGGGCCCGTATAGTCGACAAGGACAGCAAGAGCTCCTCATGTCCCTACTGCGGCACCACGACCAAGACGAAGGACATGATCTTCATCTATGAATGCCGGGATCAGGAAAGGGCACGCGAGGCACTGGGCCAGGCTGCCGGGTTCGAAAGGCCTGACGACAAGGCCAAGAAGAAGAGGATCGAGAAGGCCGACCCCTACTCCACGATGATATACAAGTACGAGCACGCCTCGGACCTGGACGAGAAGATGGTGATTTTGGCCAAAGGCCTGACGAAATCCAAGGGAACGTTCACGCTTGAGGATGTACAGGAGATCGTGGGCGAGAAGAATGCCGAGAGGTACGTCGCGGCCATGATGGACCGCTGCTACATAGCTGAGGTCAGACCCGGCCAGTACAGATCATCTTGACTTCGGGATGTCGTCCCTCTTCTCATTGTTGTACTTCAGCACATCCCTAACCACGTTCGGAAGGTTCACGAACAGATTCTTGTGGAAGAAGTACGCACCGATCAGGAGCATCAGCAGGAGCGCACCGATATAGACGATGCCACCAGTGGTGGGGAGTATCGCGAAGATCATGTTGAACGCTACCAGCGGGATGGCCCCCTGCATCAGGTACTGCATCGGCATGTGCCTGGCGATGCCTTCTCCGATGTTCGTTCCTCCTGAGGAGAATATGAGGGATATGCCGCAGGACAGAATCACTGCCATGATGACCATGGTCGGATCGAGTCCTTCCGATGAGGCCATGAGCATGAGGTAGACGAAACCGGACGCCATTCCTCCGGCCATTCCCAGTCCCATGCCGTACCCGTAGAATATCGAATCGGACTTGCCGCGGAACCTCTTGAGATTCATGACCACGACGATTGCCATCAGCTCCACGAACGCCATCATGACCATGTACATGATGGAGAAGGAGCTCTCCAGCAAACCTAGGAGGCTTATGACCACGGCCATTACGGCTCCCTCTACGATACCCACGGTGAAAAGACCGAAGAAAGTGGTGTCCTTGAAGAACGGGGTCTCCACGCGGGGATAGGTGTAGTTCTTCAGGATAGTATCCATCAGTATGAAGACCGGAGCGAATCCGATCAGGAGGGCTATGCCGAATGTCCAATCCATGTTCGGGAGTAGGTGTGCGGGTATTAAAATCGTTATCTGAAAAATCCGGGCTTAGATTCTATAAACAAGTTTCAAAGACTTGTGTAGAAGTCATACTGACTAACGTCCCTACAGAAGTGCTAAGCCCAAAAACGACAAAAAAGCCTAGCCCGAAACACGTAAGTTCACTGTTTAGCAGAGGGACAGGCCTTCTCTCCTTCTCCGGCGGATTCCATCAGTTTATCGTAGTAATGGATGACCATACAGGACCTCTCGCACTTGCCGCATGACGTGCATCTGCCGGGATCAACCCTCATTCCGCCCTTGATGGTTATGGCATGGCGGTGACAGCCCTTCGCGCATATGCCGCACTCAGTGCACAGCTCCGCCCTTATGAGAGCCTTGACCGCCCTCTCGAAAACGATCTTGGAGTTCTTGGCATCCGGAGCGGTCACCGAGACCTGTCCTCCGCCGAACAGCTTGGCCCTTCCGTTTGGCATCTTCAGCAGTGCTATCTCGAACTCCGAGGAGTACTTCACCTCCCCGACGGTCCTGAGCGCATCCTCCACATAGGAGAAGTCCCTGCTGCGGGGGACGTTGACGATGGCCTCCATGGAATACCCTCCTGCAGCGCAGGGCGATGCTCCCTTCAGCATCCTCATGCTGGGGCCTGAAGCCTTGGACGGTTTCAAGGAGATCCGCATCTCATCAGACAGTTGTATCATCTTGGGCGGAAGCACCTTCCATCTCCAGAATCCCATGTCGGCGTATTCCTTGGGAAGCCCTCTTTCCTCAGCGTACTTATGGAGGTAATCCTCCCATTCGGCATACAGGTCTGGATGGATCCTTCCTGTGTTCCTCCACTCGCTGGAAAGGCACGAGGGGCAGAGGTAGCAGCCAATCCTCTCGAAGTCCCTATCATACAATGGGTTGTACTCCAGTCCGAATGTGAGGATGTAGGCCCATACCTCAGCTGCGCACCAAGCCCTGATCGGATTGAGGTTGACCTGATTGGGGACGAACGGGTTCTTCGTAACGAAACCGATGGTGGAACGTGCGTATGATTCCAGCCAGCGGTTGCCCTCCACGGTGATCGTCCCCTTGGGGAAATCCTCAGATATCATATCGGTGGTGGGTCCGAGCTTGCAGACCTTGCAGCACCATCTGAAGTCCTTGGCCGGAGGACCGAATGTGTCGACGTTCTCCCAGAAACCGTCTTTGCCCTCGGCTATGTGGAGCCTGTTGCCGTGCTCCATTGCAAATGCCTTCACATAGTTCACCGTCTCCGGGAACTCCAGACCGGTGTCGATGTACATCAGGTCGAGGTCCTTCACCGCCTGTGAGGCGAGGCCGTAGGCCGCCAGGGAATCCTTCCCTCCCGAGAAGGATACCGTGATCGGGAGACCTTTCTGATTCTTCTCGTCCAGGAACCTCTTGATCTCCTTGACCGCATGCCTGCCGATGCGTCTTATGTGATCCTTGTTCGCCTCGACGAAGGTCCTGAGGTCCGCATCCACAGGCGAAGGCAGCTCCGTCGGGGCGTTTAGATCGCGGATCTTCACCGCCTTCTCGGCGTTCTTCAGCTCCATGCTGTCTGCCAGTGCTATTCCCGGGCCGACCTTCTGGCCCTTCCTTAGGATCAGCGTTTCCCCCGCCTTGAAGTCCCCTATGACGTCGATGACGTTCTCGCCGGGGACCGACTTTCCCTTTAGATGCCCGGACATGCCCCCGATCACCACTATGTTCTTGGTGGCGACAGGGTTGAACATGTCCGCTCCTGGCTGTCTGATCTCCAGGACGATCCTGTCGGACCTCATATCGAATCTGAGTATCCCCAGAACGGAACCGTTGGCGACGATCTCGTCGGTACGGTCCTCTCCAGGGACCTTGTTGAAGAAGATTGCTTTGCCTTCCAGCGGTGTCGAGGTGCCGAAGGCATCCTTGAACAGGGACAGGACCATGGGGATGCTGTCCCCCATGCATGGTCTGATGTCTCCCGGGCTGTTGATCTCGAACTCCCTCCCTTGGGAGCCGCAACTGGAGCAGGACTCGCCTAGTATGAGGGTGCCGCAGCCGTCGCACCATCTGCGTACCTCCTTCCCGTGGGCGATATTCTTTTGGACCATGCCTGCTCCTTCCGTATTCTGATAATCGAGATTCCATAAATGGATTGTCTTCTAAGACGTTCAGTCCCTGAAAAACGTCGGTATCTCCGATATCGATGAAACGATGCCGTTCTCCCTGGACGGTCTCGAGGGATCTATCAGGAATGATCCCCTCATCCCGAATCTCCTGGGCCCGAGGAAATCCTTATCCTCGCTGTCACCGGCGAAGAAGCAGTCGCTCCTTTTCATCCCCAGCGAATCTATGGCAGCCTGGTAGGCGTTGTCGTGCGGTTTCCTGTATCCGACATCGGCGCTGCTTACGACAGCGTCTATGAGATGATCGAAGCCGACATCCTCCAGCAACCCCTTGACCACGATGCCGCGATAGGATGTGTTGCTCAGGACGCCTATCTTGTAACCTCTCTCCCTGAAGTAGCGGAGCGTGTCCTCCGCACCCTCCACTGGGATGAATGTGTGGGTGGACCTCATCATCACGTTCTCCGCCTCGAGGCTGTCGTTCTCCGTGTGGAAGGCCTCGTCCATCCTTGCCAGCAGATAGGTTATAGACATCTCCCTGTGCGGCCCGTGGTTTCCCTCGAACTCGGAGACTATCCTCTCATACTCCCTCTGGACATCCGCCTTATCCGCATCCGGGAACAGCCTGTAGAATGCCGAATAGATGTCATCCAGGTTCCCGAACCTCGCCCTGACCAGCGTCCCGTACATGTCGAATATGAACGCTCTCTTGGATTCGTCGGGGTCATGGAGGAAGCACAGGCTGCGGTTGATGTCCATGAAGTCAGGATGGATAACGGGGATATAACGGATGGTACGGGCGGTCCGATGATACCCTTATTTACGGCGACGGTATCGAAGTTGCATGGACGACGATTACTACGACGGCCTGCAGCGCGTGAATCCGGGTTACGGGAAGCCCAAGTTCAGCAAGATCGAGATAAGGGACATCCTGATCTCGATACTTGTACTGGCATTGGCGTTCACGCTACTGTACCGCAACAGTTCTCTACCTCTGTACTTCGAGATGACCTTCGGTCAGTCTATGGGATACATAGTCCTGTTCCTGTTCTGTCTGGTATTGGTCGTAGTCAGTTTCCTATTCCATGAGTTCGGCCACAAGTTCATGGCCCAGAAATTCGGTCTGTGGTCCGAGTACCGTATGTGGCCAGCAGGACTGGGTATCACCTTAGTGACCTCACTGTTGGGATTCCTGTTCGCATCGCCCGGTGCGGTCGTCATAATGGGGAACATGGACAAGGAGATGAACGGCAAGGTGAGTATAGCCGGACCCATAGTGAACATAGTGCTATGCGTTATCGGAATAGTGGTTTTCAGTCTGACCACCGATACCCTCACGTACATATTCTTCTTCATGCTGGCCAACATCAATGCTATCCTTGCACTCTTCAACCTCATTCCAATACCCCCGCTTGACGGTTCGAAGATCTTCGCATGGAACAAGGTCATCTGGGGAATAGCTATCGCCATTGCGGCAGCTGAATTTATCCTACTCAGATACGTGATCTGAAACTATTCAAGGGGCGCCTGCCCCTGAATTATTTTTAGAAATGATTCCCGGTCGGTCTCCCGACCGGGTTGAAAGGGATTCAATCGAGTTTGCAGGGGTACCTAAGGTTCCTGAGGATCGATCCGGTCCACTGCTCCGATTTGCCGGGGTTCAGGATATTGTCGGGATCGAACGCTGCCTTGACGGCCCTGATGGTGTTGAGCTCCGATGCCCTCTCCTTCTGGTAGTTGGGTGCCTTGGAGATTCCCACACCGTGCTCTCCTGTGACGGTCCCACCGAGCTCGATGCAGACATCGAAGATCTCGTTCACCGCGCTGATTCCCCTCTCCCACTCGTCCTTGTCGGTGGGGTCGATGACCATCTTGGTGTGGAGGTTACCATCAGATGCGTGTCCGTAGGTCGCTACGGTCACCCTGTACTTGTCCGCGATCTCCTGGAATGCTTTCACCGCATCGGGGACCTTGGAGATGGGCACTCCCATATCGTCTGCGAGAGAGACGGATGAGCATCCGGGCTTCAGTGCCGCGAGGGAGACCATGACGGACTTCCTGGCATCGGTCCACTTGTTGATCAGCGCCTTGTCCTTGGTGGGCTCCACGGAGATCGCTCCGTTCTGCTTGGCGATGTCCGCGACGATCGCTATGTCCCTGTCGACTATCTCGTCGCTCTCTCCGTCCGCCTCGACTATTATCAATGCGCCGCAGTCTGGAAGGGGGTGTCCCCTGGCCTTGTTGACCGCGTTGATGCTCGTGCTGTCCATGAGCTCGCAGGATGCGGGGATCAGAGGCTTGGCGATGATGGCGGATATGCACTTGCCTGCGGCGACGACATCCTCGAAGCAGCAGAGGCAGTATGCCGACTTCTTCGGCTTGGTGGTGATCTTGAATGTGATCTCTGTGATGACGCCCAGGGTTCCCTCGGAACCGCACATGAAGCGGGCCAGCTGGTAGCCTGATGCGTCCTTGATGGTCCTTGTTCCGCAGCGGACGATCTCTCCGTCGGCCTTGACGAAGGTCAGTCCCATGACGAAGTCCCTGGTCGCTCCGTATTTGACCGCACGCATACCGGATGCGTTGGTGGCGACCATCCCTCCGACCTGACAGGCCTCAGCGGAACCGGGGGACGGGGGGAAGAAGAAACCGTACTTCTCTAACTCGGCGTTCAGATCGTTGTACACACAGCCTGCCTGGACATCCACCCAGAGGTCCTCGACGCTCACCTTGAGCACCTTGTTCATCCTCTGCATGGCGAGGACGATACCTCCCTTGATCGGGACGGCTGCGCCGCACAGTCCCGTTCCTGACCCTCTGGGGGTCACCGGGATCTTGTACTTGGAAGCGACCTTCATGATCTCCGATACCTGCTCGGTAGAGGTCGGCTGGATGACCATGTCGGGGTCGTTATGGAAGATCGATGCGTCGAATCCGTATGTGTACAGGACCGACGGTGCCACGGAGTACCCGTCCTTTCCTACAATCCTCTCAATCTCATCGATTACCTTCTGTTCCATGCGAACACCTTGTGCGCACGATTACAGTACATCGGATTTAAACGTACGGTTGAACAGAACTTAATTTTCGGCAACGTATCTGGCTACCGCCGTCGCGATGGTGTCCAATATGGACATCCCGGAGACATCCTGCAGCAGACCGGAGCGCATGAGCCTGCGGACGACCTTGAGGCCGATCTCCTCTTCCAGCAGGCCCCACTGGACCTCGTGGTAGATGTGCAGGGCCGCAGATACGGCACCGATCGCAGAGGGCTTGGGGTTTCCGGCGATGACCTTCACCAGGAACAGCGACATGTCCTGGCTGCCGGAGAGGTTGTACAGCTTCTCCTGGTCGTATCCGTACGGTTCGAGCATGCCCAGCAGGTTCATGCGGTTAACGATTGTGACACCGTTCTCCGCGGCGGATGCCTTGACGGCCTCGATTGTGGAGCGACCTATAAGCTCTCCCAGCTTGGTGTGCTTCCCGGCTCCGCGCAGGTACATGCGCGATCCCCTGTCGCGGATGACGAGGATGTTCTGCTTGACCGCTCCCGAGGGGATCAACGAGGAATACGCCAGACCTAGGTCCTGAAGGGATGCGGTTATGCCCTCCGTTGCCGTTATCCCCGCCCTGGCCATGGCCGAATCGGGAAGGTTCGAATCTATCAGGAGTATTAGGAGGATCTCTCCCTGGCCGATGCCGGCCTCCTCGCCTGCCCTGATGAGCCCACCGTTCAGATCGGCGAATGCGATGGCGGTGACGAAGGTCGAACCGTAGGACAGCTCCGATATGCTGAACTTGGTGGGATCGCCGTCGATGTGCACGTACAGGTTGCCGTCGCGGTACGACGTCTCCCCGTTCCCCGCGTGGATGTACTTAACTCCCTCCACCAGGCCGATCTCGGTGCTGGTGAGGATGTCGTGGTCCGAATCCGAGAAGAATATCGATAGCTCGTCGATGTTCCTCTGGATGATCTCACTGCCCATTCGACGACCTCCTTTCCCTGACCACTTCCATGAGCTTCAGCGCGGATGCGTACGACAGCACATCCGGTATCGTCTCGGCGAAGTCCAGCCTGAGCCTCTCCACTGGATCGGTCACCGGCTGCAACACGAGATCCTCGCAGACGCTCCTGGCAAGCTCTATGCCGTCCAATTCCGACATCAGCCCGTTGCGGACATCGTCCGCTATGTTCAGCACGGCGGATACGACCGCGGTGTTGTAAGAATCCTTCCTGATCGCTTCCAGCGCGGACAGCAGCTCGTCCATGGTCGCCGGGAAGCGGATCTCGTCCCTGATGCCATCCATGCTGTATCTGGACATCAGCACAAGCGGGTCCCACTGCGATCTAGGGTTCATACCGGTCTGAAGATCGAACGTCTTCCTTAGGGCCTGCTTCATGCATTGGGAGATGGTCCTAGCCAGCTCGGAGTCCCTTGGTATGGATTCTATCCTCTCGGAGGAGATAGTGTTGGAGATGATCGTGACCTGATCGGTGCCTGAACCGGTGGCGATGCCTTCGCTGTAAAGGCTCCTGGCCTGCAGCTCCTGTATGACGCAGCTCTTCGCCTCCGTGGCGATGAGCGTGGCTTGGAACATGGCGCCGTCGGATAAATTGGCATCCAATGCCATGAGTGTGATTATCGTGCCGGGTTTCTCCTCGTACATCGATTCCGACTCGTCGTAATCGGCAGGGTCTCCTGCGCGGCCTCCGTTGCGCCTGATGCCGCCTGTCACCGCCAGGGATACCTTCACGCCGTTGGCGGAGACCTCGTTGACGATAGCTGCGTTCTCCATGTTCGCAGCGGTGCCTTGGAAGATCGTCCTCTGAGGATCGAGGCCCAGCTTCTGTGCGTAGGCCATGTTCATCCTGTCGTAGGTACCAAGACCTCCCTTCATGCAGGTGTACTCGACCTTGCCGCCCATGGCGGACACGTTGACGACCGCCTGCGGGGAATCCATGAATCCCCCGTTGGTGAACCCTGAGGAAAGCGTCCTGAATCCTGCGTTGGGCATCAGGAGGATAATCGCCCTCCCCTGTCTGAAAACCGTGATGCCCGAGCACATCCTCCCGAACTCCCTGCGGTCGGTGGTGTCCTCGGCCTCGATGATGTCTTCCCATGTTAGCATCGGAAATCGGTACAGTATCGCGGTCTATCTATTATTACGTGCGCAATGGACAATTCCCTGTCGCAACTTTTTATCTATGATGATGCGCTCCCTTTGATTATGAAGACAACGATCGTACTTCTCGGACCCCCGGGAGCAGGAAAGGGAACCCAGGGAGAGAAACTCACAGATGAATTCGGATACGTCAGGCTCTCCACCGGAGACATGCTCCGCGAAGCCGTGAGGAACGGGACCGAACTGGGAAAGAAGGCCAAGGAGTACATGGACTCCGGAGCACTCGTGCCCAACGACCTCATCATCAACCTCATGAAGGAGAAGATCGCCACAGTCAAGGGCGGAGTTCTTCTCGATGGATTCCCCAGGACCGTCGAGCAGGCCGATGCGCTCGGAGAGGTCATGAACGTCGACCTCGCACTGAACTTCGATGTCCCTGATGAGGAGCTCATCTCCAGGCTCACCAAGAGGCGCTCGTGCCCCAACTGCAACGCTGTATACCACCTCGTCACGAAGAAGCCCGCGAAGGACGGCATCTGCGACAAGTGCGGAGCGGAGCTCTACCAGAGGGACGACGACAAGGAAGAGACCGTCAAGAACAGGCTCGAGGTCTACCACAAGAACACACAGCCCCTCATCGACTACTACGAGAAGAAGGGCTGCCTCGTCACCATACCCTCCACGGGAAGCATCGACGAGATCTTCGAGCAGGTCAAGAAGGCAATCCGGTGAAAACAGGGGGGTTCGCCCCTCTTTCCTTTAGTTTGATATCTTTTACAGTTCAATTCATTTGACTAATGGTCAAACCATATACCGTTGATTCAATCCTCTTTATACACAGGATGCGTAATCAGCCGTTATGATTTCCAAATTCCATGTCTCCGACAGGAACGTAGTGGGTCTCTTGCTGATCCTCAGGGAGGACAACAACTTCAACTCCGGCAAGATGGTCTCCATAAACATGAGCTACGGAAATGTCAGGGACGCCGCGGTGCACCTCAGGGATGCCGGACTTCTGACATCCGAGGAATCCCCGGAAAGGAAGGGGAAGACTATGTGGCGCCTGACTCCCGAAGGCAGATCGGTGGCAGACAACCTAGCAGAGGCCGAGAGCGGCCTGAACAAGGCCATGGCGGCTCAAAAGTATTATAAGCAGTGAGGGAATCGGGAGTCTCGATAGCCTCGTAGTGTAGTGGTCAATCATTGGAGACTCTGGATCTCCGGACCCAAGTTCGAATCTTGGCGAGGCTACTCTTCTTCCCCATTCTTACCTGGACCAGCGATTATTATATTACCTCTCTCGCGTTACGTTCGTACATGATTAGCAGAGACGAGGTTCTTGGAAATCTTGAGAAGATTAACCTCAAAGAGGCCAAGATCGGAGTTGTAGGGTCCCATTCGGGACTGGATACATGCGACGGAGCTAAATCCGAGGGATTCAAGACCGTTGCCATCTGCCAGGAGGGAAGGGATTCTCCCTTCACCAGGTACTACAAGACGATCTATGACGACAACGGAAACCTCCGCAGGGGAACTGTGGACGAGACCGTGGTCCTCGACAAGTACAGCAGCATCCTCAAGCCCGAGGTCCAGAACAGCATGTTGAAGAACAACGTCCTGTTCGTTCCGAACAGGTCCTTCGTCTCTTACTGCGGCATCGATGCCGTGGAGGACGACTTCAAGCTCCCCATGGTCGGCAGCAGGAACCTGCTCAGGTCCGAGGAGAGGGGAGACCCCAAGGATTACTATTGGATACTCAACGAGGCCGGACTTCCCTTCCCCAAGAAGGTCGAGAAGCCCGAGGACATCGACGGGCTCACGATCATCAAGGTGCACCACAAGGTCAAGAAGCTGGAGAGAGGATTCTTCACAGCCAAGGATTACGACCAGTTCGTGGAGAAATCCGAGGAACTGATCAAGCAGGGAGTCATCGAACCCGACTTCCTGAAGGACGCGAGGATGGAGCAGTACATCATCGGCCCCGTCTTCAACCTGGACTTCTTCTATTCCCCGCTCGAGGAGAAGGGAGAGAAGCTGGAGCTCCTGGGAATCGACTGGAGGTTCGAGTCCTCTCTGGACGGATACTGTAGGCTCCCCGGAAAGCAGCAGGTGGAGCTGGAAGAGGATGGAATCATCCCCGAGTACACGGTGTGCGGACACAACTCCGCAACACTCAGGGAATCTCTGCTTCCCAAGGCCTACGAGCTCGCTGAGAAGTACGTCGCAGCGACCAAGAAGTTCTACGACCCCGGAATCATCGGACCCTTCTGTCTGCAGACCTGCGTCGACAAGGACCTGCACTTCCACATCTACGATGTCGCACCCCGTATCGGTGGAGGAACCAACGTCCACATGTCCGTCGGACACCCGTACGGAAACTCACTGTGGAGGCAAGAGATGTCCTCCGGAAGGAGACTTGCCAAGGAGATCAGGAGAGCAATCGACGAAGAGCGTGTAGAGGAGATAGTGACATGAAGACCAAGGCATTGTTCGCAGTCGCACTGATGCTGCTGATGGCATTCGCTTTCGTTATTCCCGCAGAGGATGACGATGCGGCGATCACATCTATGAGCATCGAGGGCGGGAACACCATCACAGTGGACCAGGGAAAGACTGTCAAGATCGTGCTCGACTACACGACGGACAGGAACGAGGGATGCACCATCAAGATCGTGAAGGTCTCCGACAACACCACCGTGCACAACCAGTATTACTCCCTTGTATCCGGTGCCGGATCTCTTGAGATCTACCTGGACGACCTCGGGAACACATCGCCCGGAAAGATGAAGCTGACCTACACCAGCGGTGGCTCTGATACCTCGTTCTACTTCGATATCAACTACACCACCTCCATCTGGAGTAATGCCGCGATCTACATCGCGATAATCGCGATCGTCATCCTGGTCATTGCGCTCGTCCTCTTCAAGTCGCGCATGGCGCCCAAGCAGAAGAACCAGCTCACCTTCGAGCAGATCGAGGCCGAGAAGCAGGCCCAGAAGACCTCCAAGCCGGAAGAGAAGAAACCCTCCGCTTCGAAGTCCGAGAGGCAGAGATACCTCGCCTCTAAGAAGAAGTGAAATCATTTAGGCGGGGAGACCCGCCTTCTTTTTTAAAAATCCACAACTGATCAGAGCTTCAGCTTCGGATCCCTAAGGTCCATGAGCGCCACCTCGCGCCTGTCCATGAAGAATCCGAGCTTCTTGTGAAGCAGGATCGACGGTGCGTTGTCCTCTTGGATCATGGCATGGGCCACCGTACAGCCCATATCCCTGCCCTTCTTGACGCACTCCCTCAACAGCTGGTAACCGATCATGTTGCGGCGGAAGTAAGGGTGGACCCCCATGTTCTCGATCCACAGCAGATTGTCCTCGTCACAGATATGGTGGAGTATCTGTGCGAAGATGAAACCGACTACCTCGTCATCCTCTACGGCAACGAAGCTGACTCCGCTGTCCAGATAGGCTTTGAAATGATTCTTGCTGCTGGCCCCAAGATTGTCCTTCCACTCCTGGGGAAGGTCCTCCCACTTGTTCTCGATGGTCTCGGCGAAGTACTCCTTGATGCATGCGATCTCCAAGTTACGGACACTCTCTATGTCCTTGACCTTCAGCTGGCGGATCTCCATCCTCACATCTCCTCGGGTGCGCCCATTCCGAGACAGTCGAGAACGTCAGCGAGAACGGTCTTCGCGCATTCGACCAGGGTGAGCCTGGCGTTCCTCTTCTCGTTCGAGTTGAGGATGGACACGTCAGCGTAGTATTGGTTGAAGGCACTGGCGAGTTCGTGGCCGTATGCCGGGAGCATGTGGACGCGCATGTCGTTGCCTGCGGTCTTGAGGACGTCCTCGTACCTTGCAAGTGTCTTTATGAGATTGAGCTCAGTAGGCTCGACGAATTTGGCCGGATCGGTATCGTGCTCGAATTCTCCGGCTTTCTTCAGCATGGTACAGGCCCTTGCGTGGACATACTGGAGATACGGTCCGGAATTGCCGTCGAAGTTCAGAGCATCCTCCCACTTGAAGACGAACTGCTTCTCCGGCTGCACGCGGATGATGTTGAACCTCACTGCGGCGACACCGACGATCTTGGCGATCTCCCTCATCCTGTCCTCGGGCATCTCCTTGCGCCTGGACTTGATCTCCTCGTATGCGCGGGCGACCGCCTCGTCGATAAGATCGTCGAGGTAGACGACGACTCCCTTCCTGGTGGACATCTTCCCTTCGGGAAGAGAGACGAATGCGTAGAACAACGGCTCGGGGAGCTTCTCATTGCCGAGGATCTCCAATGCAGAGCACAGCTGCTTTGAACCGAGCTTCTGGTCCTCTCCGAGGACATCTATCAGGCGGTCGGCCCTTGTGAACTTGTCGAGATGATAAGCAAGGTCGCGGGTAGTGTACAATGTGGTTCCGTCGGACCTGGTGAAGGTGAACTTGGTGTTCTTCCCCTGGACTCCGAAGTCCTTGAGGTCCACGAACCATGCACCGTCCTCGGTCTGGCCAGCGTACTTGGACTTCTTCAGCTTCTCCACGACGTCCCTTGCCGATCCATCGGCTATGTACTGGGATTCCCATGTGTACCTGTCCAGGAGGACGTTGATGTTCCCCAGGGTCTCCCTGAGTCCATCCAGCATGATCTCCGCTGTGTGCCTGACGGTGTCGATGACCTCCTTGTCGCCCTGCTCGAACCTGCGCATCATGTCGGCGATCTCCTCCTGAACTGCAGGATCGGATTCCATCCTCTTGTTGGCAACGCGGTACTTGGCTACGAGCCTGTGGTCGGTCTTATCCCTCTCCTTCTCGTTCTGGCCGATCTCCTTCATATGCTCCTCGGAGTTCTTGGCGGCCTCCTCGTCGGAGACATTGTTGACACCCCAGGTGAGCACGACGACCTGTTTTCCCACATCGTTGACGTAGTACTCGGTCGTGACCTTGTGTCCGCACCTCTTCAGGCATCTTGCCAGCGTGTCCCCTATGATGGGGTTGCGGGCCCTTCCGACGTGTATGGGGCCGGTAGGATTGGTGGAGGTGTGCTCCACGTTGACAGTGATACCGGACGACGGCATAGAGCCGTAGCATGATTGGCATCTGACGATCTCGTCAAGGGTGGATCTGATCAGTGCCGACGGATCGATGTTGAAGTTGAGGAAACCGTTGACCGACGAGACCTTCGAGATCATGCCGGAGGGCTGTATCCTCGATGCGAGATCGTCGGAGATCATCTGGGGCGCCTTCCTCATGGCCTTGGCCAGCGGGAAACAGGGCACCGCCATGTCGACGCCTTCCATCGTGGAGGCTTCGATGACGAATTCGGCTCCCTCGGAGCCCATATCCTTCAGTGCTGCCGAGACCTTTTCCTGGATCTCGCTGCGGAAATCATCCATGACCGTCATGTGAATCACATCTTGTATCTCAGGAGGGCTGCCACTCCTCCGAACGCTTTCAGCAGCATGTCTCCTTCCTCTGAGTCGGGAGAGATTAGTTGGACGCGGGTGCTGTACAGCTCCGCCTTGTTGAAGAAGTCGTCGATGAAATCCTCATCGTTGACGATCTGGGCATTGGCCCCGCATTCGGGACACTGGAATCTTGCATCCGAATCGGCGACGGTCATCTCATGGGTGTGCCCGGATTGGCACTGGACCGTTATGCGCCTCTTCTTGATGGACTCGGACAGAAGGACCATGTCAACGGCACCGGCGTCCAGTGCAGCCCTGACCTCGTCCTCTCCGTATGCGGAGAGCCCCCCGTCAGGCTTCCTTATCTCGGTGAAGAGCCTCTGCATGAAGACCTTCTCCCTGGAGAGCTGCAGTCCCGTGAGAATGTTCTGGGAGTTCTGGACCAGTTCCCTGAGTCCGGACTCGTCTGTATATCCGGTGTCCACCAACGGTGTGACGACCTTCTTCCTGAGCTCGTGGTGGAGATATTCCTCCTTGACGAAGAACTCCTTGGTGTATCCGGGCCCACCGACCAGTATGCCCAGCAGTTCGGGCCTGTTGAGGAAGTACTCTGTGCAGTTGTCCGCCACCTTTGTGAAGAACTCATGGGCGGCGATCTCGATCAGCCTCTCGAAACGGACGGACGACTGACCTCCCTGGTGGTGTTTGCTGGGGACCAGGGAATCGAAGTGCTTCAGGACCTGTATCCTGCTACCGGAGAGGATACCGAGTGTGGCCTCGGACCTGTCGATGGTGATGAGCCCGTAGCACTTCTTGTCCAGCATCATGGACTCGAGGGGCTCGGTGAAGAAGTCCGAATCGCATCTGTAGAGGAATGCTGTGATCGCTTCCGGCGGGTGGATGACGTACTGGACCATCTTGGTCTGGTCGCCGGCGCGGGGTACCTCCCCGCAGAAGATTACGATACCGTTCGGCGGTGCCTGTTTGAAGGTTTTGAGTCGAGATGCGATGGAGTCGATTGCGCTGGTGACATTCTTCATCGTCGTCTTCGACTTGATGTTGGATGCCTGCGACTGCTCGTTCCTCAGGTACGCCATGACATCGGAGATGGGCTTGTTCTCGGGAACGTAACATGAGATGAGTTCTGTTCCCCTTCCCCTGTAGTTCATGATCTCCTGCATGTCCTTCTTGAAATCGTACCTTGCTCTGTCCTCAGAGTTCTCCAAATTGGCGTCTGCCATTATATCCACCTTGGAGTCGCATCCCTATAATTGTTAAAAAGCTTATGATAGAGTCCGGAGATTTCCACATCAGATACAAAGAACTGCGATCAAAACGAGTCAGTGTCCTTAACCCTGAATCTCCTCTCGACCTCTTCCCTGATATCTTCTGGAATGGCCTCTAAGGCTCTCTGAATATCTATGCTCTCGTCGATCATGAAAGAGACAGTCTTGAGGTAATTGTTAATCGCCTGCTCCTTTGCGATTTCAACTGGAACCAATTCTCCCGAGTCAATGGCTTCCTGAATCCATTCACGTCTCCAACCCCTATGCATCTCCTCATCTATGGTCATATTCAACTCTCCCGCGTTAACCAATTTTAAAGTTCAAACAAGAGGTTATATAGGCTTCCTTACGCCGTTCCATGCAAGACACAAAAAAACGTATCAGAGAATGAATTCTGTCGATAAATCAATAGAAAGGTGAATAAATTATTCGAACGAATTAATGCCTCTTTCCTTGATTCTTTTCTGAACCTCGTCTCTGATTTCTTTTGGTGCACACAAATCCAAGGCCTTTTGAAGATCCATCCCACCACTGACTAAAATGGAGACAGAATTGAGAGAATGATTTACGATCACATCGGCTGGAACCACCTCTCTCGAATCGATGGCTTCCTGGACTCCTTCACGTTTCCAACCCCTATGCATCTCCTCGTCTATGGTCATATTCAATCCCCTGAGCCTATCGAATATGTATTCGGTATCGGGGATATTATAGACTTCGCTCAGCCGTTCCGCCTTCTCATGATCCGTGATATCCGAAGAGAACAACGAATTGAGCATTCCCATGGTTGTCTCCGGGCAATCATCCTTGTTGCCTATGTTGACGATCACGATCTCCATCTTGTCGCTTCTGACCAGCGGACGGTCTGATGAATAACGGCTATCGTATTCGCCCTGAACATAGTATCTGCTGATCGTGTTCTTCATATCCTTTCTCGGATCCATCATGATCCAAATGCTGTAGGTCTTCACGATGTCGCTGTAATTGTCATGGTCGAAGTACGTTCCCTTCTGCTCATGGATGATGGAGGCCGCATAGTACAGCGCCCGGTCGATTATGGAATATCCCGGACTGCGTTCCCTCTGCCCCTCTATGTTCAGCAGCACCCTTACCTTGCCTGTCGCGGGTATGCGCATCTGGATGAAGTTGTCCATGGTCACGTGGTGGCCTTTCGCCGGGATCTCCGGGTTGCCCTTGATCACGGTGCGCCCTCCTTCCTCAATGGGGAGGCATCTCCGGATGTACTCCAGATCCTTTCCCCTGACCTCCTGCACCAGTTCGCTGAGCACACGCGCCAGGACGTAGGAATCCCCCATGATCTCCTTGAATATCTCATCCAATGTTCTTTCCTTTTGTACTCCGACCTCTACCATGTCCATCATTTGGATACGGAACGTATCCGCAGATGAGTTGCGTTCCCCATATTAATCGTGTAAACCGTTTTCTAGACTCTATAGATTGAGACCCCGTTTTTGTCCCATGTACTGTTTATAACTGTTTCATTTGAGTTGAAACTGAGATGATAGGCGTTTATAGATGGGTAACCATCCATGCCTGCATGGGAGAGGCATCTGGCGACAGGGTCAGATTCGGTCGCATCGACCGCGATTGGGTCAGAGAATCGGGTCTGCTGTGCGCCGATATGCATTTCCATACCCATTTCTCGGATTCGTACACGAAGGTGCCCAGCGCCATTGCTCTCGCGAATAAGAGGGGATGCGGTCTGGCCATAACCGACCACAACCTCATAGGCGGTGCTCTGGAGGCCTTCGAATCATGGAAGCTCGGAGATCCCTTCCTCATACCGGGGATAGAGATCAGCTCCTGGGACGGGCCTCACATCCTGGTCTACTTCTACACGATCGATGAGCTGAAGGAGTACTGGGAGAAGAACGTGCATCCGTACATCTCCAAGAGCCCCTGGCTGAACATGGCCAAAGGAACGGAATGGATCCTCGATTCGCTGGAGGACGTCAACTGCGTCGTATCGGGCGCGCATCCTCTTGGATATCTCGGGACGGTCAAGGGCGTTCAGAAAGCGGCCAACAACGGCACCCTACCTAAGGACATCGGGCGCAGGTTCGATGCCTACGAGGTCATCTGCAGCGGGATGTTCAGGGGAGAAAATGTCAAAGCTTGGAAGAAGGCCGACGAGTTCGGCATCGGCTACACCGGAGGCAGCGACGGTCATCTGCTCAGCGAGGTCGGAAGCGTCATCACGTTATCGGATGCCAACGACCTGGATGAGTTCCTCGATAACATCGTGAAGCACAGGAACATGGTCATGGGAAAGGAGAAGATGATCTACAAGAAGGCCATCATGGGTATGGCCAGCGTCAGCAGGTTCATCACAGCGTACCCGCTGTCTTCCATAGAGGAGAAGGTGGGACGCATCGTCCACACCCACTCCAAGAACAGGTGCTGAGATCACTCGATCTTCAGCAGACCGGAGAAGTTCGTCATGTCCAGGATGGACCTGACATCCTTGTTCACGTTCACCAGCTTTATGCCGTCCTTGTCCTCCATCAGCTCGTCGGCGTTCAGGATGGACCTCAGTCCGGCGGACGAGATGTACGATACCTCGGCCATGTCGAACACCAATGACTTGGATTCCACAGCCTCCCTCTCGACGGCCTCGTCCAGTTCCGGTGCCGTGACGTAATCTATGTTGCCTCTGGGGATCAGAGTGGTGACCCCGTTCTCCTTCTTCACATCTATCTGCATTTTCAAATCTCCTTGACCAGTTTCAGTATGTTGTGGTCGCCCTCGCGGGTGTAGGTCACGTCGTCGCAGATCTTCTTGACGATCATGATGCCCAGTCCCCCGCGCTTGCGGTTGTTGAAGTTCTCGACCGGGTCGGGATCTAGATGCTCAAGCGGGTTGAACGGGACCCCCCAGTCTGTTATCGTTATGCTAATCCTGTCGCTGAACACATCCATGGCGACCTTGATGTCGCCCTTCTCCGGCATCTCTCCATAAGCGTACATGTCCAGGTTCGCGAATATCTCTGATACCGCGACCTGCATCTCGTTGATGACCTTGGGCTTGCAGCCAGCCTCGGTGAGTATGCGCTGCAGGCGGGAAATTATCCTGGAATGTCCCTCGCTGTCCGCGGACACGGTTATGCCCTCGTCCTCCTGGACCGAGTAGACCTGCTTGTACTCCATGGCCATGATGGTGATGTCGTCGCTCTGGACAGCATCCCTGACGAATTGGGAAAGGTCGGACTTCACGTGATCCACCAGATCCTCCACATTGGCTCCGCCGTGGGAATCCAGGGAGGAGTTGAGCCTGTCCTCTCCGTACATGGTGCCGTTTGGGCCAACGGCTTCCGTGACACCGTCGGTGTACAGGAAGATCCTGTCCCCGATGTCCATCTTTACGTGCTGCTTATTGTACCTGATCGCCCTCTTCCTTCCGAAGACGAAGTCGGGCTTGGCCTCCAGCTTGGTGAACTTGCCGTCCTTCTCGATGAACGGCGGATTATGACCTGCATCGATGTAAGTGACATCGCCGGTCTTGAGGTCGAGCACCCCTATCCAGACTGTGACGAAGTACTTCATCACATTGTCGGATGCCTGCTCCCTGTTGGCCTTCTCCATCGCCTTTGCGAGGTCGCCTCCGGCCTGAACGTTGGATCTTATCAGTGTCCTGGCGGTTGCCATGAACATGGCCGCGGATATGCCCTTTCCAGAAACGTCTGCCATGACGATGGCCAGATGGGATTCGTCGACCATGAAGAAATCGTAGAAGTCCCCACCGACAGTCTTCGCAGGATACATCCTGGAGGCTATGGAGAACTCCTCCCTGTCGGTGATGTCGGAGGGCAGCATTCCTGACTGAATCTCCGATGCTATGGTGACATCCTTCTCCACCATCGCCTCCCTGATTGCGGCATCCCTGGATTGCTCCATGTGGTTACGGCCTATCTCGGCCAGCCATACCGATAACAGCGAACCGAGTATGAACACCAATGCGGATGGCACGGCGTTGCTGAAGAACTCCTCAGTTATGCTGTCTGCACCGTAGCCGACGATGGTGTTGTAGGTCGGGGTGTAGCTGACCAGCGTCACATAGTTGAGATTGACTATGCCCACCAGGTAGGTCAGGCACGGGCCGACGAGTATCAGGATGCCGCATACCAGCGATGTCGCCAGCGCCAGCTTCCTGTTGTAATACAAGCTGCACAGGATGATCGGCAGGAAATACGGCAGGTAATTGTTGTCCAATATCGTGACGAGTGCGGTACATGTCACCATCACCGCGGACATCAGGACGTACCTGAGCCACCGTGCCTCGCCTTTGTAGACCAGGTTCAGCACCACAGCGAATGCACCGACGGCAGAGCACAGAGTCAATGCCTGATATGTCTCCGCATGCTTGTACAGTTCGATGACATCCATGCGGAACAGGATGTAGAAGATCATCATCACGATCGACAGCAAGACCACAATGGCAGACACGAGATTGTTGGCCTCGCGGTCCGAGTTTATGCTAAACTCTTGACCGGTCATGATCACGACCCTCCTTCAGTATCGTATCCGATGAACAGGGAAGAATTGATCAGATGCAAGGACATCCCGCCAATAATCGAATGATATATCACCCCATACTCGTCCACATAGTAGTAGCTCAGCTGGTTTTTGTAGATGTCACACAGCACCGTTCCGTGAAAGGTCTTGATGAGAGAGATACCACTTACTTCGCATTTGCTTTTCAGCTCCTCGGAGTTGAACAGGATCTTCGAAAGGAACTCATCCTTTCCGCTAGTGTACGTGATCTCCTGCTCCCCAGCAGTGGTCATGTTAACCGTCAGGATGTCACCGTCCATGTCAGCTATCTCGAATCTGATCTCTGAGCCAAGGGCTTCATTCTTGAATACGTAGAAATCGCCTACGACAAGATCCGTGCGGATCTTGCCGTCATCGTCCGGGAATACGAACAGCAGAACAGACATGGCGATCAATATTATCACGGCGACCGCCGCGAGCGGCTTGCCGCCCTTCCTGATATCGGGGATCCCTTTCATCATTTGAAGAACCTCATGGATTTCAATGCCTTGAACGCTCTGTCGATGTACTGCTCGGAGATGATCGGCCAGGAGAAGCCCAGTCTGTAAAGGGCCTTGATGGAGTATATCTCGTCGGCAGCGATGAACCTCCTGGATTCACCGGCGTTTCCGAGATAGCTGATCAGTCCGGAGACGTACTCTCCCTTGGACTCGTCCTTCAGCGCTTCCATGAACCTCTGGTCGAAGACCTTCTTGGAAACGACCTCCACGGGCATGTCGTTGTCCCTCATGACCTTCAGCACGTTGGCCATGTGGACCTTATGGCAGTTGTTCACATGGAACACGGTGAACTGGTCGGGGGTCCCTGCGAGGATGACCACGGCCTTGGCAACCATGTCTATGGGTGAGAACTCCACCTCGATGTCCATATCGGTGACGGAGAAGAATCCGAGCTTGACATAGGACCTCATCTGCTTCATGAAGGCGTTGGTGTCGAAGTTGATCTGGAATTCACCGTCGCTGTCACGGCTCATCAGGTTTCCGACACGGATGATCTTCGCCCTGAGGCCGGAGGGTATGGCGTCGATCATCGCCTTCTCCGCCATGAACTTGGAGTGGGCGTACTTGTTCTCCAGGTTCTGCCCGAAGAACAGCTCGTTCTCCTTCATCTTCTTGTCGATGGGGACGCTGCCGTTGACGGATTCACCGGCAACGCTCTCGGTTGAGATCTGGACGAGCATCGCGTTCTTCCTCTTGGCGACGTCTATCAGGTTCACGACACCTCCAACGTTGACCCTGTCTATGGAGTCGTCAGCTGCGAAGTGCTTCACTATCGCGGCGCAGTTGATGATCGTGTCGAAGTCCAGGTCCTTCACCTTGTCGTAGAGGTCCTTGTCGGTGATGTCGCAATCCAGGACCTTGACCTTCTCGAGGACGCTCTCGTTGAACATTCCTCCGAAGTAGTACATGAACATCGACTTGAGCCTCTCCTCGGATGTCTGTCCCTTTCCGCTCCTCACAAGACAGAACACCTCCTTGACGTTCCTCCTGAGCAGCTCGTAGAGCACGTGCGATCCGAGGTATCCGGTGCATCCGGTGAGCATGATCTTCTTGGGGCTGTGAGAGCTGATCTCGTCCAGCCTGTCAGCGACGTTGGCTGACAGAGGCCCTTCGTCTGCGACGACCTCTTCCTTCGGTTCCTCGCCTCCGGCTGCGGGCTCCTGCTTGGTGATGAACCTGGCCAGCTGCTCGGGCGTGGGGTTGTCGAATATGTTCTTGTAGACCAGCGGGAAGCCTGCATTCATGCAGTTCAGCACGAGCTTGGATGCGGAGATCGATGTTCCTCCGATCGCGAAGAAGTCGTCGTCCGCATACACCTTCTCCAGCCCTAGGACGGTGGCGAAGATCTCGCACAGCTTCTTCTCCGCCTCGCTCTTGGGCATCCTGCCCTCCATCCTGGATGAATCAAGTGTGGGTTCGGGCAGCTTGCGCTTGTCCACCTTGCTGTTGACGTTCAGCGGTATCCTGTCCAGCTGCATCGTGGCGGCAGGCACCATGTAAGGCGGCTTCCTCTCCCCGATGAACCTGTTGAGAGCTTCCACATCGACCTTGCTGTCTGATACGACATAGGCCGCGATGTACTTTCCGCCGGCCGGAGAATCGAAGGCAGCTACCGTGGCATCCCTGATTCCGGGGAACTCGCGGATGACCTTCTCCACTTCTGTAAGTTCGACCCTGAAGCCTCTGACCTTGACCTGGCCGTCGTTCCTTCCGATGCACTCGATCGTACCGTCGGTGAGCCATCTGACGATGTCCCCGGTGCGGTATGCACGCGAGTAGTACGGATCGTTGGTGAACGGGTTCTTGATGAAGACCTCGGAGGTCTTGTCCGGCCTGTTCAGGTATCCTCTGGACACCTGCGGTCCGGCCACATAAAGCTCTCCGAGGGCGCCTACGGGAAGGAGATGTCCGTTGCGGTCCACGACGTAGGCCTTGGTGTTGTCCGTGGGCCTTCCGATCGGGCACAGCGGATTGTCGTCCTTGACGCGGTGGCTTGTAACGTAGACCGATGTCTCCGTAGGACCGTAGATGTTGACGAAATCCACCCACGGGACGGGGTTCACGGGGACAAGTTTCTCTCCGCCGACCAGGAAATGCTTCAGCGTCTTGCATTTGGTCATGGTGACGAACTGCCTTCCCACCTGGGTGGTCATGAATCCGTGGGTGATGCCGTTGTCTACGAAGTAGCGGTCCACCTCGGGCAGGTCGAGGCGCATGTCCTCAGGGATTATATGCAGCTCCCCACCGTTGCACAGCGAGGTGAAGATGTCCATCATGTTCGCATCGAAACCGTAGCTGGCGTAGGATGCCGTGCGCATCTTGTTGCTGCCCTCCAGGTTCCTGGTGTAGTGGTTGATGATGGACTTCACGTTGCCGTTCTCCAGGATGCATCCCTTGGGGGTTCCGGTGGTACCAGAGGTGTAGAGTATGGTGAAGGCGTCCAGCGGACCGCAGACGGTTCCCTTAGGGGTTCCGTCCGGAAGGTCGGCTATCTCGTCCGTGAACAGGACGTCGCCCTGATACTCGTCGATGATTTCCCTGAGCTTGCGGTCGACGATGACCAGCTTGGCACCGGAATCCTTGACCATGAAGTTGAGCCTCTCCTTCGGATAGGAGGGGTCCAGAGGCTGGTATGCCGCTCCGGACCTGATGATTCCTACCGTCGCGAGTGCGATCCACTCGCTCCTCGGGACCAGGACGGATACGAAGTCCTCCTTGCCTATGCCCTTGGACTCCAGCAGGACGCAGATCTTCCTCGAGATCTCATCGAGCTGCTTGTAGGTCATCCTGACGTCCTTGTATGCGACCGCGATGGAATCCGGAGTCTCCTTCATCCACTTCTCGATCATCATGTACGGGGGCACTTCCAGATCCTGCTCCGCTCCGGTCTGGTCGAATCCCTCGAGGACCTTTGCTGCCCTGTCGCTCAGAACGGTGACATCGGCCAGCTCGTCCCTCTTCAGGAATCCTTCCACAGCGGTGTCGAATGCGTCCACCAGACTCTCGACGAATCCGTGGCTGTAGAGTGCCTTATCGTACTCGCACTCGTAGTGCAGCTTGCCTTTGACCTCGGAGAGCATGAATGTGATCGGGCTCTTCACCAGGTCCGACGAGAGGCGGATCTGCTCCGCGGGTGCTCCGCAGATGGTCTCGAATCCGAACATCGCTCCCTGGTAGACGAACAGCATATCGGATTTCACACCGAACTCCTTGTTGATCTCGGCGAAGGACATCACGCTGTTCGACATGCTGTCCATGAGCTGCTGGGAGATGCCGCGGACATAATCCTGGGTCTTGCCCTTGACATGGCAGACCACAGGCATGGTCTTCACCATCATGGCAACGGTCTCCGCGGTACGTGAATCGTCCCTTCCGTTGTATACCGTGGCGAAGACGGGATCCTCGGTTCCGCAGAACTTGGAGAGCACGAATCCGAACACGGAGCACATCATTCCGTTGACGGTGACTCCCTTCTCGCTGCAGTACTTCTGAATCTCATCAGTAGACGCTCCGTCGGTGACGACGGAACCCAATCCCTTGTCCTTGCTGTAGAGGTCTGTCCTGGGAAGGATGTCGGTCTCGCATCCTCCCAGGAGGTTATCGTAATATGTCTTGGCCTTGTCCAGCGCCTCGGGCGTGCGTGCCTCGTTCTCGGACATCACTACCTCGAATCCGCTGAACTTCTCCTTCTCCAGCTCCTCTCCGGCGTATGCGCGGGACACGGAGTCCAGGAAGTTGTTCATCGACGTTCCGTCGGAGATGATGTGATGCATGTCGATGTACAGGTACCTCTCCGACTGCGTCTCCAGAATCCTGAGCCTGAACAGCCTGTCGCCGATGATATTGTACGGCTTGCACAGATTGGATTTGGCCTTCTCCAGGTCATCGACTTTCTCGACAGGGATATCCGCTACACCGTAGTCCTCCTTGTCCTCCCTACTCTGCTGGACATCGCCTGAGGAGTCCAGGAAGATCCTGGTGCGGATGAAGCTGTGGGCGTTCACCGCCTTGACCAAAGATTCCCTCAGCTTCTCGACATCCAGATCCTTGGAGATCTTGAACAGGAGAGGGATGTTGTAAACGGTGCTGCCGGGGTTGGCGATGCACTCGGCGAATATTCCCTCCTGCGTCTTGGACAGTGCATAGCTGTCCTTCTGCTCATAGGTCTTCGAGGGCGACCTGGATCCGATGAGCTTCTCCAGCTTCCTTACGGTGGAGTTCTCCTTCAGGCCCTTGATCTGCATGTCCACACCGAACTCCTTGAACAGGAGGACGTTCAGTTGGATGGTGGTGATTGAAGTCAGTCCTGCTGCGTACAGGTCCGTGTCCACTCCGAATGCGTCTGTGCCGATCACTCCTTTGACGATGTCGAATATCTTCTGCTGGACATCATTCTCGGGCGGAGTCAGGTCCTCGGCCTGGATCTCCGGTTTCGGAAGCTTGCGCTTGTCCACCTTGCTGTTGACGTTTAGCGGGATAGCATCGATCTGCATGGTGACCGCCGGTACCATGTACGGCGGCTTCCTCTCGGCGATGAACGAGTTGAGCTCGTTCACGTCGATCTTGGAATCTGATACGACGTATGCTGCGATGAACTTTCCACCGGAAGGTGCATCGAATGCTGCCACCGTCGCATCCTTGATTCCGGGGAACTCGCGGATGACCTTCTCCACTTCGGTCAGTTCGATCCTGAATCCCCTTACCTTGACCTGTCCGTCGTTCCTGCCGATGTACTCGATAGCTCCGTCCGGCAGCCATCTGACGATGTCCCCGGTGCGGTATGCGCGGCGGTACTTCTGCTCGCTGCAGAACGGATTGACTATGAAGACCTCGGAGGTCTTGTCGGGCCTGTTAAGATATCCTCTAGTGACCTGCGGTCCGGCGACGACCAGCTCACCGGGGATTCCAACTGGAAGCTGGCGTCCGTTCTTGTCCATGATGTACGCCTTGATGTTGTCGTTGGGCCTTCCGATGGGGCACAGCGGATTGTCGTCCTTGACCTGCTGGTATGTGACGTATACAGTGGTCTCTGTGGGACCGTAGAGGTTCACGAAGTCCAGCCACTCCGGCGGGTTGACGGGGACCAGCTTCTCCCCTCCGAGGGAGAAGTGCTTCAGCGTCTTGCATTCCGTCATGGTTACGAACTGCCTTCCCACCTGTGTGGTCATGAAAGCATGCGTGATCTGATTCTCCGTGAAATAACGGTCCATCGCCATGATGTCCAGGCGCATCTCCTCTGGTATGATGTAGAGGTGTGCATCAAAGCAGAGCGTGGTGAAGATGTCCATCATCGATGCGTCGAAACCGTAGCTGGCGTATGTGATCGCACGGCTGTTCTCATCTATCTGGAAATGCCTCTGGTGATGGTTAAGGAAGGATGTGAGGTTCCTGTTCTCCAGGATGCATCCTTTGGGTGTTCCGGTTGTACCCGAGGTGTAGAGTATGGTGAACGGATCCTGGGGTTTGTGCTCGTATTCCTCATCCGATGGTTTCAGAGATGGGATCTCGTCGGTGAACAGGACGTCTCCGTTGTACTCATCCAGGATGTCCCTCAGGGACCTGTCGGCTATGAGGAGCTTCGCTCCGGAGTCCTTGACCATGAAGTTGAGCCTCTCCTTCGGATAGGACGGGTCCAGGGGCTGGTAGGCGGCTCCCGCCCTGAGAACTCCGATGGAAGCGGTTACCATGAGCTGTCCTCTGGGGATCAAAATGGAGACGAAGTCCTCCCTTCCGATGCCTTTGGAATGGATGCAGGCGGCTATCGCGGATGTGACGGAATCCATCTGGCCGTAGGTAATCTGCTCTTCCTTGAACACTGATGCTACGGAGTCGGGAGTCTCCTTCATCCATTTGCGGATCATATCGTAAGGCGTGACGGTGAGGTCCTGATCGACATCTGTCTGGTTGAACCCGTCGATGATCTCGGCGGATTCATCATCCATCAGATCGATCTCGTCCAGACGTTCCTTGACTAGCAGCTCCTGGGCAAGCTTGATGTATGCGCGGAGCAGGGCCTTCATCATCCCTTCGGTGTACATGTCCGCGCGGTAGGACAGGTCGATGACGTAGTCGCCTGTCTTGGAGTCGGCGTCGACGACCTCGAATGTCATCGCTGCGCCGGAGACGTATTTCTTATTGTAGATGCGCTCGACGTTGCCGTCGTAGCCCTCCACGAACTTGAGCTTCGAGACATCCTTCTGGTAGGCCATGGTGATGTCGGCGTTCAGGCCGAACTCCTGAGCCAGCTCGATGTAGGACATCGAATCGTTCCTGTATGTGCCCTCCAGGCGCTGATATGTCGTGGAGATGATGTCGCGGATGGATCCCTTGGAGATGTCGGTGTAGACCGGGATGGTCCTCACGAACATGTTGATGGTGTCCTCGTTCTCAGGTCTCCTGCCGTTGTGGACCGATGTGATGAACGAGTTGTCCTTCCCGGCCATCCTGGCCGTCAGGACGCCCATGACGGTGATAAAGAATGCAGTACGGTTGGTGCCGACTTCCTTGCGGAGTGCACGGAACCTCTCCTCGTCAATGTGGAAGGGCTGCACGATCCTTCCCTGGGAGGGGGTGTCGGAATAGACGTCCCTCGGAGGGAGCGAATCGGTCTCGATGCCGTCCAGGAACGAGGCGTAGAACTTCTTCGCCTCGGCCTTCTCCCCATCGGTCTTGGAGTCCTCATAGGCCACCTCGTCCTGCATGGTGAATTTCTCTTTCTCGAGGGGCTTGCCCTTGTACGCGTCGCCCAGGTCCCTTGCCAGGACCTTGTTCGCGCTGCCGTCGTAGATGAGGTGATGGATATCCATGAAGAGGTAGTTGCCTGAAGGGGTCCTGTAGATCTCGAATCTGGCCAGAGGGCCTTTCGCAAGGTCGAAGGGCACGACCAGATCGTCCTTGACAGAATCGAACTCCTCGTCGGACATGTCTTTGACGATCGCGTGCACCTCGCAGTCCAGTTCCTGGACCAGCTGACCGCTGTCATCAGCGAACACCCTGGTCCTCAGTCCGGGATGCGCCTCCACCAGAGCGTCAACGGCCCTGACGAGTCTATCCACGTCCATATGGTCCGGCATCCTCTCGATGGCGGGGATGTTGTATCTGGTGGAATCAGGGTTCTGAATGCACTCTGCGTAGATCCCGTACTGTACCTTACTTAATCTGAACATGTCCATCACTTCATGTCGCTCGACCAGGAAGGACGCTGCCTGTGACGGTCTCTGATCCTGAACTACATCATAGCCACGCCGTCCATCACCCTGGGGCATAAACCTTGGATGGATGTTATGTCTTATTCCGATTTAATGGCCTTGCCCTTGAATCTCTTCACTGAAGCACTGGATCAGGCTAGATATCTGCTGGGGTTGTAATCCACTGCATTGAAAACCGATGTATTCAGGATGTGTAACATATTCTCTTTCACAAATTCCTCGGTCTGACAGTCGAATATGTTCTTCTGGCCAAGCTCTGAATACATATCCCTTGTAGGCATACTTCTGTCCTAATTCACCAAGAGATTGGCCTTCATCAGATTCAAGTCTATGATCCGCCTCCACATATCAGGCAGGTTTTTTCCCACATCTGCCAATGCGGGATCCCCCTCTTTTCCGACCATTTCCTTGTAATGGTTGATGTCATCCACAGAAACTCTTTCGTCGAGATATGACGAATCATCAGGATGTGCGATGTGTTTATATGATTCAACATCGGGTAATTGATGTACATCTTCCCATTCTCGGTCGAATCATCGAAATAATCTAGCGCCTTCCTTACTCTTCTACTATCGAAATTCTGATCTTGCAGATCCATATCGAACATGAGGAATATGTCCGTGAATGTTCTGTCGAGAACATCGCCTCCGCTCCCGGTTCTACAGGATTTCAGATATTCCTGGAAATCCAGATCCGTGTCGATATCACCGCCTTCGAACATTCCATCCAGCATCTTGTGCAGACTTGTGCCATAACTGAATACGGAATAATCCCTATCGTCGCGGGTACTGCGATGAGGGCCTTGAGGAATCTGGGCTCCGTCCTCCCCCCCTTCAAGGACGAATAGTATATCCTTAGTCATCGAACTCACCGTTGCGGTACATCTTTTCCAGATTGTGACCCTCGCGGAGCTCCCTTCCAGTGGAATCGGAGAATGAACGGATACGCCCGTTATCGATGGTCAGGCAGCAGTCAGGCCTCAAAAGGGAATTCCTAAGAAGGGATATGTTGTGAGTCGTAAACACCGTCTGGAAACCTTCCATCTGTGAGACCATCCTCACTATCCTCTCAGACATCTCGTAATGATAGTATGCATCGAATTCATCCATGTATACAAATCTGACATCTCCGAAATGCTTGTACCAATAATAGAAAAGGGCGAATACCCTCGTTCCTGTGGACGATATTGACTCGAATGTAAGCTGTCTGTTCCTGAACTTCTGGACGAAGACTCCTGGCGTTCCCGGCATCTTCACCACACCCAGATCAGCCTCGACCTCAGCATATTCCTTCAACATTCTCTTGAAATCCTCGGTGAGCCCGTTGTTGATTATGTAATCATAGATGAACTCACCGGTCTTGCCATAACCGATGAATCCGTTTCCTTCTATGTCGGATTTGAAATACAGCATATGTGAGACAAAATCCATGATGAATGATATCGGAGATTCTTTGTTCTGAACAGTGTTCGCATTTATGTAACGGACGACCGAGAGTGCACCGTTGTCCATGTCCATACGGAGATTGTCGGCGTTGATCTTGGAAAGGCCCTTGTAATCGCTCTTGTCGCCGTCACGCAGGAATATGAGCTTCCCATTGACCTCCAGTTCCTCATAGGATATCGTCCTCGGATCGGTCTTGCGATAAATGTATCTTATCGTACGGTCTCCATCTTGGAATTCGTATTCGAATGTGGCATACTTCTTGGTGGAATCCCCGTTCAAATAGGATCCAGGATCGATTTGCCTGTTGTATACCACGTTGTCCGTCAGCGTTACGACAATGTCGAAGATTGCAAGGCCGAGGTTCGTCTTCCCGGAACCGTTCTTTCCGAGTAGTATGACCTTGTTAAGAAGACCGTTGCTTATGCATTGATCATTGAACGAATAATTGCGCACGGCTGTGAAATCCATCACCGTGCGACCCTTAAAATTTTTGTAGTTCTCAACCGCGAATCTTCTCAGCATATTATCCCATTACCGTAATATTTTTACGGCATATAAAAGTATCTATATCCCGTAATAAAATTACGGATATTAGAAAAATTCAATCTTTGATATATAAAGTCTAGATTGTTTTTTCTATGTATTGTGAATCATCAAAAACTAGAATCTAGCTATTCTTCGGGTAAGTACGCATACCTCATGAATCGTAACTCTTTCCCTTGAATCTCTTCACAAGAGATTCAGGCGGGTCCAATAGGATTATGGCGGCCATGACGAGTATTATACCGATCACATCGGTCCAATGGAACTCGTCTCCGAACACCAATACTCCGCATAACGTGGACACTATCAGGCTCGAGGTGATCACGATGGAGACTGTGGCCGGGTCCATACGGCGGATCGAATAGATGACCAGATAGTTGAGCGCCAGTGTACACAGTATTCCCATGACGATGATGCATGCCAAGAGGATCCAGTCGGAACTAGCCACGGTCCAGATCGTGTTGAAATCCGCCAACGGCGCGACCAGGATCGCGCTGAACAGGAAGAAATAGAACATGGCGCTGTTCTCCGAATACCCTCTCTCCCCGATGACCTTTCCGCCTATGGTGAAGGCCGCCAGGGTCATTCCTGAGAGCAGCCCTATCGCGACTCCGAGTATGTCGATATTGTCGACACCATTGACCAATCCGATGATGAACACGCAGCCGACGAAGGCCATCACAACGGCGAGGACCTTCCTTCTGGTGACCTTGTCCCCGAAGAGGAAGTATGCAAAGACCAGCATGAAGTATGGGCTGGTCATCTCTAGCACCGCCGCCACTTCCAGAGGCAGCGTCTCCTGAGCGGTGAACACGCACACGTTGCTGATGACGTTGAACGCTCCGAACAGGGCGAATATCCAAAGGTCGCGTATCCTGACCTTGAAGGCTGAACGGTCGATGGCCAGAAGGATCAGTGCGAACACTATGGCGGTCACTCCCTCGCGGCAGGCACAGATCTCCATCGGACCCAATCCTGCATTGAGCAGATCCTTGGAGAACATGTTGAGGAGACCTGCGAGGATCGCGGCCAGAAGTACCATTGCGAAGGGTGACGGCTTGAAGCTCACGAAGGTCTAAGGTATTACGAGTATTTAGCGAGGTCTACATACTCCATCTTCGGAGAGAAGTCCTCCGCCAGGGAGCAGACGGCGTATCTGTAGCCGTCGTTCATGTCGTATTCCTTGAAATGATAGACGTTGCCGTCGACGGTTTGGTCCACGGATATATCCTCACCCAAGTGGATGCAGAATGAATCCAGAGGGAGCTCGAATCCCAGGCCGGTGGCCTTCATGAAGCTCTCCTTGAGGGTCCAGAAACGATAGAACATGCCGTCCCTGTCATCAGCGGAGGAGATCGTTCCGTACTCGGAACCGAAGAAGTACCTCCTGGCGATGTCCATATCGATGGGTTGTATGTGCTCGACGTCGCATCCCAGGTCGATATCGGATACAGAGCACATCACGCGATGCTCGGAATGTGAGAGATTGAATTGGATGTCCGAGCCTTCCATTATAGGCTTGCCGTTCTTCCGGTATCCTATGCGGACACTGTCGGGATCCTCTCCCAGGCCATCCAGGGCCCTGCGGAGCAGCAGCCATGCGCCTGCGGACAGCGCCTTGTCCTTGGCGAAGACGAAGGAATCCGCCTTCTCCCTGCGGTATTCCGGAAGGACGGAGTATGCCCTGCCGTAGACGTCTGGATGAAGAAGGAGGTCGGTATCCGAATAGTATGTGACGACTGTCCGGGGCATGTCGTTTCCTTGATTGTAATCGGAGTTGATTATCGTTTGTGAATGTACTCGGTCAAAAAGAAACGTGATGTGTGACAGCAATATTCCATTGAATCTTCATTGAAAAGTGTGCGATATTTTCTATCTACTTTTCAATCATATTTAAGCAATTTATAAAAGAATGACTTATTTTGATGTACAAAACAACAAAGTGTATAGCTAACGGTATTAAACTGCCACTACTGAAGGAAAAAAGAATGGTTCGCACCCCAGTCACTGCCTTATTTACACTAATTATAATAAATTTTTATCACAATAACCAACAAATCATCAGATTATTTATATATAGATATCAATTATGATAAATTATTATGATAATAAACTATGATAAATACAGAAGATTCTATGCGGATCTGGTCCCTGTACGGCACAAGAGGAAGGACCTCACCAAAATAGATGTCAGGCTCAGCAAAGGCTACAGGGATGCCATCCGCGACATCGGCGATATGGACAGGACACTGGGGTCCTTCGTCCTTGCCGAGAAGGACTACACCGATCTCGTTCAGGAGGCACATGCGGTGAATGCCCATTGGTCCACGAAGATCGAAGGGAACAGGATGAGCCTCAGGGAGGTCGAGGAATCCTCGCGCATGATGATGAGATCGGAGGGGATCGTCAGGGCAACCGACCCCGGCAACCAGCAGGAGATCCTCAACCACCTGTATTCATACTACGTCCCCGGCCTCTTCCGGCTGCCGTGGGATACCGGTACGGTGTCTGCGGTGCACAGATACCTGTTGACCGGCACCGACGAGGATTGCGTGCCAGGGAGGATCAGGACGGACGGGGAGGAAGTGCACGTGGTGGCCGGGGACCAGGAGGTTTTCATCGGATGCCCTTCCGTACATGTGATGACCGAGTTATCGGATCTGATGGAATGGCTGAGGGACTCGCCATTGGAGAGCATCGTCACCGCCGTCGTGTTCTTCCATGAGTTCGAGAGCATACATCCGTTCCTGGAAGGGAACGGGAGGACGGGGCGCTCGCTCTTCCATATCCTGATGCAGGAACTTGGGTACAGAAACTTCAACCTCTGCAAGATCGACGACAAGCTCCTCGGTGACGGAGATGTGTACTACAACCTTCTGAGGTACACGGACAAGACCGGGGATTATTCACCCTTGGTGGAGTTCTTCATCGACTGCATCCAATCCGCCTACGGCGAGGCCGTGAGAGAATTCGGGGAGAAGGATGTGCTGAAAGGACTGGACCTGAACTCCAGGCAGCTGGCCATTCGTGCGAAGGAAAGGAAGGAATGGTTCACGATGCAGGAGGCATCGTCCTGGGCCGACGGTATCGGGGACCAATCGGTGAGGAACAGGCTCAACGCACTGGCGGACATGGGCGTGCTCGAGAAACAGGGGAAGACAAGGTCCATGACGTTCAGGTTCAACGATCCGTTCAGAAGGATAAGGGAGAGCCTGGGAGATGTGCTGCCTGAATCCGATTGACGGATCCTTTGTATTATCCGAATCAGTGAGAATCCACGAAGGTCCCGTTGATCTCCTTCCCCAGAATGGCGTTCCTGAGCTCGTCCAGGTTCCTTCCGTCGATGATCAGGATATCCATCCTGTTCTCCTTGGCGAGCTTCACTCCCAGCGGATCGAACACGCTGGACTTGGACGCCCCGTGCTCCTTGTAAACGATATCCCCCAGCTCATCGATCGTCATGTTGGTGATCTTCTTCGCGTCGGGGTTCTTCCTGGGGTCGTCGGTGTAGACAGCGTCGACGGATGTCCCGTTGATGATCCTGTCCGCCTTCATAGCGGCGGCCAGCATCGAGGATACTGCATCGGTTGTGTGTCCGGGGACGGTACCACCCATCACCGCGATCTTCCCTGGGACGGATGCCTTGGCCGTCTCCTCCACGTCGCCGGTGACCGTATCGGGCATGTCGCCGAGTGCTAGGCTGAGGAGCTGGGCGTTCATCCTCGTGGCCGCTATGCCCAGGATGTCCTGCGCGTAGGTGTCCCCTCCGAGATCCCTGGCGATGCCTGCGTAGTACCTGGCCGTCTTGCCCCCGCCGCATACGACGGCGATCTGGACCTCCTTGGAGACCTCCTTAAGCATCTCCGCAAGTCTGCGTATGAAATCCGCATCGTTCTCTCCGGGCACGAGGATGGAACCTCCGATGGACACGACGACCTTATCCATGTTATCGGGCCTGGATGGGGCTGGACCAATATGAATGTGTTTATGGAGCGATGGAGAAGAGGACGAAAGAATCGAACATTTGATGAAGTGGGTGTCAAAGAAGAACGGAGCATTCGGCGCTATGCGCCTTATGCTCCTGTCAGCCACTTCGCCTGGAGGCTCACTGATTGGATGAGCATCCAATTATAATTGGATTGCAATCCAATAAATCCCTTCCGTAATCCATGGAAGACGGTTATGTTATCAGGCACAGGTACCTCGATATGATGATGGAATACCGCAGAAATCCGGAGCTCATCAAGGTCCTCACAGGTATCCGCAGATGCGGCAAATCCGTCATACTGGAGCAGTTCCGCGAGAGACTCGTGTCCGAAGGGTTCCCGAGGGCATCGAGGTCATCGATGCCGTGGATTTCTCCTGGAGGAAAGAAGAGGGGATTGCGGAGCACCAGGTGCTCCGCGGGCCCTTATCTCAGTTCGATTCGCCCTTATTGGACACCACGCCGTTCATTATCTTGTCGATGCACAGTTCCATCAAATCCTCCGATGCCTCCGTCCTGTCGGCGAAGACCAGAGCGGCCATGCCGTTGGCGATGGCCACCATGTACTTGATGTCGAACATCAGCTCGGGATGTTCGTCGGCGAGGCATCCGTACTTGTCCTCGAATATCCTCTTGATGACCTCCTCCACGGTCCTGTACTTTGGAGGAAGCGGGCCGTGGCTATGGGCATGCTGGATGTAGAAACGTGCCTTCTGCGGGTTCTCCATCAGGTATCCGAAGTACGCCCTCCAGAGATCGGACAGATAGGAACGGATGTTCTCCACCGTGCACACCTCCGGGCCGGACACCTCGTGCAGCCTGAGCCTGATCTCGTGGCAGATGAGGGTGAAGCAGCTGGACATCAGGTTCCTCTTGGTACCGTAGTAATGGATGATGAGCGTCTTGCTGCATCCGAGCTCGGTAGCTATATCGTCCAGCGACACCGTCGCCCCCTTGATGTGGTAGAGCTCGATGGTCTTCAGCAGGATGTCGTTCTTCTTGTTCATGTCATCCATCCCTCCGAGCGCAGCATCTCGTATGCCAATTCCAGATAGTCGTTTATGTTCGCGGAGTCGAAGCCGACGATCTTCATGGTGGATCCGGATCCTACCGCGTTGGGGACCTCCCACTTGTAGGCCGCATAGCGGAACATATAGTTCGGATCTGCATGGAATCCGCCCATGAGCTCCATTCCGACACCGCATGCCGGAGGCTCCACTCCGATGGCGACACAGTTCTTCATCTTGCCGAATATGCAAGACGCCAGCATCTCCGCGCATCCGCGCGTGTCCCTGTTGGTGAAGAGGAAGACCTTGTATGGTCTGAACTCGGCACCTTTGGACGATGTGCTGCACTCGTGCCCGCGGTACTTCTGTCTGCAGATCTCCCCGCCCGCCAGCGCGGCGGACATCCTCATCGCGGCCCTGCAATCGTCTCCAGTTGAGGATCTTAGGTCTATGATCAGGACGTCGGGAGAGGATTTCCTGATCGATGACAGCGCCCTGTTGACGGAATCGTCGCAGACGTGATACATCCTCAGGGTCATAACCGAGTCCTCCGTGCGGTCCACCGTGATGCTGGTGTTCACCGGCATCCTCGAATAGATCCTGGTCACCCTGTCCGAAGGGACATTGTCGGTGAGCCAAGAATTGATCACCTCCGGACTCCTCTCCTTCCCATCCAGGAGCTGCTCCTTCCTCTTCTCGAAGGAAGCTATCCAGTCCATGAATAGGTAGGAGTTCTCGTACGCATCCACCATCCTGAGCACGTCAGTGCCGCTTAACGCCCTGTCCATCATATCCCCTCCAACATGCGTTGCTTGGACGGCAGCCATACCGCCCGCATGAGCTCGGCCACGAGCCACATGATTATCACCGCCGATACCAGCAGCGCCACGAATATCGGCCAGTCTACGGATCCCTCCGACAGGAACAATCCTACCGCCATCGCTATGAAGATGAGTGTCACACCGTCTCCTTTCCTCCTTCCGAAGCGGATTATTGCCATCCACCTCAGTAGGACCAGGAGGTTAGATACGAATACCAGGGCTATCAGGATCGCCACGCATCCTGCCTCCAACGACAGCGACCATCCGCCCACCATGAGCAGGCATGCCATGGTTAGCGACGATATGGCGGTGCATATGAGCGTCCTCTTCAGGAGGAGCCTCATGGATCTCTCCGACACAGTCGGCATGTCCCTGCTGAGGATCAGCACCATGGTCATGTCCCCCAGAGGGAAGGCCCTGTGGAAACGGAGCGACATCACCAATGGCGTCACCAACAGCAGAGGCGACAGCTGATGGAACGGCACCCAATGCATCATCAACAGGATGATGATCGGCATCAGGATCGAGAGCCCTATCAGGACCTCCTTCCTCTCGTCGAACCTCTCCTTCACATAGGAGAGATGGACCGGCGTGAACCTTCCGATCAGAATCTCGCCCCCCTCATGAGCGCGAGATATCTCTCGGTAAGATCGAGTCCCTCCCTGTTGTCGATTATGTCCAGAACCTTGCCTTTCTTGAGGAACAGCAGGGTGTCGCTTACCCTCTGGAGACTCATTAGGTCGTTGGAGCTTATTACGAATGACGTACCTAGAGACTTCAGGGCTCTGACGTACCCCTCCAGATGGATACGGCCTTCTGTATCCAGACAGGAGAACGGTTCGTCCATGATCACGAGGTCGGGAAGTCCCACCATGGTCCTGGCGTAGGACAGTCCTTTCCTCATCCCGTCTGACAGGGTACCCGGCATGGAATCCTTGCGGCCGACAAGTTTCACCGCTTCCAGGATGTCCTCGATGTCGGAGTCCATCCTGTGCCTGCCGGGATATCCTCTGTAACACTGGTAGAACATCTCGAGATTCTCGGAGACGGTCATATCGAACGCTGCCGCGGTATCTGCGACGTAATGGATGCCTGCTTCGCAGGGATCTACCTCGGCGACGTCCTTCCCATCAACTGTCACTGTACCATGGCTGTCATACAGTCCGGCTATCGTCAATAGGAGGGTGGTCTTTCCGGAACCATTAGGTCCGCATACCCCCAAGCATTTGGACTCGGGGACGCTGAACGTAACGTTCTCCAGAACCGTCCTGTTCGATAGCATGGCAGTCAGACCGTTCACTTTCAGTTCCAAATCGATACCCCTGATGTTAACTCCCTTTCGATCAATCCCCTCCGAGCGGGCGCGACGTGAAATGTATGAGTCCTCTCGATATATAACCGAGACCTTTCCGAATGGTCAGTCCGACAATACATCCAGCAATGGGGAAATGAGGGTGAGAAATCGTGTCCGGGATAACACGAATCGACGAAGTGCTATAATGGATTCTCGATGAGATAGCTAGGGGAGAAGAACAGCCTGTCCGCCCGGGCAACAAGAGTCGTCGACGGACCCGGAATGAAATACAGTCACTACTATGCCGAAAGCGCCCTGTTCAGTGGGCCTAGGTAACCGGCTGTCCGCATCTTTCTCGGGCTGACAGGCAAATGTATCGAGGGGCTGCAGGATATATAATCAAGACCTTTCCAGATGGTCAGATTTTGTAAGGTGTCTGAAGGATTCGTTTCTAGTAAGAAAGATAAAAACAGGTCACTTGAAAAGTAACATTCAATACCTATCGTAGATCTTTAGACCTGCTATTCGACGGACAGGGAATTCTTACCTTTTGGTACCGTACCGCCTGGAAAGGCCTTGGTTAAATATTGACAGATTCTCTCTATCACTGCGGAACACTCTGCCGAGAAATCCGCAGGATAAGGACATGAATGGAGAAGGAATCACGATGCACGACGCTGTCGGGCTGACCGTTCCGGGTACGGCATTCGCGCCAGGATTGGATGTGCACTGCATTCCGATCGAGGTCACCAGTCATACGTACTGCGGTTTCGATCTAACCGACGATAGCGGAAGCGCAACTGCATCGTATCCCGAACCACATCCGGACATGCCTGATGACAGGAACGGACCAGAGGGCCATTCATTACCTGGTGGCCTGCCGTTCATCGTGTCCTATGCGAGGGCCCGCCTCCGTGACAGCGACAAGACCTGCGCTGTGGGGAGGTCCATCACCACACACGGTCGGGACAATATCATGGGTCCCGGTAACCTTGCCGAGACGTCCGGAGAGACTGATTCATTGGTATCTCCATCGGGATACTCGTGATTCTCACGGTGTACCGGTATACAGCAGGTGTCTCCTGGCCGGACGGCATAGGATCCTCAGGGGTACGACCGTGAAAAAGGCCCGACAGCCCAAAGGCATGATCCAAAGCGGATCCGACGGCAGAGTGTTCTGCGCACATTACCCGCTACGCGGAGTACCCGTGCATACTGCAGAGATTTAGATGCGTGGCTGGTCCAGAAGTGGAACCTAAACGGTGAAGCCTGTTCTGACTCGAAACGGTGAGATAGTGGCTAGGATATGTTGGAAATGCGGAAGAATGCATGACGAAGGCGAATCATCATGTCCGTTCTGCGGAGCAACATTCGCCTCCGAGGACGAAACATATCAGAACGACGGCAGGACCATATCGTCCGAGAACCGCGACGCATATCTGAGATCCGGACCTCCCAAGTACAGGCGTAACCGCGATTCCATCCTTACAGCTATCATCCCCATAATCATCTTGATTCTGGTGGCGTATGCCGTCATTGACCTCACCGGCATCCTGAAACCGGACATAGTGTATGACTACGGGACCGATGAGGTGGAGACGGGACCTGAATGGAACAAGGTCACATACCAAATCTTCCTGGCTGACAACAAGTTTTTGTACATCGACTGGTCCGGGATCTCCTTCGAGCTGAACGTCGGCGAGGAATTGTATTCCCCATCTCAGACGGACATGAAGAACCTGGGTTTGGTCTATGCTGGTAAGGTGTCGTTCACGATACCTTCGTCGCAGACCTATGAGGATGCGGTACTGAACCTGACGTACACGGATGGGAAGTATTCGTTCGAAAGGGATACGTCGCTCATTAGGTCCCGCTGAAAGAAGGAGGAGGCGGTCAAAATTAAGATGGATCCGCTCTATATGGTTGCGCTGTGGCTGATGATAAACAGTGCGGTCGTTCTTGCTGTATATACCGTTGCATTCCTCATATGGGAACTGGACACCGATGCCCAATTGGTGTTCCAAGTTACGGTGTTCATTCCGATCCTGATGTCGCTTGTGCCTATGTTGGTGTGTTACAGGCGCGATATGAGTCTGACCTCCATTATGAACGGAGAGGATTATGATGACGAAAGGGATCGGAGAACCATAGTCAGGATTAGGAAGTCGATCAGCCGCCGGTATCGCATCGTCATAGTATCGCTGCTTTTGATCATTGTCACCATCTGGATGCTGAGATTGGCAGGCATCATCACCTCGGATATCCCCCATCTGATCGTAATGGGGCCCGTCATTTTGATCATAGGCATAGGTTCGCTCCTTCAAGAGAACGCAATCAGGAACGCTTCTCTGCGATGGACCGGAATTTACCATTTTGTCCTTATGACCAGAGTTCCGATTGACTGACGTTCAGTTACCGCTTGATAAGGTCTTGAATAAATATCCGCAGAACGCCTTCAGTATTGCAGACCTGTTCTGCAGAAGGGATTGCTATGGGCAATATGACAAACTGGTCGATAAAGGAATGGTTGATTGTGATTACGGTCTTTCTGATCGCGGTGCTCCTGAGCTGGCTGTCGTGGATGTTGTTGGCGGGTGATTTCGGCGAGGATGCTGTATGGGCAGGATATTGCCTGCTTCCGGCGTTCTTGATCATCCTGCTGATATGCATTGCGGCCTATCGCAGAGGCGACAGGATCTCTCCTCCGATACGCAAAGAATCGGATGAACTGAAGCCGTAACCGTTCCCAACGGCCAGGGTCACCCTGGCCTCTTTCCTTTTCTTGGATTCATCAGATCTGTGAGACCGTGTCCTGAGTGAATGGAACTCGGCACTTCTATTCTGCATTAGAGTTTGCTTCATCAGCGCCTGTCGAGGCTGAGGGCAAGGTAGATGGCCATTATCGAAAGGATGACGAACAACAGGGACAGCAGGAGATTGGTTATGGTCAGTTCGGACTCCTTCTCCGGTTCGACGGGTTCCGGAGAGATGGGTTCGGTACCGGACAGCTGGAATGTGCGGAGCGCATATCCCTTCTCGTCATCGTAGCCGTCGGTCCCTGACAGGACGAACTTCCGATCCTCCAGGACGTTGCCGTGGCGGTCCGAGAGCTGTACCCCGGAGGCGGTCTCCTCGTACTTCTTCATCAGGGTGTAGGTGACCTCGTATGTGCCTGCCTCGAGCATCTTTGTGGAGACGAAGACGTTGCCGCCTGTGTTCAGCAGCAGGATACCGTCGATGGAGACGGACTTCAGCCCGGAATCGGTCACGATGGTGACGTAGTATATTTTGTGGTTGACGTTCAGCTCATAGTCCTTGCCCATTGTGAGGTCGACGGTGTCTACCTCCTCCCCGTCCAGCATCCACTTTCCAGCTATGGAATCCTCTACCGTCGGTCTGCCTATATCTGCTTCGGTGCAGGTGCTGTCGCCGGGGACGTACACCGTCATGTAGAGCTCCCCGTCCACGTAGAATCTGGATGCCTTCATGTCGGTCACCGCGTCGTCGGATATGGTGGAGCCTGCCCTGAGATAGATGATGCCGGCATCATCGGCGAATCCGATGGATCTCGCTGACGCGATAGCTGTAGCGGAGAGGTCGTCGGACTCCATTCCGATGTACAATGATGTGACCGTGAGGGATCCGCCATGGGATTCTCCGTTGGTGTTGTCAGCTGGCAGGACAACAAGGGATCCGAGGATCGTTGCGCTGACGACGGTCAGCGAACCTGCTGATGTGGATTTGTTCTCACTTGCGGGGTTCTTCCCACTGTTGACGATGACGGTACCGTCGACCGTCATCGTGTAGATCGATACCTTCCCAGCAATGGCCAAAGCGGAACCCGCATTCACTTCGAATCCCACTGTTTCGGGGACGGTCAGACCCGTTGCGGTGACCGTTCCGTCCGTCAGAGTGATTACAGGAGTCTTGGACTTCGCACCCTTCGTTACTGATCCGCTCAGGATAAGGCCGGAATCGAATGTTGCTGTGAAGCCTCTGATGCCCTTGATCTCTGCGACATTTGTGCCGTTGGAGATTGTTCCATCGAATGTTCCCAAAGCAACCAACCGTGCGTTGGCTGCCGTGATGTCTGCCGTCAGCGAGCTGCCTTCGGCGACGATGATCGTAGCAGGTTCGTCTGCAGACTTTCCCATGACGGAGACGGCGCCTCCGTCTACTGCGCCGTAAGCGAAGATCGTCGCATCTTCTGCGTCCATCACATCGATCGATGCTGTTCTGAGGGGCGTTACGTTCACGTATGGCCCTCTGTCGTACACGCAGTAGTACATTGCGGCGACCTTGTACTTCGCATAGATCGTTGCGGGATTATCGCTCTCGCCCGTCATGAACACACCGTTGACCACGAGCTCCGAAGGAGACGATCCGTCGAATGTTCCGGCGATACCGTTGAAGGCTGTGACCGTACCGTCGATGGTGATGACCGTTCTCGGACCTAAAGCCAGCTGCGTCTTGTAGGGTGCTGCTAGCGTGACCCCCTCTTTCACGGTCACGTTGGACCTGAATGTTACTGTCTCGGTCGATGTGATGGTGACCGTGTCGCCAGGATTGGCATTGTTCAATGCATTGTAAACGTTGGTGTATATCGAGGAGACTTCCCCTTCCACTGCCACATCGCAATTGACGTGAGCAAGCCTGTTGTCATCCTTGTTCTCGAATTCAAGGGTACCGTACACGGTCACGCCGTTCCCTCTGAAGACGGCCCCGTCCGCGAACTTGACAACCGCGGAGGTGTTGGTCCTGGACCCGATGGTCACGTCCCCTCTGTTGCTCAGCTCCACGGTCGAAGGCACATACAGATTCGAGTTCAGCGCGTAAGCTCCGTAGATGGTGATCGCGGTGGCTCCGGCATCCATTGCCTTCTCGAGCGTGGTGTAATAGTGATAGATGCTGCTGAGGTCGTCAGGCTTGTAGTAGGCCCCGATCATGTTGGTCGGGGTGTCGACGTTCGTCCTCAGGGTGATGAGTCCGGTGGAAGCCACCTTTCCGGTCACCGATAGGCGGGCATCGCTGCTCAGGACGTATAAGTTGCCGGAGACCGCGAGCTTGTTCGCGGCCACGTTCAGTACCACCTTGTCGCCGAGGTAGAGGTCTTCCTTGACCATCGGCGTGGATCCCGATATGGTGACCACCGGATAATCGTTGGATCCGTTTGGCAGGACATAGTCCATGTGTCCAGAGATATCCATTCCCCTGGAGGTCGTTCCGGATGCCACTGTTAACTTGATTCCCTCGAGTCCGGTCCTGTCGTCGATTCCGTCGGTCGAACCGTCGTGGGATGCCACGGTGAACGTGTTGACACCGTCCTTTATCGTTAGTACTGCGCTTGTGGAGGCTGATGTCTGGCGGGCGATGGTGACCTCTCTCACATCGGCCTCTGCACCTGTGGTCGCCAGGACGAGCTCCGAGCTGAGCCCCATGTATGCATCGTCAAGGATGAGCTTCCCCCCGATTGAGGTGGATTTGGATTCGGCGGAGAAGGTGCCTTCGATGACGACCTTGGATCCGGCCGAGGTCTTGAGACTGACACCGACGTTGTTGTATGCGTAGAGGTCCAGGTTACCCTGCGATTCCAGGGACCCCCCGTTCGCTATGCTGAGAGGTCCGCTCGCGGTGACCGTGTCCTCTGCTCCGAGTATGATGTTCGATCCGCGCCAACCTTCTATAGAACCTGTGACTGACGATGATTCGAGGTTATAGACGCGGAGATAGGCTCCGTCCTTCACCTCGATGTCCCCCTTGACGTCTAGTATGGCGGAATCGGAATCGATGATCAGAGTCGATCCCTGATCGATGGTCAGCGTCATCCCCTCGGGGATGGTGAGTGTGCCCCATACCGTGACGACGGAATTGTTGCGTATCGTGAGGTCGCTGATGAGGTCAACGCTCTGAGTCTGGTGGAAGGTCGCTCCGCCCATCATGGTTCCGCCGATGCCCATCCTGGACAGTGCTTCTGTGAAGTCTATGGTACCGGTGCCGTTCTGGTCATCGACCTTGACCTTGGAGGACATCCACATGCCTTTGTGCGCCTTGAATGTCCCGGAGCATTTCAAAGCCGTTGACGCTGCGGAGGAATCCAATCCTCCTTTAACGATCATCCTGCCTGATGATGCACCCAGACTGGTGGCCTTGTCGACCAGGAAGTTCTCGCCCATGACCAGCCTGGAATCCGCCGATATGTTAATGTAATCGTTCTCGTACACGTGGAAATTGTTGGCTACAGTGAATGTCCCTGATTCCAGAGAGATCCTCGTGTAACTCGTCGAAACAATGGCCGTTCCCGTCTCCGAGATGGTGAGGGTGCCTGTGTATTCCTCCACATAGGCCTTGTTGCTGTTGATGACGTCCCCGGTGCCGTTCAGATTGTTCAGGGTGATGTGGGCAGTGGCGTTGTTCAAAGTGGCTGTGATGCCTGCATTGGAGAATCTGCCCGCCTCCACCTTGCCGTAGATGAAAGGTGCAGCCGCAGCAGCTTCGATGCCTGCGCTGGTGCTTGAGATCGTCACATTACCATCGTTAAGCGGACTGTTACTGGCGACCTGCACTGCCTTGGTCGCATAGAAATTGATGGATACGTTAGTTGTCATGAATCCGTAATTCAATTCGCCGGCAGTCATCGTTGCAACACCTTTGTCCATCGTGAAACCCATGCTGGATGCTGCTTCTGTTATACCAATGACCATCGTGCCTGTTGCGGCGGTTCCAATCGAGAAGGTAATGACTCCGGTTGATGCAGTTGCTGCTCTGACGGTCGCTGTGGCAACGGCTGTCGTGCCTGCGGTTCCGTTGGAGTAGGTAAGAGAACTCACGGTGTATGTTCCCATGGATCCTACGGGGAAGACGATCAACTGCTCGTTGTAATATGCGGTCTTGGACCCATCGGTGAGGAAGGTGTATGTCGTGCCGTCCTTCTTGTACGGCGTCTTCAACGTCGTGTGCTCATCCATCGTGGTTATGCTGAAATGATCTGTATTTCCGGCATTGTTGCTTGCTGTGATGGTTTGTGTATAAACTCCGCCGGCAGCCACGACAAACTCCAGCTTGGTATCCTTGTAATAGGTCACCTGACCTGATATCCAGGAGTCGCTGGCCGTTGCCGCGACGTACGCAGTGACAGTTATGGAATGGGTGCTCTTCGATGCGAATGTGACCGAAGCGCCGTGCCTGACGAAGACAGTTACGGAGTAATCTCCGTCAGAACCTGCGCTTACAGTGTCCCCATTGTCCGCGTAGTAGTATGCACCATTACCTGTAAGAGTGACTGAGGTATCGATGGCGTTGATCGTCAGATCCGATGTCGTCTCCTCTGTGTTGGCAGCATCGTTCTGCTCTGATGTTGCGATGACAGTGATGACTGAGAAGGCCATGACGAATACGGCCAAGACTGCCAGGAACTTTGTATTCCTCGCGCTCATCACCATTTTCTCCTTACAGCGGACCGCCCAACTGGTTAGAAGCGTCATTCAGGTTCCTGTTCCCTTTCTAATCATCTCAATGGAACGGAATCCCTTGGATTTTGATCCACCCCTTGACCGATCGCACCACAGCGATGATCTAGCCCCTTACCTCGATGGAACAGGTGCATCATGCACTTACCCTTATTTTATTTTGATACCGGTAATAGTCCAGTAGAATCTAACTACTTGCGTGAAGAACAGAATAGGTACGACGCTGAGAGCGGATCGATAGTATCGCTGCCAGCAAAAGATGTGCTGTACCGTTCTGACCGAGCCTGCTTAGGTAATGCCGGGGGATGACCCCGGGCTGTTTGTTTTGTGGTTATTGGTGTGCTTTCAACATCATTCCGAAGTTACCTTCAGCTCCTGTTGAGTCTCAACGCGACGATGACTGCCATGACGGCGATCAGGATCACGAGGATGACAAGCAGGATGGTGGTGATGGTCCACTCGGACTTCTCCTCGGGGGTGATGGGTTCGGGAGTGACGATCTGCTCGGTTCCGGAGAGCTGTAGCAGGACATTGGTGTCGGTGGTTCCGGAGAGGACGAATGAATTGTCCTTGAGGATTGTTCCGTCAGCGGTGTAGAGCTGGGCGGTTCCCTCGTATCCGTTGATCAGGGTGTAGGTGACCTTGTAGGTTCCTGCTTCCATAGCACGGAGCTCGAACAAGTTGTCTCCGGATGCGGGCGACTTCATGACTATTCCGTTGATGAAGACTGCCTTGACTCCGGCATCGGTCTTGATCGTCACGTTGTAGATGTCGTACTTCACGCTGATGTCGTACTTGGTAGCATCGTTGTCGGGTGTGACGTTTCCGGTGATCTTTCCGATGTCGTCGCCTGATCCGATGATGGAGACGTTGCCCTTGGACCAGTTGTAGTTCACGATGGCGTTCTCAACGGGGACGAGGGTCTTGGCGAGCACGACGTTTCCGTTGCTGTAGACGGTGAACCAGAGCTTTCCGTCGATGTAGAAGTTGTTGTACTTCATGTCCTCGACGATGGCCGGGTCGACGGTGTTGCCTGCGTACAGAATGACCGTAGTGGCGGTGACCTCTCCGGTGACGGAAGCGGCCGCTGCGATGGCCTTGGATGAGGATCCGATGGTCACGTTGGTGATCTCGGAGTCTCCGATGGAGGTCAGTGTTCCGGTGACGTTGGCGTACTTGGCCTCGAGGGATTCCTTCTCGCCGATGGTGAATGTTCCGGTGACGACAAGTGTGTTGTCAAGATCGATAGCTTTCTTACCGGTAGTGGTTGCTGCGCCGGTGATCTTCAGGTCGTATGCGCTGAGCTCTCCGATGACAGCATCTCCCGCTACTGCGAAGGAGTGGGTCTTCTCGGTTCCCTTTCCGAACTTTCCGGATACGGTGAAGTCGTCGCCAATGGCGATTGTCAGCTTGTCGGTGTTGGCGGTCGAGGGGACTGCTCCGGCGAGGGTCGCGGTGGAAGCTCCGTCGGTCACCTTGGTGTTGACCTGGGTTCCGTGTGCGAACACGACCTTGGCGTTGGTGGCGGTAATGCTGGTTATCTCCACGTCATCGTTGAAGGTGACTGTGGCTGCTCCTGCATTAGTTCCGGCGAATGCGAGGTCTCCTGCGCTGATCTTTCCGTAGACATCCACGGTGGTGACGCCTGCGGCGGTGATGTCTCCAAGGTTGTTGATTCCTGCGATGTAGTAGTAATCGACGTTCGCGACCTCTGTGGCGAAATAGGCTCCAGTGAGGCCAGTGGTATTGTATGTCCTCTGGTCATCGCTGACGATGTATCCGTTGAGTGTGACGTCATCGTAGCTGCCGAAGTCAGCCGCTGCATAGAGCATAAGGGTTCCGTTGACGGTCAGCTTGTAGTTCTTCTCGTCGGTGTTGTTGTATGTGCTGAACTCCTTCTCGTTGGTGTCGAGGGTAACTCCCGCCTTGATTGTGGTGTTCCTGGTGAGCTCGACGGCTCCGCTGTCCTTCGTGATGACTACTACGTCTCCGGCCTCAGCTGCATCGAGTGCCGCATAGAGGTTGGTGAACATCAGGTCAGTGGTTCCGACGACCTTGACATCTGCGATGATGGATGTCGCGGTGGTGGCTCCGGTGAGTCCGGTCCTGGCGTTCTCGACGTACAGCGTTCCATCTACGGTGATTGTGGCTCCGTTGTTGAGCTCCGCTCCGTATGCAACGATGACTTTTCCGTCCTCGGTGATCTTCATTGCACCCTGGTTCTTCACCTTCATTGGGGCAGGGATGGTGACTTCGGTCTTGATAGAGTTGTCTCCCATTGCCGTGACCTCATTGACTCCGGCCTCAGTAGCCATGGAGATGGCGTTAGCAAATGTGGTGTAGTAGTAGATCTTGTTGAAGTTCTCGTTCACCATGAACACGGTAGCGTTGATGGTCGGTCCGGACATCGGTGCCTTGTTGGCAATAGCCAATCCGTCGACGGTGATGGAATTCGCGCCTGTGATCTCGGTGTTTCCACTAACCATAACGAACGTTCCCTTGACGACGAGATCATCTGTAGTAGCACCCGATCCTGCAAGCTTGAACTTCTCCTGCATGATCAGGTCACCGATGAACGTCATTCCTTTGACAGTGAGAGAGTATGTACCTGTAATCTCTCCGTAGGTCTTGGTAGCGACGGATGCATTACCTCCGATGATGAAATAGCTGTAATCGGCTTTTCCATCATCGCCAGGGGAGTTGTATGTTCCGATCAAGAGTCCGGAGACGATCTTCCAGTCACTTTCGCCGGTGTAGGTGGAGGGGATCTGGACGTAGTTAGTTCCGGTTGTCTTGACTTTGTTGATGAATTTCAAATCGAAACCGTTTTTAGGCAGAGCGAGCTCATTGATCGTAACGGTGGCCGCTTTGTCTGTGATGGTGATTTGAGTGGTTGCTGAGAGGTTAACGACTCCGTCAATAACGAGAGCACCTGCATTGGATACGACGGATGACGCTGCAGCTAATGTGAGAGCGGCATTCTGCTCGAAGATTCCGGATGCCTGGTTGAGGAAAGCTCCGGTCTGTTTGATCTCCATATTTCCTGCTGCGTTGGTAAATGTACCGTAGTTCTTCACGAATGCAGCGGATCCTGCACCGCTTCCGACGACGAGAGTCTTCTGAGATACGATTGCTGCGGGGTCTGTGATGGTGAACTCCCCATTGTTCTCGATGAATCCTGCCGTGTTCTGGATATTACCAGCCTCGATAGCAGTGCTCTGAGCCCTGATGGTTCCGTTGTTGATGATGACGGACTGAGCGTTCGCCATGACGATCTTTCCGTTGCCGGTGATGTCGAGTGTTGCTCCCTCATCGATGATGAGGACTCCATTCAACTGCAGTGTTCCGATGAGTGTCGCACTTCCCGTGATCGTGGCGGACTGGTTGAACTCATAAGTATCGTTACTGATGGTTCCGGTGATGATCTTGTTGTTTGCGGTCTGGTTCCTGACGTCTCCGGTGGAGGTGTTGGTGAATATGACTCCGGTAGCTATGGTGGTCTCCTTGAATGTGAAGGTACCGTTGTTGGTGATTGTTGCACTGCCGCCGGTGTTCGTCCACGCGGGTACTGCTCCGGTCAGTGCCTCATCAGTAGTGAGCTGGGTGGTTACGATCCTTCCTTTGTTGTTGATCGTGTCATCATTGGTTGACTGCACAAAGATACCGAGGTTGTTGATGACTCCCTCGTTCTTCATCGTGTCCTTCAGTGTCAATTTTCCCACACCGTTGACCTTGGAGGAATCCTTGGTCTGCTTGATGCTGATGGTTCCGTAGTTGACGAAGTCTGCTGTAGCGGTCTCGCCCTGGTTGTAGTGCTCATCACTGGTTATTACTTCCGCCAACGTAGAAATCGGAGTAGTAGGTGTACCTGAAGCAGGCTCTGTCGCATCGACGTAAAGCGTGGATCCCAGAGGGATGTTGCTCGAGATTGCGGCTGCAGTCTCAGGTGCCTTTACGATCTCGACATCTCCTGCATCCCACTCGGTTATCGTGGCATGTTTGTCCCCACTGCTAGCAATGGTCATCTTACCAGTGAACTTCGTCAAGGTCAAGACGTTGACTGTACCTGTGGACTCGGAAGAGACCGTTCCTGTGAAATTAGTGAAAGTCCATTCAGACGGATCAGCTTCAGTGTTGTAGTTATACAGAACTCCGGTCCAGATTCCCGTTGCCATGAAGTTCGCAGAGGTTACATTGGTGTCGTCCCCGACAGAGGCCGCGTGGAATACTCCGCTGTTTGTAGCCAGGAGAGATTTCTGTGTTCCTGCAGCTGTTGCCGTACCGATACCGATGCATGTTCCCATGTTGGTTCCGTCAGTTTCCTCATAATCTACTCCCAAGAGTAAATAGTCACCAGACTTAAACAGAGTACCTGCAGCTGTTGCTGATGTGTAGATCGTGTTGGTTCCGCTTGTGGTCTTCTTGACACTCAGTGCTGAGAAGTACATCGCTGCCCCAGGAACAGATTCGACACTGATTGTGACTGTCTTTCCTTCCTCGATCAGAAGCAATACAGGTGACGAATTGCCCGTTATCGTCGGGAAGATCACGGTCGTGTTTTCTGCGAAATAGTATGCTTTTCCAGGGGTGATTGAACCTGTTGTTGTCAATATGTCAGTCGTAGCAGTTACTGACGTCAATACAGTCCTATCTGCGTTCCATGTTGATACTGTACTCGCAGTACCGCCTGTCGCATCATCCTGCTCAGCAGGTACAACGACAGCGAATGCGGCGAATGCCATAGCGAGAACAGCCAGGGCTGCCAGGAATTTCATTCCTTTTGTATTCATATTTCATTTCTCCTTTTCAGCGGTGATGTTACCTCTGATCCGGGTTGTCTTCCGAAACTCGGAAGATGATGTCGAAAAATCTCCGTTTACTTGCAGGACCCTCATCCCTATAATGGGATCCCGCGGGCCTTTCACCGCCCGACCCTCTTATCCCGTCTCAGGCCCCTAATTTCCCTTGACGGAGAAAGATACGGTCGAATACACTCAATCTGATCAGATTATTAAGAAGGCTCAGCGATTCCAGACAAACTATCCCGAAAAAACGCACAAAAGATGTATACCCTACATGGATTCAAAACCCTGTTCTTATCAACGTTGAACATCCGGGACATCATGCAGGTACCCCGCACCGTCCCCCTGGACGGCAAGCTCGACGACAGGAAGAACGTCTACAAGGAACCCATACGGTTCGAGGATCTCCCCGAGGAGCTGCAGCATTACCTCTCCGACCGCTCCCGCAGGAAGAAGGACGAGAGGAACACGGCGCAGATCCTCGAGGGGAAGCACGTTCTGACGCTCATACTATACATCGATGCGATGTCCCCCGTTCTGAAATCCGACATCTACAACAACGTGTCCCGTAGCGGGGGCATGGTGGAGAAGATAGAGGACCTTGTGGAATTGGGGTTGGTGAAGGTCTACTGCACCGCGAGGACGAACTCGCAGATACTCGTCATAACAGAGAAGGGGAAGCTTGTGGCGGGGCTGATCAGGGAGATCGTCGGGACTGTTGAAAGCTGATTGGGTTAACGGCCCCGTTTCTTTCTTATCTGGCCTAGCTCCACTGTTCCATTAACAACAATTGCCCCGAATGATGACCGATTCAATTTCACACACTCTTCAGCTACGACCATTTCCAATATGGAACCGGGCTTGAGAAGAGCGGCATTTCTCTCTGATTCCCTCCAATCCCATACGGACCTGAATAGAATACCATCAAAACCTCCTTTCCCAAGGAAGAAATCGGCAGCTGCGCGGGATGCTTTATACGAATTGCCCTTTTTATCCTGATCCCATAGAATGAGATCATTGGCCGGATCCAATATCATGTCGGCCTTCTTCGATTGCTCTTCTCTTAGTTCTTTCCTCCATTTCCTATCCAGGAATGGATCTTTACAAGAACCGCCGTGGCCAACGTTATCTCCTTCCTGTTTCTGTAGTGAATCATTACGAAAGGGTTATTCCCGGAATATTCGGTCTCGATCAGTGCTCCTCCGGGGGTCGATGATGTATGCATCACCGAGCTGCTGAGGTAGTCCGATCCTCCTGTACGGTTGGAAAGGTCGAACGGTTTCTTCCAATACCGACCCGGTTACCTCACCCTACGAAAAATTAACTCTCCAACTGGGATCGTGTTGAAAAATAGGTTCTTCACCAGTCTTTATCTCGGCCACAGAACCATCAGTATTGCTTCCTTTATTTCCTCCTCATCCATTGATAAGAAACCGGATCCCTTCAGAGCCTCCATCCCCCGCTCTGATTCATGCCTATCTGATGAATCCGGTCAGTCCCTGTACCCTTCGACATCGGATAGGAATTCAGTCTTTTTCGATGACATCGCATATCAGCATGCCCTGTTTCCCTTTATCAATATTTAAAAAAAAGTCAAATTATATGATTTTGACTTTCTTTGATATTTTACATCCGGTATGAATAAAATCTCGATTTGGAACCATGATTCACAATCTTGATTTCCAATCGATATCGTCTGTCACGACATACAGCACCGTTTTCCTGTTCTTAGACAATGCTCTGACATATCCCAATTCGCAAAGGTGTCTGACATACAGTCTTGCAGACTGATACGATATCGGATATCTATTGGAGATCTCCCTTATGCTGAAAGGGGAGGGGTCCTTGGTATAATCCTTCAATACGGTCATCTCATACATATTCAATTCAGGATTGGACTCGATCATCTTCACTATGTTCTTCTGCTCCGCCACCTTCCGTTCAATGTACTTTCTCAGATCATCGACAGCTGTCTCTATACATTTGAGATTGAACTTTATGAAGTATGTGAGGTCATGATCATCGGTTTCGGAATACTGATATGCCAACCCGTATTTGGTTTGGGACTTCCTTATCACTCTGGATATGGAAGCGTATTCCATCAGCCAATACCCTCTTTTCATGGCATACCAGTAGAATAATGATCTGGCAAGGCGGCCATTACCATCAACAAAAGGATGAATATACCCTATTAGATAGTGTATAATTATCCCTTTGACTATCGGATGGATGAATTCATCCTCGTTATTGATGAATTCACACAGATCTTCCATCATACCAGGAATCTGTTCATACTTAGGCGGGATGTGAAAAATCAAATCTTCCCCATCTGAGCTTCCGACATAAGTCTGATCATCCTCTCTGAACCTCCCCTCCCACTGCGGTCCCTCGCGCAAAGTCCCCTTGGCGATCGCTCTATGCATCTCTAGGATCAGTTCTATATCCATCTTCTTGTCCAATGTGCTCTTTATGTGCTCCATTGCTTCATAGTTGTTGAAGATCATTCTCTCGCTATTATCCCGAGGTTTGCGTTGCGCCCTAAGCATCCTTTTGGCTTCCTGCCTCGTTGTTGCGGCCCCCTCGATCTGACTGGATGCGATCGCTTCCTCCATAAATGACATCATGACGTATCTTCTTGCGGTCCTCTCTCCCGGATTCTCAACAGACACGGGACCGGCAGAATCACGATCGATATGATAAAGACATTCCTGGAATGAAGAGATTAGATTGTAGCTGAGATCCAGACCACATACCTGTATCCTCTTCGAGGTGTTGGTACGCAGGATTTTCATCAGGGCCCACGTGCTCCTCAGATCCTTCTCGTCCACCCTATATTTCAACTCGTCCCAATGATAGTAGGCCTCATTGTACTGAAATATCTTTGAAATCTGTTCAGGATCATCGATATATCCCATAGCATTTTTGAAATCCTCTGGAGTGAGATCGGGTGTTTTCTGTATTTTTTTCACAGTGCGACAGTGACGTATTAATATTTAAAGAAAAGTCAAATTATATGATTTTGACTTTTATTGTCTTTTAGAGGGATGGATCTAATCACGATTAACAATCGATCATATTAGCGATGGCCGTCCGTTGATCGTGGTAGATTAAGACATGATCCCGATAATTTGTAAGAAAGGGGGATTGCTCCCCCTGTTTGTCTTTTGGTTATTGGTCTTTGTTCAACATGGTTCCGAAGTTACCTTCAGCTCCTGTTCAGCCTGAGCGCGACGATGACTGCCATGACGGCTATCAGGATCACGAGGATGACGAGCAGGATGGTGGTGATGGTCCACTCGTTCTGCTCGACGGGTGTGGGCTCGGGAGTGACTTCCTTCTCAGTTCCGGAGAGCTGGAAGGTGACATCCCTGTGGTCTGCGTCACCGGTGATGGTGATTCCGTAACCTCCAAGGACCGCCTTGCCCTCTGCATCGTACAGCACGGGGCTTCCCTCGTATCCGTCCTTCAGGGTGAAGGACAGGACGTACTTGCCTGCGGACATCTTGAATCCCATTCCGTTCTCGGAGTACTGCTTCGTATAGGAAACATACACGTTGTTACCGAGGTTGATGAGCTCCCTTCCGTCGACGGCAACGGACTTAACTCCGTCGTCGGTCTTGACGATGAGGGTGAACACATCGTAGTCGATGAGTGCGGTGTAGGTCCTGGATGTCGTAAGCGCGGTTCCGGTAGCCTTATAAACAGTTCCAGAGGACGTGTAGGTCCAGTACTCGAAATCGACTTCCTCGGAGTGGGGACATACTATGTCTCCCGCTGTGAGGACAGAATTCGAGAGCGTGTAGACTGTGAGGTATGCTGCATTCTCAACGACGAACTTGCTGACGACCATTCCATCGACGACTTCCTCACTGATGGTGGAACCCTCGAGCACGAAAGCCTCCTTCAGTCCGGCAATGACGGATGCGGAAACGTACGCTGATGCTGCGGTGGTGGCCCCCCTCTTGTCCACATCTGCCCTCTTGACACCGACGTACAGTTTGGCGATGGTAGCGCTTCCTGCGGCGGTGCCTGCCTCGGAATCAGAATCTGCGATGATAAGTGCGCCGAGTACTTGGACACCCTTCTTCACTTCGGTAGCGGAGTTAACGAAGATTCCGCCGTCGGTAACATAGAGGGTTCCATTGATGGTTGCGGTCGAACCGTTCTCGATCTTGGCATTGTTGTTGGAACCGTCCACGACGAGGGTGGTATCGGCTGCGACGGTGAACGATGATACGTCGAGTGTTCCGGTGACGTACACGATACCCTTGGATGCGCTCACGGACAGGTCTGCTGTTCCCTTACCCTTTGTGATGGTTCCGGTTACGAACAGCATGCTCTCTCCCTTGACGGTCTTCTCTTCGACAGTGAATCCCTGTGCATTGGCGAACTTCACTGCTCCCTCCTCGGAACCGATAGTACCGGTAAAGGAAGGTTTGGTTGCGTCAGTGGGTGCGCTGATCTGCGCCTTGGCGAGGGTCAGGGTTCCCATGCTGAGGGACTGTCCTGCGGGAATCACCACAGAGATCTTGTAGTCTCCGGCGATCTCGACGTCGGTTGCGGTCTCGTCTCCGTAGATGGTGACGGGCTTGGCCTTGTCATCGATGAACAGCGGGACCACCTCAAAGTCGGTGATCATGTTGTAGGTCGCATCGGAGTCGGTGTAGGTGTAGTATGCTCCAGTGGCTGCATATTTGGCATAGGAAGCATCCGCAACTGTGGCGAACACTCCGTTGACGATGAGCCTGACTTCACCAGATGTGGCGAGTGTTGGATTGTTGACGAATACGGATCCGGTCTCGGTCTGCAGAGCATCCCACGAGCTGAGGGTTCCGTTAACAGTCAATACGACTCCGTCATTCAGCTTCAATGCCTTTCCAGCATCCAACTCAACGGTAACGAGCGCAGGAATGGTTACGGATTTATCGAGGACAACGGGTGCGGTGTCCTTGGTCACAGTGATTATGTCTCCCGGCTCGGCAGCGGCGAGTGCGGTGTACAGGTTGGTGAAAACCTGGTAGTTGCCATTTGTGGTGAACACATCGGATATAATCTCTCCGACCTTCTTTCCGGTGGTGTAATCCTCGAATACGAGGGAGCCGTTCACGATGGCCTCATTGATAGTCAGCTTGGCTCCGTCCTTGACAGTCAGCTTGGCATTCCTGTAGTCGCCGTCGCCGACGTAAATCGTGGCACCGGAGGCGTCGACTTTGATGGGTGCAGGAATCTCCACGTCTCCGTAGACGTAGATGTTTCCGAGGAGCTTGAAGTCCTTTCCGATCTGGAGGGCGTTCTCCAACGAAGTGTAATTGTAGTACTTGATACCCATTACCGTCTCTTCATAGTAGGCAGCGTTGATCTGTGTGATCGTATCCTTGTTGATTACGGACAGGAGACCGGTGACGGTGACATAGGGTCCATAAGTTCCAGCTTCTCTAAAGTCAATGGGGTCCCCGGTAACAGTCTTGTACATAGTACCGCTAATCGTCAAGGTTGCCCTATAATCGGTGAACTGCACCTTCTCACCGATACTAAGCATATCGGAGACGGTCATTCCTGTAGAAACATTCGTGGCAACATTGCCATCTGTCAATGTGATGGTGATTACATTAGCAGTTCCCGAGGATACTGAACCGGACAGATCCAGCTTGCTGGAGAGCTTCTCGACTCCGTAGGAATCGATCAAAGCCGCTGTCTGGGTGACTGTGAGTCCTGAAAGGATCTGGGTGCCGGTCACTGTTCCTGCTCTTGTGACAGTGATTGTGTTACCTGCGGCGATGGTGATGGAAGTTCCCTCGGAGTTCTTCATCGATGTTCCGACATCCGCAATAACGAAGACGTCGTCCTCATTGTCACCGAGGTCGGTGAACTTGACGGAGGACAAGATGACCTTCGCGCCGTTGCCCACGGTGTAGATGTAGCTCTTGTCTGAATCTCCAGCATAGAGCTTCACAGTACCGTCGATATCGAAGGTGCCTGCTACGTTCACGGCAGCGGAAGCTGCGGTGTACTCGAGGGTTCCCTCGATGACTCCCTTGGAGCCGGATGCGAAGTTGATGCTTGTAGCATCGCCTGCAAGGAGTGTTCCGTTGGAGGTGACTGTCAAGAGCGATCCGCTCTTGAAGGTAGTCTTGGCGTTGACATCCATGGGAGCATCCGTAGTAATAGTTCCGGTGATGTTGAAGCCGTTTCCGTACAAGAAGTACAGTCCTGTATTGGCCACAGTGGTCTTCTTAGCATCAATCTCTCCCTGAATATCAGCAGTTGCCAGATTTGAGATGACGGTTTCTTCATTGTACACCGTTCCACCGAGTATCAGGGTAGCGGTGTCGGATACGGTAAGAGTAACTCCAGGGTTGACCGTGAGCTTACCGAGAATAGCGAGCGTCACTCCAGGCCTGATGACCAGATCCTTCGTAATAACGATATTCTGAATCTGATTACCAGTAAAGTCAGATGTGAGCTCTGTGGTCATCTCTACGTCCTTCATAGCGGATCCGAGTGAAACATCGCTGGCAGCCATGGTAGTGTAGACTCCCTGCCCAAAGATGGCTCCGCTGTAAGCGGCGAACTTTCCGTCGTTGGTTCCGTCGCCGTTGTTAGTGATTGCAAGGGTCGCTCCGTCTTTGGCGTTGAGTGTTCCGTAGAGGATCAGGGATGAATTGTCCGCGATGGTCAATGCACCTGCACCTGCATTGGCATAGCCATAGTTGAGTGTAGCGTTCTTACCTATCGTCAGGGCCCCGGTGACAGTGAAATTTCCGCCACTGGGTGTTGTGAATGTACCTTCGTTGAGGCTCATCTTCCCTGCGGCGATGGATGTTATAACTCCGCCTGTCGCGGTGTATCCTCCATTACAGGCGTCGAGGACAATCTTGTTGTCGAATGCCTGTATCTGACCGGTAGTGGTCGCACCTGCCGCGGATGTGAACGTGATCTCTCCAGTCGCCCCATCTGTCTTTTTGATCTCCATTCCGCCGTTGAGGTAGAGGTCCCCCCTGGCTTCCAGTTGTATATCGTTCGACGCCTGCTGGATCACGGTCACGGTATCCGTGACCTCCGTCGTTGCATTGTCGATACCTGCATAGAGCTTTGTGCCGGTAATAATTACATCGAGCAACTCTCCCTTCTCAAGGATCTTCACATCACCGATAGCGAACTCACCGCCCCATGTTGCATGGTTATCAGTAACTGTTATGTTGTTCTGTGTGAGGTACGTTGAAGTGCTCGTGATCTTGATGACTCCTCCGTCGTTCTCAATCACATAATCCGCAAGGATCTGATTCGCGAAGACGATCTTCGACGCATTCGCGTAGTTGTACGTGGCTTCATTATTTGCAACGGTCTTCGTAGCCGCTCCGACGATGATTCCAGGGCTTGTGAATGTTGTCGCCGAGCCTTTCTCGATCGTGATCGAGGCTCCGTCGAGCAAGAAAATTCCGTAAGTACCTGATACTTTATTCGGTGCGATCGTGTATTCCCTATCGGCGACCAGGATTTTATTTCCGCTTGTCTGATCGACAGCTCCCTCTGCTGCCTCTGTAGCCTCAATTGCTCCCCATGCTGCCGCCTCATTCTCCTGTGCGGGAAGGGCGACTGCGAAGGCCGCGAAGGCGAAAGCCAACACTGCGAGGACAGCCAGGAATTTGATTCCTTTTGTATTCATATTTCATTTCTCCTTTTCAGCGGTGATCTTACCTCTGATCCGGGTTGCCTTTCTATCGAAAGGTGATGTCGAAAAATCTCCGTTTACTTGCAGGACCCCATGCCCTTAATCATGGATCCCGCGGGCCTTTCACCGCCCGACCCTCTTATCCCGTCTCGGGCCCCTAATTTCCCTTGACGGAGAAAGATACGGTCGAAACTACAGAATCTGAAAGGAAGATTAAAAGGGACAGAACTCTCGAAGGAACTCCGAACAACAACGGTTCGAAGGACCGTATACACCAAACGTGCTATCACGGAAGGGAACCCTGTCCCCCCCCCCCATCTTGTACTCTCCCTTGACCAGGTCTATCATCTGCCTTACCAATTCGGCCACATCGTGACCCTTATCAGTAATCACGATCACATTGGAATTGGTCCTGGCGGTCTCGTATATCTCTATCAGCCCTATCGACCTCATCTCGTCCAGCTTGTGCACCATGTTGGCGCTCCTGGACACCGTGTTATACACATCCGACTTCAACACGGGGGACATCTCGTCTATGAACAGCAGGGCGGTCATCACGTGCTTCTCCTCCAGAACTTGAAGAACACCCCTCCTCTCGCTGCCCTCCGACCTCCTCTCCATCAGGATCCTTCTAATGTCCTCCGGGAGCTCCTCGTACGACCTAGGGTTCTCCGAGGCCCTCTTCCTGTCGTCCAGCGCACCCGATATGGGTATCGATCTGCGGTTGTGGCCGTTTTCCATGGTTCGTACAGCATCGTTGACGGTTATAGGCAGCATACTGTCTCGAATAATGCTCGAACTCTTTTGGATGACACGGATAGTTTACATCTTTGATGATGGCCGGGGAATCGTGGATCTAAAGATCCACGACCGAAAAAGACCGTTCGATCACGAATAAAGACCAGGAACCCCCGGCCGTCTTCGGAGTTCTCATTCCTCATCCTTCTCCCATGCTTGGATCCTCTTACGGAACACCAGGATCAGGATCAAACCTATCGAACCCACGATGTACGTGGGCCAATTGGCATATTCTATCATATCCTCACCGAATCTCCCGTCCCATATCAGAGCCGAAATCAACGAAAGGAGCATCATGATAGAGAATATGACAATCAGGAATATCCAACCCTTCCTGCTCATGATGCATCCCCTTGATTCACAAAGACCATATCGGTCAGCCCTCCTGTTCCCAGGACAGTAACGTCCTGCGGAAGATCAGGACCAAGGATATGACGACGACCGCAGAAACAGGCAGGATCCAACTCTTCAGCCAGATCCAATCCTCGCCGAACATCCCTTCGGAGACCTTCTCCGTCAACAATAGGAGCAGGAGCATGACTGCAAAGAATATTATGAACACATACCAAGCCTTTCTTCCCATCCTACACCACCTTACCTCAATCGAATACCTATCGATCCAAGTTAATGACCGACAGCAGAGGATCGGACAACCTGACCGTTTCTATGATCATTCATCTTCAGAGTCCGACAAATCCATGGCCCAGCAGAATGCAGCGACCAACGGAGAAACGATCAAGGGATAGAACACAATGGTCCAGTTATCTTCCAGGATCACGAACATGATCGCGACGGAAAACAGCACGGTCATCATGCAGAAGAACATGATGACCGCACCCAGAGTCCCTCTTCTCATCCTATTGCCTCCTTACAACTTTCCAATCTCGAACCGACAGGCGTATTCAAAGCGGAACATAGGATGATCCCCCGCGACTGTCGAAATCCCTCCGTCCATGATATCGCCGGAGACATCTCGCATTACGGAATAATAAGGATGACCTTACCATATGGTTACACTTTTCAATATACAATATCGAATATGCGACAGAAAGACTTCGGCCAATGACTTGAAAAAGAATCACAGTTTTTGTCATAAGGATTTTGGACCGCAAGTACGAGCACTTTAACAGCAGATTATACGATATAATTCCCGAAAATATAGCCATAGCCCGCCTGCACCATTTTTCAATCTCCAAATCATAGGTATAAAAACCTAAAATTCAAAATTAAATTTTGATTATTGTGATTTTGTCACAAATTTTATAATTAAATTTCGCATATACACAATCATGTTGATTCGCTTTACCCTTGAGAACTACAAATGCTTCAAGGACAGCACCACGTTGAATCTCAAAGCCTCTCCGGACAGACTCCACCCGCACAACCTTTACGTCTCGGAAGACGGCAAGACGAAGCTGCTGAGGTCCGCCAGCATCTACGGTTCCAATGCATCCGGGAAGACGACCGTGCTCGCAGCACTATCCCTCATGAAGGATTTCGTCATGAACTCCAACATGTTCGACCCGGCCCTGCCTCTGAACCATATGCCTTTCGCTTTCGACCCGGCATGCACATCCAAGCCCACGTCGTTCGAGGCCGAGTTCATCCACGGGGGCATCCGCTACATCTATGGGTTCAGCTATGATTCAGAAAAAATAAGCGAGGAACATCTGTTCTCGTATCCGAACGGCAAGAAGAAGATGGCGTTCGTAAGAGACGGACAGAATTACAGGTTCAACTCCGATGTCAAGATCAGGACGGACATCTCCAAGAGGATGGATCCGAAGAAGCTCTACGCATCCTTCGCATCCCAGTTCAACGATGCTGAGTGCAAGGCCGTGCACGATTGGTTCTCCAACGGACTGATCACCATCGTCAACTACAATGTGGGCAGCTCTCTGGAGATGCTCTTCGACACCATGAACAGGGATCCGGACTTCAAAGGATACGTGCTGAAGGCGCTGAGGATAGCCGACTTCGGGATAACCGACCTCCGCGACAACATGCAGCTCATAAACGTGACACCGGCAGCGATGGCCGTGAGGATGCATGATTACAGGGCGCAGCACACGGTCGATGGGAAGGATCGGCTCCTTCCGCTCGCGGCGGAGTCGAACGGGACCATCCGCTTCCTTGCCGTCATCGGCCCTGTGATCAGCGCATTGATGAACGGTCTGACCTTGAGCGTTGACGAGATGGATATGAGCTTCCACACGGACCTTTGCAAATGGATAATCGGATTGTTCCATGATCCGGAACAGAACGTGAAAAACGCCCAGCTGATCTTCAATACCCATGATCCAGAGCTCCTTGACCAGACCATGGTCCGCAGGGACCAGGTCTGGATGACCAACAAGGATGCGAACACCTCCGAATCAACCCTGAACAATCTCACGGAGTACCGTGTACGCAACGACCTCGACATCCGCAAGGCGTACATCAACGGATCTCTCGGAGGAACACCCTTTATCGAATCGGAGATGCTGATTTGAGCAGGGAACAGCTTCCGACGGTGCTCATCGTCACCGAAGGGTTGACCGAGAAGAAGTACCTCTCCCATCTGTCCAGACGGAACGCAGGATACCTAGTCAGGGTGGTCGAATCCCCCAGGAAGGATCCGGTCAGTATTGTGAAGTTCTGCATCAAGGAGATGTCGAATCGGGGGCTGAGTCCGAAGGACGGCGATATGGTCTACTGCGTCATCGATGTAGACTTCAACAAGGAAATACAACTGAAGAAGTCCATTGCCCTGGCGAGGAAGAACGGCATCTCTGTCGTGCTCTCCAACCCTTGCTTCGAGGTATTCTTAATCTTCCATTTCAGAGATGTCCTGCCGATTTTCGCATCCCCCGATGAAGCAGTCGAATATCTCAAAGGATTCATCCCGGATTACACCAAAAATAAAGATTATTGGTATCTGTTAGAGAAAGACCTCGATGTCGCCCTGGAAAGAGTTGCGAGAGAATTGGACGAGATACCTCTCGTACTAGGTTCAAAGAGCACAACAAACATCGGCAGACTATTCGATGACATCAAAAAGATGAATGAGACCTAAGTCATCGCATAATATATTGCGATTACCCTTTAGAACACATTACAATGCGAATTAATGTGCATTTTTCTAAATAGGAGGAACGGCACGGACGCACGATTGTATTCTGATGATGCGAGTCATCCGACGACGCGCTAAAAAGTACTCAGAGTGAGGGTCGGTTCCAGACTCAACATGGGAGTGGTGCAGCATTCCAGCAAAATGAGAATAAGGCTATCCTCGATCGTCATGTTCTCACAGTTGGAGAAGAGGGTGCGGGGAGGTCCGCACCCTCTTCATTCACCTATAGGGGTGCCTCTTGGACACCTCCACCATGGCCTGTATGTTCCTTATCGGTGTGTTCAGCGGTTCGGCGCATCCGGCACCGAAGATATATCTTCCGTCCTGGCCGGCATAGGAGAAGCATCTCTCCGCCTCCTCGGTGACCTTTTCTACGGAATCGCTGAGCATCACCGAAACGGGATCCAGATTGCCCATGATCGCCACCTTGTCGCCAAAGCATTTCCTGGCATCCCTCAGATCCACCTTGTGGTCCAGACTCATGACCTTGGCCCCGGTCTTCACGAAGTCCGGGAGCATCGGCGTCGTATCGCCGCAGATGTGCAGCATCGTATCCACACCGTACTCCCTGTTCCAATGCATTATGTTGTCATGAAGACGGTCGCGGTTGAACTTCCTGAACATATCTCCATCGATCATATCCGCGGAGGACACCGGGTCCGTGTAGACGACATAATCCGCATAGACCTCCTCCAGCTGAGCACTGACGATGTCCCTGGAGAACGCCGCTCCCCTGTCTATGACCCTATTGATCTCCTCGGGCTGCATCATAAGCCCCATGATCAGGTTCTCCATCCCGAAGAGGAAACCGCTGGTGGTCAGGACGCCCTCGCACCATACGGGCATCATCACATCCTGGCACGCCTTGCGCTGCGAGGCGAAGAAGTCCACCACATACCTGTAGAATTTCGGACAGGTCGCAGGATCGAAGGGGTCGTAGAGATACTTCTCCACGGCCTCGTCTATGGATTGGAAGTAGGTGTTCTTCAGGGAACCCTGGTCGTTCTCCGGCAGCTTGATCTCGATACCGGGCAGGTCCATGAATATGCCCTTGGTCTCGACGGGACCGAAGAAGAAGTCCGCCCCTGTTTCCTTTACCCATTTCTTCATGATGGTAACGGCAAGGCCGGGATCGTCCCTGCATTGCTGCATGGTGCGGCCGGTGTGCCCGAGCATTGCGGCGTTGCCGAAATCGCATACCGGAGCACGGTCGGGGATCTCCCCTTGGAAGATCGCGAGGCCGCGTTCGCGGGACGTCATCTTCTTCGTGGACATTGCATCACCGCTTCGATGCCGGCAGCCCCGACATTACAATAATCGGATGCGGTCCTGTGGTAAGGTCTGCCGGAAATCCGGCCCCTTACCGACTGTTCTGTCGTGATTCTCATATCGATATCCTTCTGCAGAACTGGTCTGCGATACTGGAGGCATTATGCAGATATTTATCCTAGACCTTATCGCGCGGTAACTGACCGCTGGGTAATATATCGGCCGGACGGTCGCATCTCCCTCCACAACGTTAATCAAAATCATACCTGTGACCCCGGGCCGGTCTCCCGGCCGCGGGGCTAGCGGGTACTGCGCGGAACACCCTGCTGCCGTCCTCGGGCGGTCATGCCCTGTGACGCCGGCAGCCTACACGGCCTCGTCCCTTCGGACCCCTGCCGAAGACATCTCCGGTTGCAGCCAGGTTCCGTGGGATCACGGACATCCGGCGGAGATCCCGATGAAGTGGGGCTCAGCGGGTTTTCCGGGTTCCGGGACGATCGTGCCGTGCTTGGGTGCTGGACCTCTTACAGCGAAGGTCTCGTCGCTGTCGCAGAAGCGGGCTCCGGCGCGGGACGCGTTGAACGGAAGGCCGTAGGCTAAGGGACGGCCCTCCAGACCGTTCATTGCGGGCATGCGCCGATATGGAGAAGGGCATGATACGGCGCCGTCGGACCTCTCCTTGACTTGCACATTACCGTCACCGTAGCACAAGCGATCGAAAGCGCGGATCAGTACGCCCTGAACGTCCGCTGCTTTCTGGATCGCCGTACGCGTAACGGTCGGCTCGTCGGTGAAGAACGCCGCCACCCTTGTCATATCCATATCCTTTTTCCTGCGGACAGCTCGGCAGAGTGTTCCGCAACGATAGAGAGAATCTATCTATATTTATACAAGGCCTTTCCAGATGGTATATCGTCCATCCCAGGTCGAAACGCCCGCTGATATAGACTCACAAAGGCTCCAGATCAGCGGATTTAATCCTCTCGTAACCGACCGATTCTATCAGGCCCTCGATCCTCCTCTCCTCGGCCTTCTTCATGGATTTCCCATGCAGATACACCATCTTAGTGCCGGTGGCCTCTCCTGCCAGCCCTATCATCCTGACGATGTCCTCATCGTCCCTTCCCTCCAGATGGTAGTTGGGGATCATGTGTCCGAAATTCACCTTGTACTTCAGCGCCACCTCGGTGAACCTCGGGGCGTAATGGCCTCCCCCGATGCCTATCGCAGAGGGATACTCCTCATGGGGTTCGAGGGAATCGATCACCTTCGCGAGGATCTCGGCGGCATGCTTGTTGCCCCACTCCCTCTCCTCGCTGCCCACCTCGATGAAGAACGTGGGCTTCTCCATCCACGGGCCGTGATGGGTGACCTCGAAGCACAGCTGTTCGTCGGGGATGTCGTTGAATGATACCATCCTCCTCAGCGCATCGGTCATCAGCGCCGGATTGGCCTTCACGACGGCCTCCGCCTTCCCTCCGAAATCGTTCTCATGGTAGTTCCCTATCGGATGCGCGGTGAGCGCGGGCCTGCCGCTTGCGGCGGAATGCTTGCTCATCACTATGACCTCGTCCACCTTGATGCCGAACGCCTCCGCCTCCTTGTCTAGGTCCTCGTGGCGGATGTGCAGGTCCGGGATCGTCACCATCACCGTGTCCCCGTTGGACAGATAGGAGTTCCTGCCATCGGACCCCATGTCCTCCCACTCATGCATCCTCAGCAGGGATTCCTTCATATTCGCCGACGGGAGGTCGGGTTCGCTGCAGACCAACAGCCTTGCCATGCCTCAAGGAACCGTGTGATGGGATAAAATGGGTTCCGATTCGATTTTCACTTTCAGTCGGGCCTTTTCAGCCATTTTTGCGGTTTTTCGGAGAATCTTAGATCCTTAAAATTACGGCTCCAGGTCCACATTCGGCCACCTCCCCTTCTTAGCCTTATACGCTCCGTTAGATGGTGATCTGCCAGAGGAGCAGGAAGTCCGGTGCACAGGACTTCCGGTGCTGGGCATCGGACCCTCTCGTCTGAGAACTTGTTCGGAAATGAATATTGCTATCAGGCGATTCTCCGAATAAAAGACGGCCCCCGACTTTAGAATGAAGACGTGACGCCGTTCCTCCTCGAATGCTCACAGCCCTTCAAACGCCCAAGGGGTTTCAATCTATAGATGCTAGAAAGCGGTTGCCCCCATTATATTCTCCAAGAGGAACTACCTCATCATGGAACGCGTTTCATACCACGACAAGATCCTCGCCCACCTATTCAACTACAGGCACCTGAGATACGACATCGATTACGACGCCCCCTCGGAGATCACTCAGGACGGCATAGCGGTGTCCGTCGGGATCACCAGGTCCCATGTCAGCATCATTCTGAGAAGGATGATCGAATCCAACGAGGTCGTGTTCTCATTCGCCAGCATAAAGAAGTCGAACCGTCCTGCAAAGAGGAAGGTGTATCACATCACCGACACCGGGAAGAAGATACTCGCCGACAGGATCAGGTCCCTCAAGGAGGATGATGTGGAGCTGTTGGACCTTTGTTCGATCATGGATGCGAAGGACTTCGATACGCTCAGGAGGAATCTGGGGGACCGACTGGATTGCATCGGGTGCCTGAGCCTGCTGCGCACACGGATCATGGCATCCGATGTGAAGTTCGCCAGCCCCCTGATAGTGATGAGGCCGAATGGGGAAGCGACCGTCCAGGCGGCATTCAGGACCAAGCTGCTCAAGATAAGTCCGAAGGATAAGCAGACGGAATGGCACAGCATGGCTGCCGACTGGTGCCTGGACCATGGATGCCCGATATCGGAAAGGGTGTATCATCTGGGGATGTCCAACAGGGATAGGGAAGCACTGAGGCTGCTGACCGAACATACGTTTGACATAGTGGACCATTCGGACCGGGACCTATCCGCGGTTGTATCCAAGATGGTGATGAGGAACGGACGTTCCGACCTGCTGCCGATGGCAGCGAGGATGGCCTTGGATACGGGCGGGTTGGAGACCGCTTCTGAGATGGTGCCGAAGATAATCGAATCCGATCCGTGCCTTGGATATTCTCTGATGTGCGAAGTGTTACTGAGATCCGACAGGATCAGGGAGGCCCTCTCCCTGGCGTCGGCCCGGGGAATTGTCGATATCGATTCAGGTATGGTCCTCGGCCTCTGCCTTTACGCCAACTGCCGCTATATCGACGCTCTGAAGGTCCTTGAATCAACGAGAAAGAGGATGCTGGACGAAGGCTGCATCTTCCGCATGGACGAGCTCCTCCGCTGGGAAGCGGTGATAGAGATGGAGCTTGGCAACAGCGAATGCGCCAAGGAGCTCCTGAACAGCGCCCTTCGTCTCAGCCGCAACCATGACAGGAAGATAATCCTATCAGTGCTGATGGATATGGTCTCGGATTACGTGCCCTCAGAACACGGTGTTCTTCTTGAGGGTGTCGATGTCGGAGATGTACAGGTCCCTGATGTCCCTGATGTCCCATTTCAGCATGGCGAGCCTCTCGAATCCGAATCCCCATGCGAGCACAGGCGTCTTGACTCCGAACGGCGCCAGGACCTCTGGCCTGAACATGCCCGCTCCTCCGAGCTCCATCCACTTTCCGTTGAAGAAGACCTCTATCTCCAGCGACGGCTCGGTGTACGGGAAGTACGCCGGACGGATGCGGATCTGGTCGAATCCCATCTTGCTGTAGAACTCCTTGATCATCGAGATCAGCATGTTGAAGTCCGCCTTCTCGTCGATGACGATTCCCTCGATCTGGGTGAACTCCGGAAGATGGGTGGAATCGATGGATTCGTTCCTGAATATCCTGGATATCGAGAACGCCTTCTGCGGTGCATCCGGATGGGCCGCGATGTACCTGATGGACGAGCAGGTGCTGTGCGTCCTGAGGAGCGCGGACTCCGCCATCTCCCTGGACCATTTGCCTCCCCATCCAGTGGAACCGGTGTCCCCGCCGTTCTCGTGGATCGCCTTGATCTTGGCGACGAGCTCCTCGTCGTCGATGTGGATGGCCTTCGGCCTCTCCAGATAGAATGTATCCTGCAGGTCCCTCGCGGGATGGTCCTGCGGCGTGAAGAGGACATCGAGATTCCAGAACGATGGCTGGACGTACTCAGATGACATCTCTGTGAATCCCATGTCGGTGAACATCCTGCGGATCTCCGCACCGAGCCTGGACAGCGGGTGCTTCTTCGCAGGGACGATAGCGGGAGCGAACGTCTGTATGTCGTATTTCCTGAACTCGGCGTTCTTCCATTCTCCCGACTGGATGAGACGGTCGGTCACCTCGGTGACCTCCTCCTTCAGCTCCAATCCTGAGTTGGCGACCTCCTTTCCGAGGTCGGTGAGTGCGATGCTCCTCTCGGTAACGACCTTCTCGCCGATCATTCCCTTCCTGCCCTTGAGGTCCTTGACGATGTTCTTGTCAGCCTCCGCTTCGGGCACGGGGTTCTCGGCCAGCCTCTTGAGGAACGCCTCCTCGGGCATCTCCTCATTGAGCACAGCCTTCCCCTTGTCGGTGAGCACCAGGAACTTCCTGTCGCCCTCGGCGACGATGTCCGCCAATGCCTTCCTCTTAAGCCATCCGACGGCGACCTTGTCCATTCCTCCGGGCATCTGCTCCGCGAGGGCGTCCATGTCCATCCTTCCGCCCGCTTCGTTGATCTTCACTACCGCGGTCCTCTCGGGAAGCCCGGTGGAGACTATGGATTCATCCGTCAGGACGATGAACTTCTCCACCCTCTCGGTGATCCTAGCCAGCTCCTTGGACTCCAGCCAGGAGGCGGCTCCCATGACCTCGACCTCCAGACCGAACTGCTTATCCGCTATGAGCTCCGCAGGAGAGGCGGAGCCTCCCCTGGCGCCCAGCGCCAGCAGCAGTCTCTTCTCGTTGTAGCTCAATCCTTCCAGAATCTCAGCGCTTACCATGGGATCACCATTCGAATCCGTCGTACGCCATCTCCGCGATGACGTCCTTTGCCTTCTCCCTCTTGTCCTGATGCTGCTCGAGGAAGACATTGATCTTCTCGGTGAGGCACATCTTGCATTCCCCGCAGAGCACCTCTCCGCTGCGGCACTTGCGTGCCATCTCGTTCAGTTCGGCATCGTCGTGCTCGAACATGTAGTAGTTGTACTTGAATACGGCGCAGACCTCGGGGTTTCCGCCCTTCTCCCTCTGCTCCTCCACGCTGACGCATCCGCCGGTGAAAGCCCTGCCGACCTTCTTCTTGACCTGCTTGGGGGTATCGGTGGTGTATATGGTGGCGTTCTCGTCCGAGGATGACATCTTGTCCCCGCCGGAAAGGCCAGGCATCATCTTGCAGCAGATCAGCGAGGGCTTGGGGAATCCCAACCCCGGAGCGACGTCCCTGCAGACCCTGAAGTGGGGATCCTGGTCGATACCACAGGGAATGACCACGGGCACCTGTTTACCTGCATCGACCGAGGGCAGGAACGCCGGGGCCGACTGCATGGCGGTGAAGAATATCGATCCGATGTTCGTGGAGTTGTCGAATCCGAACACCGCCTTGGCGGTGGAGAAGGTGACCTTCTTCGCCACACTCAGGGCGATCGGGTACAGCTTGTCGATGTTCTTCGTGTTGACGATGATCCTCGTCTTCTTGGGATCGAATCCCAGCGCTATGAAGTCCAGGGCGTTCTGGTAGGCCATGTCGGTGGTCTCCTTCAGCTCCATGTCCTTGAACAGGAACTTCTCGTCGTTGGTCATCTGGAAGATCATGTTCACGCCGAACGTGTCCTGCATCCACTTGTTGAACATCCACGGCATCAGGTGTCCGAGATGGGTGTTCCCTGAGGGTCCCCTCCCGGTGTAGATCGTAAACCTGTTCCCCTTGTCGTACTCGTTCAGCAGCCAGAGCATGTCGCGGTGGGTGTAGAATATACCGCGCTTGAGCATCGGGTGGAGGTCGCCGTACGTGGACAGCCTGTCCATGAGGGCATCGTCTATCGGACTGGTTCCGAACTTCTGCATCAGCAGGTCGTAGTCGATGTCCCCCTTGACCTCCCATGGGGTGACAGTGAATTCCTCTGGCATGATGGCAGGTTATCTGTTACTTATTAATAAAGCCGTGCGCGGGCACGGACGGGGAGTGAGGCGTGCAATGGAAACGTTATTCGTTACCTTCATTTCCACTATACGGGGCGACCGAGAGTTTGTATTATCTGATGAAGACTACTCCGGCGATGTGCTCACTTTCCCTTTGCTGGAACATACCAATTCAGAGGAAAATCCTAACATCAAAAATAATTGAAAATTTTTTAAATTAAAATTTTTTCAATTAACAAAAACCTTTTTTACGGAGGAAACGTAGCATGTGCATGGACTTCATCGGCAGAAGACAGGAGATGGAATTCCTAGAGGAGCAGTACAGGATGCCGCATCCCCTGGTGTTCATCAAGGGGAGACGCCGCGTGGGCAAGAGCAGGCTCGTCGAGGAATTCATCAAAGACAAGGAGAGCCTGTACTTCGAGGTGGATAAGGAGACCTCCGAATCCATCCTCCAGAGCCTTTCAGATGCCGTATCGGAGTCCGCGGGCATCCAAGGACTGAGGTTCACGAATTGGAAGGATGCCCTGAAGACCTATGTCTCCAACAGGCCAGGAAGGAAGATCATCGTCATCGATGAGTTCCCCTATGCCGTACGTGCCGACAGGGACCTCCTCAAGACGATCCAAGGCCTTTGGGACACTTACCTGTCCAAGGAGAACGTCATGCTCATCCTGTGCGGCTCGTCCCTGGCATCCATGAAGAGCTACTCCGAAGAGGACAGCCCCCTGCACGGCAGGGGGACGGGGGACCTCACCCTGATGCCGCTCCCGTTCCGGGACACCATAAGGGGAAAGCCTTACCGCACAGCTGTGGAGGAGTACTCGATCACCGGAGGAGTCCCCTACTACATGATGCTCATGAGGGACGGTCTCACCCCGAAGGAGAACGCGGTATCATCATCCCTGTCCCTGGGGGCACCCCTCCTGAACGAGGGGGAGTATCTCCTCAGGAGCGAGTTCTCCAATCTTTCCAGCTACAACACGTACATGAGGGCGATCGCCAACGGAAACCGTACCGCGGAGAAGCTCACCAGCGCCGTCCAGGCTCCCTCCTCAGAGGTGCTTCCGTACATCAGGAGACTGATGGATGTCGGCATGGTGGAGAGGATATCTCCAATCACCGAGAAGTCCCCGGAGCACAGCAGGAACGGGCAGTACGTGATAGCGGACAGCTTCACGCAGTTCTGGTTCCGCTTCGTGTACCCGTACAGGAGAAATATCCTGAAAGAGGAGCCGGAGACCGCCCTGGATGACCTGGAGGAGCATTTCGTCGATGCGCACGTCGCCTTCGTGTTCGAGGGCATCTGCAGGAAGGAGCTGCGCAGCTACCTTCTCGAAAAGGGCGTGCATGCAAGATACGGGAAGTACTGGGGCAACGGGGAGATCGACCTTATCGCCCTGGACAACAGGAACAAAACGGCATATGTATGCGAATGCAATTTCACGGAGAGGCCTCTGGGCATAAGCGTCCTGAACTCTCTGGTTTCCAAGGCTGGGGATGTGAAAGAGCTGGGCGATTACAGGAAGGTCTACTGCATGTTCTCGGTATCCGGTTACAACGACGATATCAGAGATGGTTTCGAAGGAAGGGACGTGATCCTGTTCAACAACGGGGTCCCAATCTGAGTAAATGGGCCCCGAAGGGCCCTGTTTGGTTTGTGGTTGTTGGTGTTCGTTCATCCTTGATTATCTAACGCTCAGCTCCTGTTGAGCCTGAGTGCGACGATGACGGCCATGATGGCGATCAGGATCACAAGGATGAGCAGGAGTATGGTGGTAACGGTCCACTCGGACTGCTCTTCCGGGGTAGGTCCGGAGGGGACCTCCTTCTCGGTTCCGATAAGCTGGAAGGTCACGTTCAGATCGTCTGCATCGGTTCCGGACAGGACGAACGAATTATCCTCAAGGATGGTTCCGTCAGCGGTGTAGAGCTGAGCGGATCCTTCGTATCCGTTGAGCAGGGTGTAGGTGACCTTGTAGGTACCCGCCTCGATGCCCAAGAGAGTGAAGTCGTTGAGTCCGGAAGGGGGAGAGGCCATGACCTTTCCGTTGATGTAAACGGCCTTGATTCCGGCATCGGTTATGATGGTCACGTTGTAGATCTCATAATCCACCGCAAGATCGCATGATGCCTTGTCTCCAGGAGTGAGGGTTCCGGAGAGCTTTCCGTCCTCGCCGACTATGAGGTCGTCATAGTGACCGGGGTGCGCAATGGCGTCGGTCACGGGAACCGTGAGGTCGTTGAGCTCGACCAGTCCGTTGCTGTAGACGGTGAACCAGAGCTTTCCGTCAACGTAGAACTCGGTGAACTTCATGTCCTCGATGATCTCACTGTCGACGGTGTTACCTGCGAACAGGACGACAACGGTAGCGGTGACCTTTCCGCTCACATCCGCGACCGCCTTGACGGCGTTGGATGTGGATCCGATGGTCACGTTGGTGATTGTCGCGGCGCCGATAGCATCGATGGACCCGGTAACCATCGCGTTCTTCGCGGTCAGGGTCTTTCCCTCTGCCACGGTAAGACTGCCGGTGACGACAAGGTCGTTGACGATGACGACAGCTCCGGCCGTGGTGGCGGTTCCGTCGACCCTCAGGTTGTAGACGTTCAGAGCATCGATGGTGCTCGCTCCGGACAGGGTGAAGACGTACTTGGATGCCTCGGTCGTGACTGCGTTGAAGTCTCCTCCGACCTTGAACTTGTCCCCGAGTGTGACCTCGAGGGTCTTAGCCGTAGGAACATCTCCGACAAGGGCGACAGAGTTGTCTCCGTCGGTTACAGTCGACTTGACTGTGGAGCCAGAGTTGAACACGACCACTGCCTTGGTGGCAGTCATGGTGGTCACATCGACGTTGTCGTAGAAGGTGACGGTAACCGTCTCCTCTGCACCCGAGAATGCAATCGCAGCGGTGCTGATTTCTCCGCGGACCTCTATCTCGGTGACACCGGAAGCGGTGATGTCCGCCAGGTTCTTGATGCCTGCGATGTAGTACCTGTCGACACTGCCGACATCCGTGGAATAATAGGCTCCGGCGAGACCAGTGGTGCTGTATGTCCTCTGGTCATCGCTGACAATATATCCGTTGAGTGTGACATCCTCATAGCTGGTGAATGATCCTGCCGCATACAGTGCAAGTGTACCGTTGACAATCAGTTTCTTACCGTTGGTATCGAGAGCCTTCTCGTTGGTGTCAAGGGTCACTCCAACAGGTATGGTCGTGTCCTTGGAGAGCTTGACAGCGCTTCCATCGTCCTTCGTTATGACGACCGTGTCCCCTGCCTCTGCGGTTTCGAGCGCACTGTACAGGTTGGTGTAGAGTACGTCCTCGCTTCCAACAACCTTGACATCGCTGACGATGGCGATGGATGTCGTGTTTCCACTGATGTCCTCGATCTTGTAGGCATACAGGGAACCGTCGACATTTATTGTTCCGCCGTTGTTGAGCTCAGCACCATCGGCGACGGTGACGTTCGCTCCGTCCTTGATTGTCAAGATTCCCTGATTCTTCACGATGAGTGGTGCGGGGATGGTGAGATCGGATTTGACCTCCAGACTTCCGTATATTGTGACCTCTGCGACTCCGAGATCGGATGCCTCGGCGACCGCGTTCGGGAGTGTGGTGTAGTAGTAGGTCTTGATGAAGCTCTCGCTGATCGTCTGATACATGGCTGCGTTGAGATTTTTATATCCAGAGAGAGGCGAGACATTCGTTATGATCTTACCGTCGACCGTGATGGTTCCGGTAGCGTCCATGTCCTGAATGGCTGCAGAACCGGGGTTGGCGGCAACGAGTGTTCCCACGACCTTGAAAGTCTTATTCTCTCCGGCAAGGAGAACCTTCTCCTGAAGGGTCAAGTCGCCGATGTAAGCGGTAGTACCCTTAAGAGTGATGGTGTAACTCTCGGAGACGGTCTGTCCGTATGTATCGCTGTAAAGCGAGACATTGCCGGAGACAATCAGTGCCTTTCCTTTGTCATATGTCGCAACGTTAAGGCCCGTGATGAGATCGGTGTGATCAGAATATTTTGTCGTCGCCAGAACGACACTTCCGACAGCACCGTCGACACCGGTCTTGTTGGTGATTGTCAATCCTCCGTCTGGAAGGATCAGCCCGACAATCTGGACGGTGGCGTCCTTGTCGGTCAGGGCAATTGCCTGGTCTGCACCACTGGCGTCAACGGTACCATCGATCTGAATCTTTCCTGCATTGGAGATGAGTGCACCATCGCCGAGATAGAGGAAGGAATTGCTAATGAAAGATGCTCCAGACTGATTCATGAAGGAACCTTTCTCATTTACTGCAACGTATCCGACACTGTTGGTGATCGTTCCGTAGTTCTTCACGAATGCGGCATAGTTGATGGTTTCAATAGTTACTCCAAGAGCAAGAGTGGGCGAATCTTGTGATACGCTGGTACTGGGGTCGCTGAGGGTCATCTTACCGTAGTTGTAGATGAATCCCTTCTGGTTGTCGATTCCCATGTTGTTCTGAATGACGATCGTTCCGTTGTTGACGATGACAGACTGAGGGCTGTCAAGAACGATCTCTCCACTTCCGGTGATGGTAAGGGTGACACCCTCGTTGATAGTGAGGAGTCCGTCCAGCGTAAGTCTTCCTGTGAGGGTAGAGCTCGCAATAATGGTCGCACTCTGGTTCCACCCGTACGTATCTGATGTGAGTACTCCGCTGACATCCTTGTTGGATGCTGCCTGGTTCCTCACCTCTCCGGTGCTCTCTGAAGAGAATACAACACCAGACCCGGCTATGGTCTCTTTGAATGTGAATGTACCGTTATTGATAACCTCACCGCTAGTAGGGGCCCATGTCACCTTTACACCGTCTTCTCCAGTTGTGATCTTTCCCTCATTGGTGATATTTCCATCCTGATCAAATTTTCCAAGATTATTGATAACACCGTTGTTGACCATATTAACGTTCAGGGTGAAGATTCCGACCTCAGCTACTCCAGTCGAGTCCTTTGTCTGTTTGATGTTGATCGTACCATTGTTGGTAAATTCTGTTGACGCAGTTATAGTAGCACCTGAATCAATGTATAGAGTCGATCCCGTGCTTATGTCTGAGTTCAGGGTGGAGTCGACAGATTTCACGACTTCGATATCTCCCGAAGTCCACTTGTCGATGGATAAGGTTGTAGAATCAACATAAGAAATCTCTCCTGAGAACTTGGTCACCTTGAATGTCGTACCGTCTGTAGTCTCCGAATGTATTTCGGCGGTGAGGTTAATGGCTATGAGCACAGAATCCGTGTCAGTCTTGAGATTGATTGGGCATGTCTTCCAATCTCCAGTCACTCCTACAGCGCTGCTATCAATGTTGAGTTCACTCGATGTAGGTCCGAGGTAGATTCTCCAGTCGCTTCCTACCTGTACTGTCTGTAAGGTGGATTTATCTCCGACATCGAACCAAAGGTTCCTGTCCGATGCGTCCGCATATGTCGTCACTTTCTTCGTTCCGCTAGTGGTGCCTGCCTCTTCGGTGAGAGCGACCCATGCGGAAATAGCGGGGTTTTCATTGGTCGCAGTTCCGATGTTCTCGATTTCGACGGTGCATCCTTTTAGGATGATGATCTTAACTGCGTCAGTATAGGTGCCACTCTTAATGGCTGCCCATCCGGCTTCGTCAATGCTTGTCGCATCTATCTTCACTTTCACGTTCGAGTTCGCATAATAATATCCACTTGTGGAATCGAGCGTGGCACCGTCTGTGATAGGTGTCAAATCGTCTATCACTATAGAAGCCGCGTCGTCCTGCTCCGCAGGTGCGATGACCGCGAAAGCCATGGCGAGAACCGCCAGGACCGCCAAAAACTTTGTCGTTTTTGTATTCATTACTCATTTCTCCTTTCAACGGCTACTCGGCCACTGAATCGGGTTCCCACCGGATGGATGGGCGATGTCGAAAATCCTCGGTCAGTCCTACACGGATCCAAACCCATTATACAGATCCGTGCGGGCCTTTTACCGCGAGACCATCCTTGTTCCCCCAGGCCCCTAACATCCTTCGGGAACGAAAGAATCGGTCGAATCATAACAATCGGAATGCGGTATTAGAACGGTCCCGAATTACCATCGTAACCCGAGACGCAATGCCCTTGCATATTTCGCAAATGATGAAAAACAACAGAAAAAAGAAACCCCGACTCAGCGGAGAATAGAAAAGATCAGATCATCTCCTCTCTGCCGTCGATTATGTCCACCATGCGGGAGATCCTCTCCGCCACCTCCCTGCCCTTCTGGGTGATGATGACGATGTTTGTGTTGGTCCTCCCGGAGCAGTAGATCTGGATCAGCTCCATGTCCTCCAGCTCCTTTAGCTTGGCGACCATGTTGGCATGCCTCGCCACATCGTTGTAGATGTCGCTCTTGGTCACCGGCGACATGGAGTTGAGATACACGATCAGGCTCAGGACGTGCTTCCCCTCCAGCCTCTGCAGGGTCGTCCTCTTGTCGCCGGTCTTGTTCCTCCTATCCGCCAGATACCTCCTTACCTCCTCCGGGAGCTCCTCGAAGGTGTGTGGGTTCGCCCATATGTTGTCCCTCTCGTCTATCTTCTTACCGATAGGTATCGAACTTGTCACTTGCTCAACCATTGAAAGACTCCCGACGGATCCGAACATAAATCCATCATTATGTTCCTCAAAAGGGGCTGAATCATATTTTACAGTTTCTAATAAAAATGGAAACTGACATTAGGATTAAGTATTGACAGTACAGTTCTTGGTTATGGAGGTTCCGCTACCTCTGGATAGGTATGCCTATCTGATTCTCACCTGCGTGCATGACAGGGGCCCATGCAAGAAATCGGACATTTACGATTATCTAGGGACCAAAGGACAGAATGTCATAGACGAACTGAACGAGCTCATCGGACATCATCTGCTAGAGGAGAAGGGTCCGCTCATGCACAACACCAAGACGATCTCCCTCACTGAGAAAGGCAACAAGGTCCTCGGGCTGATGAGCGAGATAGGTACTGAGTACAACAACCTTCAGGATGATTGAAGGGAAACCTGTCAATACGGTTCCTTTACCCAATCATCGTAGTCCACTATCCTTATACCGTCCACATCATCAAACGGGATTTTACCCTTGCATATGATGTATTTCGGATAATTATCGTCAATCGACCTGAGCGGCGCGAGCTCCCTCTTCAGCGTATCCATGGATGTAATATCGGAACAGACCTGGTAGTACGCCTTATGCTTAGGAGCCCATACGGCAAAGTCCACCTCACGTCCATCCACATCATATGTACAGACCGTCCCGTATCTCTTCTTCAGTTCCATGAACACTATGTTCTCCATAATCCCATCTATATCATCAGGATGAGGCGGTACGAGCACGTTCCTGATACCGATGTCGGTGCTGTAGAATTTCTCGCTGGTGCGAAGATAGTCCTTCGTTCCGGAATCCATCCTTTTGGCACGATAGAAGAGCATTGCTGCCTCTAACATCGATATGTATGAATCCACCGTTTCGGGGTTTGTCTTGGTGGCTGTGCTGGTTAGATATCCCGCCGCGGATCTCACGGATACCCTGTCGCCGATATTGCGCAGCATAAAACGATTGAGATTGTAGATCTTAGCGCTGTTCCTGATCTCGTTCCTCTGGACCACATCTTTCACGAAGACGGTGTTGAATATGCCCGTGAGCATCATATCTATGAGATCGGTCTCATCCTCGTCCATCAGTGCTATCGCCGGAAGAGAACCCGTCTGCTGGAATCTCCTCAGGAGCTCGTCTTCACCGGATGTGTCACCCCGGTTCCTCCTGAATTCCACGAACTCCCTGAATGTGAGAGGATACACATTGATCTCCACGAATCTCCCCGAAAGTCCGGTGGCCAATTGCGATGATAGCATCGTGGCATTGGATCCTGTGATATAGACGTCTGCTCCCGCCTCGTAGAACGATTCCACAGCCCGTTCCCATCCTTCTATATCCTGCATCTCATCCAAAAGGACAAAGGCCCCCTTGCCAACATCGATCTTCGATCTGACGTCATCGATCAATCCACGCAGATCGGGCCTCTCCTCTTCCAATTCATCGTCGAACTTACGGTAGTAGATCGCGGACCTGGCGACGCCTGAGGATACCAGATCCTGAAGGAATAACTTCATCAGCATGGACTTGCCCGTACGCCTCATCCCCACCAGAACCTTGATCATCGGCGTGGATACCGACCTCATAAGCAACTCCTGGTAAACTGGACGTGGTACGAGTTTCTCATCCATATGGTATAATATAACAGTACACTATTTAAATTCTTTTTTAATTTGTACTGTTATAACCGTACAAATTTATCAAAAATTGCAAATCCCTGAATCTGAAATCGAACCTACTGAGATAGATTGACAAATAATCAACATTGATTAAATTGTAATTAATATCACAATTTGACATTATTTTAAGTCTATTAATTTCATGTCTTTTAAATACTATTCAAGATGGGACATCCAAAGATGTCCACCCGACGTTACAAATACCCCCTTGCCATTCTACGAAACATGTGGAAGATACTCGGAACGGAGGCAATCTACCTGGACATACCGGTGACATGGAAGAAGCGCATGCTCGAACTGGCGCCGGAGGACGACAAGGGCAAGAGGTTCAAGGAGATACTCACGGATTCCGATGTCGAGTACATCTTCAACGCTGAGAGCCTTGAGCACACTTTCTTCATAAGGCTCAAGGACGAGATCACCCCTGAGGAGATCCAATCCATGGCCGACACCGTCCTGGATACCCTGAAGGCATTGGAGGTCCCCGTAGTCCAGATCGAGGATGATGTCCAGAGGTATCAGGTGATCATCACCAATTACCATGAGCCCGAGATCATCGGTCTTAACAAGACTCCGGGCATGTCATCGGGACAGGTCTTCATGCCCATCATAAGCTCCCTGAACGCACCGGGGCAGTTGAACCCGAAGTTCAGCGGCGGCTACGACTCCTGAGATCCGGCAGGAAGCACTCGGAGGGATCCCTTCTGGGAGTCCCTGGGATTCCGTCATCCAGAGAGGATCTGGCCTCCTTAGGGGAATAACCCGAATACATCTCTGTAGGCTGGAAATCGCCCCATTTGTCCAGGATATCGTTTACCACGACCATCTCGTTGCTGGTGTAGTACATCACGGACGTGAACACTATCATCGCCACGATCATCAGCAACGACATGCCGATGTAGTAAAGGCTGTTGGCATCCGCCGTCAGGGCTATTCCGAGGAATATTATCGCCGCGAAAACCGGCAGGAACATCCTCTTGAATGTCTCCAGGAATCCGGTGTACAGACTGAAGTCCCTGTACTCCGTGCCGATCCTGACATTCAGAGAGCTGAAGATCGTCCAGGGCATCACCGCCATGGACAGGTACAGGATGATCGTGAACGTGTAGATGGGGACACCGTGCGTCTCCGGGGAGAACGACGGGTTCAGGAACATGTAGATCCATATGAACATGCAGAACAGCAGCGCCAGCATCATGGTGTAGGCCATGTCCTTCCAGGGGAGCTTGTTCCTGGAGACGTTCCTGTCTATGAGCAGGTTCCTCGTATCCAGGTCGACGGGTATGTTGAAGAAGAACACCACCACCCTGTCCATGAATGTCATGCTCTTCTTGATGTTCACCCTCTCCACGGTGGACATGATCCTGTAGAAGATCATCCTCTGTATGATCTCCACCATGGTGGCCACTCCCTCGGCGCACACTAGAAGATACAATATGAACAGCACGCTGTACGGCAGCACGAAGAACGCTATCGCCGATATCCCGATGATGAACAGCCCGGCGTAATACCTGCGGTTGACCACATAGAATATCAGACCTACCACGAAGAAGGGTACGGCCAGTATGGGCATGCCGGCATAGACGGTGAATCTTCCCTCGATGAACGTCAGGTAGAGGTATGCCGCAGCGGAAGCCACGAACAGGAAGATGAACAGCGCCAGCGTGTTCCTGTCCGAACGCCTCATGAGCGATATCCTCCTGGAATCGCCTGTGAATGAGAATCCTTTGACCTTCTTGGAGCTCATTTCCTCTCCATCCACGCCTCTATCGTCGCTTCAGCGGTATCGCCGCGGAACACTCCGACGATTATCCCCATGCTCTTGGCCTTCTCCGTCGGATACGGGCCCATGGTGACATCCCTCTGCCTGTCCTTGTGCTGCACGGCGGAGCCGTTGTCCCTTGCGACGACGACATCCACCGGATTGTCCGATGTGACCTTCACGTACAGCAAATGGTTGGGTTTGACCGTCAGAGGGATTGTGACCACGTTGCGGTAGAAACCGTCGGCGGTGGGGTCGAACTGACCTATCTGGACCTTCTCCGGCCCGTACACCTGCGTCCTCTTCTCGAAAAACGACATGACGATCGCTATCGTAATCGGCTATGTGGGATATAGAACTTGGTTGCGAACGGTTCATTCCGGGAACACGGGCTCTTCCTTGAGCTCATCGAGATCCGTGGAATACTTCCACATGCGGGGATAATGGCCCTCGTCCATGAAGACCCTCTCCGTGTCGACCGCCTTGCCTTGGGATGTGGCCATTATCTTGGAGGTCGACATGGCCATCCTTCCGATGGCGATGAGCTCCCCGCGTGCGGTCATCATCGCTACGAGGGCGTTCTTCCTGATGTCCTCGTCCAGCATGTGAATCCCGGAGATGTTCAGGTCTGCCCCGTGGCAGACAGCGTCCACCGCAGTGGCCTTCACGACGATCTTCGGCAGCGGCTCGACCAAGACTTCCATGGGCAGGATCATGCTCCTGAGCCAATCCTCACGGCCGTTCTGCTGCCACAGCACATAGGCATCCTTGATATCCTGGAGCGTCTGTGCGCGTTCCTCGGTCATCTTGCCCGACCTGGACCTCCTGAGCTCGACCATGTTGGCCCCGCATCCAAGGACGTCTCCGATATCGACGCATAATGTCCTCGCATAGGTTCCGGCATCGCAGGCCATCCTGAACAGTATGTCCCTTCCCCTGATGTCCAGGACCTCGAGTTCCTTGATGGTCCTGATCCTCAGCTGGCGCTTGATGGACGACCTGACGGGAGGAAGCTGGTAGATCTTCCCGACGAACTCTGCGAAGACCTCCTTGATCCTCTTCTCCGGACGGTCGCCATGCAATCTCATCAGGCAGATGTACTCCTTGTCCGATGACAGGACGATGTCCGTCAGGCGCGTGGCCTTGCCGAGCGTCACTGGAAGGACTCCGCTCACATAAGGGTCGAGCGTTCCCCCATGGCCGACCTTATCGGCCTTCAATGCATCCCTCACCCATGCCGTCGCCTGGTGCGACGTGGGGCCAGAGGGCTTGTCAAGAATGATAACGCCGCCTCTCAGCAGCTCTCCGACCGTACGGTCCGAAGGCCTCTTCCCCCACTTGTCGGGGATGGCGTCCGGGTCCTTTACGATCATCTCGACCTCACAGCCTCGAGGATCTTCTCGACCACCTGGTCGGGATCCAGTTCATCCGTGTTGACGATCAGGTCGTAGACGCTCAGGTCCTCGATGTCTATGTCGTAGTACATCTTGTACCTCTTGGCCTCCGACCTCTGACGGTCGATGGTCTTGGCGCGCGCCTCCTCCTCGGTCTCCCCCTCGCGCAGCCCGATGCGGGCCATGCGGACGTCAGGACTGGCGTCCAGATAGATCTTCAGAGCGGGGATTCCGTTGCGTGCGCACATGTAGGCTGAAAGCCTGGATTCCAGGATGATGTCCTCGTTGGCCCTGGCGATGTCCAGTATCCTCGAGTCGATCATCTTGTCGATAGAAGGGTCCTTCTCGGCGATCGCGCCGAGCTCGGAAAGTGTAAGGTTTTTTTCTGCAGCAAGCTCCCTGAAGATCTTCCCGAAGATCACTGCTTCGAGTCCGAGCTCCTCGGAAAGCTTGCTGCAGGCGGTCGACTTCCCGGATCCGGGAGGACCGCTTATGGTTATTCTCATTCGATCTCAGCTCTCTTGACTTCTGAATCGAGTCTCGCTAGCTCCTTCTTCAGGAGATAGAGCCTGATCAATCTGTTCTCGATCTGCGATACAGGCATCGAAATCATCATGTAAACGACGAACCACACTGGGATGGAGAGGAACAGCGTTCCGTTCAGGTCGACGTTGGAGCACCAGGGAAGGTCCACGATGGGCTCATTGCCGGGCTGGAAGTACTTTCCGGGCTCGTCGATGGTTCCTGTGCTGAGGAAGTACCATGCCCAAGCGATGATGGGGATGAATATCAGCATCGTGATGGGCATGATCTTCATCATGTCCGTGCTCTGCTGCATCGAAGCCTCCATCATCCTGGGCTGCTCTGCCTCCAGCTTCTTCATCTTGTAGAGGTTGTTCTCGATCCTCGCCTGACGGAATTCCTTGTTGAACTCGCTCTGAATCTGCTGGTTCCTGGCCTGGGCCATGGGGTCCTGCATCAGACTCCTGATCGTTGTTGTGATCAGGATGGCGATGGTACAGACAAGCATGATGGAGATGACGGGATATTTCCCGTCGAATGCAACGAATTGGAACACGACATCCAGGGCCGCTCCGATCTGCATCCTGAACTGGATGGTGACCATGGAGACACCCATGAGCACGAGCATGGCGATCATCATGCGGGTCATGTTGGGACCCGCTGACTGAGTGCCTGCTGCGTTGATTGCTCTCATGTTCTCTGGACTGCCTGGGTTAGCCATTCGCTCACTCTCCGCCGAAGAATTCCCTCATCATGGGGTTCATCTCCATCATCTGCTCGCGGCCCATGGCCTCGTAGAAGTGGATGATGATACCCACGGTCAGCAGAACTCCGGTTCCGCTGGCGTTTCCTGTGGTTCCGACCATATCCGCGAATGCCGCAAGTGCTCCGACGATTGCTCCCGACATGATCGTGATCGTGGGGATGTACCTCTCCAGAACACGCTTCAGTACACGGGGGTCGCGACGGAATCCGGGCATCTGCATACCGCTCTTCTGAATCTGCTTGGCGACCGACTCGGGACCGAGGTTGGTGGTCTCCACCCAGAACTTGGCGAACAGGATCGAACCCATGACCATCACTGTGAAGTATATGGCCACGTGGGCTATGTGCTGCAGGGGCCCGTGCAGACCGTCGCCGTATGTGGCGGGGTCCAGTATGGGCATCAGCCAGCTGGATAGTCCTTGCGGTGCGGACAGGTACCATGCCAATCCGCCTGCGGCTGTTGTCGAGCCCTCCTCGAAGTATCCTATGGCGGAGTTTCCTCCGATCAGCGGGATACTGCTGAGGAAGCTGTTGCTGTACAGCAGCAGTGCGACCATGCTCACGATTGCGAGCAGTGCGGACATCAGGATGACGGGGATGTTGCTTGCGTACAGGAGCTTGATTGGGTAACGGCCGCGTGCTCCCCTGGCGTTGCCGTGGGAGAGAGGCAGCTCGATACGTGTCGATTCCAGATATGCCACCACGAAGAAGATGACCAACGTACCCACCAACGCGATTACCGGGTTGGGGCTTCCCAAGAACAGGGACTCGTATCCGTACGAGGACATCTCTGCCGGCGACAGCGTGAACACATAGTAGATCGCTCTTGGGATCGTTCCTCCGGGGACATCCGTTGATCCCATGGAGACCATCTCCCAGTTGAACGTACCTGTGAACAGCTGCTGGGCCACTCCTGCGGCGATGAACAGGGAGATACCGCTTCCGATACCCCACTTGGACACCACCTCATCCATCATGAAGATTATGTAGGATCCCACGAAGAGCTGCAGCACCAGGATGAGCCTTCCTCCCATTCCTCCGATTGCGGCGGTGAGGCCGCTGGAGGGGGTGAGGTATCCCGCAACCTGCGGGATGGCCTCGAAGACGATCATCACGATGACCAGCAGCTTGAGGACGGACTGATAGCAGGCCTTGTCCTCGCGCTTCGAGAGGTCCAGTTTGATGATTTTTGCACCGACGAACAACTGCATTATGATTGATGCAGTGACGATCGGTCCGATACCGAGCTGCAGTAGCGATCCGGAAGCTCCTGCCATGATAGTCCTGTACTGTGCGAACATGTCCAGCATGGACTCCCTGTCCAGACCGTAAAGGTACACGTTCGTCATCACGAAGTAGACCACCAATACGACGATCACCCACATCATCTTGGTCCTGAAGTGCACGTGGCCTTCAGGCCTCTTGACGGAGGGCAACCTGTCCGAAAAGGGCTTTATCCTGTAGAGCAGACTCTGTGTCTCTTCCATCTCTTCTACCTTCCCGATATCTTCACTCGGCGATCGATCCGCCTGCGGCCTCGATCTTCTCGCGGGCCTTTCCGGAGACCGACTCGACTGTCACGTTGACAGCGATGTCGATGTTCCCGTTGCCCAGGAGCTTGTCGATGCCGGCCTCTGTGAGGTCGAGCTGATAGGCGTCGCCCTCTTTCTTGGCGAAGCCCATCGTCACGAATGTCTCGATCTTCTCGTTCAGCTCGCCGACGTTGATAGTGCGGTTCGCTTCTACAGTGCATTGAGGTCTCTTGAAGCCGTGGCGGCCGAAGTAGTTCCTGTCCTCCTTCAGCATCCCGATCTTTCCGGTCTTGCCGTATCCGGCCATACCGTGACCACCGATGATACCTGCTCCACGTCCGGACTTCTTACCGCGTCCGTGGGTCCTGTATCCTCTGAATTTCTTGGTTCTGCTTGGCATCTTTCACACCTCAGATCATCCTGTTGACGAGATCGTTGATCTTCGCTCCCCTGTATCCAAGGGCTCCGCCGTTCTGGAAGGAACGCTTGTTGCCCTCGTATCCCTTGATGGGAGGATGGAGACGGAAGATGGGCTTGACGCCCTCGACATCCCTCATCTTGTAGTTGTTCTCGATAATCGCCTTCGCGAACTCATAGACGGAGCCGAACTCGGAGTGAGCCTTGAGGTACTCGTCGTCTATGGGTGCGTCGCCTACGACCTTTCCGCGCTCGCGGATCAGCGAAGCGAGTGTTGACTCGTCGATCTCTCCCCATGTGCAGTAGTCCTTGACTACCTGCAGCATTCCCTTTGTCGAGGGGTTCTCGGGGATGACGGCCGCGTTGTTGACCTTGTTGAGGCCCAGGAGTCCCATGGTGTGCTCGATGTTGTAGTTCACATCGGGCTGACCGCGGACACGGATAACTACGTATGTCATCTTCACTCCTCCTGTGCGTCGACATCGGTCTCTGCGAACTTGATTCCAGTGGGGCCGGATACGATGTTCAGGTTCTTGGCCTGGTCATCGGTGACCCTCATCCTGGACGTCATCTTCAGGGCCTCGAAGGTTGCCATGGCGTAGTTGACCTTGGTCTTCGTGTTGCCCCTTGCGAATCCCCATGCGTCGTGGACACCGGCAAGGGTCAGGAGACTCTTTGCGACGTCTCCGACTGCCAGCGACACACCGCGGGGTGCGGGCTTGAGGGTGACGGTGACGGATCCGGTGGATCCCTGTACCTCGAAGGGCAGACTGTGGGGGTTTCCACATCCGCACTGCCAGGAACCGCAGCCCCTCTTGATCTCGATGATGTTCAGTTTCGCGTTGTCGATAGCCTTCTTGATGGAAGGTCCGACCTCTTTTCCCTTGGCCCTGCCGTAGCCGATGAATCCGTCGCCGTTACCAACGATACAGGTAACTGCGAACCTGACCCTCCTTCCGGAGTCGGTCATCCTCTGGACCATGTTCAGGTCGATGACCTCGTCCTGAAGGTCGGGGAGCAGGATGTCCACGATCTCGGGCTCACGGAGAGGCAGTTTGGTCGCCAGGGCGTCGCTCATCGTTGTGATCTCGCCGTTGAGGACCATCTGTCCGAGTCTTGTCTTAGGAACCCAGTCAGTCATTTTACTCAGCCTCCATCTTCTGTTTCATGCTGTCGATTGCGGCCTCGATCGCATCATCGATGTGCTTTCCCTTGAGCCTGTCCTCATCGGGGAGGACGTCCTCGCTGTGGGGCACCTCGAGTCCTGCATCGGTCATTCCGGCAACTGTTGCGAAGAGAACTCCGCCGTGCTGCACGTGCTGCATTCCGATGTCGAGGACTGCGTACTCGACGCCTTCTTTCATTGCTCTCTTTCCTGCAAGGTATCCTACGAGGTACGCTGCGGGGATGGACGAACAGGAGTACTCCCAGCCCATCTTCTTCAGGTCCTTCGTGGTGGCCGTTGCGATGATGTTGTCGCCACCCATGGTGAAGTCCGCGAACTGGATCGAGATGTTCCTGCTTGACCTCCTTACTACGGCCCTGGTCTCTCTCGCTGTGAGGAGCTTCTTGCGGGTGTAGTAGTCGGTGCGGAGCTCTCTTCTCCTGCGGAATGCGACTTTGTATCTAGGTCCTGTTGCCATCAGATCTCCTCCTTGAGGTGTCCAGCAGCGATCATGTGCTGCTTAAGGTGCCTGCGGGACTTGAACATTCCTCCCTTGGCTTTCCTGTAGTAGAGCCTGTACACGGAGGGTGAGATCTTGCCGTCGGCCCTGAGGGTCTTCAGCTCGTCACGGATGGGCCTGATTGTGGCCATCCAGCGCTCCTTGTCGCGGACACGGGCGTTCGCCGTTCCCTTCCTGGAACCGGGTCCCTTCCTCTTTCCGCTGGCCTTCTGTCCCTGCACGTATCTTATCCTTCCCTTCGAGGTTCCGTTCTTCGCCTTCGCCTTGATGAGACCGGATGCGATCGCTGTGCGGACGTCTGCGCGTGTGATGCAGTCCTCGACCTCCTCCATCTTCTCGGGGTTGATCCAGACTCTGTTCTCACCGCACTTCAGGATCTCTGCTGCCATTCTTCTCTGGTTCTTCAGATCGGACATGTTCACACCATCCTGTTGAGGACCCTGATTCCGAGCTCGTCGGCCCTGTCCTCGATTGCGGCTCTCTTCTTCGATCCGACGGTTCCGCCGATACGGACCGCCTGCTTCTTCGGGTCGATGTTGTCCAATCCGTCCACGTTGTAGACGAGGACCTCCTCGAATCCCGACGGGTGGAGTCCCCTGACCTCTGCGGGTCCGCGGAAACCGATGTCCACTATGGGTCCGCGCCTCTTGAGCCTCCTCTTCATCTTGGAGTGGATTCCCTTGGGCTTCCTCCATGTGGAGTCCTTGAACTTGGCGTATCTGAACCACTCCTGCCTCTTGAAAGCGGGCCTCCTTCCGGAGATGATTGCCCTCTTGGCAAGAGCGTCAGCGGTCTCGGGGTCGATCTCCGCCTTCTTCTTCACTGTGTACTCGCCGGTGGCCTCGACTGTGACTGCCTCGACGGGCTCCTCCTTGACGGCTTCCTTCTTGGCGGGCTCCTTCTTTGCGGGTGCCTCTCCCTCGAATGCTGCCTTCCAGTTGGCGACTGTCTTGGGTCCGACTCCGGACAGGGTCTTGATGACCTCCTTTGCCTTTGCGTCGTCGTTGACCGCGGCCTTGAGCTCCTCGACGGTGTTGATGCCGATGGCCTTGAGCTCCTCGATGTTGTCGTCCTTCATTCCGGGAAGGTCCTTGAAATCTTTCACGGTCATTGTCTCACCTTGTGCGATTTGCCGACGATGTATATTCCGTCCTCGAAGACCCTCTTATCGAAGCCTCCCCTCTGGGTGGCCTTCTCGAGGTTGGCCGCTGTCTGTCCGCAGGCCTCGATGTCGATTCCCTCTACGGTGACATCCTGACCTGAGATCTTGACAGTGCATCCCCTTACGATGTTGGCGTAACGGGGGGCGTGTCCTCCCATGTAGTTGTTGATCTCAACGCGGTCGCCTTTAACAGCAACTTTCATCGGGAAGTGTGAGAACACGATCTTCAGGTCGTACTTGAATCCCTCTGTGACACCCTTCACCATGTTGTTGATGTGGGCGACGAAGGTTCCGACCATGGCCTTGTCCTTAACTCTGGGGTACTCGCAGCTGACGCTGACTTCTCCCTCTCCGACGGCAATAGTTATGTTAGGGTACGCGAAGTTTCTGCTTAATTCTCCCTTAGGTCCTTTGACCTTCATGGTACCTGCGTCGTATGTGACGGATACCCCACCGGGGATAGCGATGGTGCTTTCGATTTTCCCTGCAATTGTCATCTTTATTCCTCAGTACACATAGGCTAACAGTTTTCCGCCGATTCCGAGCTCTTTGGCGCGCTCCTGGGTGATCACACCGGCGGTGGTCGTCATGATCAGGAGTCCGAAGTCCTGGGCGGGCAAGAACCTTGCCTCGACCTTCTCGACCTCGGTGACCTTGACGGAGTACCTGGGTTTGATTACACCACAGTCGTTGATCGCTCCTTCGAGCATGACGTGGAATTTGCCTGCCTTTCCATCCTCGACGTACTCGAACTGACTGATGTAACCGTAGTCCTGCATAACCTTCAGCACGCGGCCGATGAGCTTTGACGAGGGCTCGATTGTACACTCCGCCTTTCCGTTTACGGATGCGTTCTTTATGACGCACATTGCGTCGTTAAGTGGATCGCTCTGCATTTATGACACCTCACGAATACTTCTTGAAACCGAGCTCTGGGGCCATGTCCCTGAAGCACTGGCGGCACAGATGCATTCCGTATCTCCTGATGATTCCTCTGCGGCGTCCGCAGCGGGTGCATCCAATGGATCTTCCGAACTGTTTCTTGGGTTTCTGTGTGTTCACTTTCACTGGACCACCTCGATCTGGAAGTTGTCTTTCATGTACTGGATCGCCTCATCGCGTCCGACGCGATGGGACTTGGGGATCCTCCTCTTGAGGAGGGCCCTCTGTGTGATCCTGTTTCCGGGCCTCCTGAGAACGACGCTGATATCCATTCCGAAGATTCCGATCTCGGGGTCGTACTTCATACCCTCGAAGTCGGTGTAGTCGGAGATACCGAAGGACATGTTGCCCTCCTGGTCGAAGGAGTACTCGGGCACGCGCATCTCCCTGATTGCGAGAGCCTGCTTGACGAAGTCGACAGCGGAGTCTCCCCTGAGGGTGACCTTGCATCCGAGGGGCATTCCCTCACGGATACCGAGATCCCTGTTGACCGTCTTGGACAGTGTCTCGACGGGTTTCTGCTTCGTTACCATCTCGAGGACCTTCTCTGCCTTGGCGAGCCTCTCTCCGGCCTCGCCGACACCGATGTTCACGACGACCTTCTCCACGTGGAGATCTCTCATTGTGCTCATTCGGATGCCTCCGGCATTGTGATTGCGGGCTTGTCCGCTCCGATTACGAAGCAGTTGTCCACGATGGTCTGTGTGTCGTCGGAGAAGACCACGACGTTGGGTGCGGATCCGCGTATGATCTGGACCTCTTTCAGGGTCTTGACCTTACCGGACTGGGCTCCCTCCTTGATCAGGACGGTGTTGCCGGCTGCGAAGGGGAAGCACTCCAGGATCTTCTGTCCGTCGTACTGGACCTTCAGGCTGTCGCCGCACTTGTACTCGTTCTTGTCCAACAGGATGTTCTTTCCTCCGCTGAGGTTGAGCTGGAACTTGCCACCCTTGACGAGTGTCTTGTCCTGGATCCTGTAGAGTCCCCATGCTGCCTCATCCTTGGAGATGGGCACGAGGGTGAGTTTTCCCTTGTCCGTGATCAGCATGCGGTAGTAGAGATCCATCTTGGGGATGCTGATCGCATCCATGAATCCTACCGGTGCCTTGGGGTCCTTGACGGCCCTGCCGTTCACGAACAGCTCGCGGTTCCCGATGATCTTCTTAGCTTCCCTGGCGGTGTCACATGCTTCGATCATGTCCCTGAGAACGGTCACGGCTGCCATGGAGTCCTCGATGGGGTGTGCTCCGGCGGTCTGCTTCGCGATGAAGACGTTGACCTTCCTCTTCAGGGGCCATGACCTGGGCGCTGCCAATCTTTTCATGTGGTCGCTCATTCTTTAGCCTCCTTCTTCGACAGTGAATCCATCCTCCAGGCATCCTCTGTGTTCAACTTGGTGATGACCAGGTTGGATGCGTGGATGGGGCGCTCGGCCTCGGTTCCGTCCGCCTGCTTGATGGTGATTCCCTCAATGGCGACGCGGCCTGTCTTGGTGTAGACGTTGATGACCTTGCCCTCGATGTTCCTGATGTCTTCGTTTCCGCGGACGACGATGACGGTGTCTCCCTTGCAGACCCTTGCGGCGCGCTTTCCGTACTTCTCACGGAGCTCGTCGCTGAGGTGCGCGGAGAGCATCTTCCTCTTCACGTGCGCGGTTGCGTTGGCCTGTGCCTTCCTCTGTACCCTTGCTTTGCTGCTAACCATGCTTCACACCTCAGATGATCGTGCTGGCGGTAGCGGATACACGGGGCCACCTCTCGGCGGCTTCCCTGGCTACGGGGCCTTTGATGTCTGTTCCCTTGACTTCTCCGGTCTCAGTGGTGATGACCGCTGCGTTGTCCTCGAAGAAGACCATGGTTCCATCGGGTCTCCTCATGGGGCGCCTCTGGCGGACGATGACCGCGAATACGATCTGTCTCCTCATTGCGGGCGTTCCCTTCTTGACCGATGCGATTACGAGGTCTCCGACTCCTGCGGAGGGGACCCTTCTTGCTGTGCCGTGGTAACCGGGGACCGTGATGATCTCGATCACTTTGGCGCCTGTGTTGTCGATGACATCGAGCTGGGATCCGTTCTGAAGTCCCCTTGTCTGATTTCCGGCAATTCCCTTCATTTAGATCACTCCTTCTTCTCGATGACTGCGAAAGTTACTGTCTTGGACAGGGGCCTGCACTCGGCAATTGTGACCCTGTCTCCGACCTTGAGACCGAGGCAGGGTGCCGCGTGTGCGACGTACCTGCTCGATTTCTTCTCGTACCTCTCGTATTTGTGCATGTACCTGAGGTAGTTGCGCTCTACCACGACGGTCTTGTTCATCCTGACCGTGGCAACTACTCCGTCGATCGTCTGTCCGCGGACTCCCAGTGTCCCGTGGAAGGGGCAGTTGGGGTCATTGCACTCCGAAGTTGGAGGGACGACGTCGATTCCGATGTCCTTGATTTTTGCTGTCATTTTTATTCACCTAACCTTCTTGATTCTGTCCTCTGGTCGGTAAACTATCTTTGATCCGATGATGTCGATTGTTCTGCCTTCATATGTGAACCTGAACTCATTGCCTGACTTGGGTACCATTCTCTCAGTTCCGGCCGAATCGATGGTAAACGTGTTCTTCGTCTCGTCAACCACCTTACCGGATATTCCCGAGTATGGTGAAGACAGCACTTCCACGTCCAATCCAATGAGCTCAGTTCTCATGAAGAGATTATCTTTCATCTTACCTCTGTGCGGAATCCCATGTCCTCCAGGACGAGCTTCACTTTCTTCTTGTGGTCTCCCTGGAGTTCGATGCGTCCGTCCTTGTATGTTCCGCCGGCGGCGCATTTGTTCTTCAGCTGTTTCGCCAGGTCTCCGATGTCGATGTCATTCTCATCGATTCCGTCGATGACAGTGACCATCTTTCCGTACCTGCGGCTGTCGACTGAGATCCTTACGGTCTGCTGCTCGCGTGCGATCTCCTCGCACATGCAGAGTTCCTTAGGCAATCCACATACTGGGCAAATCTCAGCCATCAGATTTTTTCCTCCTCCTTCTGGACGGTCAGGATGCGTGCGATGTTGAGCCTGAGAGCCTTGATGGCTCCGGGGCTCGAGGGGGCACCGCCCATGGCGGAGACTCCCCTCTCGTGCATCAGCTCGTCGCGGAGCTCTTTCAGTTTCTGGTTGCGCTCCTCGACGGACATGTTCCTGATGTCTGCTGTTTTGAGTCCGGACATGGTCACTCGACCTCCTCTGCTACGGGTGCCTCTGCCTCGGCGGGTGCCTCGACAGGTGCGGGTGCGTTGAAGAGGTCAGGGAGCACTGCTGCGGCCTCAGTCTTGTTCAAGACTGTGATGTCCGCGGGCATCTTTGCGTCCTTGACCATGATCTCGACGGTAACTCCGATAACTCCCATCTTGAGCTTAGCGACCGCATATCCATGCTCGATGAACTGGGCCTTCGTCTCTCCACAGAATTTGATGTTACCCTCTTTGAACTTCTCGGTTCTGTGCCTCTGACCGGAGAGCTTTCCTGCCACGATGATGTAGCATCCGCGAGCTCCGGAATCCATGATCCTGCGGACCGTGGAGTGTCCAGCTCTGCGGAAGTGCCATCCCCTCTCGAGGGAGAAGGCAAGCTTCTCGGCCATGATCTGTGCGTTGAGGCTGGCGTTCTGGACTTCCTGGACCTCGATCTGGGGGTTGTCGAATCCGAACTGCTCCTCAATTACCTGGGTCAGATTCTTGATTGTCTGACCGCGCCTTCCGATGACGAGCCCGGGCCTCTCGGTCGTGAGGATGACACGGGTTCCCATGGGTGTCCTCTGGACGTCGAGTCCTCCGAATCCCGCACGGCTTACCTCCTTCATGAGGTACTCCTTGAGGAGAACCCTGCGGACGTGCTCGGCAACGATCTTTCTCTCTGCTGCCATTTCACTCAACCTCCTGGAGGATGACTTCTACGTTGATCGTGTCCTGGTTCCACTCCGTCGCACGGCCGTGTGCCCTGGGCATGTGTCCGGGGATGACCTGTCCTCTGGAAACAGAGATGGTCGCGATGGCCAGGTTGGATGTGTCCAGACCCTTGAACTCTGCGTTCGCAGCTGCGCTGTCGATGACGCTTAGGATGGCCTTGGCCGCCTTGACGGGGTATCTTCCGGGTCCGACTCCCGCCTTGTGAGATACTCTCTTATTGTATCTCTTAAGGGGAACGGGCCTCTTCTTCTCGATCACTTCCTCGAGAGCCCTCTGGGCTGTCTCGAGCTTCATTCCGCGGACCATGCCTGCGACCTCGCGGGCGAACTTGGGGGAGACGGGCATCTCCCTTCCGAGCGCCTTTGCGGTTGTGTCGGGGTCAGCTACTGCAGTATAACCTGAATTAACCATATCTGACACCTCACTTCAACGGCATGAACTTGGATGATCTGGTTGCACCGACTCCGGGTCCGGAGTGCACTGGAGGCTTCCTTGTCTGGACGAACTCTCCGATGAAGCAGCCGATCATCTCGGGCTTGATCTCTACGTCTTTGAAATTCTGACCGTTGTATACGCTGACGGTCTTTCCCACGAACTGGGGGATGATAGGCAAGTCCCTGCGGTGTGTCCTGACGGGCTCTGTTGCGTCCTTCAGCTTGTCGAACAGGAGCTGCTGCTCGTAGTTCAGACCGCGGAGGTATGTCCTCCTTGAGCGTGAGGGCATGAGTCCGAGGACCTCTTCGAAAGGCATGGCCAGAAGCTCTTCCATCGTGAATCCGCGGTACAGGAACTCCTTCTTCCTGCGTGCCTGGATTGCCGACGCCTTCTTCCTGGACTTCCTCCTCGAGGCTTTTGCCGATCCTGCAATAATCTTCTTTGCCATTGCAATCACTTCCTTACTTTCTTCTTAGGAGGCAGGAATCCTACCTTCTGACCAGGCGATGCTGTTCTCTTCTGACAGTTGGGTCCTCCGACGTGGGCGTGGCTACCTCCTCCGTGGGGGTGGTCGACAGGGTTCATTGCGACTCCCTTCGTCTTGAAGGGTGCCTTGGACCTGGACCTGAGTGTCAGAACGTTCTTACCTGCTTTCGCGAGGGGCTTGTCTCCCCTTCCGCCTCCAGCTACGACACCGATTGCGGCGCGGCAGTTGGGGCTGAACTCTTTGATGGCTCCTGAGGGCATCAGGACGTTGACCTTGTCTCCCCTGGAAACGACTGTTCCGGAGGATCCTGCGGTCTTCACGAACTTTCCGCCGTCGCCGGGCCTTGCCTCGACGTTGTGCACGAGGGTTCCCTCGGGGATGTTGGCGAGCATCAGGATGTTTCCTGCTGCGACCTGGGTTCCGCCGATCATGATGGTCTGTCCAACCTTGGTTCCCTCGACTGCCAGCTGGTAGTCCGTCTTTCCATCGATGTCAAGGACTGCGAGAGGGCATGTCCTTCCGGGCGCCTGAATCAGGTCCTTGATGACTGCCTTGCCCTCGTTGAACGCGGGGAGCCTAACATCATCGACGTGCCTGTGGCTGGGCGAGCGGTACAAAGAGGTTCCGCGACCCCTTCTCATTGGTATCAATCTTTTTCCCATAATCACTCACCTCAGAAGACTCCGACTCTCATACCAACATCCTCTGCAGAGTATCCGTCTGCCAGTTTGATGATGGCGTGCTTTCCGTCCTTCTGGATTCTTATCCAGACTTTCTCTACTTTGACCTCGAAACGCTCTTCGAAGACGGTCTTGATCATCTCTTTGTCAGCGTGCCTGTTGACGATGAACTCGAGCTTGTTTCCGTCCTTGAAGTCCTGTGTGGGGGTTCCGGTCATGTGGTTCGTCGACTTCTCAGTCACGAACGGCCTGATGAGAACATCACTCTGCTTCATTGTGTCCAACCTCCGATAGCTTCGATGGCTGCCTTGGTGTAGACAGTGAGCCTTCCTGCGTCTCCACCGGGTGCGAGGATGCTCGTGTTGAGTGTCTTGACTTCCTCAACGGTCACTCCGGGGATGTTCGCTGCGCTCTTGAAGATGGGTGCGTTCCTCTCGTCATCTGCAACGACGATGAGCACGGAAACGGGGGTGCGGTACTTTCTGTTCCTCATTGTTCCCCTTCCTGCACGGATCTTGCGTCCCTCTTTTGCACGGTCAAGGTCGTAGCCGATTCCGATCTTCTCGAAGAGCTCGATGACTGCTGAGGTCTCCTTCATCTCGTTGAACTTGTCGTCGACGACGATGGGGAAGGAAACGTTGTCATCGAACTGGTGACCGCGTGCCTTGACACAGTCCGCACAGCCTGTTGCTGCCAGTGCGGAAGCGCGTGCTATCTTTGCCTCTTTCTTGTTGACCTTCTGTGCCCAGATCCTCTCAGGTACTGGCGGGTGTGCCCTCCTTCCCGAGACGTTGTTGGGTGACTCTCCGGCCTTTCCGAGTCCGTGGATCCTCTGGTTACGTGCGGATCCGGTACCCTTTCCGCGGAAGCTGACCGCGTGCCTCATTCCCGACCTGGGTGCGGGTCCGTAGGGCTGCCTGCCGTTGGCTGCAGCTGCGAGGACCGCCTTCTTGATGATGTCGGGCCTGTAGGGGGTCTCGAATGCCTCGGGGATCTTGACGGATCCCTCGACCGCACCGTTCAATCCATAAACATTTGTGGTTGCTGCCATTTACTCATGCCCCCTGCTTTGATTCGACGGAGACGTAAGTGACGTCGACCGCCTCGGTGTCTGCCTTCTTGGGCATCCTGGTCGCATCTCTGAATCTGATGAGCCTCTTGGTGGGTCCGGGGACGGATCCGTGGATGAGGACGTAGGTGTTCCTGACCTCTCCGTAGTTGAGGAATCCTCCCTTGGGGGTTACCTCGGTTCCGTCGGCTCCAACCTTGACGACTTTCTTGTTGAACTCGGTCCTCTGGTGGTATCCCATCTGTCCGGATCCAGGTACAGTCGACCTGACGTATCCGGGTCTTTTGGGTCCAAGGTTACCGATTCCACGGCGGTGCTTGCTGTTCCTGTGTGACAGGAGCTTGACTCCCCACCTCTTGGTGACTCCCTGGAATCCCTTTCCCTTGGTCACTGCGATGACATCGACCAGTGATCCCTCGGGGGAGAAGTCGGTGAAGCCAACCTCGGTACCGAGTATCTGCTTTGCGTATGCAACCCTCTCATCGATTGTTCCGCCTCCGATCCTGAGCTCCATGAGGTCGGGTACCTTCTTGGGTACACCGGAAACGACTTTGGGCTGGGTGTAGGCCAGTACGCGGACATCTTCGATGTCCAGGCCGTCATACCTTGCGAATGTCGCTTCCTCGTGGTTCTTGGGAACGTTGAGGCGCCTGTCGAGGAGCGGGTCGAGGTCCTTTGCCCAGACCTCTCCTGCTGTCTTCAGTCCGACGATGCTGCTCTCGTAGAATCTGACTGCCGCGATCTTCATCGGGGGAACCTCGACGACGGTCACGGGCACCTGGAGCTCCATTCCGGAGGTGGTGCTCTTTGCACGCTTGTCAACGATGAAAGCGTGTGTCATTCCCGCCTTGTAGCCTGCGAAACCCTGGATTTTAGGGGCTCCGCTGACCTCTGGCCAAGAGTCGAGCCTCGGTGTCTGAGACTGAGCTCTCTTCCTAGGGCCGAATGCCCTAGATCCTTTCTGTGGACGTCTTCTTTGTGGCATATTTTACACATACCTGCGAGGGTCTCTTCGCTAACCTCGCGCTTTATCAGACGAACGTCTTAATGTTCCGACCGTGACGCCATATTCGCTTCCAAAAGCCGTAGCGTGTGAAGCAGACGTGGGTTGCAACCGCATTGCCCGGTGCGTCTGGTCGGACACTATTATGTCCAATCCGAAAGTTGGTATAGAGGAGTTATATATAAAGTTACTCCCGCGTTCTTATTATTATAGAAGCGGGAGCGTGGAAAAACAGGTTTGGGATCAGAGAGTGCCTTCCTTCGCCTTCTTCTGAGCCCTCTTCATGCGGGCCTTAGCATCGAAGCCCGTCGCCTTCTCCGCGAAGATGTTGAGCTTCCTCTTGCTGTCCATGATCTCGTCGTCGGAGCGGCCCTTCGCGTCTGCGACGTTCGTGACGGTGATGTCCATCTTGTCCTTGTTGATGACGGTGACCACGATGGACTCCATTACACCATAGGACGAGACGTACTTGTCGCCGTCCTTCTTCACGTTGCCGAACACCTGTTCCATCAACTGTGCCAGTGCATCCCCTTCGATATTCTTGAACCATCCCTTTTTGATATCGTAATCCATCGATTCACATCCTCAAAACTAACTCGTTTTCAAAGTCCCTGTCGAGATCGGCAGGGGATCCGAGGATCGTCTCGGACCTCTTGTAGGCCTCCCACTTGGGGATGCATTTGCAGGTGACGTCAAGGTCCTTGACGTCCTGCGAGTAACTGAATTTCTCAATGGCCTCGAGCGCCTTCATGTCGCACTCTCCGCAGTTGTGCACGCCCCTCATCGCCCCTCCGCCCGATGGGGAGGACATGATGCGCGCGTTGACGGTACCGGACAGTTCCCTGAACACCTCGATGAGCGACCAGATCCACGGTGACCTGAACTCTCCCCTCTTCCAGAGGCGCTCCACATAGGTGGCCCTCTGCACATTGAGGGGGTTGATCGATATCTCATCGGAGAACGGATCCGCGAACCTTGCGGACCTCACCGCATCCTCTATGGCCATCTGCTCCGTCATGAACGGGGGCTTCAGGAGAAGGTAGGTCCTCACACCGAGGCCGTTCGCCTTGAGCAGTTCGCCTGCCCTCTTGATGTCCTCGGGGGTGAATCCCTTGTGAACGGAAACCTCTAGCACCTTAGGGTCGGAGCTCTCCAATCCCAATGCGACGGTTACGTTCTTCGGGAGTTTCTTGACCACATCCTCGGTGATGAACTCGGGGCGGCTCTCGAAGAGGAGCCTCTTGCATCCCTTGAACGCATCGAATATCCTCTCCCTGACCTCAGGGGGGATCTCGTTGTCGTCGAGGAAGCTTCCGGAAGTGTACATCTTGACGAAAGGCTCGTCCTTGTACCTTGACAATGCCTGGTCCAGCTGCTTCAGGAGATCCTCCGGTGTGACGTTCATCAGCGAGGCCTCCTTGTATCCGCACATGGTGCAGCCGCCGTGCTTAACCCAGCAGCAGCCGTTGGTGCGCATGATCATGACCATCGCCTTGACCTTCTGTCCGTCGACCATGTCGTCCTCTTTCCAGAGGGCCTCTAGTTCCGACGGGGATCTCTTGTCTTTCATCTGGACGCCTGATTTCAGTATATCAAGGGGCGGATTTAATGATTGGTAGCGGAAAACACATCCCGATCCTGATCTCGCGAGCTTTCCCTTGACCCTCTTCCTTACCATTCCTTATTAATAGAATCTCTTATTCGGAACGGAGGAGCCTTATGGCTAAGAAAGTAATCGTAATCGGTTCAGGAGCGGCTGGAATGACTGCCGCCTCCACCGCCAGGGCCAAAGACCCTGGATGCGAGGTCACCGTCTTCACAGAGGACGAGGACATCGCCTATTCTCCTTGCGCTATCCCGTGGGGTATCGAGGGGAAGAGCAAATGGACCGACATCGTCATGCACACACCCGACTTCTACGAGAAGGAGCGCGGGATAAAGGTGTACACCAAGACGACAGTCGAGTCCGTGGATGATGCTGCCAAGACCGTCACAGCCGGCGGAAAAGCATACGCATACGACTCACTTGTGATTGCGACCGGAGGAAAGGTTTTCGTTCCCCCGATCGAGGGCACATCCCTGAAGAACGTCTTCATAGTGAGGACCATCAGGGACGGAAAGGACATCCAGGAAGCTCTCAAGACGGCAAAGAACGTCGTCATCGGAGGAGCCGGTGTCATCGGACTGGAGCTCGCGGTATCGTTCAAGAACATGGGAAAAGACGTGACAGTCATCGAGATGATGAATCAGGTCATCCCCCGTATCGCGGACAAGGACATGGCCGACAACATCCAGAAGCGCCTGGAGGACATGGGAATCAAGTTCGTAATGAAGGCCCCCATCCAATCCGTGAAGGGAACCGACAAGGTCGAGTCCGTCACGGCAGATGGGAAGGAGTACCCCTGCGATGTCATGATCTTCGCAACGGGAGTCCGCGCCAACCTCGAAATCCCCAAGGCGTTGGGATTCGACATCGGTCAGCTCAACGCTCTGATCGTCGCACCGACCCTCCAGCCCTACAGGAAGGGCAGGCTGGTCCCCGACATCTACGTCGCAGGGGACCTCGTCCAGTGCGAATCGGCTATCATGAACGGAGCGACCATGAGTCAGCTCGGTTCCACCGCAGTCAAGCAGGGATCGGTCGCCGGTAACAATGCAGTATCCGCAGAGAAGAAGCTCTTCGGACCCGTGGCAAGCCCGTGGGTGAGCTTCATCGGCGACAAACAGATCGCAGGAACCGGACTCTCCCAGGGACTCGCATCATGGTACGGCATCGACGTCGTCGAAGGCAAGGCACAGGGACTCACCCGCGCAAGGTACTACCCCGGAGGCAAGGAGCTCATCGTGAAGGTCCTCGCCGACAGGACATCGCACAGAATCATCGGAGCACAGATCATCGCAGGAGAGGAGGCAACCGGACGCATCGATTGGCTTACATCCGCGGTGATCAACGGCATGACAGCGGAGGACTTCCTCGTACGTTCGGAGAACGCCTACTGCCCCCCGACTTCCATGGTCAAGGATGTGGTCATCACGGCCGTAGAGGACCTCGCCAGGAACCTCAACCAGTGATACCGTGGACTATGCAGAGTACAAGGAACTGTACAACAGTCTGAGGAAACCTGCCGACTTAGATTCCCATAGGGGACGCTACGACGACAGGCTCCTGGACACGCTGTACACCCAGAAGACCAGCAGGGATGTGAAGAAGAGGTTCTACATCGTCAAGCAGAACGCCCCGCGCATGCTCAAGGAGTGGCGCAAGGGCAAGACGATCATGGAGCTCTCGGACAAGTACAAGTTCCCGCCGATCCTCACCGCGATGTTCATCTTCTTGGAGGACGGAACATCGAAGAAGGACTTCTGGGCATCCATCAACGACCCGGACTCCCTCGAGAGCCCGGAGGTCGCGGACGAGATCCGCGAGGCCATCGAGAACGATATCGTCTACTCCCCCGACGCCAACGACAGGCAGAGGGAGAGAGGTATCTGGGGAGAGGACCTCACCCACCAGTGGCTGGACGGCCAGGGCATCACCTACAGGACGGAGAACGACCTCCGCGACACGGAGTTCACAAAGACCCCGGACTGCCTTCTGGACCATCCGATGGTCTACAACGGCCACAAGATCTGCTGGGTTGAGAGCAAGGCCTCGTTCGGGGACAACACCGAGTTCAAGTACAACTCCAGGAAGCAGCTGATTCCCTACACCAAGCTCTTCGGACCCGGACTCGTGGTCTACTGGGTAGGATGCCTGGATGACCTTGAGTGTCCCGAGGACGTCTATGTCTCGGACATCTCCGTCATGGATGTAAAACTTGAGAAATATGAGGAGGAGCAGGAGTGATCCTGCCACCTCCCCAATTATGATTATTTATTGATCAATTCTTGAACGCATAGAAGGGGCTGTCGTCCCTGTCGCGATATTCGTGCTTCTCGTAGTAGCCGATCAGCTCGCCATCGTCGTCGCGCAGCGCGACCATGTAGACGTCCTTGTTCTGCTCCTCGTTGTAGAACGTGTGGACGATGTTGTTGTCCTTGTCCTTGGCGAACCAGTCCACGACGTCGCGGATGATCTGTCCTGACTTGGGGCTGTGGCAGTCGAAGATGTGGATGCCGATGATGGCAGAACCGCCGTGCTTGTAATAATGCTCCACAGCGGCGGGGTTCATGTAGACGACGATATGATTCGTATCGCAGATCACGACAGGCGCCCTGTCCTGATCGATTACGCTCTTGAAAAGCGGGGAGAGATCCATCAGATCACTGATTCTCTTGCCTGAGCTCTCCGAGGGTGGCCTCCCTCTCAGCGTATGCGTCATGCTTGTGGATGGATTCCTCGGAATCGCTGATGACGTCGATGAACACCTCGTCGGGGAGATCGGTGTACCTCTTCACGAAGTTGTCCAGGACGGCCCTTACGACGTCCTCCACGAACTTGGTGTTCCTGTGGGCGTTGATGATGACCTGTCCCTCGTCCGGCCTCTTGAGGAGCTCGTACGTGGGCGATGAGAATGAGGCTTCAACGATGTCGATGAGCTCGTTGGCCTCGACCGAGACGTTCTCCGGCATGTAGACCATCAGCGTGCAGACGTTCCTCTGGTTGTGAGTCATGACAGGGTGCTCGCTCTCGATCTCCAGCATCTCGGTGACCGTCTGCTGTCCGCAGGGACATGCGGTCATACCGGTCACGGTGACGCCGACCATCTTGGTCAGCTCCCCGTCGCGCTCGATGTGCCCTCCTGCGAGAAGGGTGTACGACTCGAATGTGTTCTTCCCCAGGGGCGTCTTGCTCGCACGGAAGTACTCCGCCTCTATGCTGACCTCTCCCTCCTGGGCGTACTCGTGGTGGACCATGAGCTTCCTGCAGATGTCCGCAGCGACATCCTCGATCGCGGTGATCGGGTTCGCTATGGAAGCGTCCACGATCTCGTTGAGGACCTCCACGTTCCTGGACATGTGGGATCCCTTCTGGTTCCCGGGCAGGTCGACGAAGATGTCGATGCTGCAGTTCAGAATGTTGTTGAGCGTGCCGTTGATGCCGTCCCTCTGGACGAGGATGGGCTTGCGTACTCCCTTCACACCTACGCGGGTGAGCTTGTACTCGGCATCGCCTTTGCCATATTGGAGGTCACACTTGAGCGTCATTGATAAAGACCAACGGAGGCAACTACTTAAGATTATGTAGGCTTACTACTGCTTTGGTAGAAGCATGTTCTGCGGTGTCGACGAGGCGGGAAGGGGGCCTGCGATGGGTCCGTTGGTCGTCGGTGTGGTTTACGCCGAATCCGACGGCTTCCTCAAGGAGATAGGCGTGAAGGACTCCAAGAAGCTCACGCCTAAGGCCAGGGAGAGGATGTACGACCAGATCGTAGAAGCTGTCCCCCACTGGTGCACCGTGATACTGTCCGCCGAAGGCATCGACGAGCAGAGGAAGACGATTTCCCTCAACGAGATCGAGCTGAACATGTTCGCCGAGGGATGCACCAAATGGGAGACCGAGGTGATCTACGCCGACTGCCCGGACATAAATGAGGAATCCTTCACCAACAGGCTTTCGACGAAAGTCGGAGAGGACGTAAGGATTATCGCAAAGCATAAAGCCGATGACACCTACCCTATTGTATCTGCAGCATCCATAGTGGCCAAGGTAACGAGGGACAGGATGATGCAGGAGATACAGGATGAGTTCGGAGTGAACGTGGGAAGCGGATATCCGAGCGACCACTGCACCATGGACTTCATCCGCGACTGGATCCAAGCCAACGGCAAGGCCCCTCCGCATGTGAGGACGTCCTGGGAGCCGGTCAGAGAGATGCTATCCCAGAAGAAGATGACGAGATTGGACGACTGGTGAGAAGATGACGATGCAACCGAAGATTCAAGAACTGATCGACAAGTTCCACAGAAAGATGGAGAAGGACCCCAACGTGAGGAAGGAGATCGAGCCCCTCGTGAAGACGTTCAACATCGACCTGGGCACAGAGGCATACTCCATGAAGCTGAAGAACGCCCAGATCTACGACTTCGTCCCCGTCATGCTCCAGGAGGCCGACGTCACACTCACCACCACCCCGGAGAACCTGTCGGCGCTCATCGACGGAACCCTCAGGCCCATGAGGGCGTTCGTCCTGAAGAAGGTCCAGATCAAAGGAAAACTGGACGACCTGATGTTCCTGAAGAAGTTCTTCTGAGACACCCTAAACGTTTTATAATATCCCCTCTTAGCCTTCAGCATAGCGAGGTGGGGTAGCCAGGATATCCCGTCGGGCTCATAACCCGGAGATCGGTCGTTCAAATCGACTCCTCGCTACCATCTTATTCTCCACAATTCAGCGATGCGTTCTGGCAACACCGTTTTATATTTTTTAATTAATGCGCGACTGAGGATATTATGACTTACTGCGGAAATTGCGGATCCGATAACCCAGAGGGAAATCGCTTCTGCTTCAACTGCGGAGCTGAGCTGCCTCTTCAGCCTCAGCAGTCTAACATGGGATATATCCCCACGATGGACACTGAGATTGAACGCATACGTCCTTACGACCCGAACGCTAACTACTACGTTCCGCCTCAGCCCCCTCAACAGAACTATCAGCAACAGCAGCCCTACCAGCAGCAGTACATGCCCCAACAGCAGTACCCCCCTCAGCAGGGCTATCAGCAGTACCCGCCTGCGGTTTACCCGGGACAGCAGCAACAGCAGTACCCGCCCCAGGGCTACCAGGGATATCCCCAGTACCCCCCGCAGCAGTATCCCGGTCAGAGACAGAGGGAGCCTCCGTTCTACCTTTACGGAGCCCCCAACAACCAGATCTCATTCCGCTGGATCGCGATCATCCTTTCGATCGCCACTCTGGTGATGACCATCCTCACGCTTACGATCATACCCGTCACCGAGAACGACTCGCTCATCGGCATCGGACTCGGAGAGGACGGACTCTATGTGCTCATCTTCTGCATCATGACCATCGTGATCGGAATCCTGAGCCTCCTCGTACCGCTGTTCAACATCGTGGCAGGTGTCTGCGTGATCGGAACGATCACACTGATCTTCACCAACACCGGCTTCGCCGTCACGGACACGACCCTCGTCCTCTTCATCCTGATGGGCGTCGTAATCATGGTCCTCGGACTCGTCAGCTCGCTGCTCATGACCAAGTACGTGAGGTCCAACGTCCGCAACGTCACAATGTTCGAGTGCAGCCTCTGGACCTGGATCGGAATCAAGATGCCCCAGGACCAGTATCAGCAGCAATACCAGCAGTATCAGTACTGAGTATCCAACAAACCCCTTTCCAAACCCCTTACTTCTCCATTCATCTCCGATTCCTAGGGTTACTTTTTTATAATTAGATTGTATACAATTTAATTGTAAACAATACAGGTGAACAAACATGGGAATCTATGATTACACGATGAAGGACGCTAAGGGAGAGGAGGTAAGCCTCTCTGAGTACAAGGGTAAGGTACTGCTGATCGTCAACACCGCCACTGGCTGCGGCTTCACCCCCCAGTACGAGGGACTGCAGAAGCTGTACGACACCTACCAGAAGGACGGCTTCGAGATCCTGGACTTCCCGTGCAACCAGTTCGGAAACCAGGCCCCGGGATCCGATGAGGAGATCGTAGAGTTCTGCCAGATGAAGTACAACACCACCTTCAGGCAGTTCTCCAAGATCGAGGTCAACGGAGACAACGAGGCGCCCCTCTACACCTACTTGAAATCCCAGAAGAAAGGAGGAATCATGGGAAGCAAGATCAAATGGAACTTCACCAAGTTCCTGGTGGACCGTGAGGGCAACGTCGTCGACCGCTATGCGCCCACCGACAAGCCCGAGAAGATCGAGGGCGACATCAAGAAGCTGCTGTGAGTTCATATGGGAGAGAACTACGACTGCCTGAAGCTGGAGAACCAGGTCTGCTTCCCCCTGTACGCATGCTCGAAAGAGATCGTCAAGAGGTACCGCCCGCTGCTGGACGAGCTGGACCTCACCTACACGCAGTACATCACGATGATGGTGCTGTGGGAGCATGGGGACTCCACTGTGAACGACCTTGGAGGAAGGCTGTTCCTGGATTCAGGCACGCTCACGCCGCTGCTTAAGAACCTGGAGTCCAAGGGATACGTGAAGAGGGGGCGCTCGAAGGAGGATGAGCGCTCCGTCATCATCTCCCTGACCGATGAGGGCAGGGATCTCCGGGAAAAGGCCCTCAAGGTGCCCGGGGCGATGGCATCCTGCATACAGTTGCCCCCTGAGAAGGGCAAACAGCTGTACGATCTGCTCTACGAGGTCCTAGGACTTCTGAGCAAAGAATGAGAAACGAATTATCCTCCCGCCCCGCAAGGGGCGGAAGGAGATTATCCTGAAGTTTTCAAAGAAGCGACTTGGCTTCCTCAGCATCGATGTCGAGGGCCAGAAGCATGTACTGGAGAGCTTTCTTCGCATAGGGTGCGCGGGCCTTGGGGTCCTCCATGATCTCCGCGTACTGCGCCATGACGTTATTGTAGTACTCAATGGCGAACTCGGAGTACAGCGAAGATGTCAATGATTCGTCGACTTCCGCAGCTGCACGGTATGCCTCCTCGGCCTCATCGTACTTCTGGATCGATATGCAGAACAGTCCGAATGCCTGGAGGTAGTCGGCGCGCTCGGGATCCAGTTCGATGGCCTTCTTGTAGGCCTCCTTGATCTCCTCGATATCCGCCTTGGCTCCGAACATTCCCGAAGCGTAGTTCCCGCACTCGGCCTTGTAGAACCAGCACTCAGCGTTATCGGGGAACTCGACAACGAGCTTCTTGAAGGATGAGTAAGCCTTCTTGAAGTCGCCTTCTTCCATCGCCTTCATTCCTGCGGCGAGTTGTTTCTCGGGTGTTGCAGTTGCCATGGCCTGTTCTATCATTCCGCATAATAAAGGTCTTTCGGGGATTACGGGCCCAAAGCGGTGATCGGGACCACGTACACCCCATCCTCCCTGCGGTACGCAGAACCGCTCTCCCCTACAATGACACATAGGAATCTGGGTTCGACGGCATCCTCGTCCCTGTGCATGAAATCGCCCTCTCCCATACATTTAAACCTCCAATCCCATGCGAACCTCATGGAGACATGGGAATCCGTCGCATCCATGAAGGACTTCGATAGCTTCACCATCAGAAAGGCGCCGGTACCGGAGTACAACGAGGACAGCTATCAGCTGGCGTTCAGCCGTTGCAAGGAGAACAAGTGCGGCACATACGACACCAACTGGGGGTGCAACCCCGGAGCGAAGAGGGATGTCGCCGAATACTACAAGGGCATCGACTACGTCATACTGGCCTACCGCGAGTTCGAGGCCGACTTCAACGACACGGAGCTGATGAAATCCATATCCGACGACGTTCACCGCACCCTTAGGATGATGGTCCTGGAGCTCAGGGACAACGGCATCGAGTGCGATGGTTTCATGGACGGCCCCTGCGACTACTGTGGGGAGTGCGCTTATCCCGAACCGTGCAGGTTCCCGGACATGATGATCCCGTCAGTGTCCACCCTAGGGATCGATCTCAAGAAATACTTCGCAGGCTTGGACATCCCGTACTCTTTCCAGAACGGCAGGATGATCCTGTACGGATTCATCTTCGTCCACAAGTCCGCCTAATAATTATTATAAAATCATCCCGATAGCCCGCCGAAGGTCTAGTAATGGATGTGAAGACCGTTAGAGACGTGGCGAAGTTCGCCCACATAGCCCTCACCGACGAGGAAGCGGAGAGATACTGCAAGGAGCTGGGGGACATCCTCGGCTACTTCGAGCTGCTCAACGAGGCACCAGAGTGCAACGAGCGCGGTGTCAATCCCATCATGGTCGCTGACATCATCAGGGAGGACGTTCCCAAAGAGGAGTTCGACGCCGATGAGCTGCTCAGGGGCATGGACACATACGACAGGTACGTAAGGGGGCCCAGGCTGTCATGAGCATGGATGACGTGATGTCCAAACTGAAGGCGGTCAACGAGAAGTACCGCATGTTCCATGCGATGACGGACGACACGTCCGCAGGCGATGCCAAGTTCCTGTTCTCAGCGAAGGACAACCTCACATCCAAGGACATGGAGACCTGTGCAGGATCGAGGATCCTGGAGGGTTACCATCCAGTGTTCGATGCCACATCCATATCGAAGCTCAGGGATGCCGGAGGCAAGCTAGTCGGGAAGACCAACATGGACGAGTTCGGTTTCGGAACCTTCTCCACCAACTCGGGATTCGAGATCCCCAGGAACCCCTACGCCCTTGACAGGGCATGCGGAGGGTCCTCAGGAGGATCCGCCTGCGCCGCTTCGGTCATCGAGGACCACATCTCACTGGGAGTCTCCACCGGAGGTTCCATCTGCTGTCCCGCATCCTTCTGCGGCGTGTACGGGATCGCACCCACATACGGACGCGTGTCCAGGTACGGTCTCATCGACTACGGTAACTCCCTTGACAAGATCGGCGTTCTGTCGCAGAAGGCGACGGACCTGAAGAAGTACATGGAGCTCATCGCCGGAAAGGACGATAGGGACCCCACATCTATGGTCCAGCCTGATTTCGACACATCCTACACGAAGATGAGGTCCGTGGCGATCCCCAAGGAGGGCATCGAAGGACTTTCCAAGGAAGTGGAGGCTGCTTTCAACAACGCCGTGGAGCAGCTGAAAGGAATGGGAATCGATGTAGAGTACGTCGACATGCCTTCGTTGAGGTTTGCCATGCCCGCCTATTATGTTCTGGCAACATCAGAGGCTTCCACCAACCTCGCCAGATATGTCGGTATGAGGTACGGCCACCAGGACGGCGACCGCACCCAGAAGTTCGACGATTTCTTCACGGAAGTGCGTACGAAGTACTTCGGTGACGAGGCCAAGAGGAGGATCCTCCTGGGGACCTACGCCCGCATGGCAGGATTCGGAGGAAGGCACTACGCCAAGGCCAGAGAGGTCAGGCAGGTTGTCATCAACGATTACAAGAAGGTCCTGGCAGACCACGACGCTGTGCTCGCACCCACCATGCCCTTCACAGCACCCAAATTCGATGACATCTCTAAGATGTCGGCTCTCGATTCATACAAGGCGGATTACCTCACGGTCCCCGCCAACATCGCAGGAACGCCCCACCTGTCTGTCCCCTGTGGATACGACTCCGAGGGAATGCCAGTCGGAATGCAGTTCGTAGCGAACCACTGGAACGAGAAGGTCCTGTTCTCCGTTGCGGAGGACTGGGAGAAGCAGTTCGATCTCAAGAGACCGGAGGTGTCGATATGAAGATCGGATTGGAATGCCATGTGCAGCTTCCCACCAAATCCAAGATGTTCTGCTCCTGCCCCACGGAAGAGTGCGAGTTCCCCAACACCCATGTGTGCCCCACATGCCTGGGCATGCCGGGATCCAGGCCCGTCCTGAACAAGCAGGTTCTGGTCTACGGGATAATGATCGCTAAGATGCTCAACTGCGAGGTCAACGACACCACATGGTTCGCAAGGAAGACCTACTTCTACCCGGACATGTCGAAGAGCGTCCAGATCACGCAGTACGACAACCCGATCGGAGAGAGGGGAGTCTACTACCTGGACGGCAAGAAGCCCATCAGGATCACCAGGATACACATCGAGGAGGACCCTGGAAAGACCAAGAGGACCGCGGACCTCACGTCGCTCGTGGATTACAACAGGTCCGGAATCCCTCTGGCGGAGATCGTGACCGAGCCGGACATCGCTACGCCTGCGGAGGCCAGGCAGTTCCTCACACAGATGATCGGGGACATCAGACACCTGCTGGACATCCCCGACGACCTGGAATGGGAGGTCAAGTGCGACTGCAACATCTCCGTCGGGACCGAGAGGGTCGAGATCAAGAACGTCAGCGGTCTGAAGAACGCCGAGAAGGCGCTGCATTCGGAGATGGTCAGGCAGATCGCCATGATCAAGGCCAAGAAGAAGATCGTCAGGGAGACCAGGAGATACGACCCCGAGAGGGACGTCACCGTCAGCATGAGGGTGAAGGAGTTCGAGGACCAGTACGGTTACATCGATGAACCCGATCTCGGAATCTATCACATCAAGGAGCTGGCCGATTCCATAAGGATCGCCGAGAGCCCCCAGAACATGATCCTGAGGATGACTTCGCAGTACAGCCTGGACCCGAAGATGGCCAAGCAGCTTGTGAACACCTCTGTGGACCTTGCCATCCTCTTCGAGGATGTCGCGAAGGAGTTCGGGACCGCCGATGCCATCAAGTGGGTCGGAGGTCCGATCAGCGCCAACTGGAGGGCCATGGAGGACCGCGGTGTAAACGACCTGTCGAAATTGAAGGGATTCATCAAGGACTTCGCAGACAGGAAGATCACCGACACCCAATGCGCCATCGAGATCAAATCGTTCATGACCGGTCAGGATGCGACCGCCGCACAGGAGGAGTCCGCAGGATTGGAGACACTGATCAACGGCTTCCTCGATGAGAACCCGAAGATCGTCGCCGACTACCAGAAGAACGACAAGGCAGCCAATCAGGTAATCGGATATGTCATGAGGCAGACCGGGGGCAAGTACTCCTCGGCAGAAGTGGTGGAAGCAGCCAAAAAGCTGATTGAATCCAGGATATGAGCGTCTGCCACAGAATTAATCCTAAAAATAAAGCAAATCATGGGGCAGGTTCTTGCCCCATCACTTTTCCATATTTTTTCTTTATTTGATTGATATAATTATTATTCAATAATAATTCCCAAAATTATTATTAAATACTTCAATAGAGTAGATAATAATAGGTGTGGCGATGTTCAGTCAAAGGGAGTTGGAATCACTCTATTATCTGTCGAGAGGATGCACAGATGTCGGTTCGTTAGCCGAAGCGATGAACATATCGAATCCAGAAACATACAGAATAGTTAGGAATCTGAAATCCAAAGATGTTCTAAAAAAAGAAAAACCACTAGCAATAAGCAACTGTGCCTTTGCCAAACGCTTATTCTATATCATGAGCAACGGGCCTGAAGTATCGAGATTCTTCAGTGACAGCAGATTGGATGTCCTTAAGTGTATCATGACGGCCAAAGACCTCAGCACCATCTCCAAGGAGACGGGGATCTCTGAGTCGCACATACATAAGATTCTGAACATTCATACCAACGGAGGTATCGTTAGAAATATCAACGGATACTACAGCCTGAATGATAACAGATATCCTCAAATCAGAAAATTCCTAGAAAGCTTGATTGACCATCTGGAGGTCAATGACGCCAAACTTCCGGATAACTCCCTTCTTCTCTTCAGGAAAAACGATGCCATCATCTACTCCACTAAAGAAAAAACGACAGACAATGTCACAGGCTTCACAGCTTTGGAAAAATATGGATTGACTGGTTGGGTATTCGATGACGTTTATTGTACGACAGAATATGGTGAACTTTCTCTAGAGGAGATATTCAACGATGCATTGAAAATAGCGGAGCATGAAGATAGCACAAGACTCCGTATGGCCGCTGAACTCTTCTACATGAAAAACGAAGATAAGCTTAACCCTCCAAAGGAGTTTGTCGACATCCACAACCGCATATTGTCAGGTGAGCGTATAGAGAGATGGCCGTCTCTCCAAGATCTGAACGACAGACTGTGGACGGTGGAAGGATGATCGAGAACACCTCACAGATCGAAAAACTCATCAGAGACATAGATTCGTTTATAGATCGCCCTGCGGACATATACTTGATCGGCGGTGGCGCTATGCTTTACAACAAGTCAAAGAAAAAGACCAAAGATGTCGATTTTGTAGTGCGTTCCAAGGAATCCTATGATGCTCTGATTTCAGCTCTTAAGAACATGGGATTTGAATCCATAAGGCCAACCCCAGGAATGGAGAGAACTAACATTTCAGACATGCTTTCTTTGGATGATTATCGGATTGATATCTTCGAGTCGAGAGTCTGCGGAATGCTCGGGCTTTCAGATGGCATGGCGGATCGCTCTACATTATGAATAGCATATGATAAAACCCGTCTATTTACATGCAGTTCAGAGGATATTTTTGTTTTCAAATCCGTAACTGAAAGAACCAACGATTATGAAGATTGTCTCAGACTGATTTTCTCTCATGATTTTGACTGGACCACTGTTCTGAACGAGATAAGATCTCAGTATAGGGCCTACGTATCACCATGGGTTACGTACACAACAGAAACTGTGATCAGACTATCCGAAGAAATCGACGTACCGATCAGAAATGAGATGATAAAGATCAAAGAAGAATACATAGAACAATGGGCATCTCAGTTTGAAAAGGCGCATCTGGATTAAACTGCCTTTGATTGTGATCTTTCGGCTAGATATTCTTTATCTAAAGATACCCATGGTTCTTCATGCAATTCGAAGACGTGATCAACTCAAGATACTCGGTCAGGAAGTACAGCGACAAGCCCGTGGAGGACGCTGTTCTGAACAAGATTCTGGAGGCTGGAAGGCTCGCTCCCACCGCCAAGAACATGCAGGGGCAACACATCTATGTGGTCAGGTCCCCCGAGCAGAGGAAGAAGTTCGATAAGGAATGGTGCATGCATTTCGATGCGCCCATTGTTTTGATAATCGCAATGAAGAAGGACCTCGAGTGGATCAGTCACTTCTCCAAACTGAACCGCGGAGAGACCGATGCCGCCATCGTTACCGACGAGATGATGCTCCAGGCGCATGCTCTCGGTCTGGGAACATGCTGGGTCGGCTGGTTCGACCCCCAGAAGGTGAAAGAGGTGTTCAACCTCCCCGAGGACGAAACAGTCTATAACCTCCTGCCCCTCGGATACCCTGCAGACGATTGCAAGCCTGGACCGATGCACGCATCCAGGAAACCACTGGAAGAGACCGTCACCTTCCTGTAAACAATAAAATTTGATGGGCGGGTCATGAGGCCCGCACCATCTGTTTCAATAGAACTCTATTTTCGGTTTGCCGATCGAGATCAGGATGCTTGACTGGTGAAGCAGGTCCTTGACCTCGTCGCAGATCTTGTGGACATCCTCGTAGGAAACATCGGTCAGGTAGTAGACCAGGCTCTGCTCGTGGGCGATGTTTCCGTCGTCATAGGTGTATGCTCCATCCGCATTGTAGCGGGTGAGGCCGCCCATGTACTTCAGGACGATCTCGTCCACCCATTCGGCCGCCTCCACCGGATCGTAGTCCTCGCCTGTCACCGAATCGTTGAGGCCGATATACAATGTGTATTCGGTCTGACCGTGATCCGACAGAATGTAGATTACCGCACCGGCGAGGATGACCTCTATTATGACGACGACCGCAATCAACGTCAAGATGCTTTTGTTTTCCATGGCGGTGAATCGTCATGTTAGACATAATTGTTACTCACTTTTTTTCTACTTGCTAATCGATTGGTCAGTATGAACAGTGCGTTCCTGCATCCGCTTATCATGCTGTCCGCGGCGATAATCGGCCTGGCGGCAGGGATGCTGTCCGACTGTTCCGACGCTTCGCTCCTGATAGAGCCGTTCCTGATGGTGATGCTGTTCTTCGTGTTCATGTGCGTCAGCATCAGGGATATCGGGAAATCCTTCTCCAACAGGCACTTCACCCTGACGGCCCTGACGATCAACTTCGTCTGGACGCCCGTATTCTCATTGCTGCTAGGGCTGATGTTCGCGGAGATCGATGTCAGGATCGGACTGGTGATGCTCCTTGTCACACCCTGCACGGATTGGTATCTGGTTTTCACCGCTATGGCCAAAGGAAACGTTCCCCTGAGCAGCTCCCTTCTGCCTCTGAACCTGATCCTGCAGATCGTCCTGATGCCGGTGTACCTGCTCATATTCTTCAACACACAGGTGGACATGGACATACCCGGTCTTCTATGGAGCATGATCGTGGTATTGGTGATCCCTCTGACCGCTGCCATCGTCTTGAAAATAGTGGGGGCGAAGGTCCAAAAGGTCGCCTATCTTGGTTCTAGAATTAGCGAAAACGGAGACAACCTTCAGCTATTCTTCCTGTGCTTGGCCATCGCGGCCATGTTCGCATCCGAGAGCGCTGAGCTGATGGGCCATCTTGAGCTGTTCATAGCGCTCATAGTCCCGCTGCTGGTGTTCTTCGCCGTGAACTACGTCGTAGCGACATTCGTATCCAGATTGCAGAGGTTCGACACGGCGGACACCACTTCCCTTGTGTTCACCAGCATGGCAAGGAACTCCCCACTGTCCCTCGCGATTGCAGTGGCGGCTTTCCCTGACGCTACATTGCTGCTGTTGGTGCTGGTAATCGCACCGCTGATAGAACTTCCGATCCTATCGGTTACCGCAGGATACAGGTTGAAGAAAGTAGAGAAAGGGGCCTGAGCCCCTGAAATGTTTTCACTCCTCGGGGAGGTCCTCGTACTCCGAAAGGTCGAGGTCCTCTCCTGCGAGGGAGATGATCTGGAGCTCTTCCAGCTTGTCGTCGTCCACCTTGGATGGGGAACCATCCAGGAGGGATACTGCCCTCTTGTTCTTGGGGAATGCTATGACGTCCCTAATGGAGTCCTTGTTGAGAAGGATCGCACAGATCCTGTCAATACCGATGGCGATACCTCCGTGGGGCGGCGCACCGTAGCTGAGCATCTCCACGAAGTAACCGAAGTTCCTCTCGATCCTCTCATCGTCCAGACCGAGCTTGTGGAAGACCTCGATCTGCTTCTCGGCGTTGTGGATACGGAGCGAACCGGATCCGAGCTCGTTGCCGTTCAGGCAGAGGTCGAAGCATGCTCCTCCGACGTACTCGTCGTTGAGGTCGTTGGTCGGCAGCACGAACGGGTGGTGGAACGCGTCGTACTTCCCGGATACGGGATCGATCTCGAACATGGGACAGTCGTCCATCCAGAAGAACTGGAATACATTGTCCGGAACGAGTCCGAGATCCTCAGCGATCTTCTTCCTGAGGAATCCTCCGCTCTCGTAGGTGGCCTTCCAGGGCCCTGCGATAATGAATATCAGGTCGCCCTCCTCGGCGCCCATGGTCTTCTTGATGTTCTCCAGGATCTCCGGCGTGAAGTACTTGACGATGTTGGATTCCAGCTGCCCGTTGACGCACCTCATCCATGTGAGTCCTCCGAGTCCGACCTTCTTCGCGTATGCGATGTAACGGTCGACATCGTTCCTTCCGACCTTGTCGCCGGCGATATCGGCCTTGAGATTGATTCCTGCGACGATCCCGCCGTTGGCCAGAATGTTCTGGAAGATCTTGTACGGAGCGTCCTTCACGACCTCCGTGAGCTTGACGAACTCCAGCCCGTACCTCATATCGGGCTTGTCGGATCCGAACCTCTCCATGGCGTCCCTGTATCCGATGTGGGGGAAGGGCGTCTTGAGCTCCTCGTCGTACAGGCCTTTCCAGATGTAGGCCATCAGGCCCTCCATCATGTCCTGGATGTCCTTCATGTCCACGAAGGACATCTCGAGGTCCAGCTGCGTGAACTCAGGCTGACGGTCCTTCCTTGAATCCTCGTCACGGAAGCATCTGGCAACCTGATAGTAACGGTCCATAGATGCGACCATCAGCATCTGCTTGAACTGCTGTGGCGACTGGGGGAGCGCGTAGAACGTTCCGGGGTGCACCCTCGAGGGCACGATGTAGTCCCTAGCTCCCTCGGGCGTGGACCTTCCCAGGATGGGGGTCTCGATCTCAAGGAAACCGTTCTGCTCCAGATACTGCCTGGCAAGATGGACCAGCTTGGATCTGAAGACCATGGACTGAATCATCTCGGTCCTCCTGAGGTCCAGGTACCTGTACTTGAGCCTGGTGTCCTCGTTGGGAAGGACTCCTTCCTTCTGGTCCCCGATCTCGAACGGGGGTATGGCACAAGTGTTCAGGAGCTCCGCTCCGGTGATGAGCACCTCGATCTGTCCGGTGGGATTCCTGGCATCCTCGGTCCCCTCGACCCTATTCCTTACGGTACCATCGATGGAAATGACGCATTCGCGGGTGAAGGTATTCATCACATCCGCGATCTTCTTTGCATCCGTGCCGGCGGGAAGGTCCTGAGGGTCGAAGACGACCTGGGTTATCCCGTACCTATCGGCAAGGTCGATGAACTGCACCCCGCCGTGGTCCCTGGAGAACCTGACCCATCCCTGCAGGCAAACCTTCTTTCCGATGTCGGAAACCCTAAGCTCACCACAGGTGTTCGTTCTTCTCATGAGAGCGCCTCTAACTATCGCACGCTACTAATAAAGTATTATAAAAGGGGATTGGAAGCGAGTATTGCACGAAACGATCGCGGATTTGCCGATAGATCCTTCGTTTAAATAACGGCCAGGGGGTCGCAATCTATAGACCGTAGAAAGCCCTTATGGTCATTAAATCTTGGAAACCCCAGTATCCTAATGGGCGGGGAAGGAAGTCCGTCGCGAAGGACTTCCTATCGCGACCGGACTGTTTGCCCGTACCTAATCCTTAGGAGGTGATTAAATACCTGCAAAGGAAGAGGACAGGGGAACCAAGTTCGAATTCGTTTCCCTCGTCCTCTCGGCAATCCGGACAATGTCCGAATTGCTAAGATGGTTCCTTTGAGAACCAAGGCCCCTTCAGGGGCCTAAATCCTTCAGGAACATTGTATCGATTTCATATGAGGATATAATGCTATCCTTGAGAATTCACAAAAAGTCGCTGTAAACTATCATGTCATCACCCTCGTTATCCGATTCTATATCGCAAGGACAGATGCGGTAGCAACGAGATCTTCAGGCATGACGGGTACATTCGACTTAGAAACACATATGACCGCTGTGGATGGTGTCTCCATCCACAGCCATGTGTGGGAAGAAGACGGCAGAGCCGTCGATTTATTCAGTGATTTCACATACCGAACAAACTGGAAATCATGGGCATTATTACCAGGTAGTATAACGCGAGAATTATAGGTATCTGGATCAATGTTCCGATTATACTCCATAACAATGCGTTCACCGTTGGATTACGGGTGTACTTCCCATAGTTCCCGTTGTACGTGAGCACTGCCAATAATACTCCAAAAAGACCAAAGAAAAATCCCAATATCAACGGGACTGCCTTGGATGGATTGACAGGCTTATCAGGGTCGTTTTGCTGATTCTGTGCATCATATACTGGTGGTGCTGAATATATGGGGGCTGCCCCATAGCCTGGTGCGTTGTTCAACCTCATCCCACACCCAGTGCAGAATAATTCTCCATCACTCATTTGTCTTCCACAGTTTGGGCAGATCATAAAGGCACGAATGCAATGCATGGTTATAGAATCTACCTGTCATTCTTGATTATCTCACGTTAGTTACAGACCTATAGTCGGATGACCATCTGTTTTATTAGAACCGACCGCATCCGCGAAATCCGATACGATGACCGACGAGATCTTCAGGCATGATGGGTACATTTTCGACTTCGAGGCACATGTTGCCGCTGTGGATGGGGACGATGTTATCCTCGACTGCACAGCATTCTACCCCGGCGGGGGCGGCCAGGTCTGCGATACCGGCAGCATCGCCAACTGCAAGGTCACCGAAGTCTCATACAACAAGGACAATGACATCGTCCACAAGTGCCCAGGGAACGATCTCCACGTCGGCGACACCGTTTGGTGCCAGGTGGACTGGAACAGACGCTACGACCTCATGCAGGGCCACACAGGGGAGCATCTGCTCTTCGGTTCACTGAAGAGGCAGTGCGAGGAGCTCAGCATCGTGAAGATCTTCATCTCGCCTGAGACCAAGTACGTCATCGTGGACAGGGACCTGACCTGGGAGCAGATCAGGAAGGCCGAGGACTTCGCCAACCAGGCCATCAGGGACAACCATTCCATCACCCACAGCATCATGGACAGGGACGATCCGGAACTGGAGAAGGTCAGGATCAAGCTGGACAGGATCGGAGAGGATGAGGAGATCACCGTCGTCGCCATAGGCGATATCGACTATTCCGCATGCAGCGGGGTGCACGTCCTAGAGACATCCGAACTGGAGATGCTGGTCGTCGACCGCAAGGTAAAGGCCGGAAAGGAAGGATACGAGATCCACTTCAAGGTCGGAGAGGCCGCCAAGCAATCTGCAGTAGCACTGTCCAACGTAGCGTTGGAGGTCATCGATGTCATAGGCTGCAAGAACGAGGATGCAGCGAAGGCCGTATCCAACATGAAGCAGGAGCTGGAGGTCAAGAACAGGCTCCTGAGGGATGCTACCAAGAGGATGGTGTCGCATCTCTCGCCGGAGGACGTCAACGGCACAGCTCTGTACTCGGCCATCCTTCCTGGAGCGGACAGGAATGTCATGAACGACACCATGGAATCGATCAGATCCAAAGGCGGTATCGGAGCATTCGTATCCGTGTCGGAGACACTGTCGGTCATGCTCGCATCCGGAAACCCGAAGGTAGATTGCAAGGCCGTCATCTCAGACGTCCTGGGAAGGTTCGGAGGACGCGGCGGAGGGAAGCCCGACTTCGCACAGGGAGGAGTCCCCGACGTGGAGAAAGCTGACGAGGTCCTGTCAGCATTGGTGGCCGCAGTCAAGGAAAGCATTTGAAAATACTTTTTAAATAAACGTCATAGGATGAGGATACCATGGGCGGAATGAGAATGAACCCTCGCCAGATGCAGAAGGCGATGAAACAGATGGGCATCAAGCAGAACAGTCTCGAGGACGTCACCGAGGTCATAATCAGGACCAGGACGAACGAGATCGTGCTCAAGGGTGCCGACGTCATCTGCGTCGAGATGGGCGGACAGAAGAGCTATCAGGTCAGCGGTCCCGAGACCGTCAGGCCGCTGGGTGGCTCCGATGAGGGATCCTCAGAGCCCGAGGTGACGTTCGCAGCATCCGATGTCGACCTGGTCATGAGTCAGACCGGATGCGACAGGGAGAAGGCCATCGCCGCGCTTACAGCGACGGACGGCCAGCCCGCAGAGGCCATCCTCAAGATCATGACGGAGTGATACCATGTGCCTAGCTATACCCGGGAAGATCGTAAAGATCGATGGAGAGATGGCCGATGTGGACTTCGGCGGAGTGACCAGGAAGGCCAACGTCGCAATGGTCGAGGCGGAGGTCGGCATGTGGGCGGTTATCCATGCAGGTTTTGCCATCCAGATCATGGACGAGGAGGATGCTCAGGAGACCATCAGGCTCTGGAACGAGGTCCTCGACAGCGACAAGACCACATATTGCTGATCATTCTAGATCGTAGTCTATCTCGAACGCGTTTAAGATGCGTATGTGAGTGTCGCTCAGCATCGTCTGCATGGGTTTCTTCGTGCCCGGCACGTTTATCGTCCTGATGGATGACAGCTCGGCGATTAGCTGCTTGTAGGTCAGGGTCTTGTTCAGCTTCTTGGATATCATGATGTTCTCGACCTGCATCCTCAGGATCAGCGCCAGGAACTGGATGAATATCCTGCTCAGGTAGTTGGATTCGGTGAAGAGGTTGAATGTCGTACTGTCGTACTCGTTCTTCATGTTCTCGAACATTCCCGTGATCGTCTTGTTCTGAAGGAACGGTATCAGCGCCGTCGACGGGTTGCGGGTGAAGTTGGAGATGATCGTCGAGTAACCTAGGTACTGGTTGTGGTGGAGGATGGCCTCGCTGTTATGAGAGACCACCTGCCTCCCTCTCTCGTCCTCCGTGACTATCAGGTACTTGTCGTACAGCTCCTGATGACCCTCGACGGGACGGTTGGTCTCCAACTCGTACTTGCACAGATTGATGATGGAGATGAATGTGGACAGATCCTGGACGGCCTTGTTCGGATCGAAGAAGATGTGGATGTAGAGCTTTCTCCCATTCACATGGTGCATGTACGTTTCTATGAACAGTGGGGTTCCAAACAGTATCCTGTAGTTCTCCGGATTGGTCATCGACGGTTCGGCCTTCTCGATCATCCCGGAGACGAACTCGTTGTCGGGACGGGTACGGACGATGAGGTTGCTGCCTGCGTAAGCCACCAGTGAAGGGTCGAGCGGATCCCCGTTCTCCTCGTCCATGAATGACGACAGCCTGCTGAAGCTCTCCCTGTATACATCGTAATCGCCGATCTTGTGGCCAGTGGCCATATTGGACAGCTGATAGCACAACGGTATGTTGTTCTTGGTGCTGAAGAAGATGTCCATCTTCGTCCTGTTGCTGTTGATGTTGAAATCGATATTGTACCTCTTCGAATACTCACTCATATCGTTCTCCGAGTCGCTGAAGCTGATGGAGCTCTCGTATGTCTCGTCGGGCTGCACACGTAGCTTCCATAGCGTGAAGAATAGGGAGATGCCGTTGGAGGTGATGTTGGACAGCAGCTCGTTCATGACATGCTCAGTCATGATGGAGTTGTAGGGTGCCCTGTTGTTCTCGCTCCACTGCTTGCAAAACTGCAGCTCCCCTCCGGTGGATGCGAGATAGTACGCTACGGTCATTATCTTCTTCCAATCATCCGGGAACGATAACGCCAGGGTCTCGGAGAGCAGCATGTCCTTGGCCACCTTGTCGAACATCTTGCTGACAAAAACGGAACGGACTGTGGGATAATCTCTTGTCTTGCTGGCCCTGTTCGGGACAATCTCGCCGGTCCCCGGATCCACGTGTCCTATGCATTTGCGCTTGTTGACGCACTTCTTCTTATCTGGATCCCAAACGGATTCGTTCAGATAAGCATAAATAGTATTGGACTTCCGATTTCTCAGATAGACAATCGATGACATTCATTTTGTATAATATTGTAATTATACATATAATTTTTCGATTATACATATGATATCAACACACCTAATTCATCCAATAAAACCCAATTACTATACAATCCAGTATAATTATTTATTACAAACTTAAACGATATATGGATATATCATTCATCCATGAATTTTTAAACAAAGTTTTATAAATGTTATAATTTAAAATGGTCATTTCGATTTTGAGACGGGTTATAAACATTCCACTCGTAACATCCATCCAACCTCAAAAGGTGGTAATGTGCTAAGCAAAGAAGGAGCAGATTTCACAAAAGTCCTCAAGCGCTACGACATCGATATGCAGGTGACGTTGACGCCCGAGGAGATGGCAGAGAAGATGCTGCCTACCGACGAAGTATTCAGAAAGGTAGCAGAGCAGGTTCTGCACATGCAGTTCAAGACAGTCGGACCTACCGTTATGGAGGCCCTCAAAACAAGGGATCCCCTTGATATTATCAATAATGGATTGGTAGCAGGAATGGAGTGTGTAGCAAAGCTGTACGCAGAGCACGTGTACTTCCTGCCCGAGATCATGATGGCCGCAAAGACCATGGAGATCGGAATCGCGATCGCAGAGAAGCAGGTCCCCGGAGGACGCGAGTCCAAGGGAACCGTCGTCATGCACGCTGCCGAGGGAGACCCCCATGACATCGGAAAGAACATTGCAGCTGTTATGGTTAGGTCCTCAGGATACGATGTCGTCGACATGGGACGTGACGTACCTATCGTGGACTTCATCGCTAAGGTCGAAGAGGTCAAGCCCCTGTTCGCCAGCGGAACCGCCCTCATGACCACAACCATGTCCGCATTCCCCACTGAAGCTAAGATGCTCCAGGACAAGGGAATCAACATCCCCCTGATGGGATGCGGCGGAGCGGTCAACAGGGAGTACGCCAACTCCTACGATCTCGGTATCTACTCGGAGAAGGCGCCCCAGACGCCCATCATCGCGGAGAAGATCAGACAGGGATACACCTGGAAGCAGATCAGAGAAGAGTGGGACGGCATTGTAGGAGGTCAGTGAGATGGCAGTAACAAGATACACGAGTATGGCATACGAGAGCGCAGACGACATGGTAATGGGGCACTCTAAGCACCCCGTATCCTACGGATTCGGTCTGAAGCTCGGCGCAGGATACGTCGTCCCTGAGATCAACTACGCCCCCAGGCCCGGAACCGAGAAGGACCCCGAGAAGCTCAGGAAGGAGTATGTAGATTACATCACAAAGGACATCCTCGACAGGGCTGTCACCGTCGGATTCCCCAACGTCCAGCTGGAGACCGAGTGGGTCTCCCAGATGAACCAGGCCAAGCTCTCCGCACCCGTCGTCGCGGGCCAGGAGGAGATGTGCGAGAAATACCATGAGGAGTACGGACTCAACTGCGGTACGAGACAGACCATCCCCGATCAGCGTGAGGCCGACCACGGACTCAGGCCCGGGATGGACACCGTCCACGCATACCCCGAGAAGTTCTTCGAGTGCTGCGACATCGCATGCGAGAACGGAGCCGACAACCTGTCCGTCGAGTCAGTCGGAGGAAAGGAGTTCGCAGACTACGCCGTCACCAACGGAGACATCGTCGCTTTCCTATACGGTGTCGGATACCTCGGATCCATCGACATGACCTGGACCTGGGAGCAGATGGTCGACATCGCAAAGAGGAACCACTGCACACCTGGTGGAGACACCAACTGTTCCGGAGCGAACGTTTCCATGTTCATGGCCGGAGGAATGATGGATCAGGACGTCCAGAGGACCTTCTCCGCCGTCACCCGTGCAATCGCATCCGCCAGGACCCTGTGTGCCTGGGAGTGCGGAGCCCTCGGACCCGACAAGGACTGCGGTTACGAAGGCCCTATCGTCAAGGCCATCGCAGGAAAGCCCACCACACAGGAGGGAAAGAACTGCCAGTGCGCACACTGCGATCTGCAGGGTAACCTCATCGCTCAGTGCTGCGACCTCTGGTCCAACGAGTCCGTCGAGTACCACCCCGAGTTCGGAGGAACATCCGTCCAGTGCTGGTTCGGATCCATCGGATACGAAGCCGCTCTGATGAACACCGCCATCCAGCTCAAGCAGGAGAAGACCCTCAGGGACCTGTACATGTACGCTGACAGATACAGAGGACCCGAGGGATACATCCTCGCATACGACCACGCCTGGGAGATCGGAAAGGCCATCGCCGAGAACGGAAACGACCTCTACCTCAGATCAAGGGCGGCCGGAATCAAGGCTGCCGAGATACTGCTCAAGGGATACGAATCCAAGGAGCTTGGCCTCACCGTCAAGCAGTTGGAGACACTCCAGGATATCCACAAGAAGCTCACCGCCCTTCCCGAGGACACTGACAAGTTCACCGAGTGGGCCCACAAGGAGTACAAGGAGATCGTCCCCAACTACAACCTCAAGAACTACGGTCTCTGAGATCACCTATAAACCCCAACAGCTCCCCTCATCCTCCTGGGGGGGGGCAACCCCTCTAAATCCCTCCAACTCGACAATTTTGTGTCAAGGGAACTCCATCCAGATGTTCATTATTGTGGACTTCTTTTCCTACCCCTGCTAAATAGTAATATGATATGACAGAATCGTTCGGGACCCGTATTGCTTGCCTATTGGTACGGCTCCCGAAATAAGGCACCCGGGCGTCCTCCTACGCACGGGGGCCTTACCCCGTCAATCGGTGCCCAGCAAATGTTATATACTTCTCTCCTATCCTCCGTATTGGTATGACGGCCATAGCGGAGGAGTCACACCCGGTCCCATTCCGAACCCGGCAGTAAAGCCCTCCCGCGTACCTGTCTGTACTGTATTGCGCAAGCGTACGGGAACTCAGGCACGCTGTCAACCACTTTTCTTCTCTAATCCTGTGGACGGGAGTCTCGATTTCTTTCGACAATAGCGACCGCCTATCTTATTATAAAGAAGACCAATCCACGAGACGATGATACTTATCAAGCTCGGCGGAAGCGTGATTACCGACAAGGCCCAGTACAGATCCTTCAAACAGGAGCAGACTGCTAGGCTTTGCAAGGAGATCGCTTCGGCTGGCGTAGGTGTGATGATCGTCCACGGGGCCGGTTCATTCGGCCACATGATCGCCAAGAAGTACTCCCTTCAGTACGGACTGAAGGACTTCGGACAGATCCCTGCCGTGGCACAGGTTCAGCACGACGTCAGGGATCTGAGCGCCATGGTGACACAAGAGCTCATCAAGGTCGGTCTTCCTGCGGTCTCGGTCCCTCCGGGATCCTGCTTCGTCATGGACAAGGGAAGGCTCATCGTCAACGAGCCCGAGGCATTAAAGGCACTGGCCCACATAGGCATCATGCCTGTCCTGTTTGGAGACGTCGTGGCTGACCGGTCCTACGGTTTCGCCATCTGTTCCGGGGACCAGGCCATGGAGGTAATAGCGGACATCTTCAAGCCGTCGAAGATAGTCTTCGTATCGGATGTCGACGGCCTCTACACAGCGGATCCGAAGAAGGATCAGAACGCCAAGCTGATAGAGTATGCCGACAGCAGCATGCTCGATAAGTTGGACTCGGAGCTGTCCGTGGCGGACGTCACTGGCGGCATCAAGGGCAAAGTGGAAGAGATGATCAGAATGTGCGGGGATGACGGAGAGTGCATCCTCGTCAACGGTACGGTGCCCGGCAGGCTCGAGGCGCTGCTCAAGGGGGAGGAAGTCCCCTGCACCAAGGTTAGGCCGTGATATCATGACAATCAAGGACAGGAAAGCGGATCACATCAGGATATGCATGAACGAACGCGTCGCACCCGGCTACTGCTACTGGGATGACATCAGGCTCATCCACAACGCGCTGCCGGAGATCAACGCATCAGACGTGGATACGTCATGCACGCTGTTCGGCAAGAAGCTAGAGGCGCCGCTGATCGTCACCGCGATAACCGGCGGTTTCACCGGAGCGAAGAAGATCAACAAGAACATCGCAGAGGCCTGCGCCGAGCTGGGGATCGGTATGGGTGTGGGAAGCGAGCGCGCTGGAGTCATGGGTTCCGCACCCAGCAGCTACTCCGTCGTCAAGGACTACGATGTGCCCCTCATGATAGGGAACATCGGTGCCGTCCAGCTCATAGACCAGGAGAAGGGTGCGAAGTACACCGACGATATGATCGAGAGCGCGATAGAGCTCATCGACGCAGACATCCTAGCCGTGCATCTCAACCCCCTCCAGGAGATCGTTCAGCCCGAGGGCGACACGAACTTCGACGGATGCTACGAATCCATACGCAACCTCGCCAGGAAGGGTCCGGTCATGGTCAAGGAGACCGGTGCAGGGATCTCCAAGTCCGTCACTGACAGGCTCAAAGGGATCGGAGTGCAGGGACTGGACATCTCCGGAATGGGAGGCACCAGCTTCTCAGCAGTGGAATTCTACCGTGCGCTGGAGACCGAGGACCCCGTCAGGACGAGCCTCGGCGACACATTCTTCGATTGGGGCATACCGTCCCCGGTCTCGCTCTCCCAATGCGCAGAATGCGGCATGCAGCTGATCTCCTCCGGAGGAATATTGGATGGGATCCACGTCGCATCATCGATAGCTATGGGCGCCGATGCCGCGGGAGTCGCGAACGTCATCCTCAAAGAGGCCTCCGAATCCGCTGATGCGGTCAAGGAGAAGCTCAACATCATAATCCAGGAACTGAAGGCAGCCATGCTGCTCACCGGTTCCAAGAACCTCAAACAGCTTTCGAAGGCCAGGTACGTCGTGCTTGGCGAGACCAAGGAATGGATGGACCAGATATGATTGACGCCAAAGAATACCTGAAGAAGATGTCCGCCGAACTGGACGGGCCTATAAAGAGCTACATCGGGGACGAGGAGCCCAAGGTGCTGATGGATGCGTCCAAGCAGTATCCCTTCGCCGGAGGCAAGAGGATGCGCCCGGCTATGGCCGTCGCATGCTGCAGGGCAGTGGGAGGGGACGCCTCGAAGGCCGTCCCCCTCGCAGTCGCCATCGAGTACATACACAACTTCACGCTCATACACGACGACCTCATGGACGGCGACGAGAAGCGCAGGGGAATGACCACCATCCACATTGGATACGGCATGCCCACCGCGGTCCTCGCGGGAGATGCCCTTTTCGCAAAGGCATACCAGATCATCGCGGACCTGGATGTGCCCGCTGACAGGATGAGGGATGTCCTGAAGTACGTAGCGAAGGCCGTTTGGGACCTCGCACGCGGTCAGCAGATGGACATCAACAACGAGGGACAGATAGTCTCCGAGGAGGTCTATCTCGAGACCATCAAGCTGAAGACCAGCGTCCTATTCGCAGCAGCCGCTGCAGGAGGAGCGATCATCGGCGGAGCGAAACCCGAGGAGGTCAAGGCCATTAACGAGTATGCCATGGATCTCGGGTTGGGATTCCAGATGTTCGACGACTACCTGGGCATCGCCGGGGACTCATCCAAGACCGGCAAGTCCGTCGGGAACGACATCCGCAAGGGCAAATGCACCTGCATGGTCACCCACACGATCTCCGTCCTGAAGGACCAGAAGCTCCTCGATGAGTTCAAGTCGATACTGGGGAACATGGACGCCACCGACGAGCAGTGCGCCCGTGCCAAGCAGATCATGGAGGACTGCGGAGCGATCCAGTACAACCTCGACCTCGCGAAGAAGAAGGTGGAGAACGCCATCGCCAAGATCCAGTTCCTGCCGGAGAGCGAGGATAAGGAGTTCATGATCTCCCTTGCGAGATACGCTATAGACAGGGACGTCTGAATCAGATATCCGAGATTCCGTTCTCGGTGATGCGGTACATCGCCGCCCTTCCCTCTGGAAGGCTCCTGTGCTTGATTATCACAGCAGCGCGTCTGCCCTCCGTCCTCTTGTCGAGACGGATGATGGTCTTCGCGTTGTGATGCAGAGCATGACCGCCGAGGAACTCCACTCCGCCGTTGGTGATGTTGGAGTACACCTGCGACGTGAGCATGACCGCTATGTTGTACTGGCGGGCCATGTTCAGCAGCACCTCGGTCTGCCTGATGAAATCGTTCCTCACATAGGCGTCCTCATAATTGAGACGGTAGAACATCGTGAGGGAATCTATGATCACCAAGGATATCGTCCCCGTGGCCGCCAGCTTCTCGATCTTGTCTATGCGGTCGGACTGCTCGGTGAAGCTGTGGACCTCGAAGATGAGCAGATTTTTGATGGATTCCTCCTGCCCCAGGAAGACCTGGCCCAGACGGTCCGATGAGAGACCTTCAGAATCGATGTAGGCCACCTTCTGTCCGGAGATGGCCATATTGCGCGCTAGCTGAAGACAAACATTGGTCTTGCCGGCACCGGCCTCTCCGTAGATCAGCGTGACGCTCCCCTTCTCGATCCCGCCCCCCAAGAGCTGGTCGAATTGGGAGCATCCCAGAGGTATCCTATCCACGCACCTGTAATGTAAGGGGCGGTAATAATGCTATTCTCATCGGTTCGCTCTGCTGCGGCGAACTACCAGGGAACTGGTTAAATCTCGTATGTGCATACCCTTTTTCATGGGACTAATCAAGGCAATAACAGGAGCTACCGGAGGCGCATTGGCTGACCAGTGGAAGGAGTTCTTCTATTGCGAGTCGATGCCCAAGGATGTCCTAGTGGTCAAGGGTGTCAAGCGCACGGGATCACGTTCGACCAACACCAAAGGTAACGACAACATCATCAGCAACGGTTCAGGTATCGCGGTCGCGGACGGACAGTGCATGATAATCGTCGAGCAGGGAAAGGTCGTGGCGCTCAGCGCTGAACCCGGACAGTACACGTTCGACTCATCGACCGAACCCAGCATCTTCTCCGGAGGATTGGGATCGGGTGTCATCAACACCTTCAAGACAATCGGAAGGCGTGTCGGATACGGCGGTGACACCGGAAAGGACCAGCGTGTCTACTACATCAACATCAAGGAACTCATCGACAACAAGTTCGGAACGTCGACGCCCATACCGTTCCGCGTCGTGGACAGGAACATCGGACTCGATATCGATGTGTCCATCCGCTGCTTCGGAACATTCTCTTACAAGATCACGGACCCCATCCTGTTCTACGCGAACGTATGCGGTAACGTGCAGGAATCATACTACAGGTCGGAGATCGACGACCAGCTCAAAACGGAGTTCATCTCCGCGCTTCAGCCCGGATTCGGGAAGCTGTCCGGAATGGGACTGCGCCCCAACGAGGTCATGAACCACACCGAGGAGCTACAGGAGGCCATGAACGACGCCCTGTCCAAGAAGTGGTCGCAGCTGCGCGGACTCGAGGTCATCAGCGTCGCCCTCGGATCGGTATCGTTGCCACCAGAGGATGCAGAGCTCATCAAGAACGCTCAGAAGGCCGCTATTCTTCGCGACCCCTCGATGGCCGGAGCCACCCTTGTGGAAGCTCAGGCATCCGCTCTGAAATCGGCTGCCTCCAACGAGGCCGGAGCGATGACTGGACTCATGGGATTCGGAATGGTAGGTCAGATGGGCGGCGGAAACATGAACGCCCAGAACTACTACGACATGGCGAACCAGCAGAAACAGCAGCAGCCTGCAAAGGCCGCCTCGGACGGAGCTCCGGGATGGCAGTGCACATGCGGCGCTATGGCCAAAGGCAAGTTCTGCCCGGAGTGCGGGAAGAAGAAGCCCGAGGACGGTTGGGAATGCCCATCCTGCAAGACCGTGAACCGCGGCAAGTTCTGCCAGGAATGCGGAGCCAAGAAACCGTCTGGAGCTCGCCAGTACCGTTGCGACAAATGCGGATGGGAACCCAAGGACCCGACCAAGCCCCCGAAGTTCTGCCCGGAGTGCGGGGACCCGTTCGGGGATGAGGACATCGTTCAGTGAGGCGGTGGCATGGCTGAGGAAACACAGAAGAGCTTCGGAAAGATGACGGTCATAGCGATCCTGTTGGGAGCGATCGTTTCTCTGGTCTACTATTATTACACGTCCAACTGGCTCCCGGCGATCGGACTGTTCCTCCTCGTGGTGGGAGTCTATGAGCTCCTCAGCTCCTTTTTCAGGAGCACACAGGACGACAGATGGGGGACCAACGAATCCGGCGCCGCTGCGCTGTTCGGGTTCCTGATGGTTGCTGCCGGAGGGGCCATAGTGGTCTACCAGTACGCGGACAGCATCATCATCCCGATAGTATTCGCGCTCGTCGTGATAATCCTGTACGTCGTGTATTCCCTATTCAGGAAGAGGAACGCATAAAACATTTCAACGGTCGGGTCCGCCCGGCCGCATCCTTCTCATCTGATCGATTTGGCCCAGGCCAGAATGGAGTCGGACTCGGCACGCATGGCTTTCAGCCGATCCTTGCTCCCGGAGACACCGTGCTTGAAGGCTGCCTCCCATTTGAGGCTGAGCGCATCGCTGTATCCCTTCAATGCAGTCGCCATGAGTGGTGCCGATGACTTGTCCAGTATCATCGTCGCTGCTGTGATGTAGAAGCATTCCTTGCGGAACTGCTGCAGCGCATCCCAGTTGGACTGTGTGGTCTCCATGGAGAATCTGCTTCTCCTCTTGCATTCATCCATCTGGGAGTTGATGGCCTCGATGAAAGTGTCCTTCAGATCGCTGTCAGCGAAGAAATCCTCCACCTTCCTGATGCGCTCATAGTTCCTGACGTTCTCGAGCTCCTTCGGCCCTACGGACCTCATCGAGAGGAACATGCGTTTGATATCGTCGCCCTTTGCAGCCAGATAGGATTGCGCGAACGCCATCTTGGCCTCGTCGTACTCGGAATCCGATAGAACAGAATCCTTCGATGAGGACATGGATCTGGCCATGTTCAATGATGATTTGGCCTTCTTGTAATCGAGGTCCAGACAGGCGAGGTATCTGACGAAGTACGGTCCGGGATCTTCGTAGGTGATCTCCACCGCCTTATCAGCGTATTTGAGGGCCGACTTGTAATCCCTGTTGGCAATGCTGTGGATGGCTGCTTTGATGTCGTCGACGGCTTCCTTGTTCTTCACGATGTGCGCCGCTTCCGCCTCGGTCATGTTCCTCTGGACCATGCTTCCGCAGTACTCGCAGATGCAAGAGGCCTTACCAAACGGGATCTGCGCGGGTGCACCGCATGCCGGACAGAATATCGCAGTACCTGCCAAATCCATCACCTTTCAGCAATTGATGAACGCATAGGAACGATAAAAATGGAATGAAGGAAGAAGGGGGACTAGCCCCCTGTTTTCTGTGAAGGCTCACTCGTCGTCGTTGTCCTCGGAAGAGGATTCCTTGACGGGCTTGACATCGCTGAGACTATACTCAACGCCTTCCTGGTACTGCTCGCCCTTGTAGGCGTACATCGGGAGTGCGATGATGCAGATGATACCGGCGATGATCGCCACGATCACCACGATCGCGAGTGCGATGAAAAGGAGCGACTCCAGGACTCCAGGGACCGTGAGGAACCATATGATCAGTCCGATAAGCGCTACGATTCCGATACCGACGAGGACGAGTCCGATTGCGGACTTTCCGGTGCCTGTCTTCTTCATGTTGCGAACTTCATTGTCTGCCATTTCAATCACCTCAGCTGTTGTTGGGCAAGTAAGGGATCAGTGCGTTAGCGAGATCTCCGAGGGTCATCGACTGGATGACGATTTTTCCAGGTCCGGTGAGGGTGGTGACGAACAGTCCCTCTCCTCCGAACAGAGATGTCTTGATTCCTCCTGCTGCAGAGATATCATACTGTACGGTATCCTCCCATGCCACTGCGTTCGATGTGGATACCTTGTACTGCTCGCCGGGCTTCAGCTCGACGACGTTCAGGTCACCGCATGCACCGATGAATGCCATTCCGGATCCAGAGAGTTTCTGGAGGATCAGTCCCTCTCCTCCGAAGAATATCGATCCAATCTTCTTCTGGAAAGCCATGTCCAGTTTGACCGTGGGCTGGGATCCCAGGTATCCAGTCTTCTGGACGATCCATGCTCCCTTGCCGACGTCCACATCCAGGATCTTTCCGGGAACCTGTCCGCCGAGTCCTACGACTCCGGTTCCGTTCTCGGGCCTGTATTTGACGAGGAACAGTGACGATCCCGCGAGCGAGCGCTTGATACCGGAGAACAGACCTCCTTCCATGACGGCTTCCATTCTCATGTTTCCTGTCATGTAGGCCATTGCTCCAGCAACGGAGCTCAACTCCTCTCCGGGACTGAGTTCTACATTCACGAACTGGAGGTTGTCTCCTGTTATTGTGTACTTCATTTATATCCCCGAAACGGAATGAGACTCCATAAAATTAAGACTTGTGATGGAATGGTCAAAAACAGCATGATCCAAGGTGCAGAGGCCACAGTTTCGATGGGTGAGTTCCTGGGAAGGAAGGCTTTGATAAAGACGAGGCCGGAGAAATCCTACAGGCTCCCGGAGATCGATTCCAGCATCCGCAACTCCAGGACCCGCAACGAGGCAAGGATCATGCGCGATGCAAGGGAAGCTGGAGTCAGAACGCCTTGCATCTACGACATCGACCTCTCCAAGGCCGAACTGACCATGGAGTTCATCGAGGGTGAATCGGTGAAGGATTTCCTGGATTCCAACCCTGAAAAGGCGGACGAGATCTGCGAGAAGATAGGGCTGGCTGTGGCCAAGATACATTCTGCGAAGATCTGCCACGGTGACCTCACCACATCCAACATGATCCTAGAGAACGGAGAGGTATGCCTGATCGATTTCTCCATGGGCTGCGCCAACGCGGAGCTCGAGGACATCGGAGTGGACCTCAGGTTGCTGGAGAGGGCCTTCAGCTCAGCCCATGTGGGCCTGGAATCATCCTTCGAAAAGCTCATGGACACATACTACTCCAACATCTCCGATCCCAAGGCAGTGAAGAGGAAGCTCGCCGACATCAAGAACAGGGGCAGGTACACATGAAGCTCAAAGTCATCACGTCGAATCCCGGAAAGGTTGCCGAATACCAGAAAGCGTTCGATTCCCTGGGGATCGAGATGGAGCACTACAGACTGCCCTACGACGAGGTCCAGACAAGCGATCTGGAGGAGGTCGTCAACAAAGGGATGGATGAGATCATCCGTCAAGGCGTCAGGAACTTCATCATCGATGATTCTGGATTGTTCGTGGATGCGTTGAAAGGATTCCCCGGCGTGTGGTCGGCCTACGCCCAGAAGACCATCGGCAACAAAGGGATACTGAAGCTCATGGAAGGTGTCGAGGACCGTGGCGCAGAGTTCAGGTGCTGCATCGGATGCGACATCGACGGAAGGCGCATCATCGTCATGGGCAAGTGCCGCGGAGTCATCACCCAGTCGGAGCAGGGCGACGGGGGTTTCGGATTCGACCCCATATTCTCCCCTGACGGGAAGCTCACGTTCTCGGAGATACCAATCGACGAGAAGAACACCATGTCTCACCGTGGCAATGCAGTCAAGCTTCTGATAGAAGAATTTAAGAAGTGATTTTTGAAATCGTTTGATCAACGGAGTCTCAGAACTGGACTCCGACGATGCAGATACCAAGAGCCATGGCGAGGTACATGAGGTACGTTCCCGCCAGCGACTTGACCTCTATGAGCTCCGGGTGGAGTCCGAGGACCGACGAGATCTTCTTGGTCAGGAAGATTCCGAAGAAGGCCAGGATCGTTGCGGGGATGGACATGAGGTAGTATCCTCCGCTCTCCATCGGCCAGGTCTTGATGAGGATCGCATCGATGATTCCGATGACTACTGCGAGAACCATGGAGACAGCGAATATCTTGGAGATGTAGATCTCTTTGAGGATGAACTCCCTCTCGTTGAACTCGGTCGGCGTGAACTCGTACTCTTCCTCGGGTTCTTCCAATATGCGCCTCTTCTTTTTAGCCATCGCAACCGCATCCTTAGTTCTACACTTAAAGCTTTTGGGCTTCGGCACCGAACTTGTTCTTGGAGTACTTCAGCGCCTCGATGACTGGCAGCGGCTCTCCCAGAAGGAAGGTCTCCAGCGCTCCGCCTCCGGTGCTGACGTAGGAGAACCTGTCCGCGAGATCGAACTTCTCAGCGGCTCCGCCGGTGTGTCCTCCGCCAATCACTGACTGACCTCCGCTGTCGACCATAGCGGTCATGAGGACCCTGGTGCCTATGGCGAAATCGGGCTTCTCTATCATCCCTGCAGGACCGGACATGAAGCTGGTCCTGGATGACTGGATGACCTTTGCGAACTTCTCAGCGGATGCGTCTCCGATATCCAATGCGGGCTCCTTTGTGGGCAGGTCTCCGATGTTGACGGAGACGCGCTTGCCGTCCCTCTCCACCGCCACATCGACGGGAAGCAGGATCCTCTGTCCGTACTTGGACATGACATCCTTTGCTGCCTGGAGGTTCTCCTCCGTGAGCTCCTCAGACAGGATCTGCGAGCTGGCCTCTCCGATGTCGATTCCCCTGGCCAGCAGGAAAGCGTTGCCTGCCAGTCCTGTGAGGATGACGGTGTCGGCTGTGTTGTTGCCCAGGACGCGGTCGATCATGATCGAGACATCACCGAACTTTGCCCCTCCCAGTATGAACACGGAGGGCCTGCGGGGGTTCTCGAAGATGGCCTTCAGGGCGGACATCTCCTTGGCCATGAGCCTTCCGGATGCAGAGGGCACCTTGGCGGAGAATCCGACCAGTGAGCACTGCGACCTGTGGGATGCCCCGAACGCGTCGCAGACGTAGTAATCGATAACTGGGGCGAGCTTCTGGACTATCTCTCCCTCGGAATGCGCCATCATATCGCCTTTGGCGGTCTCGCTGTCGATGGCCCTGACGTTCCCGAGGAGCAGCGCCTGTCCGGGCTTGAGGTTCCTGATGGCCTCCATCGCCTTGTCCCCCAGGACATCGTCGACGTACTGGACGGGAGCGTTGAGGTGCTTTGCGAGATGCTCTGCGTGCTGCTCCAGGTTGATGAAGTCCCACTTGTCCTTCCTGCTCTGATGCGCCAGGATGACCAGCTTGGCCTTCTTTCCCATCAGCTCCCTGATGGTGGGGACCACTCTCCTGATCCTCGAATCGTTGACGATCTGGAGGGTCTGCTTGTCAAGGGGACAGTTGATATCCACCCTGAGGAGGACGGTCTTATCCCTGTAGTTGAAGTCCTCGAGGGTGTTGAAGTCCTTCTGCATCTTCAGACCTTCACTGAGGGATTCCCATGGACTTGTTCGTCTTGGCCTGGGATGCGGCCCCGTCCTGCTCGAGCTTGCACATGGACCTGATGCAGTCTATATTCTCCGGGATCACATCGGACTCCTGGTGGACGGCCTGATAGTAGTACAGTGTGTTGCCGACTACCTTAACTCCGTCCTCCCAAACGACGATCTCGTACATGTCGGACCTGTCGCGGCCGAGCTCCCTGGCCAGTTCCATGACGTTCGCTGTGGATTTGATTCCGTCCTTGCTCTTGACCAGCCTGACACGGGGTGCGCTCCTGAAGATCTCCAGGACGTTCTCGGTGGTGGTCTCCTGCTCGAGCTGGACTACTACTGTCTGTATGTGCATCAGGGTCGTGGATGCCTTGACAGCCATTGTGTTGATGTTCAGCCAGGGCATGATGCTCTGCACATCGGGTCCGTGGTGGGTCGGGAGCTTAACAGAAGGCTCCAGCGCGTTGACCGGTCCGGTCTTGGAGTCGCCGGGATCGGCGGCACGCCTGACGATGGTGACGAACGCGTTCTTGATCTTGAGCTTCTTGTCGAGCGGATTCAGGGTCCTCAGGAGACCGGTTGTGTTGCACGATACGACACGGGACAGCTGGGCTCCCCATGACTCGGAGTAGTTGGCGGTCGAGTTGAAGGACAGTCCTGTGAGGGCGTGGTCCTCTCCACCCTGGAAGATGGCCTTGACGCCTGCGGCCTGATACTTGGCCTTGTACTCCTCTCCGACGTTACCGGGAGTGCAGTCCACGACGATGTCGACGCTCTTGAGCATATCATCGATAGTTCCATTGACCTTGATGCCGGCATCCTTGAACGCCTGCACGCTGTCAGCAGGAACGTAGAGGTTGAATCCCTTCTCTACGGCCGCCTTGGCCTCGAAGGAAGGACGTGTCTTAGTGACACCGACCAATTCCATATCGTCCTGCAATGCGACTGCCGATGCCACCCTCTTTCCGATGGTACCGTATCCGTTGACTCCGACCCTGATCTTCGCCATGATAATAACCTGTTCGGGGCATCGCCCTAGCCCATAATAAAGTATCTGAGCACAGGCGTTTTGGAGGGCGGATAGTCGCAATGAAAAGACGTTTTTCGCGGTGCTTTTCTGACCAATTTTTAATAACAGAGCGGCTGTGCTACTACCATTTGAGAGTGATCGACATGAGAGAGAACCCCATAGAGATCGTGGACCTCAGGAAGGAGTACGGCAAGTTCACCGCCGTGAACGACCTGAACCTCACGATCAAGAAGAACAGCTTCACCGGGCTCCTGGGGCCGAACGGCGCAGGTAAGAGCACCACGCTGAAGATCCTCACCCATCTCATCAACGCCACATCCGGGGAGGCCTACCTCAACGGTATCGATGTCACGAAGAACCCCAAAGGGGCACTGACGGACGTGGGTACGGTCATTGAGACACCTGAGTTCTACCCTTACCTCACACCGAGGGAGACCTTCAGGTACGTGGGGGAGCTCATCGGGATGAGGAGGGAGCAGATCGCAGCAGAGACGCAGGAGATCCTGGAGAAAGTGAAGATGACAGACTGGCAGGACAAGAGGCTCGGAACATTCTCAAAGGGAATGAGGCAGAGGATCGCCCTGGGCCAGGCCCTGCTGAACGATCCAAGAATAATCATCCTGGACGAGCCCACATCCGGACTCGATCCCAGGGGAATGGCGGAGATCAGGGAGGTCCTGAAGAACCTCAGGAACGAATCCAAGGACCTGACCATCGTCATGAGCTCGCACATACTGCCGGAGGTCCAGGACCTCTGCGACAGGATCGCTTTCATCAACCACGGCACGCTGCTGAGGGACGATGATATATCGGCATTCGAGTCCAACGGCGGGACCAGGAGCCTCATAGCGAGGATCGACGGCATACCTTCCGACGACGACATCGCACAGATCGATTCGCTGGACTACGTCATATCCGCGGAGCGTCTGGGCAACGACATAGTGATAAACATCGGTTCCGAAGTGTCGCTCAGGTCCAGGTTGTACAAGGACCTCAGCGAGATGAACCTGAACGTGTACGGACTGACCGAGGAGAACGCACTGGAGGAAACCTATCTGGACCTCATCAAGGAGTCGAGGTAAAATGGCCAACGACATTTCTCAGATCGGAGTCGTCGCGAAGAACGAGATCATCAAGTGCGCCCGCGGAAGGAAGTTCCTCGTCAGCGTTGTGATAGTCTTCCTGGTGTTCCTGCTGATCACCGGACTGCAGTTCGTCATGGATAGCTGGGACAATCTGGACAGCATAGGGGCTCTGACTGAAGCATATCTCAGCACCTTCCCGATGGTCATCGTACTCATAGTCGCACTCCTGTCGTCCATCGCATTGGTGTCCGAATTCGAGGAGAGGACCGCACTGATCCTCTTCACCAGACCGGTCAGGCGCACATCCATACTCATCGGAAAGATCCTGGCCTGCACGATCGTCGAAGCTCTGATCATCCTAGTCTACTACATCCTGGTGGCCACCATCGGTTTCCTCAAGATCGACGGAATGTCCCTGAACTTCCTGACTTCCTTCGGTTTCGCCGTAATGTATGCCTTCGCAACATCCGGGGTCGCGTTCGTCATCAGTGCCTTCCTCAAAAAGAGCAGCGTTTGTACCGTCATCTCGATCCTGCTGATGCTGGTCATCTTCCCCATCGTGTCCACGATGGTGGAGGCCAACGATGGCGAGAGTTGGTACATGATCGACCAAGCCGGAGAGACCATCTACACCTGTATCCCCGAGTACGTGGACAGATACAACGAGACGCTGGACCAGTTCGGTGATGTTATAGGTCAAGCAATCGCTATTCTGGAAGGGTTCACTGACCAAGATGTACAGATAGCAGTACAGGCCTTTATGGACTACTACCAGACATTAGATCCAGAAAGCCAAGCGGCTTTTGCTCCCTTGTTGGAGTATCTTAATACATCCTACTCTCAGAACCTTTACGGAATGATATTCGTCTTGAAAATGATGAGTGGTTCGGCCCTTTTGGCTCCAATGGAAAATCCTGATCTTCTCAAGGAATTCCTCGTACTGCTAGTATGGGGAATCGCAGGATACTTCGTAGCCTGGATAAGATTCGTCAGAAGGGAATTCTGATCCATCCGAAACCTCTTACCAAACCCCTTCCTTTTGTGAACAATCAGGCGCACATTTTTATCATATCGATCATCAATATCCATCCTATCAGGCGACCTTCATGGATGCAGAATTAGTCGAGCTGTCGGTTTTAGGGAAGATCGTTCCCTCGCAGAAGGAGATGGACTTCCTGAACGGTGTAGCATCGCATCTGCTCGATAAAGTCAGAAAGTACTTCGAAGAGAAGAGACTGGACGTAGACGTGAGACTGGCAGGCTCCTATGCCAAGGGAAGCTACCTCACGGACCAGGATTTCGACCTCTTCATGCTTTTCCCACTGGAGATGCCCCGCGAGGAGATGACCGAAATCGGCCTCCAAGCCGGGAAGGACATCATAAACGGCGAATTGGTGTACTCCGAGCACCCCTACACAACAGGATTCTTCGAGGGCGTGGAAGTTGATATGGTGCCCTGCTACCATCTAGCTTCCACGGAGCACATACAGACCGCAGTCGACCGCACCCCGTTCCACACTGAGTACATCAACTCCCATCTGGACGATTATCAGAAGGATCAGGTTCGTCTGCTGAAGAAGTTCATGAAGGGCATCGGCGCGTACGGAGCCGAGCAGGACTCCAGGGGATTCTCAGGATACATGTGCGAGATCCTCATCGTGAAGTACGGTTCGTTCAGGAAGGTACTAGAAGCCGCCACCCAATGGAAGAAGGGCGAGACTATCGTCATCGAGAAGGAGGGTCCGCATTTCAAGTCCGCACTGGTGGTCTACGATCCCGTGGACAGGAACAGGAACGCCGCATCAGCAGTTCACGAGGACACCTTCGACCTATTCATAACCGCTGCCAAGGTATACCTGGAAAATCCGGACGAGAAGTTCTTCTTCCCCAATAAGAGAGAGCCTCTGGCCCCTGAAGAGCTGGAATGGATCTGCTCCAAGCACGGCAGCAGGCTCTCATCTGTTCAGTTCGATAGGCCCGCCGATGTGGTAGAAGACAACCTCCAGGCACAGCTCTGGAGGACGCAGTACGCCCTGATCAAGAAGTTCGGCGAATTCGAATTCAACGTCCTGAATGCGGTTCACAGATTGGATGATCTCCGCATGACGGTGGTGTTCGAGCTGGAGACCGACCTATTGCCGGAGACCTTAGAGCACATCGGCCCGCCGGCGAAGGTGAAGAAGGCCTCCGAGGACTTCAAGGAGTTCTGGAAAGGGAACCTGTACGGAGAACCCTATGAGAAGGATGGGCACTGGTATGTGACCGCCCCTAGGCCAATAAGGAAGGCCACAGAGTTCCTGGAGAAGGAGATAGCGGTATCCGGAATAGGAAGGAACGTCGATCCTTCGACAAAAGTCATCTACGACCACTTCCAGACCATGTCATCGATAGAAACCGGTCTGCTAACGGAGCTCCTCGACCCGAAGTATCCTTGGGAGAACTGATGGTTTTCATCGGCTTGCAAAGATATATGTGGGCCTATATGCTGGCTTGGTCATTTTGGTTGCAGATTGACGATAATTTTAGATATATGTAAGATATATGTGAGATATATGTCTGAAGCTCCTCCTTTCACGATCTCACAGACTATGTTGGACATGGTGTTCCGCATAGGCGAACTTGTCAACAGCATAGAGCATTATGAGCTTCTAGACCCCCATCCGAAACTGAGAAAGCAAAATCGTATCAGGTCCATCCATTCATCGTGCGCTATCGAGGCCAACTCCCTTTCCGTCGGCCAAGTAGAGGATATAATCGACGGTCGCAAGGTTATCGGCCCCAAAGACGAGGTATTGGAGGTGAAGAACGCTATCGAGGCCTATTCCCTTCTAGGTGATTTCGACCCATACAGTATGGATGATTTTCTCAAACTCCATGGGATAATCGTAAGGAATCTGGAGAAAGAAGCTGGGAGGTTCCGTTCTGGTGCGGAGGGAGTGTTCGCCGGAGACAGGTTCGTGTACATGTGCCCGCCCCCGGAATTCGTACCGTCCCATATGGAGAACCTATTCGCATGGCTGAATGAGTCATCATCCACAGTCAATCCCCTGATTGCATCTTGCGTATTCCATTATGAGATGGTCTTCATACATCCGTTCTCCGACGGCAACGGGAGGATGGCAAGACTCTGGCAGACCGCACTGCTCGGGAAATGGAAGGCTATCTTCCATTGGATCCCCATAGAGAACAGAATCCTGAAGGCCCAGCAGGAATACTATGATTCGATCAACTTCTGCAATTCAGCAGGAAATTCCAACAGATTCATAGAATTCATGCTGAGGATGATACTGAATGCACTTGAGGATTCGATGGCCGAGATCAGAACAGCCACGGAAGCGCCTCCAAGACATCTGACGAAATTCATCCTAAAGATGGAATCTGGTAAGTACTACAGCGTCAAAGAGCTCATGGAACTCCAATCCTACAAATCACGCCCATCTTTCCTCAGATCTTACATCAAACCAGCAAGGGAACATGGACTGATAGAGATGGAGTATCCGGACAGTCCACGCACCACCAAACAACGGTACAAAAGAACGGAATGAATTCTATCAAAACGTTTTATATACCGTCGATAAATCCGAGGAATCAGTGGGCCTATGGGCTAGCTTGGTATACTTGTGGCTTTGGGAGCCATTGACCCCGGTTCAAATCCGGGTAGGCCCACTCATCTTTATGCTTATTTACATAATTCGAGGGCTGACTTTGAAGTCTGGCCATGTTTTTTCGTATGATCTAAAGGGTTTTTGGCGGGCTTGAGTCCGATCTTACCTAAAGGTCGACCCGAACCCGCTTTGGACCCAATGGGTGACCATATCATTAATTGTCAAGATAGATCTTCATTTCGACTCCGTTTGAGTGTATGATGGGGATAATATGGTTTTTCGGTTTGGGCCCAAATATCCCTTCATTCCTTATTCTGACAGATTCTTCAGAAAAACTGAACAGTGCGGAAAAACATTATTCTAGCTCAATCTATAGTCTCAATCATGGGAAAAATAGGCGCTTCTGCAGAAAACTACGTCGAGTCTTTTCTGGTTCTGTTACTGGTAGTATCTGTACTAGTCGAAATAATAAGAGGAATGGGATCAGAGGTAGGCGGTGTTGAAGGCAGTCTTATCAATGTAATAGCAGACGTCATATCTCCGGAGGTAACCTTGATTTTGTTGGCACTCGGTGCCTTTTTATTTTTTACATCTAAGATGATTAGAAGTCGTGAATGAAGCTATGCAGATGATTCCAATCATCTTCATAATGTACCGATTTTACACGGTACATATAAGGCAGGATACTGAAAGCCTTTATCAATTCAGTTCAATAACTCGTCTTTTTCAGTTCGTTTCAACATAATATGAGTGAGATAGTCTCGATTTAGTCCTCTTTACCTGTTTTCTGACAAGAATTTGAACTGTTTACCTGAATCTGCACGGAAGCTACCTCATTATTAAAAATTAGTGAGGGAACACAATTCGATTCAGATTGATTCTTACCATCCTCTTTGTTTACTATTAAGTCTGGTAATTGACATTCTTTGGTACCGTTTTCTTCTATTGTAAATGACCAACGAAGAATTGTGTTTATTACTTCCTCAATAATCCCCTGAAATTGGTCCTTACCTACAAAGAGATAATATTGTGCTTCATGACCAGTTAAAACGCCAATGGCTTGATTAATGTCGCCCATGAATGGCAACTCAAAATATTGTTGCTTGTTATTATCCAATAGAGATATTATTTCTGGAATTGAGTGTGTAATCGATCTACGAGTTAGACGCTTTGTACTTTCATCATCCAATTGAACAGGAATGTAGTTCCCGCTTATCCAACGTGCATATATCATTCCAGATACTTTCCTATACTGAGGAACTTTATCTGTGCTGGGGTATCCTTTTAGCTCATTGTCTATCCAAGATTGAAATTCTGATTGACTTAGTTTTCTAGCAACAATATAGGCTTTGCGCAGAAGGGCAATAACATCATCAGATTGATTAACACAGGAAGACTGAATATCTTGAATGAAATCTATCATTCAAAAACCTCCGTTTGTTAGTATTGTTGATAATGCATTGCTTATCAATCCCGGTGGAACACCTAAGAGAATATTTTTCAAAATGCCAAATCCCTTTTTAATTCTGGATTCGTTTTTACAATCGATTCCATCTTGTATCATTTCTATTGATTTAGAAACATCTGATGCTTTAATTCCAAATACATCATCGAAAGAACTCTTGTACTCCAATAAAGCATCTAGAGTCTCTTGGGCATTAGTACAATAATTAACAATGATGGAATTAACCATAACCGAGTCGGTAGTTTCTTGTTGAACTTGAGCAGAACCAACAGGCCCATTAAAGACAATACCCTTCATTGATATAGGCATTAGAAATGGGTGGATATAATTATCTCCAAAAAAATGAAGATAGTGGAGTGACAATAAAAAGAAAGCCAGCGACGGGCACTGGGCCGAGACCCGACGTGCCGCACAGCGCGCTTCAGTGTCGACCGCATACTTCGCTTCGCTAACAGCTCACTCGTATGCGCGTCGTCCGCTCAATCGTCCGCCGGGCAACTCTGTTAGGATGGATACTACCTTTACCGTCTTCTCTCTAGAGCTGCCAAGAACACGATGACTCTCCCAAAATGCCGGGAGTGTTGCAGACTTAGACGCGACTTCACAAGCACATGATTTTGATAATCGATTGACACAACGATCAACCATTACTAGCCTCATGTGATATTGGAGAAGGTCGATGATTCTGCTCGATTAGTACATAATATCGTTCACATCATTGCAGACTGATGAGCCTCTCCGCACCCTCCACAGCCCCTTCCAACCCTATCGTGGTCTTTATGGCAGCATTTATCGCTGTGTTACGATCTCTTGCAGGGACCTGTGTATTGTTATCGAAAACTGCCATGAACATATACTGTGAACCGCTCTTATCGAGCGCCAACATGGCCACGGTTGCTCTGGAGCACTGCAATGCTGTATGAATCCCAAAAACCAAGATCGGAATCTTGCTCTTAACATAAACATCTGCATAGTATTCAGTATCTCCATCGCCCGTAATCCTGTAATCATAGGAACACCTATCGGATAAAGATGAGATGCTAAACGCTGCCTTAAGATCGTCTATGAATGTATCTTTAACAGTCTCTTTGTCCAGATACAGAAGGTCTGCGACCTGAATCTCGGCTTGGATGAGACTTTTCAAAGACAGCCCTATTGAATCGACAGCACTGGTATCGATTGGGATGTACAAAGCACCGTCTTTAAATGACACACCGTTAGTTTTCAGCGTCCTTTCTAACAGATCCTTTCTCAAGTCTGTGAGATTGAAATCCTCATACGAAAGCCACATCATGGTGTGGCCCTCATCAGAAAACATCCAACCGCCATCCTCATTGATCATCAGGATGTGCAATTCATCACCATCTGGATATGTGTAACCTGTATGGACCATGAATCTGTTCACAGTACGGGGCTCGACCTCCAATCCCGAGCATATGGATTTCTTTAGATAACCTATCAACTCGTCTGCGTCCATGTCATCACCATTGTGATAAATCTTTCGTCCCCTTAGCCTCTTCGTATCTAATATTCAATTCTTTCATTGCAAATTCGATCGCCTGTTCAAGAGTCTTATACTGGTCGGTTTCGACAGCTTCTGTCTCATCTTTATGGTATTCTTTTTGTGCAGCCTCAGTTATGGTGTGGATGTGGGGGCCTGATATGTACCTGTTCGTGTTCTTATAATAGTGTCTGCCATGGTCTCCATTGAATCTACGGATTATGTATTCTCTCCCGTTGATGTCCGAATATGTGAAAACAACAGAAAAGTCCACCGGATCTTTGATCGACTTCCTGGTAGACAATTTGAAACTGTAATTTGCACGATCGCTGATCAGCTCTACGGATGACCTAAGATGTCCGTTATCCTCCTTCATCTTGAACAGATCCTTCGAACCTCTCGGAACATACTTCGGAATCCTGACCAATTCATCGACGAAATCTTCCTTCAATATAGGCCTGCCTTTCGGGGACAGTTCCTCAGTATCTTCCATGTGCATCACCATAATCCGATTGTTTCTTTCATATTTGTAACCAAGTGTCGACTCTTCATCGATTTTCCTGAAACGGGTTGACATCAGAGTCAATTCAAGTCGTTTTTCCACTGCCACAAAATATTTTAGAGCCGTCACTTCTGCCGCCTGACGCGGTTCCGCTGAATCCTGGAACGCATAGTTGCTCATCTTTAGCTTGGATGCGGCGGTGTTGTCCATTACTTCCTACATGGACACCACCAATGCCACTTCCGGGTGACTTTTTCCCATCTCAGATCGGAGCCTTGAGCTGCGTTTTAATTTCGATCACCTCTAGCTTCACCACTGGGTAGCTCTTGTGAAAACAATGAACGCTGTTGTTGAATATATGCGTCACAACCTCTCCGCAATGATCACACATCCGCGTGTAAACGTTGAGCGGCCCTCCACAACATGTGCATGTCCTAGTGACCCCATAGTTTTCGGTTATGACTGTCTTGATGCTCCTATTAGACAGTTGACCGAAATAGTTGTTACCAATCAGCGAATGCAACGAATCCATTGTGAACTGCAGCCAGTCGATCCATGGGATGTCCCCGACCATCCTTCCATTGCCGAGGACCTCGTTCGCATAGTCCTCGTCGGAATATCTGAATGCTCTGCCTGTGGCCGCACCGTATGATCCTGTCTCTTCGTTGTCCTTCCTGCAGTTCCCATCCGGGTTCTGGAATACATCTTTCCTAGCCACTTCACCCGTGCTCAATCTCACCGAAAAACCACACCTATGTTTGCAGGTCGAGTTCGACTTACGCGCCTTCAATGATTTCAAAATCCGTTTTTTTATTGCCTCCGGAACCACTTTGTCGGCTCGCGAAAAATTAAACCCGGGCAGACCCACTCATCCTAACCCATGAGAGTAACTTGGATGCAGGCATTTTCGTTTCATTCTCGCCCTGATGGTTCTGTTTACCAGTTACGGTATTTCTTCAGCATGACAGGATGAAGGATCAATCTTGGCAACTCGGAATCAAGGACATCCTCCATCATACTGGCCATATCGCGGTTGTAACAGCGGGTCGGACATCCTTTGCACCTTACCCCTGTCTCGTGATTCGGACAGGAGTCGATGCGGTCGAAGGCGTACTCCAGCAATGCTGCGCATTGATCGCATATCTCGCTGGTGCCATGCTTGCGGACGCAGTGCGCCCTGATCATGAACTCCAACGCTTCCTTGCGATCTCCAGTGCCGTTGACGAGAGTCATGACATCACCGTGCGGTAAACAGAACGGTATAACGGATAAAATGGGATTCCGTTGAATTCAAAATTCGATGTAAAAAGTGGAAAGGGCCGTCCGCGATTGGTCGCGGACAGCCTTGATGGGATCACTCCTCGACCACTTCGGTCTCAGAGTCCTTGTTGTTCCTGACGGACTCGATTCCCTTCTTGGCGTTGGCCTTTGCAGTGTATCCCTCGGATGCTGCAAGGATGATCTCGCCGTTGGAGGCTTTGAGCCTGAATCTGAACTCACCGGCTTTGTCGGTGTAGATCTCCCACTTGGGGCATTTGAGCTCCTCGAAGTCCTGGACGGTCTGGTCCTCGATCTCGACATCTGCGTTCTTCTTAACAGACTCGATTCCGTTCTTCAGAGCGGACATGGACGAGTAGGTCTGAGAGACTCCGATGACCTCGTGGTTGTTAGCTGCAAGGCTGAAGGCAAATCCGTCATTTGACGTCTTCTTGACGATAAATTTTCCCATGAAGTCTAAATTGCTGTAGTTAGTATTAATTGATGTCGGATGTATTCACCGAACACCTTACCATAATGGTTAAAATACATGAACTATTAGTTTTTGGAGACATAGATCACATTTTATCGATCAAAATAGTAAGTAAATCTTCCAACGACCATCACTTATAAGGCAGGGCTTTTATTTGGAAGACAAGATAACTCCGACGGATGGGATAGTATGAGTGAAAACTCAAGTAGCTGCAGCGCTAGCCTTCAAAGCATGTTCAGCCGCATGAAGTCGGTTAATGCCAACAAAGTGCCTGCGCCTAAGATGGAGGAGCCCCGTGTGACCACGGAGTACTCCAGGGGAGTGCGTCAGCTCAGCAAGTATGGGTATGAGACGTACAACATCGACGATGGCCCCGAGATATACATCATGAAGGTCAGCGAGAGGACAACCTTCAACAACGGCGAGGCCGTCGCTGTCAAGGCTGGATCCGCCAACCGTGTCGGCGTATGCAGGCCCAGACCCTCGATGGAGATCGAGAGCGTCGAGACATACAAACCCGTGGACGTGAAAGCCCTCTTCGGCAACGTCCAGCGCGGAACGGATTCCAACGTCAATGCGTTCACAGGCACATGCGTGAACGGCATGGTGAAGAAGTCCATCACGCTCGAATGAAAACCCTAACAACCTTTGCCGGCGAAAGCCGGCCGATTCTTTCTTCTCAGTGCACCATCCTGATCGGTGCCTGCTCGCCGTCCAGGAATCTCCTGACGGTCTCCATGCCTGCGGTGCTGCATATCAGCTCTGCGGCCTCGTTGCCCTTGGAGTTGTAAGGGATCAGCGCGTCCTTCCCCAGATAAGGTACTATTCCCCTTTCCGAAGCAGCGAAGTACGTGCTGATGACGCAGTATTCCGTCAGCATGCCTGTGAACAAAGCGCAGTCCGATCCTGAATCCCTGAGGACCTTCTCGAGATCCGTCTCCTTGAAGCAGTTCATGTGACACTTGTGCACCACGATATCCGAATCGAAGGACTCCAATCCAGGCAGCCACGAATCCGCATCGTCCCCCGAGTAACCGGTATGGGACGGACCGTCGAAATGGATGAAGATCACTGGTCTGCCGCGGCTGCGGAACTCCTTCGCGAAGGAATTGATGGCCTCCACGGCCGGCCGCGCCCTGTCTTCCCAATCGGGGATGTCCAAGGAGAACTTGCGCTGGGGATCTATGATGACGAGGGCCATCTTCTTCCCCCAGATGGATTCAACGATCATGCCCGAGATAGCAATGTTGGACAATATAATCCCTCAGTCGGAGCGCACGGCCTTACACTTTTTCCGCTCAGGTTTCAGTAGGCTTTTTTTACTTAATGAGGGTTAAAACAGCAAGGAGCAGGAAATGAACAGAGTAGCGACAGTCTCGATTGTCATAGTAATCGCCCTAGCCTGTGTGCTTGGGGCATCGCTTGTGGTGAACGAACCGCCGAACAAGCATTATTCCATCACGTACGAACTGGATGGAGGCACCATTTCGGAGGATGCGCCTAAACAGTACACCCCTGGCGATGAACTGGAGATCCCCAACCCTTCTAAGACGGATCTGATATTCGACGGATGGTTCCTGGACAAGGATCATGAGACACGTTTCACCGGTGACACCACGGACCTCACCGGCAACATCACTCTGTACGCGCTCTGGGGGGACGACCTGTCTGGCCACTCCATCACGTTCAGCAAGAGTGGAGAATATAAGAGAGGCATCAACCCCTACTCTATATCAGGAACCCTCACATGCACATACCTCTACTTCAACGAAGATAAACGCTCCTACTACATCCAGAACGATGACGTTACCACATACAAGTACCTGTATACTGGAAGCGAGATGACCCTCACCGATTCCAGCACATATTGGTCATCGGAAATACCGCGCACCATAATAGACCACTACACCGAAACAATTACCACTGACAACGGCGACGAGATCCTATGCAATGTCGTGGAATACCTCAACAATAACGGTTCTAAAGAAAAGCAGTGGACAGATGCCAATGGATGGATAACCTACAAAATCGTGAGCTACTACGGAACCGATGATAATTACCTCTACCGCTTCATATACGAGTATGCCTACGATGAGATCATCGAAATCGAGAAATCGTGCGAGCTTACCGTTCTCACGGGATGTGGAATCGAGGTCACGGGTAACGAAAGCCCCTACAAGATTGGGGCGACTGCAAGATTGAAAGCCAGTGTGGATTCCGAAGTAGAGTTCGCAGGATGGTACGACTCTAGTTTCAATCTCATCTCGAAGGATCTAGAGGTAGACATCATCATTGGAGGCTCCATGACCGTCTACGCTCTCAACGGCAAAGACAATGACTTGACTCTTGAATCCGATACAGAACTCGATCTGGATGAAGTATTCGGATTGACTGATGCGACATATACCATCAAGAATCTCGATACTGGAGAAACAATCACCGTATCTGGAGAGTACAGCTTCCCCGACGGCGGGAAATATACTGTTGTCGCCTCTACTGAGAGCGCCATTGGATCATACTATATCGTCACAGTCAATGGAAACGTTGACCGTACATTCAAGTGGTATTTCGAAAACGAGCTTTACACTGTCACGATTGGAATCGATTATAATGATTTACAGTATGCCAGAGAGTACTACACTATAAGTCAGAGGCAGCAGAGCTCAGACCATGTTCATGACAAAGATTTTGTAACCCTAAGCTACACTGATACCACAATGGCTCCTTACATGGAGGAGCTAGTGGATAAGATGCTGTCTGCCCTCAGGGAGAAGCACTCCAATATAACAGAAGATTTGCTACTGAATTACATCCTTAAGTTCACACAATACATCACATATCAGTCCGATGAGGAATACATGGGCTATACAGAGTATTGGAAGCTCCCTCTAGAGACTCTATACGACCAAGGAGGAGACTGTGAAGACACTTCGATCCTGTTCTGTGCCATCGCACATCAGTGCAGGGAAAAGGTGAACCTGAACTACAAGACCGCGCTCCTGCTTCTGCCCAGTCACATGGCTGGAGCGGTCAAGCAGACCGGCAGTACTGAATGGAGCTACTGCGAGACTACCTCAACGGATTACAAGCTGGAAGAGATCCCGTCTGGAATGAAGAGCTACATCAGCGACAAGAGGTACACGTTGGTAGAGATCCCATAAACATTTCAGGGCCTGACGGCCCTCACCCTCCCCTCAGGGAGGGCCGACTGTTTCTGATAAATTATTAATCGTACGTCACTGGTAGCGAGGATAGAGGCAGCTTCATGCAGATCTATCGCGACAAGGACGTTGACCTGAGCATATTCGACGGCAAGAAGATCGCTGTCCTGGGCTATGGCTCCCAAGGCAGAGCGCAGGCACTGTGCTTCAAGGATTCCGGACTCGACGTAACGGTCGGTGTCAGGATTAACGGCCCTTCTTGGAAACAGGCCAAGGAGGATGGGATGAAGGTCACTGATTTCGTGGACGCGGTGAAGGATGCCGATGTCGTCATGATGCTCCTGCCGGACGAGGTCCAGCCGGAGATCTACAAGGAGTTCGTGGAACCCAATCTGAAGAAGGGCTGTGCATTGGAATTCGCCCACGGATTCGCCATCACTTTCAAGACAATCGTACCGCCGGATGACGTGGACGTCATAATGATGGCCCCCAAAGGCCCCGGCAACATGATCAGGAACATCTATCAAGAAGGATTCGGGGTCCCCGCAATGGTCTGCATCCATCAGGATGTCTCCGGAAAGGCGAAGGACATCGCACTCGCCCTCGCGAAGGGAATGGGTTGCACCCGTGCCGGTGTGTTCGAATCCACTTTCCAGAGGGAGGCCTGCACCGACCTGTTCGGAGAGCAGGCGGTTCTCTGCGGAGGGATCACAGCTCTGATCAAGGCCGGCTTCGACACATTGGTGGAAGCGGGATATCCTCCCGAGATGGCCTATTTCGAGGTACTCCACGAGACCAAGCTGGTCGTCGACCTGATCAACAGGGGAGGCCTGGACTACATGTGGCAGGAAGTCTCCAACACCGCCGAGTACGGCGGTCTTACCAGAAGGGACAGGATCGTCAACGATGATTCCAGAGCAGAGATGAAGAAGATACTCAAGGAGATCGAGGACGGCACATTCGCCGGCCAATGGGTCGCTGAATGGAACGCAGGCCTACCGAATCTCAAGAAGATGGAAGAGGAAGAGAGGAACCTCCAGATCGAGAAGGTCGGCAAGGAGATCCGCGAGCTCTTCCTGAAGAGGAACAACTGAGGAGGGATCGAATGAACAAGATTATCATCAGGGCAAGGAACGCTGTATTCGAGGGAGAACTGGACGATTCGGACATATCGAATTCCATCTGGCTGTCCTGCCCGCACAAGCTGGACATCAACATGCTCGGAGGAATGATCTACTGCGACATGCCCCTCGATGTCGTCCTCCCCAAGGAGAACCGCACCACAGAGATGGAGGTCGGTGACATCGCATACTGGCCGAAGGTCGGGGCATTCTGCCTGTTCTTCGGACCGACCCCGCTGAGCGGCGAGGACCGCAAACCGGTCGCACCTTACGAGATGATAAAGATCGGAAGGATCAACGGCGACTGCTCCGAACTCGAAGATGCCGGCGACAGGCAGCGCCTCGTGCTCGAATCAACGTTCTGAGATTAGCTCCAGGCCTTCTCTCAGGCATGCTTCGCGGACCTTGCGTTCCGCTTCCACGGAACCGTCTATCCCCATCCTTACAAGCCTCTCGTAGTCTGTGTCGCGACGCATGTAGTTGTCGATGAAGACCTTCTTCACACCAGTCTCCGAAAGACGGCGTGCCAACTCTTCTTCACGGCCCTCCAATGATGAGAGTACAGGTGCGATGAAGACGCATGTCTTCACTCCGCTATCCACAAGTCTCCTTATGGTATCCAAGCGCTCCTCGAACGATGGCGCGCCAGGCTCAGTCATCTTACAGAACCTCTCGTCGGGATTCGAGACGGATACGGCCACTGTTGAATCCATATCCTTCAGAAGATCGAGATCCCTCAGCACCAGCGGAGATTTCGTCGTTATGAACACGCTCCTGCCCTTGCTGTGGATCAACTCCAGGCACATCCTGCTGAGCCTGAACCTTCCCTCGGCTGCCTGATACGCGTCGGTGACCGTTCCCAATCCTATGGTCCCTTCCGTGTTGCCTATCTCCTTGGCCAGACGGTCCACGATATTAGCCTTCACACGGACCACACGCCATTTGGCGGGGTCGGAATGAGTGTATCTGGGTGCGAAACAGTAGATGCATCCGTGCTCGCATCCCCCATACGGATTGAGACTGTACCTGACGGGATACATCACGGACGGATTCAATGCCTTCTTGCACTGTATGATCTCGAACTCCCCATCCCAAGGGACGGATTCTACCTCGAAGTCCAGAAGGGTCGGCAGAGTCATTGGACTACGGTGAATGAGTGGTCGAAATCCGTGAGGATCTCGTAGCCTTTCTCCGTGACCAGCACGGTGTCCTCTATCCTTATCCCGCCTACGCCGGGGATGTATATCCCGGGCTCTGCGGACACTATGTTCCCCGCGTGCAGGATCTGCTCAGATTTCGGCGATACCGATATCGCCTGGTGGACATCCTGGCCGATACCGTGGCCGAAAGAATGTATGAATGTTCCCTTGAACTCGGTCTCGTCGATGAGCTTCCTTGCTGCGAGATCAGCGGCGTTGGCGTTGGCCCCATCGCGATACTCCGCGATGCCTGCGAGCTGCGCCTCCCTGACGACCTCGTACGCTCTCTCCAATACCTCAGGAGGGTTGCCGAGGAACAATGTCCTCGTCATATCAGAGCAGTATCTGGCATATTTAGTTCCGAAGTCGAAAAGTGCGGTGTCTCCCTTCTTGAGCCTGTAGTCGCAAGGCATGTGATGGGGCTGTGATGAGTATGCTCCGAAAGCCGCGATGGTGTCGAATGCGTTACCAGTTCCGCCCAGCTCGCGCATCCTGTTGTCCATCCTGGAGGCGACCTCCTTCTCCGAGACTCCCTCGGAAAGATAATCCGGAAGCTCCTTCGCTACCGTGGATGAGATCTTGCATGCCTGCCTAGTGGCCTCGATCTCCTTCGCATCCTTGACGGATACCGTGCTGTCGATCGCCTTTCCTGCATCGACCGCCTCGATCTCACCGACGACCTTCTTTACGTACTGCACCATGGCGTACGTGCTGGAGTGGGTGTTGAAACCGACCTTCTTGCATCCCTTCAGGGATTCCTTGATGAAGTTCTCGCGCTCCTTTCCGTCATGGTAGACGCAAATGTTGCCCACTCCGTCCTCAGCCGATTCGGCTTCCAGAGGACTGACGATGACATCCAGCGTCCCGTCCTTGCGAACAATGGCGAATGAACCTTCAAAGCAACCTCCGGGCTGCTCGCACAGATACCAGAACGTGGAATCCAGGAACGGTTCCCCATCGTTCATTATCACTATAGCATCCATGCCTTCGGCATTGGAGATGAGCCTCTCGGCCCTTGTGGCGGACATCGGGATCAGATCCCTATCCACTCGTTCCTGACGATCCTCTGCAGCGCAGAGATCGCGGAGAATACTGAGAGGTTGGATGTCCTGGGGTTGATCGGCGAGGGGACGTTGAACGTGTGCGTGGTCATCTCTCCGAACTCTCCCTTGATCCTCAGCTCGTGGGAGTTGGTCTTGATCGCAGGATCGGCCTGGATTGTCACCATGGTCTTGTCGAATCCGATTCCCATGATGCTGACGATAGCCGCGACGTTGACGTTCCTAGGGAAGTACTGCACAGCCTCCCTGGCGGTTCCCTTGAACAGGACGGTGGTGTCCTTGATCGTCTTGACGTCCACTCCCTTGTCCTCGACGTACTTGATGCACTCGAAGCTGAGCGGGGGCATGGTGGTGATCAGCTCGACCTCCTGCACCGCTCCCACTGTGGATGACCTGAGACCGTCGGTACCGCATATCGCACCGGACGGGATGTAGATCTTGGCATCGCATTGCGAGGCCTTGTCCGTGACCATCGCCCTGAACTCATCGTCCACAAGCGCTCCCACCGACATGATCATGATGTCGACTCCCCTGGAGACGACCTTGGGGATGACCATCTTGGCGGCATCCTGTGTTGCGCATTCGATGACCAGGTCGCAATGGTAGAGCTCCTCCTCCACATCCTCGACCAGTTCGGCCTTGTTGAGGCTGGCTGCTACCGCTTCGGCACGTTTCTTGTCCGTGTCAACGAGATAGATCCTCTTGACTTCCATCATCTTATCGGCCGCTTCCGCGAGCTTTGAACCTCTGGAGCCGCAGCCTACAATCGTTATGCGCATAGCTTCCCTTACCCATTCATTGGTTAAAAAAAGAACTGGCGGTAAGTCGCAGACTCTGAAAGTGTTAACGCGTTTTCAGCGGGTGCCTTCCCATTCGGACATGAACTCCTCCAGATACCCGACCATGTAGTCGTGGCGTGCCTGGGCCATCCTCTTGGCCGTCTCTGTGTTCATCATGTCCTTGAGGAGCAGGAGCTTCTCGTAGAAGTGGTTCACGGAGGTGCCCTGATTGCTGAAGTACTCCTTCTCGGACATGCCCTCCTTCGGGGACTCTCCGGGGATGTAGATCGCCCTGCCCTTGCTACCGCCGTATGCGAATGCCCTTGCGATTCCGATGGCTCCTATCGCATCCATGCGGTCGGCATCCTGGACTATCTTGCCTTCCAGCGTAGAGGGCGTGACGGAATCCTTACCCTTGAATGATACCTGCGAGATTATGTCGCAGACGAAAAGCTGGTCATCTATCGGTATGTTTTCAGAATCCATGAAGCGTCTCGCGTTGGCGAAGCCGTTCCCACCGAACAGCTTGCGGTCGTCGACGTCATGCAGTAGAGCAGCGAGACGGACTATGTCCATCTCCCCGCCCTCTTTCATGCAGATCGTACGGGCCAGATCATGGACCCGGATGGTATGGTATACGTCATGGCCGCTGCTGTCGCCTTCGAATATCCCTCTGGCGAAATCCTTGGCCCTTTCGAATACCGCTTCTTCCATCTTACTTCCTGCGTTTGGGAAGTTTCGGTACGCCACGGACCTTCACATGGAGGGCTCCTGCGAACACCAGCACTATGACTATGATCAAGAGTGCTTCGAAAAGGTAATTCCTGTCATCGTCATCGGAAAGAGGTCCGGTCGAGACCAGAAGCCTCTCATCCTCTTCCGCATCATAATCTGCTGCGGGGATGATGGGCATGACCATCAGCATGACTGCCGCGACTGCGAACAGCGCATTCTTCGTCTTCATGTACTGGCCATTATTTCCATGATATAAAAACGAACGATGGGTACAATAATCCGGAATGCCTTCACCCACTTATGGAGAGGTACATCCTCATAGATCACACGGCCGACATGATGGTCAAGGCCTTCGGGAAGACCCTGGAGGAATGCTATGCCAATGCGGCATACGCCCTGTTCGACCAGACGGTGGATCTGTCAGATATCGGCACTTCCGAGGAGACGGAGATCCGTGTCACCGGGATCGATGACGAGGACAGACTGTACTCGTTCCTCTCCGAGCTGCTTTTCATAGAGGATGCTGACAATCTCATCCTGAAGGAATTCGTGGTGTCCTTCGAAGGTGACGATGTGGTATGCCATGCCAAGGGGGAGACCCTGGACAGGGCCAGGCACCGCATAAAGTCCGAGGTGAAGGCCGTCACGTATCACATGATGGAAGTGGACAGATCCACTCCTTCAGTGACCGTTCTCTTCGATGTCTGATCAGCGGCCGCGGACTATTCTCCTGATGACGGCCAGCACCACCGCGAAGACCATGAAGGCCACAGCGATCCCGATCATTATCATCTCCTCCGTGGAGTAGACGTGATCGGAGACCTCCAACGTGAAAAAGATCGTATCATGCGGCGGAACGGCCAGAGAATGGACATCCACATGCTTGCTGCCGTTCGGCAGGTTCAGCAGACAACCTTGGGAATCCGTTATGGTGAAGCTCATGCGGTCCGCCGAAGGGGTCACTATGCCTGAGGTGGTGTAGTACTTGGTGCCTTCATCGGAATCCGAGACATAGACTGAAGCCACCCAGCTTCCGTCCGCCAGCGGGACCTTCATCGTGACGGTGATCACTCCCTCGGCACCATCGTACGTTGCACTCTCCACATCCGTTTCTGCAGGCTCCAGGAAGAACGCGGCCCAGATGAATACCGCGAAGAACGCGATCAGGAACGCAGCTACGATGATCTTCGAGATCACCGGATTAAATCTAACCATGTTAGACCATAACATTCAACACTGTTTTAAAGGGTATGGTTCTGGACATGACTTGGAGTGTAGCATCCCTTTTATCGCACCTCTCCCATAGCCGTCACGATGCTCAGACTCGGTTGGTTCTCTACAGGCAGGGGTCCCGGATCCCGCAACCTTTTGAAAACGGTCATGGACCAGAAGGAGAAGGGTGGTCTCGATGTGGAGATCGCATTCGTCTTCTGCAATTGGGACAATAATGAAGAGGACAACCCCAAGAGGGAGCAGAGGCAGATGTTCTTCGACATGGTCAAGGGCTACGGCATACCCTTGGTCACCGCTTCCTGGAAGAAGTTCAAGCCCGAGCTGTGGAAGCAGGATGAGAAGGCCTGGCGCGACGAGTACGGCAAGCTCCTGAGGGAGCTCACCGGGAAGTACGAGTTCGACCTGGGGATCCTCGCAGGATACATGCTGTGGATGGACGATGAGACCTGCAGGCAATACGACATGCTGAACCTGCATCCCGCTCTGCCCACCGGCCCCAAGGGCACATGGCAGGAGGTCATCTGGCAGCTCATCTCGGAGAAAGCTGACAAGCAGGGAATAATGATGCACATCTGCACCGAGGAATGGGACAGGGGCGCGGCACTCACATACTGCGGCTTCCCCATCCGCGGAGGAGACTACGACAAGCTCTGGGAAGGGATGGAATCCAAGCTGAAAACGAAGACCCTGGAGCAGATCAAAGAGGAAGAGGGACAGGATGAGCCCCTCTTCAAGAGGATCAGGGAGGACGGCGCGAAGCGCGAGCTCCCGCTGATCGTCGCCACCATACGTGAGTTCGCGAATGGTAGGGTCGAGATCAAGGACAAGTGCCTCTACGAGAACGGGAAGAAGCTGGATTCGCCATACGACCTGTCGAGACAGGTCGATGAGTCGCTGGAGTGATCCCGTGCCGGACGAATTCGACCCGACAGTCGACCTCGGACTCCCGCCGGACAGATATGTCCTCTGCTCATGCTGGGGATTCCTGACCAGGAACAACGATATCAGGCAGCTCTGCGGACGCTTCATAGATGACGGGGAGCATTTCTTTGATGTCCTCGAGAGATACGACAGGCTCACATCCTATGTCCTCAACAGAGAGGACGCCACAGCCGGCAGCTACTACAAATGGTGCGTCCCGTTCCTGAAGGCCTTCGGGGCCACCGACCATCTGATCCACAAGTACAGCGCACAGGATCTGGAGATGATGCCCAACGCAGCCAGGACCATGAAGCACATCTCAGGTCAGATGGAGACGTACATCACAACATCCATGCTCGAGCACGGCACCATGGAGCTCGTGGAAAGACTGGGGACCAACATGCTCCATGTCACCGACTCCAAGCTCTGCATAGACCAGATGATGATGGGGCGCGCAGATGCCCGCAAGCTCAAAGACATCGCCAAAGAGATTAACCATCTGGACGTGCCGGAGACCTTCTATGAGCTGAATGTTCCCACGGAACTGCTGGAAGAGGATATAGAGATCATCAAGCTGATGGATTCGGTCATCAGCACCAGGATCGCAGAGGCGGGCGCCATGGGTCTGATGGAGGCTACGGATGCGATGACCTCTCACAAGAAGGCCTATCGCATGTTGGACATCAGGAGGCTCACCGCCATAGATCTGGACTGCACGATGTACATCGGCAGCAGCGCCACGGACTTCCAGCCGCTGGACCTGATCCGCGACGCCAACGGACTCGCCGTATCGTTCAACGGAGAGGAATTCGCGGTCAGGGGCAGCAACGTCGCCGTCCTATCGGAGGACACCACCGTCGCATCGATCTTCGCTGCCATGTTCATGGACAAGGGCCCTCTTCATGCACTTGAAATTGCCGAGAACTGGAACAGGGAGTACCTCGAGAACCTGGAGTTCCCCGACCAACCCCTCATGGACACCTTCCTGAGGGAGCATCCGAACGAGCTTCCGGAGGTATACAGGGTGACGGATTCCAATGTGGACGAGATCTCGAAGAAGAGTGATGAGTACCGCAAGAGAATCCTGAAGAACTGATGATGCTCCGAATGATTCCGTGAAAGAAAGTGAGTGCTCCAGACGGGATTCGAACCCGTGTGTCAGCCTCGAAAGGGCTGAATGATTGGCCGCTACACTACTGGAGCTATGAAGGAGACCATCGCAAACTCCTTTATAACGGTTACTAGCCAAATAATCCGCATTAAGTTTTTATAAGGCCCTTTATAATGCGATTAATATTGGAAGGATAAAAATGAGCGACAATGAACCGCTTGAAATGCCTGATGAGGACGTAACACGCGTACGTCTGCCTAACATCAAGGAAGCAGAGATGTTCGGGATAGCGGATCAGCTGCTCGGCGCATCCAAGATCAAAGTCATGTGCGAGGACGGAGTATCCCGCGTAGGACGCATCCCTGGAAAGATAAAGAAGAGGATGTGGATCAGGGAAGGCGACCTGCTGATCATATCCGTATGGGATTTCCAGCCCGACAAGTGCGACGTCAGGTTCAGATACACCAAGACGCAGGCCATCAACCTCAGCAAGAGGAACAAGGTCCCCAAGAACCTGGACATTTTCTGATTAGGTGACTCCGCATGTCCTCGTACGAGGAGGCGTATGCATACCTGGAAAGGCGTGTGGATGCCCTCAAGACCAACAAGACCGGCGATGAGAGGGAGACCGAGGCAGAGGTCTTCGACAAGAAGACCCTGATGACGATCTACGACTTCATGACCAGCGGGTATATCGACGCCGTCCACTACCCCATCTCCACCGGAAAGGAGGGCAATGTATTCTACGCCACTGACGAGAACGATGAGGGTATGGCCCTGAAGATCTTCAGGACCTCCACATCCACGTTCAAAAGGGTGGCGAAGTACGTCGAGGGAGACCCTAGATTCAGAGGGGTCACTGGCAACCGCTGGAAGCTGATCTACGCATGGGTGAACAAGGAGTTCAAGAACCTGGACAGGTACAACCAGGCAGGGATACCCGTGCCGGAACCCATAACATTCAATCAGAACTGCCTGCTCATGGAGTACATAGGCGACGAATCGGGACCTGCACCGCAGCTCAAGGACGTGATCCTGGACGATCCCGACGAGACATACGAGGATGTGCTGTCCTTCATCATCGACGGATGGCAGGAGGCCCACCTGGTCCACGGAGACCTGAGCGAGTACAACATCCTCATGCTGGACGGCGAGCCGATCATGATCGATGTCGGCCAGGCCATGACCAGAGACCATTACAATGCAAAGGAGCTCCTGGAAAGGGACATCCACAACATAAACAGCTTCTTCAGGAAGAGGGACGCGGACGTCCGGACGGACGCCGAGGTCCTTGAAGAGACACTTAACGGCAAAGAAGACGGAGAGGAAGAGGAATGAGATCTATCAGGATACCCGCCGACAGGGTCGGTACACTCATCGGCAAGAACGGGGAGACCAAGAAGATCCTACAGAACATTTCTGGGATCAAGATGGACATCGACACGGAAGAGGGAGAGGTAATTCTGCACGACGACGTCGAGCTCGAGGACCCGCTGAAGGCGCTCCAGCTCATGGATGTCGTGAAGGCGGTTGGAAGGGGATTCAACCCCGACAAGGCCATGAGGCTGTTCGACGATGACGAGTACTTCGAGCTCATAGACGTGAAGGAGGCCATCGGAGACCGCTCCAGCCAGATGCCCCGCGTGAGGGGACGCCTCATAGGCAAGAACGGTAAGACCCGCAAGCTCATCGAGGAGCTCACGGGATGCGACATGGTCATCTACGGGAACACCGTGGGATTGATCGGGAACTCCGTCAGCCTTCCCGTGGCGAAGCACGCCGTCGAGCTTCTGATCAACGGAAGCGAGCACGCCACCGTATACCACTATCTCGAGAGCCAACGCCCGATGCTCAGGATCACCGAGATGGGATTCGACCTCTGAGGGATAACATGGAATCCTGGATTGCGGACAATCTTGATACAGCGAGAGCCCTGGCGGAGACCGGGCTCTGTGACCACTGTCTCGGACGCATGTTCGGGAAGTTCGGCAGCGGGATGACCAACGAGTACCGCGGACAGATGATCCGCGATGCTCTGAAAGAGACCGGCGCCGAAGCGCCTGCCGAGGATTTCTGCCCTCTGTGCGAGGGCATCTTCGAGATGCTCCCGAGATTCGCCGAGGCTGCTGCGGAGAAGATCAACGAGGTCGACTCCGAGAACTTCCTCATCGGCAGCAGGATAGAGCCTGAGATAGTCGAGAGGGAGAAGGAGCTCGTAGCCCAGTACAACCTCGAGAACGCCGAGACCATAAAAGGCGAGCTCAACCGTGAGATCGGAAAACTGGCACTTCCAATGATTCACCGTCCTGTGGAGTTCAAGAACCCTCAGGTCGTAGCTCTTGTGGACACCCGTTTCGCCGACGTCACCCTGGACATATCGCCCGTGTTCATTGCCGGACGCTACACCAAGTACAGCAGGGAGATCCCCCAGACGATATGGCCCTGCAGGATCTGCCACGGAAAGGGCTGCGACCACTGCAACGGGAAAGGGAAGATGTACGAGACCTCCGTCCAGGAGATCATCGGAGACATCGCACTTGAGATGGCCGGCGGACAGGAGCACTTCTTCCACGGCATGGGCCGCGAGGACATCGACGCCTGCATGCTGGGCGACGGAAGGCCCTTCGTGCTGGAGATCAGTCAGCCCAAGCACAGGGACATCGACCTCGACGAGCTCGAGAGAAGGGCGAACATGAACGACATGGCAGGATACAACAGCCTGCACTTCGTTCAGAGAGAGGCCGTAGAGCGCTACAAAGCCGCTGCTTCTGATAAAATATATCACGTGCACATTATAGCTGAGGGCAAAGTTAATAAAGAGGAGTTAGTTAAGGTTGCCCTATCGTTCAAGGACGTCAATATAGACCAGAGGACTCCACGCAGGGTCGAGCACAGACGTGCTGACCTTGTGAGAAAGAGAAAAATCCACTGGTGCAAGGCGGAATGGATCTCCGACGACTCGTTCGATCTCGAACTCGAGACCGACTCGGGTACGTACGTGAAGGAATTCGTGTCCGGTGACGAGGGCAGAAGCGTCCCAAGCTTCTCTGAGAGGCTCGGGATACAATGCAAAGTCGAGACCCTCGATGTATTGGCGATCAAATTCGAAGAACAATGAAGGGATAAGCTATGCAGGCATCCAGCGGAACAAGGACAAAGACCCGCAACAAGCTGAAGAAGTCAGTTAGGGCACGCGGGCTCTCACCCATCACGAAAGGTTTCCAAACCTTCGAGGCAGGAGAGAAAGTCAACATCATCATCGACCCCAGCATCCACAAGGGCATGCCCTTCTCCAGATTCCACGGACTCACCGGAGTCGTCGTCGGAGAGAGGGGAGCAGCGTACGAGGTCTCCGTCAAGGACGGAAACAAGACCAAGATGGTCGTCGCACGCCCCGAGCACCTTGTAAGGAACATCGACAACTGAAGGTATAGACATGACCGAGCGCTACGTCACACTGGCAGAAGTAAGGACCCTCCTGGAGGAGGTAGCCGAGAGCAGGAAAGGAACAGCTGGATTGCTCGAGGACGAGGACGTTCTCCTCGCATCACAGAAAGCAGCACTTGACCACGCGCAGAAGGTCTCAAACATTTCCCCCGAGGACGCTAACAAGATCATCGAAGAGGTCAGCGCGCTCGAGGAAGTTACAGATGCCATTGCTGTGAAGATCGCGGACATCCTCCCGAAATATCCCGAGGATGTCCGTGCCATCTTCTCCAAGGAGAGGATCAACCTCAGCAATGACGAAATCAACCAGATCATTGAGATCGTAGGTAAGTACATCTGATGGGGGTTTTTCCCATGGAAGAGTTCGCTTATATTCTTGATTTCCTGCCCCAAGGAGCACCGTCTGCTGGCTTCTCCAAGAAGGAGCCTCTGTGCTACGCCGTGGGCGAGGAGGAGTTCAAGCTGTTCGAGCTTGTCACGAAGCCCAATGCAGTCGTAGCTATCGGTGCAAGGACTTTCATCGGCAAGGACTCGGAGACGCAGAAGCGCGACATGATTGACCATGTCAAGCGCCGTATCACGTTCAACGAGCTTACCAGCAATGCGGTATCGGAACTCGAGTTCGCGATCACCGACATCGTCATGTCCCATCAGGACAAGTACATCAAGTTCTTCAACGAGGCAGAGGCCATCAGCATGCGTAAGCACCTGCTGGAGGAGCTCCCCGGCCTGGGAAAGAAGTCCATGACGGCCATCCTCGACGAGAGGAAGAAGGGCAACTTCAAGGACTTCGAGGACCTGGCCACGAGAGCCGGCATCAAGACGCCCGAGAAGCTCATAGTCGCACGCATCCTCCTTGAGATCGAGGATCCCGAGAGGAAGCGCTACCTGTTCGTGTCCAGATGAACGATACAGGCAGACTCATAGCCGATACCGGCATAGTCCCCAAGAAGAGCAAGGGACAGAATTTCCTGATAGACGACCGTGTGGCCGACAGGCACATCGGGTACGCCAACATCGCCAAGGAGGACAAGGTCCTGGAGGTCGGTCCCGGACTCGGAATACTGACCAAAAGGCTGATCGGGGTCTCGGACGACGTCACCTGCATCGAGATCGACGACATCCTGGCGGATTACATCTCTCAGACCTACGGGGATTCCCTCAACCTCATCCACGCTGATGCCGTGAAGGAGCCCTTCCCGGACTTCGACGTCTTCGTCAGCAACCTCCCCTACAGCGTTTCCACGCCCATAATCTTCAAGCTCCTGGAGTATGACTTCAGGACTGCGGTCGTGATGGTCCAGAAGGAGTTCGCTGACCGCATGGTAGCCATGGTCGGAAGCCCCGATTACTCTAGGCTCACAGTCAACCTCTACTACAGGTCCGAATGCGAGATAATGGAGACCGTTCCCGCATCCAGATTCAATCCCAGGCCCAAGGTGGACTCCGCACTGGTCAGGATCACTCCGAGGGAACCACCCTTCAAGGTGCTGGACGAAAAGACGTTCTTCAAGGTGGTGGAGGTCACATTCAACCACCGCAGGAAGAAGATCGGGACATCGCTGAAATCCGCTCACATGATGGAATCAGGGGATGACGTCCCCTATATCGACGACAGAGTCGAGAGACTAAAGCCTGAGCAGATCGGCGAGATCGCCGATGCTGTCTACAGGCTGAAGCATTGATTCACTTCTTCTTGACACCGTCACCGTAGATGGTGGTCCAGTCGTTCTTCATGGAGATAGGGGTCCAGTCGTTCTGGTCGCACAGGTCGTACATCTTCTGTGCGGCCTCCATGTTACCATTCTCCCTCTCCAGGTCATCGCAGCAGAGGAAGTAGGCCATGCTCCTGTGCTCGTTGCCGTAGGTGGTGTAGGTCGCCATGCTGGAATCTGATGAGGAGTTTCCGAATGCGAGGACAGGCTGCTTGCCGATCTCGTTGATTATCGAGAGGACCTTGTTCATGTTCAGATCCTTGACCAGATGCTCCCCGCCGTAGATGATCTCCTCTCCGTCCTTGTAGACGTATTTGGAACCATCTGTGTTCCCCTGATTCTCTGAGACCAGAAGCTTGTCGGATCCGATTATCCTGTCGGCCGGAAGGTCCAAAGCGGAATCCTGCAGCAGACCGCGTACGGTCAGCCTGTCTGTACCGCTGATGACGTAGATGGTGAAACCGTTGGCCTCCAACGCATCCACCATCTGGAGCATGGGCTTGTAGAATCCTTCTCCGCGGAGCATACCGGTGTAGCTGGGCATCGATGTCTTCTTGAACGCCTGTATGTAGTCATTCATCTCTTCGATTGTCATTCCAGCGAAGGCAAGTGCCCTGGCCGCCTCCAGATTGTCATCCAGGATTCCCGGGGAAGGCGCAGCCTTCTGGATCAGTGCCTCATCAATCTCGAACTGGGATGCCTTGTCCTTGTAATCGGGATCCTCCAGGACACGGTAGATGAACAAACATAGGTCGAAATACCATGGATCGCGCTCACAGAACAATGTTCCGTCCAGATCGAAGACCGCTATACGGTCCTCAGGAAGGATGTAATCGTTGTTCTTCTCATCGGTGATCGCCTTGAGGTATGTGACGAACTCCTCCTTAGAGTCTGAGCCGTCCACCCAGTAGGACATGTCGGTCTCGACATATCCTGAGTTCCCGCCTTTCGACGAGAGTTCGGAGATATACAATCCGCTAACTATCAACAGCAGGCATACCGCTACAGCGGTAGCCGCTTTCCATCTGACATCAGAACCTGGCATGGTATCTGAATCGATATTGCTGGCAGCAAAATAAGCCTTTTCGATACCAAAGGACAATAAAGCGGTAAGGCATACCCTGGACGATAGCAATGCAGATAGGCATAGTAGGGAAACCGAACGTTGGAAAATCAACGTTCTTCGGAGCGGCCACCATGGCACCCGTGGAGATCGCCAACTATCCCTTCACAACCATCGAACCCAACAAGGGAGTGGCATACGTGCGCACCCCCTGTCCGTGCAAAACCCTCGGGGTCACATGCACGCCTCACAACTCGCTCTGCGTGAACGGAACCAGGATGGTCCCTGTCGAGCTTCTAGACGTCGCGGGACTGGTTCCAGACGCGTGGCAGGGCAAGGGACTTGGAAACCAGTTCCTGGACGACCTCAGGCAGGCGGATGCCCTGATCAACGTCATAGACGTCAGCGGATCCACCGATATTGAAGGAGTTCCCGGAGATGTCGGATCCCACGATCCCACGGAGGACATCACGTTCCTCAGGAAGGAGATCGAGTACTGGATGAGGGAGATCCTCAAGAACGGGTTCAACAAGATGGCCAGAGCATCCAGGATGACCGGTCAGAAGCCCGAGCAGATCATACAGGACAGGCTCGCAGGACTCAACGTTACCGAGGCTCAGGTCAAGAAGGCACTGATGTCGGTGGAGATGCCCCCCGATATCGTGAATTGGACAGACGACGACCTGCTGAACCTATGCATCAACATCAGGGCGCAATCCAAGCCCATGATCGCCGCCATGAACAAGGCGGACATAGCTCCTGAGGGCAACATCGAGAAGGTCGAGGCCATCAACGACATCTGCGTCGTGACCATGGCCGAGACCGAGCTCGCCTTGAAGAAGGCGGCGGCCGCGGGACTCATCGACTACACCCCCGGGGACTCTACATTCACCGTCAAGGAGGGAGTAACTCTCAGCGAGGGCCAGAAGAAGGCTCTGGACTACATGAAGGCCAACATGGAGAAGTATGGCGGAACCGGAGTCCAGAAATGCATAGAGGATGCGGCGTTCAAGATGCTGGATCTCATCACCGTATACCCCGTCGAAGACGAGAACAAGTTCACCGACCATTTCGGACGCGTCCTTCCGGATGCGTTCCTGCTGCCCCGCGGATCAACTGCCAAGGACCTCGCATACAAGGTCCATTCAGATCTGGGCGACAAGTTCATCCGTGCGGTCAACGCGAAGACCAAGCGCACCGTAGGTGCGGACTACATCCTCGAGGACGGAGACGTCATCAGGATAGTCGCAAACAAGTGATATGATGGAGACTTGGGACGTCAGGCTGATCAGCGCCTCCTCTTCGCAGGACGGGGAGGAACCTGTGGTAGAGCTGTTCGGGAAGACCCGCGACAGGGAATCCATAACCATCCTGGCGTACGGCTACAAACCTTATCTGTTCGCAGTGGACCCTAGACCGGATCTGGAGCAGCAGATGAAGGACGACCCGGAGGTCATCACGGCTGAGCACGACGAACTGCTGTATAAGTCCGAGATGCACGACGTGCTGAAAGTCACTATCAAGAGTCCATGGAAGGTCTCCGAGTTCAAGAACCGCTTCCAGAGGAAAGGCTACAAGGTTCTCTCCGCGGACATCTCCTTCCATCACAGGTTCTTCTACGACAAGGACATGGGATCCTGCATCAGGGTCACGGGAGAGAGGATTGACAAACCCTACCACACACAGATCGTGGCCAGGATGGAATCCTTCGAGAACATAGACTCCTTCGACCCCGGTCTGAAGATACTCTCGTTCGATATCGAGAACTCGATAGAGCACGAGTTCATCTACACCATCTGCTCCGTCGTCAAGGACGGGGATGAGATGCGCAACTGCGAACCCCTGACCGGAAAAGAGAACGCGATCATAGAAGGATTCGCGGAACTAATCGACAGGGAGGACCCTGACGTCATAACCGGTTACAACATCGACAACTATGACATCAGGAAAATCATGGAGAGGGCCAAGGCCCTGAAGATGAAGGATGCCCTCCCGTGGGGACGCGACGGAAGCCAGCCGCGCCTCATCAGCGACAGGTTCTGGAGAGTGAAGGGACGTCTCGTCTGTGATGCATGGTGGGCTGTGAAGAAGCAGTTGCGCCCTAAACAGGAGACGCTCAACGCCGTCTCAATGATGCTGCTCGGCGAGGGCAAGCTCGACGTTGATCCGAAGAACATGGATTCCGAATGGATCAACAACAGAGAGAAGGTCATAGAATACTGCTTCAAGGATGCGGAGCTGGCACTGCGCATTCTTCTTGAGGTGGGAACCGTCCGCAAGGACATGGATCTAGCCGCCGTGTCCAAGCTGACGATAGAGGATGTCATGACATCCGGATCGTCGCAGCTGGCCGATTCGCTCCTCATCCGTGCGGCGGACAGGAGCAAGGTCGCAGTGCCCCTCATGGGCGCAAGAATCGCAGGGGCCGACCAAATCGAGGGCGGGTATGTCCACAGCATGACCCCTGGGCTCTACCATTGGGTCTGCGTAGAGGACTTCAAGTCCATGTACCCGTCGCTGATCATAGCGAAGAACATCTGCTTCACGACGCTCTGCGAGGACGGGGAAATCGTCAGTCCCTCCGGCGCGAGGTTCATGTCCAAGGAACGCAGGGAAGGACTCCTGCCGAGGATCCTATCGGACCTGATGGACGAGAGGGACCGCATCAAGAAACTGATGAAGCTGACCGAGGACCCTCACGAACACAACTATCTGGACGGACTTCAGGCTGCGGTCAAGGTGCTGATGAACACGTTCTACGGTGTGTTCGCATCCACATTCTACAGGTTCACCGACAAGAGCATCGGAGCCGCCATCACGGCATTCGCCAGAGCGAATACCAAAGGGATCATCAACCAGGTGGAATCCGAGGGAACCCACGTGATCTACTCCGATACGGATTCCATATTCATGCAGTCCCCGGAGAACAATCTGGAAGGATCAGTGGAGTTCGGGAAAAAGATGGCAGAGAGATTTTCTGTTGAAGGCGGGGTGTTAGAGTTCGAGAAGATCCTCGAGCCCATGTTCACGCACGGAATGAAGAAGAGGTATGTCGGAAAGGTAGTCTGGCCCAAGGCCGAGGACGAGCTCCTCGTCAGGGGTTATGAGATCAGGAGATCGGATTCCTTCGACCTTCAGAGCAGGATGCTGACCGATCTCTTCGAGATGATTCTCGAGGAGAGGAACGACGAGGCCCTGACGATGGTGAAGAACACGATCCAATCCGTCAAGAGCGGGAAGGTGGACATAGACGAGCTCGTCATCTCAAAGACCTGCAAGGACCTCAATGCGTATGAGAATCCGGACAGGATGGCGAACGTCCAGGCCGCCAAGAAGATGATCGAAATGGGATACGACTTCATCCCAGGGATGAAGGTATCGTGGATCGTCACCGATTCCAAATCCGCACCTCAGACGGTGGAGCCGTACATCAGCGGTGTGGAGTTCACCGGCAAACCGGATTACAAGTACTATGCCGAGCGCCTTTCTCAGACTGCCTCCCGCATCACAGAGGTGTTCGGATGGGAGGAGAAGGACCTCCTCATGGGCAATCAGCAGGCGACGCTCTTCAGCGGCAAATTCGCTTCCAGCACGGACACGCCTAAGAAGAAATCGGAACCCGCTCCTCCGGAGAAACCCAAGCCGAAAACGAAGAGCTTGGATGACTTCTTCTGATCGACCGCATCGTTCATCGGTTCACGATGCCGCTGAACAGCAATACTGTTTATTAGAGGGAGACAGGATACCATGTCCATAGGTGAGAGAATGCCAAAGCTTCAAGAGATTAAGATGCCCAACGGCGACGTCTACGACGGAGAGATCGAGTACGGTAACTTCAACGGACACGGGATCTACAAGTTCGCATCCGGCGCCAGGTACGAAGGCCAGTTCAGGGACGGGATGTTCCATGGCAAGGGCGTCTACATCTGCGCTGACGGGGACCGCTACACCGGCGAGTTCGTCAGCAACATGTTCGAGGGCTACGGCATCTACCTGAAGGCGACCGGAGAGAAGTACGAGGGCGAATTCAGGGAGAACATGTACCACGGAAAGGGCATAATCACCTACCCTGACGGATCGAAGGACGAGGCATACTTCAAGTGCGGAAAGGCACAGGGAGTCGGATACCATACCTGGCCGGACGGCGAGAGGTCCGAGGTAGAGTTCGTCGACGGGAAGTTCAAGTACTGATTCAGTCCAGCACAATTATTCTTGGTCTTCCGTATTCCCGGTTCACATCTATTGAGATGCCGAAGACCTTCTCCACATTCTCAGGAGTCAATACATCCTCTGTACGGCCCAAGGCCTCTACCTTTCCATCATTCAACATCAGGATGCGGTCACAGAACCTCATGGCCAGATTCAGATCGTGTAGGATCATGCATCCGCAGAGGTTCTTCTCCTTCACGGTTGTGTTGATCGTCTCGAGTACATCCAACTGATAGCGGACATCCAGATTGCTGGTGGGCTCATCGAGCATGATAAGCTTCGCTCCCTGTGCGATTGCACGTGCGATCAGCACCCTCTGCGACTGGCCGCTGCTCAGTCTGTTGAAGGGCCTAGAAGCGAACTCCATGACATTCATCTCCTCCATAGCCTTCCAGGCGATCTCCTTGTCCTCATCGGAATAATCCCATGTGATGTAAGGCAGTCTGCCCATCAGCACCACTTCGAAAACAGAAGGGGGGACCTGATCAGACACGATGTTCTGCGGGACGAAGGAGATGTTCTTGGCAATCTCCTTGCGGGACATGGACATAAGGTCCTGGCCGTCCAAGAGCATAGTTCCTAGTGATGGCTCCAAGATGCGAGAAATGCAACGGATTAACGTGGTTTTGCCGGATCCGTTCGGTCCAACGATACCCAATACCTCGCCGTCAGATACATCCAACTCTATGCCCTTTAGGGTGTCATATTCGGCGTACCCGAAGTGCATATCCTTGACTGATAGGCCCATACTGGCCATATAGTAGTGTTACTATTTTAGTTTTAGTGTTACTATAAATAATTGGACATACTTTCCCTCCCTATGAACTCTAAGCTCATCGTAATCATCGTGGCCGCGATCGTGGTCATCGGTGGAGTCGCCGCTTACCTCATAATGAGCGGTGCCTTCGGCAAGAAAGACGTTGGAGGATACGGATTGGAAGTATTCGGAAACGTCGACGGAGACAACGATGTGGACGAGAAGGACGCCAAGCTCCTTCAGGATTACATCGATGCAAAAGAAAAGGGAACAACTGTCCCTAAGATCACAACCGAGTTTGCGGATGTGAACAACGATTCGAAGATCGACAGTAAGGATGTAGAATGCATCAAGAAGATCGCATCTGGAAAGGCAACGGAGATACGCTTCCTCGACGGAAACGGAAAGGACATGACTGTATCAACCGACATCAGCCGTATCGGTGCTGAATATTTCTGTAACACTGAACTGTGTATGATCCTCGGAGTCATTGATAAGGTTGTGGCGGTGGATTACGCTCCCTACCAGCTGAAGGACTTCTACTTCCAGAACGAGGCCCAGAGGGACGCAGTTTTGAATATGCATTCGATGAACACCCCTGACTACGACTTGATCAACAGCTACGAGCTGGACATTCTCTTCAGCTTCAGCTACGATCCTGACCTCATCTACACCAAGCAGACAAAGCTCGTGGACTGCGATGTTGTGTACCTCGGACTGTACACCCCTGACCTCATCGCAGCAGAGAACTCCTCGTACGTTCACGGAATCCTCAAGGCGGGATACATTCTCAACAAAGTTGACCGCGCAGAGGCCTACGTCGACTGGATTCTCGGTCAGCTCAACTATCTCATGGACAAGACCAAGAACATTGCTGAGGAGGACAAGCCCCACGTCATCATGACCAACTATCAGAACAGCTACCTCTCGGACGATGCCCGTACCAACATGACCCTGTACAACAAGAACGATCCTCAGGGACAGGCGGTCATAGTCGCCGGAGGACACAACGTCCTTCAGGATATCAGCGAGAGCGGCTACTCAGAAAAGGGAAAATACAGTCTGGCCGTACAATACGACGCTGTATTCAACGACGATCCCGCAGTATATGTGGATTACATCTTCTGCCACACCGTCGAATACACCTATGCCGGAACCGCGATGTCCGGAGTCTCTCACGGATACTGTACCAACGACTACTCTGACTTCGAGGTTGCATGGACCTACGCCAACAACAAGGAAATGGTCAAAGCCGAACTGGACGGCCCCGATTATCTGCACATCGACTCGGGAGACTTGAGGAACGGTTGCAGCGGAGGAGTTCTCCTGGCAGCGTACATCGCCAAGATCATCAACCCCGATATCTTCAGCGACCTGAACCCCTACAAGCTCCACAACAGCTACGTCAAGGAGTGGCTCGGAGTATCCGGATACGACGTCACGGAAGACGCTGTAGTCATCTACAAACAGCTTTGAAACCGGAGGGGCCAACGCCCCTCCCATATGATATCATGTCGAAAGATTGGAACAGCGTGTGGAACCACGAGGTCTCGTCCACATCCAGGAAGAATCTTGATAAGGAAGGTTTCTGGGATGACAGGGTCGAATCGGTCCGCAAGAACTCCATATTCGCCGAGATGACGGAATGGCAGCTTTCGCTAATCTCCGCAGAAAAAGACGACATCTGTCTGGACATCGGATGCGGCACCGGACGTCTGGCCTTACCGCTGGCAAAGACCTGCAAAAGAGTAACAGCCATCGACGGATCCCAACCCATGCTAGAAGCTCTCAGAGCAGAGGCTCAGAGCTGCGGAATATCCAACATCGACATCGTGCGCAGCACATGGCAGGCATTCTCACCTGACTCAAACTATGCTGTCGCATTCGCTTCGTTCTCCATATTCATGGAGGATATACACAAGCATCTTCAAAGAATGGCAGACTGCTCAGAACGCGGGGTCGTATTCGCATCCAACGATCTGCGGATCCCTATCGCAGCCCAACAGGCCATTTTCAACGACATTGTTAGCAAACATACGGATATCGAGATGATCCACAACATATGCGAGGAACTTGGACTAGAACCGGAATTCGAGACCAAAACCTTCAGTCGCCCGGTACCGGACGAGACCGAAGAACAGACAGCGATCAGGCTCGCTGAGGTCTTCGACATCGATGCCGACAATCCAGATCTCCTCAGCTACATCCGTTCGGACTACCGCAAGGAGCAGAGGGACAAAGTAAACGTGGGGGCAGTGAGATGGAAGAGAAAGTGAGCGATTCCAGGGAAGAGATCAAACGTCAGAGTAAACGCAGGATCGCATACGTCGCCATCGTGACCATCATGACCTTTGGACTCATGTCGTGGTCGGTCACAATCAGCTCCACGAATATCACTCCCGTCCAGGTTTACGAGGTCATCATCAACCAATTCTTCCCGGGAACCTTTGATGTCCCCTACCGTACCAGCCACATCGTCATGAACACCTACCTACCAAGAGTGCTCATGGGACTCTTCGCAGGTGCCACCCTGGCCATAGGCGGAGCGATCACTCAGACCATATTGAGGAACAGCCTTGCAACACCATACACGCTCGGAGTGTCTTCAAGCGCTGCGTTCGGAGCATCGCTCTCCATCCTGTTCGGATTCACTGCCGTCGCCGGAAGATACGGCACCATCCTGAATGCGTTCGCATTCTCACTGGTTCCCGCGATGCTGATCCTGTTCGCCTCTTCGAGAAGGAACATGTCCCCTGCATCGATGGTCTTGATCGGAGTCGCCATATCATACGTGTTCAGCGCCTGTACTACGCTTTCTCAGTACTTCGGTGATGCGGAAGCCACCAAAGCTGCCATGTTCTGGACTGTCGGTGACCTGAACAGCGTTCTCCTAGAATTCATCCCGTACGTAGCGATAACCATGGTTCTCACGCTGATTGTGACCATGTACATGACTAAGGATATGGATGCATTACGTATGGGAGATGACACCGCACTTTCCTTGGGAGTCAACGTTCACAGAACGAGGATCATCCTGATGATCCTGGCCTGTCTATCCACTGCCATTATCGTCAGTTTCGTCGGAGCCATCGGATTCATCTGCCTGCTGGCGCCTCACATCTCCAGACTGATAGGAGGAGGCAATCTCAGATTCCTGATCCCTGCATCTGCTATTACTGGAGCACTCCTGCTGACGGTGGCCGACATAATATCGAAGGATCTGGTGAATCCCATCATGCTCCCAGTCGGTGCAATAACCGCCGTGATCGGCGGACCCGTTCTGGTATACCTGTTATACAGGAGCCGCAACTCGGTGTTCTGATCACTGGTCAGGATCGAAACGTATTCCTGCCCTGACATCCCTGACGGTCACTCCATGGGCTTCAGCGGCCTTCAGGAGATCGTCGTGCTCTGGCTTCCATTTCCTTATACCGTAGCCTTCGGACACCTTCACGCGAATATCGCCATACTGCGTATGGCAGACCTCCATATGCGATGCCATCTCGAACCTCTCCGCTTTCCAGATCCTGAGACCGATGGTGGATGTGTTCTCGAGGATGAGCTTAGCTAACCTCTCCTTATCATCCTGACGGCAAAGGCAGGTGAGCCTCTGTCCCGGCCTTCCCTTCTTCATTATCGTCTGAGAGATGGTGGCATCGAGAGCCCCCTGCTCCAGAAGCATGTCGATCATGCTACCCAAATCCTCAGGGGTCATATCGTCGATGTTACAGTTTATCTCATAGATTTCGAATAATTTGTTATCCGATTCCCCGATGAAGGCTCTTATAATATTTGGTATGCTGAAGTCCTTACGGCCTAAGCCCACTCCAATTTCGTCGATTACCATCTTGGGGCGCTGGCCGTAATCCTCTGCGAAATGCCTGATAATGGCTGCGCCGGTAGGTGTTGTGAACTCCCCCTCCAGATCCCCTGCGTATGAAGGGACTCCTCTGAGAAGCAAGGCCGTAGCCGGTGCCGGGATCGGAAGAAGTCCGTGAGCGCATTCCACGTTACCGTATCCTGTGCGGAGTTCGGATGATACGATATATTCTGGCGCCAACCTCTCCATCAACATGCAGCTACCGACTATGTCCGCTATGGCATCTAACATGCCTACTTCGTGGAAATGGATCTCGGCGACGGATTCGCCGTGAACCTTTGATTCTGCCTCGGCCATATCCTTGTAGATGGCAGTGGCATGCTCCTTCACCCAATCGGAGACGTTCAGCCCTTTGATGATGTCCAGGACATCCTGCAATGTCCTATGTTGAATGTGATGGTCGTGGAAGTCGCCTTCCTCCTGTCCGGCAGCGATGATCTTCGCCCTTGTACCGGAGATGTGCGATTTCTCGCCCTTCTCCACTATCGCCTCCACGTCGGGGATGCCTGCCGATGCGATCATCTTCTCAAACTCCTTGGGATCCTCGAGAAGATTGGATAGGGCTCCGAGCAGCATGTCGCCCGATACCCCAGCATTGCATTCTAGATAGAGCACCTTCATCTTCATCCCTTCCTGTCGATCAATGATGCGATATAGCCCGCACCGAAGCCGTTGTCTATGTTCACGACGCTGACCGTTGATGCACAGGAATTCATCATAGCCAGCAATGCTGTCAATCCTTCGAAGGATGCCCCGTATCCCACCGATGTCGGAACTGCGATGACCGGTACGCTAACCAATCCTCCGACGACACTCGGGAGAGCTCCCTCCATGCCTGCGGCCACAACTACAGCGGTGGCCCCCATGATGGTATCCGCATCGGAGAGCAGACGGTGTATACCCGCCACACCGGCATCGTACAGGCGCTTCACCTTGCATCCGAGGATCTCGGCGGTAACCGCCGCCTCCTCGGCGACAGGTATGTCGCTGGTGCCTGCGCAGACCACGCAGACGTATGATTCCCTCTCTGCATCGGGAACCCTTCCCAAGATGCAGATCCTTGCGTCCTGATGATAGTATGATTCCAATCCGGATGATTCCGCGAGGTCGTGGACCTCCTTCCCGCAGCGGGTGACCATTACGCATTCCGACCCGTTCTCAAGCAGAGTGGAGGCGATCTTGACGCACTGCTCCGGAGTCTTGCTGGCGCCGTAGATGACCTCCGAAGCACCCTGTCTGGACCTCCTCTGTGTGTCCACCTTTGCGAACCCAAGATCGACGAACGGTCTGGAGCGCAGCATGCGCTCTGCATCATCGACTGACATGCTGCCGTCCCTGACGGCCTCCAGGATCTCCTTCGGATTCATAGCTGCGACCTCCTTATTCCGTATGAGACGGAATCGTAGTACTTCAGAAGAGTCTTCTCGACCTTGTGGCGCTTCTTGTCCAGCAGGTCGCTCTGTTCCATCTCCGTCTCCAACAAGGCTCCATCCCCTATGGTACGGACCCTGAAGTCCCTGAAGCCCAGCTCCCTGATGTCCGCCTCGGCATCCTCGGTACGGATCAGAAGCTCGCGGGTGATGGCGGTACCGTGCGGTATACGCGTGGCCAGACATGAATCGGACGGCATGTCCCATGTAGGGAGTCCCGCCTTCTTGGAAAGTTCCCTGATGTCCTGCTTGGAGAGCCCGGCCTCCTTCAGCGGGGACCTTATGCCCAGTTCCCCCAGGACCCTCATTCCCGGTCTCTCGCCGATATCATCCGATGCGTTGGTCCCGTCGAGGATGACCTCCCGACCGTCCCCCTTGGCCTCCTCGGATATCAGATTCATGATCATCTTCTTGCAGAGGTAGCAACGCTCCTCCGTGTTCTCCAGGATCTCGTCCCTGGACATCACGTCGAAATGGATGACGCTCAGATCGAATCCCAACGAGGATGCCAGTTCCGTCGCCCTCCTCATCTCCCTCTCGGTCTGGAATGCCCCCTTGACGAAGTAGTGTATGACGTCCAATCCCAGCTCCCCGCATGCGTAGAGGACGTATGTGGAATCGACGCCCCCTGAGAAAGCCATGGCCGGACGCTTGACGTCGGAAAGGACCTTCTGGAGACTCTCGGGCACGTTGGAGGACATCTTGATCGGACAGCGTATAACCGTCCTGAGATTTTATCCCTTCATTCGCGAATCTATATGCGCGCACTGTTTTCTTTATATACGACATAGGCATCCCCTTACTCTGTGAGACGTTTAGCCTCACGAACGGAAATGTGCCGTGAAAGGTGAATCCGTAAAGGTGATTAAAATGAGCGAAGAGACTCAGGAAACACGCCCGGTCAACGGGAAGAGCATGTACAGCTACATCGCTGATGCATGGGACGTACCCGAGAAATCATACGTCAAGGCATTGAACTACGAGCGCCGCATCAAGTGGAGGAAGGAAGAGAACTTCGTCCGCGTCGACAAGCCAACCCGTCTGGACAGGGCCAGAGCACTCGGATACAAGGCCAAGCAGGGATACGTCATCGTAAGGGCGAGGGTCAGGAAGGGATCCTTCCGCAAGAGGGCCATCGTCACAGGTAGGAGAGCAAAGAGGAAGGGAATCAACCAGATCATCACCGGCAAGAGCATCCAGAGGATGGCCGAGGAGAGGACTGCGAAGAGATACCCCAACCTCGAGGTTCTGAACTCCTACTGGGTAGGTGCAGACGGACAGCAGGAGTGGTATGAGGTCATCCTCGTCGATCCCGCACACCCCGTCATCAAGGCCGACCCCAAGATCAACTGGATCTGCGAGAAGACACACACCAACCGTGTCTACCGCGGAAAGACCTCCGCCGGACAGAAGGGACGTGGAATGAGGCACACCGGAAAGGGTGCTGAGAAGGCCAGACCCTCGGTCAAGGCGAACCAGAGAAGAATCAAGTGATCTCACTTACGTTCAGGTAAAACCATTTAACCGCCCGCAAGGGCGGATATTTCTTGTTTTTGCTCTAAAGGATTCAGAGGCCTTTGATTATGGTCTCGAAAAAAACATGGACTTCTTCGTCGGTCATTCCGATGGTCGGGAAGAATACAGGTAGCTCATACTGACTGACATCCACGCCCTCCAGGTCCTTGAGGTCGGTCCCCATGACGATTCCAAGGATCTTCTTCTCGTCGTCCTTCTCTGGATTGAACTTCCTCAGGTAGGTATCGTACTGCTTCAGGGGAGAGAAGTCCCCGTCGCCTCTGATCATGACCCTGCATCCACGCTTCATCATCAGCCACGCGGACACGATGCTCCTCTCAGAACCGTCGATGTCTGCGATGACCTTGCCCTGCGTCCCCACCGGGAGTCCCGCGTGGCATCTGATGTAATCCTGGAAGATGAACGCGCGGTTGTCGCGGGCCTCCACGAAGAACACCACGTCGGGATCCGTGAGATCGACCTTGATACCCTTGTCCTCATTGGCGAGGAATATGGCGGAGCCTATCTCCCTGCCCATGTCGAGGCTTGTGTATCCCTGTGTTCCCTCCCTGCGTGCCTTGACAGCGAAGGACTGCCCCTCGGACAGCCTTGACAGGGAATATTCCGCACCGGTGCGGCACATGTCCTCCATCTTGGAGGAGCACTCTTCTGCAATGGATATGGAGGCGATTCCGAAGACCTTCCTGGCGGATCTCACCGCGGCATCGATATCTGTGGCCTCTATGTAGAATCTCGCACCCTTGTTGGTGACCAGTGCCTCGACCCCGTCCTCCATGAGCATGTTGAGCATGTTATCCTTCAGCGTGCTCTCGAACCTCTTGCGGACAGGTGTGCTCTTCAACCCGATCTCAGCGTATCTAACGAGTAATATGGCCACGGCTTTGAATCGGGGTTGCGGATAAAACTATATCGCCCGATTAGATGCTGTTTTCCATGGAGATCCTCATCCTTTTGGGACTGATAGCCCTCGGAGCGGGAGCCGGCGTCATGGGTGCGCTCTTCGGATTGGGGGGGGGAGTGATATTCGTCCCCGTTCTGATGCTCGCATTCGGTATGGCGCCCGCCGAAGCGGCTGCCGTCAGCCTTGTGGGGATCGTGGCAGGGTCCGTTGGAGCGTCAAGCGTATTCGTGGAGAAAGGGCTGGCCAACATCCGTCTCGGATTGATGCTCGAGGTGACCACCACCATAGGTGCCGTGGCCGGAGCTTTGATCGCGGGATATCTGCAGGAATGGCTGCTGAGCCTGATCTTCTGCGCCGTGATGATCTACAGTGGTGTCAGGATGATACTCAGTCCAGAGAGGGTCGTGGAACCCAACGGGGAAGGGGGCAAGATGTGCTTCGAATACAAGGACGAGGCCAGCGGCGAGTGCATCTCGTATCATGTGCAAAACGCCGGCACAGGCAGTTTGGCATGTGTGTTCGCGGGAATGATGTCCTCCATGACTGGAGTCGGAGGGGGAGCCATCAAGGTCCCCGTGATGAATCTGATAATGCACGTCCCCATGAAAGCAGCCAGTTCAACGAGCAGCTACATGATCGGGATCACCGCGTTCTCCGGCGCCATAACCTACTTCTTCAGCGGTCAACTCGACCTGACCTTCGCGGGAGGCGTGGCCATAGGTGCATTCATAGGTGCATTGTTGGGAACGTACCTGGCGAGGAAGCTGGACACCAAATACATCAGGAGATACTTCTCGGTGGTCCTATTCTTTATGGCCACTCTCGTACTTCTGCGTGTGGGAGGGATACTGTGAACATGAACAAGGCGATAGCATGGACCCTCCGCATCGGAATCGTATTGGGACTGATCCTGATCGTTATAGGGGAGTTCATGACGGAAGGCAACCCTTTCCTTTACTACGGAGTACTAATCCTGATAACGTCCCCGATGTTCGCAGTTGTGACTGCATTCATAGGCCTTATCCTCGAGAAGGATTGGAAATGGGCTGCCGTGGCAGGCGTCGTTGTGGCGATTGTTGTCTCTGGTGCATTCCTGGCCATGATGTGACCACGCTGGATCGACGGTTCGTATATTGTATTTAGCGAGCCAAATTATAATGATGATTTTGCCACTTTTTCCGCATATATTATGAATTTACATGATTTATTATGTTCATTTATAGTAAGTACTTACTTTAAATGAGTTTTATTTCTAAACTTTAGATTGTACAAAATCAGCTCAAACATCGATGAAAAACAACGTTACAACGAACCCCCACAACGGTCCAGGTAAGAGAAATGGGGTCCGATGAAGCGAGAAGTACTTTCGCCGTCACAGCGGTGCCGCTTATGTTAGTGGTATACTCAGTACTGATGATGGAAGAGTTGGATGCAGGGGATTTACATCTCCGGTCCGACTCTAATCGTATCAAAACCTTGTTATCGAACGCAACTATGTACCTGCACGGGTTAACGGCCAATGTTTCCGACCCCCTTTATACGCTCCTATGACGTCCCTTTACCCATGACCGAAGTAGCATGCAACACGTCCAAATCCATCTGTTCGGCCAGCCAGTACAGGATAAGGCTGGAAGAGAAGCTGAAAGCCCTTCTGGGCGAAGAAAGGATAGCCGGCACCCTCGACCCTTACATCAACAGGGCGGCCGATTCCGGGAAGATCAGCGCAGAGGATGCGGAGACCCTTCTGAAGATATCGAAGTACATCGACCATTCCTACACAACCTGCGACGGCTGCAGGCTGATGACCTTCGACAGGCTGAAATCCTGGTCGGAGGTCGTGGAGAGGATCTGATCCGATCATCAATCACACTTACGGATGCACAGCATCCTTTTTCAGCAGATCCCCTGACGCTGAATGCCCTGCCGATGGATCAGGGTGTGAACTCGTAAAGGAGAATGAAGTGCACCAGGAATATTATCTCGAATGCCCACAGGACCAGTGAGATGTCTCTCCATTTGCCCTCTGCCACCATGCAGATGATGTAAGCGAACGTTCCCAGAGCGATTCCATTGGTTATCGATCCCGACAAGCCCATCATGAACAGCGTGACGAACACCGTTGCGATGGTGGTGTAATCGTTCCATTCTATCTCCCTCAGGGCGGTGATCATGGCCAAACCCACGAGGAACAACGCACCCACCGTACATGCCGGCGTGATTATGGCGAATGCCGGTACGAAGAACAGCATGGCCATGAACAACAGTCCTACAACGACCGCCATCAGTCCCGTCCTGGCCCCAGCGGCTATACCGGTGCTTGACTCGATGAAAGAAGTGGTGGTGGAAGTACCTGCGACGGCACCGAAGACGGTCGCTACCGCGTCGACCTCCAGGGCCTTCTCGTTGCCCTTGATCTCCCCGTCCTCGTCCATGATGCCGGCGGAACGCGAGACCCCGACTATGGTCCCCGTAGTATCGAACATATCGATGATCAGCAGAGATATGATGGATACTATGAACGCCGACCACATCGTGCCCTCGATCGACCCTATATCGAACACGACACCGAACAACCCGAAATCAGGCATACTGATGAGATCCGTTATAGCGGCCGTTCCCACTCCTGGGATGAGCTGCGCCCCGTTGACGACCGTATCCCAACCGAACAGGGCCCCTCCGACAAATCCGATGATGATGGTCGCTATGATACCGATCAGGACGGCTCCCCAGCTATTCCTGGCCCAGAAGAACATCGTTATGACGATGCAGGCCAAGGCGAGAAGCGTACCGGGTGCAGATAGGTCGCCGAGCTCCAGAGCGGAACCGGTCGCATGAATGATAATTCCTGCGTTAAACAGTCCGACGACCACGATGAAGAATCCTATACCTGCGGTGATCGCCAGTTTCATCACCATCGGTATGGCCTGAAGGATCTTCATTCTAAGACCGCTGACCGTCAGGATGAAGAAGGCGATACCGGAGATGAGGACAATGAGCAATGCCTGGGGATAGCTGAATCCCATGCTCAGGACGACTGTGTACGAGACGAATGCGTTGATACCCATTCCGGGGGCCAAAGCTATCGGGAATCTCGCATACAGCCCCATGAGTATACATGAGACGCATGAGGCCAGTGCCGTGGCGGTTACAAGCTGGCCGAACAGTTCTTCTCCCGCAGCCGGAGCCAGAATACTCGGGTTGACCGCGAGGATGTAGAACATCGCAAGGAAGGTTATGACTCCTCCCTTGATCTCGGTCTTCAAGTCCGAGCCCCTCTCGGTTATGTGGAAGAAATTGTCTATCTTGACCGACAGCTCGGACATGAATAATAAACCCGCCTATACGCTATAAATTGGTTATGTCTCGCTCGTGACAAAAATGAACAATATGGTGTTATGGAGAACGGATTGCCAGTACGATCGGACATTAAATGGAATAAATGGTGCAAGGGAAGGTTTGCACAACCCCCCTAGCATTTCCGAAAAACACCAAAAACACCGATTTTTGACTCCAATCGCATCGAACGTCTTGCACCAAAACCAGTACCATTTATTAGTGCAAAGCACACCCACTCCAATCACAATCCGACCATCGAGTAGCGAGTCTCCTGCGAGTATTTATCAGGACAAACGAGTGAAGAAAAGGTCATATTCGCAGTCATAGCAGCGCTGATAGGTCTAATCAGAGTGAAGGACTGGTTCCGGGCACTCATCGCGATCATAGTCTTGTCCATAGTAGTATCTGGGGCGGTACTAGCGGCGCTGTGATCTGACCTATAATTCTATTCGATTCGGGTATAACGCAGCTCATGTAGACTTGATGCCCCATAAGCAGGAAGGAATGGCCAGTAACAAAAATATGCGGTAATAACGCTCGCTTTTGTCAAGTAAAAATGAAGGGCAGGACCGTCTGGTCCCGCCCTGAAAGGTTTCACTCTGCCAGTTTGAAGACATTGTTGAAGATCATGTAGGTGCCAGCGGCGTTATCCGCTGTTCCGACAATCGTGATCTTCTTAAGGTCCTTAGATATCGTTCCGAAGTAATATCCCCAGAACGTTTCTCCGTTGTTATCGTAGACCGATTCCATATAGAAACTGTAGCCAGATTCGTTGGGGAAAAGCATCGCACCAAAATAAGAATCCCCCTCGGGCGCAAACAAGGTGACCTCTATAACGTTAGTGTTGGAATCGACAAGGTCGAACGTTATGGCCACTTCGTCCTCCATAGACCTCAGAACTACTCCATTCTCCTCGACATATGCGTTGAAGGTTCCCTCGTAACGCTTGCCCCAAAGGGTGCTGGGGGCCTTCACGACTTTGCTCTCGTCACCGTAACATACCTGCCAAAGTTCGATATCGCCGTTGGTATTGTCGTAGGATGCTGTATATATGACCCCGTCCTCGATATGCACCATATCGATAAGGCAGGTGTCGCTATCATAATCTGAGATTGCCATCCAGTCATTAGGCGATACCTTCACCGCGACGAAATCGAGGTCGGTTTGGTCACCGTGAGAGTTGTAGAACATAATACCGGGCTTGACCCCGTTGATCGTCAGGTAGCGGTTCTCGGAAAGGTGGTCGATGATACCATCTTCGGTGTACTGGTTCGCAATGAAAGCCTCGTACACATCACCTTCTTGGAATTCGTAGGAATCTCCCCATGAAGCCTCCCTCGATCCCGCCACGAGCCTGTCACCGGGATCCTGACGCTCGAAGATCATTCTGGCCACACCGATATAGCCGTCAAGGAACGATGAGACTATGATTGTATCCTCAATCTTGGTCAATATGGACGTGTTCGTGAAATCCCAAATGCCACCAGTCATCATCGTGTTGCCGTTGGCCACACAGATATATTCACTGCCATCCAGATGCATGGAGTAAATCCCGTCTCCGATCTCCTCGAAGGTCGCGACCTCATCCCACAGATACTTCGGATCGTACGTCTCGTATACGGTGCTGCCGTCATCGTCATAGTACCCTTCGGCATACGATGCTAGATGCCAATTGCCATCCAGATCCATCTCCTTCTGTCCGCCGTCGTAGACGATAAATGAAGCAAATAACACCAGCACAACTGCCGCCACAGTCACCGCAAAAGGCGAAATCTTGCGCAGTTTTCCAGCATTATCAATCTGTTCTGTCATGAACCTGTGTTAGAACTACATCGGTTAAATATTATGCTCGATTAGGTCATAATCAAAAGTGGTGCAAGGGAAGGGATTTGAACCCTCGAACTCCTACGAGAATAGGCCCTGAACCTATCTCCTTTGGCCAGGCTCGGATACCCTTGCACGTCAGGCCAATGACTGTGAATACATCCTTGTATAAAAGTAAGATGGAAAGGCCCGCCCCGTTCCCGGGACAGGGTTTCGAGGTTCTGAAGAAGTTCAGAAAACCATCAGGCTTTCATGATCTTCATCCAGCCGCCGGACTCGTAGATTGCGAGCTTCCTCTTTGCAAGGATCTGCTCGAACTCCGACCACTCGATGACGTCAAGCCTGTTGTTCTTTCCCTTGGTAAACTGAATACCAGAGGTTCCCTTCACTTTGCCGGGCTTCAATCCCTTGTTCTTCGCAATTGTCTTTGCTTTTTCCAGGTCAATGCGTTCCATAACCAATAGAATGCCCCCAGAACAAGTATCCGATTAGTCGGTATTTAAAGATTCTTTAATTTTTTGATATCTGGCTCGACTATTATGGCCAAATAATCATCCAAATGGGGAATACTGAACAAAGGTAAGTGTATCGGTGAAAGGTTGTCGACTGTCCCAGTATTGCATAGGTATTAACTGGAGTTAACATCCAATTTTACGCTAACACTCTACCGTTAGAAAGATAGATTACTTCGTCCGCCTGATTGATCACGGCTTGGTTGTGACTGATCATTATGATGGTGCGATCCTTCTTCAATTCCTGGAGCTGATCGATGATCGCCTGACCGGTGATCGGGTCCAAACCCGCGACGGTCTCGTCGAGGACGAGCACCTTGGGATCGCTGATAAGCGCACGCGACATAGACAGCATCCTGCGCTGTGCCAGAGGAATACGATGCATATCCTCTCCGACCATCGTATCGTATCCGTTGGGAAGCGTACCGACATAGATGTTGAGCCCCGTCCTCTCGGCTACCCTGACCATCTCCTCCTCGGTCAGGTCCGGGCGGTTGTAGATTATGTTCTCCCTGATCGAACCTTCTATCACCCAAGGATACTGCATGACGTAGCAGATGTCCCTGCCTGTGGTCTCTCCGCGTATCCTCTCGATATCTACGCCGTCTATCCTGACATGGCCTGAATCGGGTTTGTAAAGGCCCATGAGAAGGTTCGCAGTGGTAGATTTGCCCGAAGCGGTAGGTCCCGCTATGACGGTGAACTTGCCGGGCTGCACCTTGAAAGACAGGTTCCTCAAAATGGGCTTGCCCTCCACGTATGAGAAGCAGACATCGTCGAATTCCACCTCCCCTTTCCTGATCCCGTATCCACTCCCGGGATCGGGTTTGGGCTCCTCCGGTGCGTCCAATATCTCGATGATCCTCCGGACCGAGATCATCTCGTCCTTCACACTGTCGTAGATGGTCACGGTCATCAACAAGGGGGTGTTCACTACCCTGACGTAGATCATAAACGTCAGGAACATACCTATGTCGAGCTCACCGTAGTACAGGAGCACCGCACCGATGATCACGGTCGTGAGGTAACCTGAATTGACCATCACGCTGACGATAGGGGAGATGTAACTCGAGCGTATGTTCGACGACACAAATGCCTTGGAGAACCCTTTGTTGGACTCCTCGAACTCCTTGAGGACCTGCTCCTGCATGTTCTCCACCTTGATGGTGCGGTGTGCGGCGATGATGTCGCTCATCTTGGAGTTGATCTCCGCGACCCTCCTCCTCTGTTCCTCGTAATCCTCCATCGAATGCTTGGTCAGACGTTTGGATGCGAAGAACACCACCGGCGTCAGCAGCAGATAGAAGGCCGCCAGGACCGGGGACGTGATCAGCATCATGACCGCTATGGCCAGGATCATGGTGATATGGACTATGAACCCCGTATAGTCCGCGGATATGAGCTTGGACACCTTGGGCATGTCCGAGGTGAAACGCGACGACAGGTCCCCGGGTGGGAGCTTGTCGATGTAGGATATGGGCATCCTCATGAGCTTGTCATTGATCCTGTCCCTCAGGTTCCTTGAGAACAAGAGAGACAACTTAGACATCTTGCTGGTCGCATGGGCGGTGGACACATACCAAAGGGTGATCATCAGGATTATGATTGTGCACATGTCCAGAACGTCGGCTAAGTTGATGAAGCTCCCCTCCTTCAGCTTGGCCATGAACCCATCCATCATCCAACCGCAGATGTACGGGATTGTGTACAGGATGACGGTTGCCACCAGGGACAAAATGGCGCAGAAGCGCATGGTTCTCCTCTCGGAGCCGATGAACTCCTCCAGGCGCAGAAGGGTGTCGATGCCATTCCTTATCAGGCCCATGTTCCCTGCCCTCCCTTGGCGTGGACGTACATACTCCTATAAAGCTCGGATGTGTCCATCAAAGCCTGATGGCTGCCTTCGGCCTCCACGCGGCCGTTGTTCATAAGTATGATGTCATCGGAAATCTCGCAAGTGGAGGTGTCGTGCATGACGAATATCACGGTCCTACCCCTGCAGATCTCCCGAACGGCATTCAAAGCGAGATTTTTGGTCTCGGGATCCAGCGAGAAGAAGCAGTCGTCGAAGACGTTTATGTCCGCGTCCTTCAGGAGACCGCGGGCCATGATGACCAAAAGCCTCTGTCCCCCGGACATGGTTTCATCATCGATCACGGTGTCCAGATCACCGGACATCATCCTGGTCAGTCCGACACGGTCGCACACGTCCATTATCTCCTCGTCGGTCTTCCTGCCGCGGGGATCCAGGTTGTACCTCAGCGTCCCCCTGAAGATGTTCATGTTGTTGCCTGAAAACGCCATCCTTTCACGGAGGACAGCAGGATCCACCTTTGTCTTGTCCATCCCGTCGATGGTTACGCTCCCGGAATCCGGCTTCCCGAAGCCCCAGATTATCCTCGACAGGAAATAGACCCCGCTGGTGGTGGTTCCCAGTATGGTGACCGTCGATCCCCTTCTGATCTCCATGTTGACATTGTCCAGACTCTTCCTTCCCAGGTTGTCGATGAGATTCAGGTCTCTGACCACCAGCTGCTTCTCCGTGATAACCGGGGACGCAGGCTCCTTCGCCTCCTCGACGGCAGAACGGATGATGTTGTTGATACGGTCGAAGCACGTACGGCTCCTGGGGGATTCTATGCAGAGGTAAGGGATTATGACCAGGGTCGATACGATGTAGGTCGCGTACTGCATGAACACAATGATGTCCTCGGGGACGATCGTCTCAGAACTGTCCAATGCTGCCGCCAGGAACATGAATGTTATGAACGCCCACATGAAGGCGGTCGATATGTTCGGTATGAAGTAGCTGTTCAGGGTGACCTTCCAGTTCATCGCCCCGAATTCCGTACTGGCCTCGCTGAACTTCTTGTTCTCGTAATCGTAAGCGTTGTATGTACGGATCGTACGGGCTCCGGTCATTTTCTCCCTGAGGAGGAGGTTCACCCTGTCCATCTTCTCCATCTGTGTGCTGTACAGCTTGTTTATACGCGCCGTGGCCAGATATGTGAGCAGTATGACCACGACCAGCGTGGAGATCAGGATGAGTGCTATCTGAGGATTGATGTTGTATGTATACCAAAAAAGGACGGCCATCAGGAACGGCATCGGCAAGTACGTCCTCAGTGTCTCGAAGACGTATCTATGTACGAAATTTACATCGTTGATGAGACAGGTCATGGTGTTGGTGGTGCTTCCCAGCGCCTCCAGGTTCTCCGTCCTCACCGCGGCCTCCATTATGTTCTTCCTAAGGAACTCGGAGACCGCCATGGACACCTTGGATGCCATGTATGATGTCGTTATCAGGACTATGGCCGATATTATCGTCAGCACTATCAGGATTATTCCGTAGTGGAGTATGCTCCCCATATCCTGGTCGTAGACCCCTTGATTGAGCATCGGCTTCAACAGGGTGATGGCCATAACCTGTGAGAAGACCCCTATGACCTGAATGACCGCTATAATGATTACAGCGGGAACGAACGGCTTCAAGAGCCTCACGAGCGTCCAGTCCTCAGGTCTCCTCATCGGGCCTCAATCCTTTATCGCCATAATAACGATATCGTCACCGCCAAATATCGGAACGATTATGGGGAATCCATGAAAGAGGAGCGCCCTTACATCGCCAACTATGCTATAGGCATGATACTGGTAATGGGCGTTAACATGGCTTTTACCGCCATTTCTTGCTACCTCTATCCCGAACTGTTCAAACCTACCAGGGTCACCTACGAGATGTTGCTCGCTTTCTACATCGGAATGACGATTTGGGAGGTACTGTTGGCAGTCACCCTGTTCATCGGATCGGGCATATCATACAAGCTCTGCGTCCTATCACTCTTCCTCATCCTGGCTCTGACGTTGACCGATATGCTCATGCAGGGCAGCTTCGCATTCGACATATGGCTACAGATTGTCCTATCTGGACTCGCGATCGTCCTCCTTCTGCAGAAGCCCGCTAGAGCGTACTATAACAACTGGTCCCTGGGAAAATTGAATGAATGGGAGATAGAATGAGACCGAAAACCTTTTTTCTACCTGTCGTCACTAACGAGGGAATATGGAGCATTCGGAAAAGCTTCTTCTGAGGTCATCACCCTCGGAGGATGTCACTCCCGAGATGGGCATAATTCTCGGTCAGGCCCTGGCCATCTACTATGACAAGGTCGTCGTGGGAAGGGACCTGATGCAGAGCAGCCCCATGATGAAGAACGCATTGGTCTCAGGACTCGTCTCGAGCGGCACCGATGTCATCGACATAGGTGAAGTGTCAGAGCCCGTGGCAGGACTGGCAGCATCCTTGGGAGACTGCTGCGTCTACGTCACCGAGTTCCGCCAGCAGGACCTGATGAGCGGATACCTTCTCATCGAGAAGGACGGCAGCTTCTTCAGCATGGACCAGGTTAGACGCCTGGACCGTATTTTCGAGGTCGGCAGGAAACGCCCTCCGTTCAAGGAACTGGGAACGGTCAAGAGATACTACAACGCCATCAACGATTACAACATGAGACTGATGGCGCTCTCCAGATCTGCCACCGGAGGGTCGCTCGTCCTGGACTGCAACTGCGGACTGGGGACCGATTCGGCTCCGCAGATCCTCAACAAGATCGGCACCGACATCATATCGATCAACGCCCAGAAGGACAGTGAGTTCATCTCCAACCCCCTTTCCACCAAAGAGGCCGACACCCGTCACATGAAGGCGCTGGTCCTCGCCAGCCCCGGATCCACCGGCATATCAATGAACCGTGTGGGAACGATGATGAGGGTGTTCGATGAGACCGGCGAACCGATCACCGACGAGCAGCTCCTATGCCTTTTCATCCTCTACCTGAAGCCGAAGAAGGTCGTCGTCCCTATGGACGTCACTTGGCTGATCGAGGATGTATTCAGAGGGAAGGTGACCGTGGAGGTCGATTCTCCCTTCCCTGACCCCGATCCAGAACAGATGGAGTTCGTCGTCGCCAACCCTTCGGTCGGACCCATCCACAGAATGCTGGTCGAGAAGGATGCGGACCTGACGTACTACCAGGGCGGATTCGTCTTCAAGGGCATTTCGTGGTCCCCTGATGCGATCATGGGATCCGTTCTCCTGTCGCAGTTCTCAAGCTCCAACAACATGAGCGAGGTGCTTTCCAAGCTCCCGACGTACTTCTCCGAGAAGAAGACCTTCAGATTCTCCTGCAGCCAGGCGGACTTCGCCCGTATGATGGACGCCAACCTGCCCGACATCAACCCGATGGCTGTCTACGAGGACAAGTGCTGGAGGGTCGACATGGCCAGCGGAGGATTCTTCGTGGCGTTCGACAAGGACCAGGAGGATGTCGTCAACATCTTCGCTGAGTCCAACGACAAGCTTTACCTGATCAGCCTCCTGGAGGTCATAGACGGCCTCATGGAGAAGTGCGAAGCGGGTCAGTAAATAATCTCCAGATCCACAGGCTCTCCGCGGGAATCGTATGCCACCCAGCTGTTGCGGTCGTAAGGCTGGCAGGTTATGAAATGGACACCGCCAGTGTTGCTGAAGAAGTCCTTGTCGGCATCAGAGGGCTCGTTGGAATATCCCGGGTGCGAATGCGCTGATCCGGCTATGGAGTAATCTATTGGCTCCATCCACTGGTTGAGGAAGCTGTGCTCATCTCCGAACACCGTCCCGGGAAGCATGACCATCTCTGAGATGACCCCGTCAATCTCCCTGTGCATGCACAGGAACTCATCGGGATAGGCCGATTTGGCGGCCTCATTGAAACCATCGATGAAATGGATGCTGACTCCCTTGATCTTGTTCATAGCGCATTCACCAGTTTCTCGCGGACGCGGGAGAAGAAGTCCATATCGAACCTGATGAACCTCGCCTTCTTGTCCGAGAGCATGAAGTCCACCTTTGTGCGGCCTTCCATCGGGATCTCCTCCTGACCGTCCAGTACGATGACGCAATCCTTGTCCAGGACAGACTCCACCGTTATCTTGCTGGATGCAGGCACCACGAACGCTCTGGAGGTTGACTTGTATGCCGCCATGGGCACGACCATCAGCGCATCGACATGGGGGTCCATGTAAGGCGCACCGAGACTCATCGCGTAGCAGGTCGATCCGGTAGGGGTTGAGATTATCACTCCGTCGGACCTCATCTCGCAGGCGAGGACGTCGTCGACGTAGATCTTGTAATGACGGATCTTGGCCACGGACGAGGTGTGTATCAATGCCTCGTTGACAGAGTCCTTCAGGTACTCTCCGTTGTACCAAGAGCTGAGCTTGAAACGGGACTCTATGGTGTAGTCTCCTCTGATGAGACGGTCTATGCCGTCCTTGATGTGATCGCGGTCGATCTCCGCAAGGAATCCGACGCTGCCGCCGTTGATCCCGATGACCATCGCATCGGTGTGCTGGAGTACCCTCAGCAATGTGCCGTCTCCTCCAACTACTATGACGATGTCGACATCCATGTCCTTCAGCGGCGTACCTTCTATGCCCATTATCTTGGCGATCTGATCGTCAACAACGTATTCCTGGCCTTTCAGCGCGTCGATCACCTGCTGCGTGTACTCAACAGCCTTGGAGAGTGAGGTGTTTGCATAGATTCCATACCTGTGGCCCCTGACAGGGTCCTTTCCCCTTACCAGGTAATCGAACACGGTCTTGTCGCCTACAGCAACGGTGTTGCTCCTGTGCTCGAGATCGTACTTCATCTCGAGGACGTTTCCTTCCATGTCGTAGATCTCGCCGCCGGCCTCCCTAAGGATCAGCACAGCGGCCGCGATGTCCACAATCCTCTCGCAGTGGACGTAATTAGCCGAGTACATGCAGAACGCATCCGCCTGTCCCTCCGCGACCTCCACGATCTCTAGAGACGAGCATCCCATCCAACGGCTGGACGATGCCTTCTTGGACATCAGGAACGCATCTGGATGTGCGTGCTTCCCGATGTAGTTCATGATGAACAGGTTCTTGAAATCGGGCTTGCGGACATGTATCCTCTCGCCGTTCTTGAAAGCGCCCTTGCCTTTCTCGGCCCAGTAGGAATCCCTGGTGACCAGGTTGCGGATGTATCCGAGCCTCATCCCCGACAGGTTGTCCTTGCCGACTCCCAATGACACGGTATAGTAAGGTATGCCTGCGATCGCATTGTTGGATCCGTCTATCGGATCCAGCACGAGGGTCTCCTCCCCTCCCCTGTCGACGAAGCCTATCTCCTCGCTCAGGACGTTCAGCGGCACACCGTTCCTCTCAAGGTACATCAGGACGGCGTTCTCTGCCACCTTGTCTATCCTGGAGGTGGGGGTGCCGTCCGCTCCTATGCATATCTCGTCGCCCTTGCAGTTGGAGTCCGGGATCTTGCGGATCTCCTCGAGGACTGCGTCCGAGATAGCCGAGAGGGTATCAATCGTGATCATGGTCACTCGATTGACAGGATTTTATAAAGAATATACCATGGACAGGACGATGGAGCCACTGAACTTCACTTCGGACAGGGTTTTCCTCGACAGGGGAAGGCTTTACACGGAATCCCTCTGCCCTGGCAGGAGGATCTACGGAGAGAGGCTGTTCACCATCTCCGGTACCGAGTACCGCGAATGGGATCCTAGGAGGAGCAAGCTCGCTGCCTATCTCACCGTGGGAGGGAAGCAGTTCCCGTTCAGGAAGGACTCCAAGGTCCTTTATCTGGGAGCTTCCAGCGGCACCACTCCGTCGCATGTCGCAGATATCTGCGCTGACGGGAAGGTCTACTGCGTGGAGTTCGCCCAGAGGATGTTCAGGGACCTGGTCGGAACTTGCGAGACCCGCCCCAACATGATGCCCATACTCGGGGATGCCACAGTGCCCAGTGAATACTCCATGTTCGCCGACAGCGTGGACGTGGTCTACCAGGACGTGGCCCAGAAGATGCAGGCGAAGATTCTATGCGACAACATGGACGCCTTCAGCGCAGAGTACGGGATGGTGGCCGTGAAGGCGCGCTCCGAGGATGTGACCGCGTCGCCGGAATCGATATTCAGGGATGCGGAGAAAGTTATCCGCGACAGAGGTTACAAGGTCATCGACGATGAGCCTTTGGACCCGTACGAGAAGGCGCATGCCATTATAGTCATCGGAAGGGAATGATATGCGCACCGCCTACGCAATAGCATTCTCCGGAGATAGGTTCCTGATGGTCTGGCACAAGAAGCGCAACGGGTGGGAGATGCCGGGCGGTCACGTCGAGGAAGGAGAGACCTCCGAGCAGGCTGCAGCAAGGGAATTCCTTGAAGAAGCGGGGTACGAGATCGAGATAGTCTCCACACGCGACATAGGCTACTGCGATGTCTGCGCCGCAATCCTGAAAGATAAAGTCAAGGGCGACTGCGAGATGGAATCCGAGCTATTCAGCGATCTCCCTGATCAATTGTCCTTCGACAGGGAGGAGTATGAGGACACTGTCCCCTGGGCAAGGGAACAGATACGTCTTCATTCCTGATCTTCCGTCATCTTCAGCATATCCGGTTTCTTCACCCTCAAGTAGATGAGGATGACCGTCAGCACCAACGATGCGGCTGCGAATGCTATCAGCAGATACAAGGCATTCTTCTCGATGAATGATGGCTCAGGCTCTGCGCCCGAAAGGTCCTTTGCGACATCCAGATGCTTCAGCTGCCTGTCCAGTTCCGAACCGTCCTCGTACACGAGGCTGAGGTGGGCCTTATCGAGGGATGCCTTCAGACTGTCTTCTCTCTTCAGAACTGCGGATACTTTCCTGATGTCCAGCTCCACATCCGAGAACGCATTCAGAACGACCTCGTGCGAATCCTTGTAGATCTCCACTTCGGTGGCTGTCAGGGAAAGCCTCGTGTCCAGGCTGAAATCGTTGTGGGCCATCTTGTCGACCATGGCCAGTATGCCCTCGGTCATGTAATTGTAACCGTCTATGGCCAGATTGCCATGGGTGAGCGTCAGCGAGGCATCGTCCCCGACGATCCTGAAGACTATGTCGTAATAGGTCACGTCCAGCATCCAAGGCATGTAGAGGTTGGCGGAGAATGCTATGCCGTCCTTGAAGATCATCGAGAACGCACCGGCCAGATCGTTCGTGCGGAAATCGATGTTGGCGGTACCCTCGGGATCGGAGTAGGTCGCTTCCCTCTGCAGTATCAGGGTATAGCCCACTGCGGAAACGTTGCCCCTTATGGTCGTCTCTCCCAGATACTTGGAATAATCGATGGACATGGTCAACGATGCGAACTTGGGTGAAGAGTCTGAGGACTTGATGCTCTGTATAGTGTACGATCCCTTCTCGTCAGGATACTTGATGACGAATCCGGCGTTGTAGAGCTGGAATTCCGAATGGGCATCTTCGGTGAAATGGAAGCCTTCCGTAAACGCATCCAGACAATCCGAGAGAGAACCTTCCGATTCCATGTATATCTCGGTCTTGTCGATGTGCATATCAGCTGTGCTGGCGCCGTATTCTACCTTCGTGGTCAGCTCGTCGAAGTACACCGTGGCAGTGTTCTTACCTCTGGTGTCCACCTCGAGGACCATCCCGAAACTCAGGGCTGTGGTATCGGTCCTTCCATCTCCGTCCGAATCCTCTTTGAACGAGGTCATCGAGACGCTCAGCTTCTCGCTGTTGTCGAGGAGCTGCTGGATTGTCAGCTTTCCTTCCTTGGAGTATATCGTGTACAGTGAAAGGACATCCAAATTGTCTGTGAAGATCTTTAGCTCCTTCACTTCCACATGCATGATGTTCGCTCCGGACTCGGTCTTGTCGAGGGTAACGTACGGGATGGTGGCGTCGAGATCCACGACCAGACTCCTGGTCAACGCCATCGACGTTATATCCGCCTTTCCGGCCACCATCGTGTTCACCACATCGTCTTCCGTGAATTCGAGACTTAGGAAGTTTGTAGCAGTGTCCCTTCCATCTATGATGAGTACGATGTCCGTTACCGTTTTGCTGCTGCCGGAAGCCTTCTCTGTCGTTCCTATCTGTGCGGTGGTTTTCATGTACCTGAGGATATCGACCCCTTCTCCTTCTTCGGGGAACAGGAGCTTCTTAACCTCTGTCAACTCCAGTTCCGCATTAATTGTGGTGGTAGTCAGTGTCGTCCTCGAGTCCATCGTGCCTGCCGTGGTACGCTCGATCAGGACATTGGTCGCAGACGAATCCAAGGTCACTATGAAGTCCGAGTTGCCCGTGATCGTGGTGATGCCCATGCCGGCGATATGAAGCACGCTGGTCACATCGGAATCCTCGTAATGGGTGGTGGATTTGATCTCGGAGAATCTCATCGTTCCGTTGACTGCGCCGCTTGTCGTGATCGTTGTGTCCATCGTGTTTTCCGCGTCGTATGCGACCACATTGATGGTGTTGATGGACTTCAGCTTCCCGTCATCGTAGGACCTCTCTATGACATCCACGGTGGAGAAGCTCAGTATCTCCTGTGTGGATCCCGAACCCGAGCTGGCAGTGTATTTGTAAGTGAACTTCGGATCGTTGATGAACATGTCCGTGGTCTTCCAGGATACCTGGATGGAATGATCATCGGTGTCTGGAGTGAAGGATACTGTCGCGCCGCGCCCGGTTATGCCGGTGTTGTCTACGGTGACCGTTCCGTCGAATGTGTATGTTATCTCGTCAGGCATCCCGGGAAGGACCGCACCGACGAGGATGAAGCTGGTCCCTTTGCCCAGAACGAGCTCGCCGTACTGCGAGATTATGGTGGCGTTGCCCAGGAATATTACGTTGGAGTCAGCACCGAAATCCATGGTGTATGTGGAGATGTCCAACCTGGTGCCCAAAGCTATGGTTATCGTCGATCCATCATTGAAGGTCCTGTCCTCCGTAAGAGTCACGTCGCCGCTTATGGTCACAGCCCCATTGGACATCTCCCTGATATCCGCATCCGACTGATCTTCAATCGGGGCCAGGCACAGAACCATTGCAAAGACTGCTATCAGAATGAGCGCTGCCCTCAGCATCATATGTCCTTCTCCCTCCTTAACAGAAGAAGTGCGACGGGCAGTCCGATCACCACGAACGCTATCGCGCCCAGAGTGAATGCGTAGCCGACTCCCTCTGCGAATACTTCTGCTATCTCGTCGGTGAGTCCCGGAAGCAATCTTATCGCATCCCCCAGCGGGGTTATCAGCAGGTTCGCCAGAGATGTGTTCGACGGCAGTTCGAACGGCAGTATGGAATTCCAATGATCCACGATCGAACTGATCTTGGATGCCATGAAGGCATCAGTGACATGTTGGTAAAGGTTGTATCCCAGCCACAGGGCCACGGTACGCATCATGATCGCGAACGACATCATCGCACCGTTGTTGTCCTCGTTGGTCCTGTTCTGGATGGTGGCGTTGAGCATCGAGACCAAGCATCCTATGGCCAGACCGAGCAGGAAAAGATGTCCTGCGAATATGTAGAACGGATCGTCGGCACTCAGGTACTGCATGGATACCAATGCTATCGGGGAAAGTATCACGCTCAACAGGAGCCACGGGAGATGCCCGGTCCTGTCGATCGTCTTGGAGATGCATATTGCGGTGACCGCCGCTCCCAAGACCATGACTATGAAGAACGGCGCAGCCTGGCTGACCGACATCTGGAAAGTGAAGAACGCAGTCTTCACCATGAATCCCACCGCACCCATGTCCAGCACTCCGAGGAGCACGATGAACACCATGGAGACGCTGACCAGCCTCTTGTTCCTGACCTTCCTATGGAACATGGAATCGGGGTTGCGGACCTCGGCCACCATGAAAATCAGGAACAGCATGACGATGAATGCGGTCGCCGCCTGTGCGATCGTGTCCCTGATCGACCAGTTCAGATAGAACTCCTGGAGGAATATGACGAAGACTGCAGCCCAAATCGTCAGTATGATCGCTCCGGGCAGATCCGCCTTCATCTCGCTGTTCTTCCCGTTCTTCAGCACCTGCAGGGCAGGGAATGTGACTATCGCCTGAAGCACGGCCATGGCCCAGAAAGCGACCGGCCATCCGATGGTCTCCAGTACCGCCTTACCAGCGAACAATCCGACGAGCATTCCCCCTCCGAATCCGAGGGACATTATCCCGTTGGCCATGTAGCGGTCCTTGCGGTCATCTATATCGAAATAGATCTGAGCTATGCATGTGACGATGATCAGCCCGGTTCCGAATCCCTGGACCAGACGCGATATGTTGAACACCATCATGTCGGTCGCCATCGCACATACGATCGAGGATGCCACGAACATCAGCGATCCTGCCAGATACGGCATGCGCCGGCCGAACCTGTCCATGGTTCCGGCACAGAGGCCCATAGCCGCGCATTCTCCGGCGACGAACATGGGGAAGGTCCATGCATAGCTGTCATCGGGGAAGGCGTTGAGGTCTAGCATCAGGTTGAAAGATATTATCTGCGTGAAGGCTGCTGGCACACATACTATGAACGTGCTGAAAGACAGCAGGCACAGACCAGGTAACATCTTCTTTGATTGCTTCTCCATTTACCTTCCTCAGGACGACTTACCAATCGTTAACACTTATAAATTTGATGCGTTTGACAGGAAAAAGGGACGGATGCCTTCGGTCCCTCGAATGTTTATATACTTCTTCTATAATCGCATGCGTAGCCTCGCCGCCTAGATATGATTCGGAGGATCACACTATGGCAAGAATGCACACAAGAAGAAAGGGAAAATCCTGTTCAAAGCACCCAATGGTTTCCGAGAATCCCGCATGGGTACCCCTCAACGCCACCGAAATCGAGGACCTCATCGTGAAACTCGCGAAAGACGGAATCATCTCCGCCCAGATCGGACTTATCCTCAGGGACCAGTACGGAGTACCTGACGTTAAGCTCGCTACCGGCAAGACGATCACCGAGATCATGGCTGAGAAGGGAGTCGCACCCGCTCTTCCCGAGGACCTTTCAAACCTCATGAGGCGCGCAATCTCACTGAACGTTCACTTGAAGAACAACAGGGGAGACGTCTCCAACAGGAGAGGCCTTCTCATGATCGAGGCAAAGATCAGGAGACTGGAGCGCTACTACAAGAGGAACGGAGTCCTCCCCGCAGACTGGAAGTATTCTCTCAGCAACGCGGAACTCATGCTTAAGTGAGTTATATGGAGACTGAGGTCCCCTCAAAACTTCTTACAACCTTATCTCATGCCGCGGACATCGTCCGCGGGCATGAGTTTATCCAAGTCTATTCTCACTACGATGCTGACGGCGTATCTGCCGCATCGATCATCGCACAGACCCTGCTCCGCGAAGGGAAGGAGTTCCGTGTGACCCTTTTCACAACGCTCAACGACTACAACATGGACATCATCCGCAGCACCAAGACCGACTGCATAATCATCACGGATCTCGGTGCGTCGTACATCGACCAGCTGGATGCCATGAAGAACGACATCGTGGTCCTTGACCACCACACCATCATCTCAGAAGCGCAGCGCGTATGCTACGCCAACCCTCACCTATACGGAATCGACGGGATGACCTCCGGATGCGGAGCCACCATGGCGCTGCTCTTCGCGGTGACCATGAACGAGGCCAACTGGGATCTTGTCCAGGTTGCCTTCGCAGGCATCGCCGGCGACAGACAGCACATCAACGGCCTGTCCGGTCTGAACGTATACCTCCTCGAGGAAGGGAAGAAGAGAGGCTTCGTGGAGGAGATGCCGGGATCGCTGATCCCCGCAGGAGACCTGATGACGCAGCTCTATCTCACCACCGACCCCTACATCCGCGGGATTAGCGGCAACGAGGACGGTGTGGCCAAGATACTGGACGATGCCGGGATAGACCACGGCAAATCCTACATGGATCTCAACGAGGACGAGAAGAGGAAGCTCTCGTCGCTCATAGCGGTCAGACTTACAGAGCAGGGCATGCTCGAATCATCGCTGAACGAGATCGCCCGCACAAGGTACTTCCTCACAGGATTCAAGATGGATGCAGAGTACCTCTCATCGGTGCTCAACAGCTGCGGCCGCGCAGGATTCGGAGGCATGGGCATCTCCGCTGGAATGGGAGATGTCAAATCCATCGAGCTCGGCGCCAAGCTGATGAACGACTCCAACAGGGACGTCGTCCTCAACATGGTGGAACTGGACAAGAAAGGCTTGAACCAGAGGAATCACTTCCAGTGGTTCGACAGCACCGATTCCGGTTTCACTGGAATGCTCTGTGGAATCGCGATGCAGTGCATCGGGGATCCCGACAAGCCCACCATCGGAATGAATCAGTCCAAGGATCCCGTCAACCTCTCGTCGAGAGGGATGTGGAAGCAGCTGGACAGAGGAATCGACCTCGCTGTCGCCATGAGGGAGGCTTGTGCATCCGTCGGCGGAGAAGGCGGCGGTCACAGGATCGCTGCAGGCGGTTCCATCCCTGCCGAGATGGTAGAGGGCTTCTTAGAGAACCTTGATTCTATTCTGGAGAAGCAGCTCAGCTCCTCCAAGTGACATCGACCTCGTCTGTCCTGAATCTCTGATTCACGATGGTGTCGTTGATGTTCATCCTCACGCCGGACTCGTACATCTCGCTGCCGAGCCAAGCGATCATAGCGCCGTTGTCCATGCAGAACCTGCGGTCGGGACAGTACATCTCAGCTCCGCGGGCCTCCGCCATCTCCCTGACCATCTCCTTCAGACGGTTGTTCTGGGCGACGCCTCCGCCTAAGAGGACCTCGTCCTTTCCGATGTGGGCCATTGCCCTCTCGGTGACCTCTGTGAGCATGGCGTAAGCGGTCTCCTGGACGGACAGCGCGATGTCCTCCAACGGAACTCCCTTCCTCTGAAGGTTCAGTGCAGCCGTCATAAGGCCTGAGAATGCCACATCCATGCCTTTCACTGAATAGGGGAGCTCGTGATACTCCTTGCCTTCCTTGGCCAGCTTCTCGAAGATCGGTCCGGCGTAGAATCCCATACCGAGGTCCCTTCCGAGCTTGTCCAGCATGTTGCCGATACCGATGTCCTGCGTCTCTCCGAAGATCCTGTACTTGCCTTCGGCGAAGGCGATGATCTGAGTGTTCCCGCCTGAAGCGTACAGCAGGGCGGGGTCATCGCATCCGCATAGGGCCCTTCCGATCTCCACGTGGGCGACGCAATGGTTCACTCCCACTATCGGGATCCCCATCGTGAGGGCGAACGCCCTTGCAGCCGTTGCGGCGACACGCAGACAGGGCCCGAGTCCGGGGCCCATCGAGAACGATACGACATCGATGTCACCGGGTTTCAGTCCCGAGGCATCGAAGGCCTGCTGCATCACCGTGGAGACGACGTCCACATGATGGTTTGCAGCTTCCCTGGGGTGGAGACCGCCGTTCTTCGGCCTGAACATGTCGAGTTCGTTGGCTAGGACGTTGTGATCCGAATCCACGATCCCGACACCCAGCGTGTGGGCGGTACCCTCGATGCCTAATGTGATCATCGACCTTCAATCAAACGCGTGACTAAAAAGCTTTATGTACTGCCAGTCTATCGTCCGTACATCGGACCCGTGGTCTAGGGGTTATGACGTCGCATTGACATTGCGGAGGTCGCCGGTTCAAATCCGGCCGGGTCCACCATGTTTATCCAACACTTCTCCTGAGTCATAGTTCACGTCTCCATGATCGATGCTGACAATTAAGCTCTAAATGAATCAAAGTTAGCATAGGTCAACGATTATTGACCAAATTATTCGATATCAATAGAATTTCTACGAATCACAATAATTTTTTTCGATTTTGCTTATTTTTCGCAGTAGTTTTTTCGATTAATACAGCAAAAGTACCTATAATTACGAAAATCGAATAAGTCTGACAATCTTTATATTAATTAAATGAGGATGGGGTGGCCATAGATTGATGGTATCTCTTAGATACCATTCGCAATCGTAACTCAATTGAGGTTTAACTCATGGGAATAGCAGAAACCCTGTCAGATATATTCGATCCCCTCAACACATACATTTGGTACATCGCCTTCGTATGTCTGATCGGTCTCGGATTGTACTTCGCTTACAGGCTCAAGGTGATGCAGATCACCCACATGGGTGAGAACGCAAAGCTCGCCCTGTCCGGAGTCAGCGAAGGTAAAGGAGATAAAAGACTGTCATCGTTCGAGGCGTTCTGTCTCGGAATGGGTGCCCGTATCGGTGTAGGAAACATCGCCGGAGTGGCAACCGCCATCGTCACCGGAGGACCCGGAGCGGTCTTCTGGATGTGGATCTTCGCACTCATCGGTGCAGGAACTAGCTTCTTCGAGTCCACAGCGGCTCAGATCTACAAAGAGAGGAAGTCGGACGGAAGTTACTACGGTGGACCTGCGTACTACGCTACGAAGGGACTCAAGAGCAGGAAGCTGGGAATCGCCCTGGCCTTCATGATCTTCGTGACCTTCGGTATCGGATTCGTAGGAGTCCAGGCCAACAACTCCGCTGATGCGATCGCAACAGCATTCGATGTCGACCCCACAATCGTCGGTGCGCTCATCGCGTTCCTTGCGGCCATCATCATCTTCAGCGGAACGAAGATCGTCGGAGTGTTCTCCTCCAGGGTCGTTCCCGCAATGGCCGTTCTGTGGATCATCCTAGCACTCGCAGTCATCTGTGTCAACTTCCAGAACGTCGGAAACGCAATCTACATGATCTTCCAGTACGCCTTCTCCGGTCCCGCGATCTTGGGTGGAGGAATCGGAACCGTCATCATGATCGGTCTGAAGAGAGGAGTGTTCTCCAACGAGGCTGGACTGGGTTCCATCGCCAACATAGCAGGAACCGCACACACCACGCACCCTGTCAAGCAGGGACTCATGCAGTCCTTCGGTGTCATCGTCGACACCCTCATCGTCTGTACCTTCACCGCTCTGGCCGTTCTCTCGTTCGGAGACTGGTCCCAGATCGAGGCACTGTGTTACAACGCAGACCATGAGATCATCCTGCAGAAGGCCCCCCTTGTCATGTACGTCGCATCACAGGCAGTCGGACCCTGGGCATCCACAGTTATCGCCCTGTTCCTGTTCGTCTTCGCATTCACCAGCATGCTCGGATACTACACCATGTCCGAGGCCAACATGAGGTTCATCAAGGACAACAACCTGCTGATATTCGTCATGCGTTTGATCATCGTCGTTGTGGCGTTCGCATCCTGTCTCATCAACGTGTCTCTAATGGATACAATATCGGATACGTTCATGGCAGCAATGGGAGCCATCAACGTAGTGGTCGTAGCACTTCTGGCCAAGCCGGTCATGGAGGCCTACCACGACTACAGGGAACAGAAGAAGAACGGCATCAAGGAGCCTATCTTCACCAAGGACGTTCTCTCCGACCCCTCGGGTGTAACCGAGTGGGACTCGCCTCAGGAAGAGGGAGTAGAGGAGTAAGCACAAACTTTTACGGGGGAGCGATCCCCCGATCTTTCTTGTTTATTTCAACGGCGCAGTTATGCAGCTTTGATGAACTTGATCAGAGGACAACCAGATTCTCTGAGATTATTGCTTCCTTGTGATCCTTGCGTCCGAGAATTCCCTCGAGCTCCGCAGTATGCTTGCCGGCTATCGCCGACATCTCCTTGGAGCCGTATCCGGCTATGCCTTTGGCGATCCTGTGGCCCTCACAGATGATGTCCACGACCTCACCCTTGTCGAAGGTGCCTTCTACGGAACGAATCCCCACAGGGAGCAATGACTTGTGGTCCAGGACAGCCTTCTCCGCACCAGGGTCGATGACGAGCCTTCCGGATGCATGAGCGGACTTGATCCATCTGCGCTTCTTGGAGATCTCGCTGTCGGAGACGAATATCGTTCCGATGTCGTCGCCGGTAGCCGCCCTGTAGATTGCATCGGGCTCCTTGCTGGATGCGATGATCATGCTGCAGCCTGCATCCTTGCATATGACCGCTGCGTCCAACTTCGTCCTCATGCCGCCGGTTCCGAGACCGGTGCTGCTCTCCCCTGCCATGGAACGGACGGATGCGTCCACATTATGGACCACCGGAACGAGCTTGGCGTCAGGATTCTTTGTGGGATCGGAATCGTACAGTCCCTTGACATCTGAGAGGATGATAAGGAGGTCCGCATCCGTCCTGCTGGCCACTATCGCTGACAACGTGTCGTTGTCACCGAACTTGATCTCCGTGATGCAGACGGCGTCGTTCTCGTTGAAGATCGGGATCACGCCGTTGTCCAACAGTGAATCGATTGTGTTGTTGAGGTTTATCGCACTGTCCCTGTCGGAGTATGTGTCGAGGGACATCAGAATCTGCCCGACGATCATCCCCTGCCTCTGGAAGCTGTCGGCCCATCTCTGCATCAGTATGCTCTGGCCGACGGATGCCGCTGCCTGCCTTATCGGGATATCGTTGGGATTGGCCTGGACCTTCATGGCCTTGAGGCCGACTCCGATGGCCCCTGATGTGACTATCAGGACCTCCTTGCCCTCATCCTTCAGCGCCTTAACCTGCTCCGCGACGGAGTCCATGAAATCGATCGATATGGACTTCCTGCCCTGCATGAGGGATGTGGTCCCTATCTTGATGACGACACGTCCGACCTCTCCGAGAATATCCTTCCTAGACATCGTATCACCTCAAAGGACACTCCGAGTCCAGTCTCTTGTGCGTGAACGCCTTGGCATCCCTGCCGACGTAGTCCTTGACGACCTGGCCGTTGCCTATGAGCACATACTTGTAGATCATCAGGCCCTCCATTCCCATGGGGCCGCGAGCATGTATCTTGTTGGTGCTTATCCCGACCTCGGCTCCCTTGCCGAACCTGTAGCCGTCCGCGAAGCGCGTGGACGCGTTGACGAACACGTCAGCGGAATCGACCATCTTGACGAACACCGATGCCTTCTGCATATTGCTTGTGATGATCGCATCGGTATGATGCGAGCTGTGAGAGTTGATGAAGTCTATGGCCTCCTGGAGCGAATCTACGACTTTGACCGCGACTATTAGGTCGCCGTACTCCTCGTACCAATCATCTTCCGTGGCCTGGACGGCCTCCTTGACGATCGACCTCACACGGTCGTCACCCCTGATCTCCACTCCCTTCTCCGTGAGAGAGGAGGCGAGCTTGGGAAGGAACTCCTCCACGATCTTCGAATCCACGAGGATGTTCTCCACCGCATTACAGACAGCGGGGTACTGCACCTTGGAATCCGTCGCTACCTCCACCGCCATCGACTGATCGCATTCCGAATCCACATAGATGTGGCAGATGCCTGCTGCGTGACCGAGCACCGGGATCCTGGTGTTCTCCTGGACGTATTTCACGAAGCTGTTGGAACCGCGGGGGATCAGGAGGTCTATGTAGCCGTCCATGTCGAGAATCTCCCTGAAGTCCTCCCTGGACTCCAGGAGCACGAATGCTGAATCGCTGACGCCAGCTGTCGCCGCAGCCTTCCTGAGGACATCGAATATCGCCTTGATGGTGCGATGGGCCTCGCTTCCTCCCTTGAACGCCACGCAGTTGCCTGACTTCAGGCAGAGGGACATGATCTGGGGGACGACGTCGGGGCGGGATTCGAACACCACGCCCAGCATCCCCACGGGACAGCTGACCTGATAGAGCGTGAGACCGTCGTCCAGTTCAATGGTGGACATCGTGCCCCCTACGGGGTCCTTCAGGGATTCCACGCTCCTTATTCCTTTGACCATATCGTCGATCTTTGCGTCATCCACGACCATGCGCTTGTACATCGGCTTAGGTATCTTGTCCCTCGCTTCGTCCAGGTCCTTCCTGTTCTCCTCGAGGATGGTTGAACGGCTCCCATCGAGAGCTACCGCCATTGCCTCCAGCGCCCTGTCCTTGACTTCTGTGGACAGGACGGACATTCCGACTGTGGCCGCTTTCGCCGCTTTGATCTGATCGGTGATATCAGTCATTAGACAGCGATAGACGAAGATATTTAATAGACTAATTATGTCGGGGCATCTAAGCCGAGATAGCCAAGCCCGGTATGGCGGCGGTCTCGAAAACCGCTGGGCCTCGCCCTCGGGAGTTCGAATCTCTCTCTCGGCGCCATCTTTACCTTCTGGTACCCTTGTGTTGCTTCCTGCATTACCCGTTTTTTGTGACAATTCCATTGGGTAACGTCCCTGTTCTTCATCTCTGACGCTCTGCTAAAGGCTACCAAACAGCTTGTGGAAGCCCCATCTTATGACGAAGCATACACTTTATCCGGGTCGATATCAGATACATCGAAACAGAAACATCCTCTCAACTCAGTTCCATGGACTGAGGCATCGGAATCGAACCGCCCGCCCGGTACCTGAACGGATCTGTTTGGAAAGGAAACGGCGATGGCATCATGAGAAGCGGTTGAAAGACCATACGGCCTGACGGCCATTCCCATTATTCATAGATGGTCTGACAGTCAATAATACTTAACAATTCGTCTTCGAAACTGTTAAAGAAAAAATCCTTATTCTTCCCTTAATGAACCAACAATCGGGTGAACCCGTGGAAGGTGCAACGTCCAAGAGCAAACTGCCCCGCAACTCCAATCTGGAAATGGCCAGAATAATTGCGATGCTGATGATAATAGCGTTCCATCAGATCATCTTCACCAACGGATCTTTCCCCGACTCCCCCGATATAAGCGTCCTGACCTACTCATTCGGATGCACACTGGGGCTTGCCGGTGTCGTGATCTTCACGCTGATCACCGGGTACTTCATGGCCAATCAGAAGATAACGGTCACAAAAATACTCAAACTCCTGATGGAGGTCTGGTTCTTCTCGATAACTATCAGGCTTTGCGGTATTCTGTTCTTCGGCAATACCGTTAATGAAGAATACATCCTGGATATGCTCTTCCCGATTATATCGGACGAATATTGGTTCATTAGCTCATATCTGATACTTGTCCTACTTTCACCGCTAATCAACTTGTGTCTCCACACCATATCGACCAAGGCCCACCTGGCGCTGTGCACCGGCATGCTAATCGTCACCTGGGGGCTCTTTTCCATCCACAATATCACCATCGATGGGGCACCGGTGGTATCCAAGCACCTATCGCTGATTACCCTTTACTGCATCGGCGCATTCATCAGCCTGCACCCGCAGCCGATAATAAGCAGCAAAAAGACCAGCGGCTTCACACTTGCTTACGCGTTGATTGCAACGCTGGCACTATCCTTTGCCGTGACATTCCTGGTATATGACAGGAGCCTCGGATGGGACTGGATCCCACAGCTCATCATCGTTTTGATCGTTTTCATCGGGGGAGCGCTGCTGTGCCTGATAGCCCCCAAAGGGAAGTTCTTCGACAGACTGTTCATATTCCTGATATTGTTCCTACCAGTTCCGCTCTTCCTCGATCTGGGATACAACGACTTCCAGGGTATGGTCAATATCTACATGGGGAAGATGAGCGGCATCACGCTCCTGCTCGGCTTCGCGACCTTCCTGTATTTCCTCAACAAAAAACCGAAAACCAGCAAGGCCGTGAACTGGGTAGCGGCATCCATGTTCGGCGTATACCTGATACACGAGAACCCCATCATGCACTATCATCTATGGAATGAGTGGCTCGGGCTTCCAGAATACTTCGGAAATGCCCTCTACCCGTTGATCGTCATAGCCGTGACGGTGGTGGTGTTCATAGTCTGCGTATTCATCGATAAGGCAAGGATATACCTGGTATTCAAGCCGCTGGACCGGTATCTGCAAAAGTTTTACGCATGGGCCGAATCATTAGTTGAGAAAGTGGGAAAAATGGCGGATGCGAGCCTCAAATGACGGAAATCACGCTTTTTCCGAGACAATAAACCCCCCGCTTGCCTCCCAGGCCGGCACATAAGCCAATCCGCGAACTCCAGGATGATCTTGGGATCGGTGGGAATCAAACTGTACCTCTGGTTGTTGAACAGTGAGATTCCGGCAGTGTAGTCGCCGTACTGCTCGGTCCTTCTGTCCCAGAAGGAGTTCATGTCCAGGGAGACCCTAAAGGATCCCCTGGAGAAGGTCATACGTTGTCCCTCACGGGAGGGTGCTCGTTCTTGATGGGCTGTGCTGCTGTTCCTATGTCTGAATGACATCGTTTCCTATGTTTCCTATTGCCATGTCTATTCCTCGCAATGGTGTATTGAAGGGGTTTAGACAACATGCGAAAACACGGCGGATCACCCGTCTAACGTGGGATTAAAAGTCTAATAGTTGCAGATTTCTGCAAGACATGGCGAAGAGAGGCTGCCAAACAACTTGTGGAAACCCCGCCTTATGGCGAAGCGCTCATTCAAGCTGGCTCGGAGCGTTCTGCATCTCTCTCTCTCGGCGCCATTATTCCATAAAAAATGACCCGCAAAGGTTACATTGTCATCGATTTCTGGTAAACATTGGCATAGCTTCTGCCAGGATACGGTGCAAAATGACGTGGTTTGAACTGTTCGGTCCCTTCTCACGACCCAGACATCATTTTATTCTGCGTCCATACGCACGTCCACATCGTCGATCCTGTATCTCACAGCATCCCAGATGCCCGGGACGTCCTGCCATTCATCGATAAGCTGGGGGAGGTCGTCCTTGAAGATAAGGGTAGGATCCGTCATGGCCAGCCTGCGGTTCTGATAGTTCCCTTTCGGATCGGCTATGAGGATAGCGCTATTGCAGCAGTTGTATGACGTCCAGGTCTTCCCGCACCATTTGGGCCCTGTGATATTGACTGCACCGAAGAGAGACAGACACCTCTCCACTTCGCTGTCTATGAGTCTTGGGACGTATCCTTCCTTCTTCAGGGTCATGAACGTAGCATCGGTTGGACAATATACATTATTGATGATTTTTCGGATTGATTATTGATGATTTTTCGATATAATCGTTGATGAATTTTTGTATCTATCGACGCTATTTATTCCGTCTCTACATACATTCGTCATCGTCCTTCGGAATGTTGCGTACTGTCGGGCGGCTTTTTGAAAACTGAGGATGCCGACAGGCATACCCATCGAGACCCGCGTGCGGATTCTCGTCAGCGCCCGGAATTGATTGTGAAAAAAGAAAATATTCCAACACAGACAATGTTTAAACTATTAAGACATCAGAAATGACCATTAAACAAATGGAAGCTGGAACAAGAGCATACCAAAGGATTGAGTAACATGTCCAAACATCTCAGCAATACGAAGTTCATAATCGCCATCACAATCGTGATGCTCATATTCTCCGCATTCATGATAATGCCCGATGCGGAGGAAGCTGCCGCCGATCCCGGTGAGGACGGTCAGAATGCGGTGATAACCTTTGGTATAAACTGGACGGCACCATCCTGATCGTGGTCGCGGTAGCGTTCTACGTCATCAGGTCCAAGAGGGCCTGAAACCGATTAAGAAACGGGGGCTCAGCCCCCAATCTTCCTTCTGATCCAACGGACGCGTCCTACTTGGTGCCTCTAAAATGTAAATTCGGACCAATAGGACAAGGTCTCTGCAGCCTGTCAGCGTATGTGCTCTGCGAGCTCACTGAGGAACCCGTCGAACTCCATTACTATCTGATTGACCACTTTTCCGGACTGGTATTCCGCATAGGTGGTCCCGATTGCAAATCCGTCGCCGTGAGGTACGACGACTGAGTGCATCCTGAACGGGGAACGTGACAGTGCGGGCAACTGTCTGGCGGCCAGTCCGCCTCCCATCGAGCCCTCCGATTCTCCTTCGCCGATCTTGTAATTCTCGAACTGGATCACCACATCCGGATATATCGTGGGACGTGCTTCGAATATGGGCAGCAGCGGGATGTCCAGATACTGGAGGGTCCTGTCGACCTGTTTGACCGCACTCTCTACATATCCCATCAGATCGTCGGAGTCTTTGGTTATCCATATCGGATGGAGCCTCATGAACACTCCGACCGAATCTTCCACATCGACCTCTCCCCTTCCGTCCTCGATGATGTAGAACATCTTGTCCTTGCCGTACACGCGGTTGAGCGCATATGCCTCCGCCATATAGAACACGTCCGCCGGGCCGCAGTTGAGCTTTTGCGTGACATGCTTCATATCCGCAGCGCTTATGGAAAGGGGCATCTGGACTACACCACTGTCATCCTCACTCACCACTCCGTCATCATAGGTATCGTCGCTTCCTTCCAACGTCTGGAGGAACTCTGCGGCCCTCCTCTTGAACGTCTCGGTCAGCATGTATGCATTGTCATATCCTGCCTGACGGATCACTCCGTCATCGATCGGAGGTATGGTGCCGGTCATTATGGACTGTATGCGCATCGCCAGAGGAGCGATGGAACGCCCGTCGAAGGCCAAATGGCAGATGTCGATGAACAGGGTACATTGCCCCTCCCATTCCACTACCGCGAATCTCGACAGACACGGGCCGAACGGTGTGAAGGGTCTGACGAAGGTCTTTGCGAACTCCTCCGGGTCGCATTGAGCGGTCTCGATATCGATGTGCGCATCGTATCTTACGGTCACGTCCCTCTCGCTCTTGGCGATCATATGCATGCGGAGGTCGGGAGTCGTCTGTATCAAGGCTTCAACAGCCTTGTACACCATGTCGAAACTGATGAACGGTGGCAGAGTCACCATGGTGGCGATGTTAAGGCTGAGATTCGATACCAGCATGTACTTTATGACGTCCATCTGCGAGAACGAAGGAGGATGTCCCTTGTCCATGTCGTAGACGAAGCTCTGTATCTTGTCCTTGGCTTCCTGCTCTGAAAGAATCGCCCTCACGGTGCGCTTCCTCATGATATCGCGGGCGAAGACATGCTTGCCGGATTTCTCGTTGAAGATCGATGCGATCCAAGTAGCTTTGAGCGAATCGCCGCCCAGACGCTGGAAGTCGTCATCGATTCCCGCTCTTTCGAGACCTAAGGCCTCAGCGAATGCTCTGCAGAGGATGCGCTCATCCTCATCCCTCGGCTCCGAATAATCGGAGCTGAGCACGGATAGATCCGGCTCAGGCAGTGCACGTTTGTCCACCTTACCGTTGACCGTCAGAGGGATCCGGTCTAGCTTGATGACGAACGACGGTACCATGTAGTCCGGCTTCCTTTCTGAGACGAACTTCTGAATGTCGGATACAGATGTCGCAGATGATGCGACCACATATGCGCAGAGCTCCTTGGTTCCGCTCGCGGAGGCTATAGGCTGCACGGTGACGCCGGTTATTCCGGACATTGCCTTGATGCATGCCTCGACCTCCGTCAGTTCGACACGGTTACCGCGTATCTTCACCTGTCCGTCCCTTCTGCCTATGACGCCGAGCGTACCGTCCGGGAGCAGCCTGAAGAAGTCTCCGGTAGCGTACATCCTCTCGTATCCCTTCTCATCGGAGAATGGGTTGCCGAAGAACGCCTCGGCGTTCCTTTCGGGATTGTTGAGATAACCTGATGACAACTGATATCCTGACAGGAACAGTTCTCCTACCGCTCCCACAGGTACCCTGCGATGGTCCGCATCGAGTATGTATCCCTTAACGTTCTGGATAAGATGGCCGACAGACGAGCTATATGCACGTTCGTTTACCGGGATCGCCGCACTGACCGCAAGATTCTCCGACGGCCCGTACGTCTCCAAAGCACCGATGAAATCCGGTGCAGTGAATTCGCCGAGTTTCTCCCCTCCATAGGCCAGGCAACGCAATGTGGACGCTTTGACACTGGATGCGAACATCTTCCCCAAGTTGGTTGTGATGAATGTATGCGTCACTCCGCGGGACACGAAATGCTCATTCAGACGATGGATGTCCAGACGGATGTCCTCCGGAACTATGTCCACCGAACCTCCGGTGAATATCGGCGGGTACAACGACATGGTATGCATATCGAACGCTACCGATGCGAACAGCGCGAACACATCCCCGCTCTTGAAATCGGTGTAGGAGGAGGTCCATTCACTGAAGTTCTCCAGTGACTGGTGCGGTATCTTGGAACCCTTCGGCTTACCTGTGGTACCGGATGTGTAAAGGATGACTGCCGTATCGGTCGGCAAGACTGATACCGGCGTGAAATGGGAGGGTTCTAACCCTTCACAGCCTACGGTCGGGAGTCCGGTCAGAGAACCGCAGCGTTCTTTGGTCTCTCCTGTTACTACAACGGCTTTCGAGGATGAGTCGTTCAACATATGCGATATACGCTCGTCAGGATACGATATGTCGATAGGGACGTATGCCGCTCCCGTCTTCATCACGCCGATTGCGCAGATAAGATACCATTCCGATCTCGGAACCATGATCGCTACATTATCTCCTCTGATCACGCCTGATGACTTTAGGGTGGTCGCTATGGAATCCGAGATAACATCTACTTCTGTGTAGGTGTAGCTACGATCCATGTAGGTAAGGAGGGTCCTGTCCGGGTACTCCGAAACCGAATGTCTGAACGCTTCCAGGATATTGTTGAATCTCAGCGGAGCAGCTGTGTCGTTGATGGAATCGAGGATGTCTATGTCCTCCGAAGATGTGTATTGGATGTCCGACAGCCTCTCGCAGGCTATCAGACCCTTTGCAATCTCATTAAACGCATGCAGGAAACGCTCGCACGTTCTTTGCGAGTACCTTCCGGAATGCTCCAATGATGCCATGAAACCGTCATTGGATTCGGTGACATAGATGGCCAGGTCCGATACCCAATCAGCCGAATAGATCCCATGGCCGGAAGAATCTCCGCTTGCAGCCGATGTTATCGAGCGTATGCTGGAGTTGATGTCTGCGAGGAACTCGAAGGAAACTTTCATGGTCAATCCGTAGCGTCCTGCAACATCCATGAACGGGACCTTGGAATGGGACATCGAGGAAAGGATCGAATCCATCGATGAGTTCAGGAACTCCGATACCGGACGGTCGCTACAATCGATCGATACAGGGAATGTATTGACGAACATGCCCACAGCATCCTCGGTGCCCTCGGCGTTTCTTCCCTTCTCGGTCATCGGAAACACCGCCTGCGTGGAACCAGTGAATCTAGACAGGGTGTAACCGAACACAGCTGTGAAGAATCCTCCAGCGGTCATGCCCGAAGGGATGTCTCTTGAAGTGATTGGGATCGGCATCTCGAATGAACCTTTCACACCGTTGCCGTCCTCCACAGGCAGTTCGATGTCCTCTATGACGCCATCATAATAAGAAAGGGCATCCTCCTGGTAATCCGCATCAGGCTGGTCTGCGGCGGATGTCAGGAATCCGTATTCCGCCGGTATCTGGACTCCTTCAAAGGCCATTCCGAGATCGCGGATGAGTATTCTTCTTGACTCTGCATCCATTATCACATGGTGGACGTTCCACTGAATGTATCCGGGCACTATGCGGAACCTGCACAGGGATTCAGAGAAGTTGAACGGACGGAGGAACTCGTCATCCGATGATTTTTCAATAATCGGTCTGTTACCGGGCACCAACCACGGTTCGCCTCCGACCTCGGATATGTGCATCGATAGGACGGGGTGTGCATCCAGAACAGCGTCTATCGCATGGAGAATGTCGTCATCGGATGCTCCTTCCGGAATCGGGAACATTCCGGGAGCAGAGTATGCTGTCCCCTTGTCATTGGCCATCTCGTCGAGATACACATTGAGCTGTGGTCCAGAGAGCGGGGCCGATAAAGATTCCGCCAAGGCCTGCAAGATCGATCCCAGCCTGTTCTTTATTGTCTCGAAGATCGGCAGCTGCATCGGACATCTGCCCGATATTATGAGGCCGTCATCGGTCTCTGCGATATTGAATGATAGCAATTCGCCCATGTCCGGGGGTTCCTGATAGCTGATAGGTAACCTAACAGCCTCTAGGAGGCTGTCAGAATAGCTGAAGGCCGAACTGAGATAATTGAACGTTATGGGCGGAAGATCGTTTCTTAGATATCCGTATCCCCTGCCTCCTTTCGGTACGGAGCGTCTGGCCTTCCTCACAGAGAAGACATCGCGTACAGGATCGCCGGTCGTGGACAGCACCAGCGGATACATGCAAGTGAACCATCCCACGGTGCGCTCGACATCGTGGTCCCTTCCGTGACCCTCCATCCTCAGCACCAGATCTGTTCCCGTGATATCCTTGAAGGATTCAGCAAATGCGGTCAGCAATATGTCCTGTTTCCCGATGCCGTAGCGGTTCTCGGCAGAAAGGGGCAAGCTGATGGAGAACGGCTCGGACTCCAGCTCGGGAACATTGGCATCTATCTTTACCTTATCCCAGTAGCGCCTCTCGGATTCTGTCGGTTGGTATCCCCTGGCGATCCAATCCCTTATGGGCATGGTCCTGGGCGGCAGGGACGGTTCCCTTCCGTCAATGGCTGCAGAGATGCATTCGGACAGGTCCGACAGTATGATGTTCCATGACACCCCGTCCACGGCTATATGGTTGATCATGAGGCGGATGTATCTCCTGCCCTCGTACGATATGAGAAGACATGCCATCAGCCTGCCCTCTGAAAGTGACAACGTGCTTAACGCGAATGCTGAGGATGACAGGATGTCGTCCTCCGAGAATGCTTCCACCAGCGTTACATCGCAGACCCTGATACCCTGGTCCCTTATCCTCGGCCTTCCGTCGTAGATGGCACGGAGCATATCATGTCTGTCCGTGACGGCATCTATGGCATGCTGGAGGATGCCCTCGTCCAAAGACTGCGGACAGAGCAGATCCATGTGCTGTACGAATGTGTCCCTCTGATCAGCTGTGCCCGATTTCAGGAATATGCTGTGAATGGGTATCTCCCCGATATTTCCTACAGAGGAGCCCATATCGGCGGCCGACGATACTGTGGAGGAGATAGCGCGCACGGTGCGCAGGGACACCACGTCCTTCGCCTTGATCTCTATGCCCTGCGACCTGCATGATGATACCGCTCTGATCGCTTTCAGGGAGTCCCCGCCCAAACGCATGAAGTCATCGTCGATACCTATGCCTTCAATACCAAGAGCTGAAGAGAATGCGTCGCACAGGACTTTCTCGATATCGTTCCTAGGCGCTGTGTACTCCTTCCTGAGGCTCGATATATCCGGCTTCGGTAAGGCGCTCATATCGACCTTACCGTTAACGTTAAGCGGGATCTTCTCAAGGATTATCACGAAGGAAGGGACCATATAGTCGGGCTTGCGCTCGGCCACGTACGACCTCACGGATTCCCCAGAGATATGCTGGCCTGATGCTGAATGCAGTACGACGTATGCACAGAGCTCCTTGGAACCGTCGTTCTGGACGATAGACTGGACGATGACATCGCCGATGCCTTCCATGGATCTTATGCATGCTTCGACTTCGGTAGGCTCCACACGGTTTCCGCGTATCTTCACCTGTCCATCCCTTCTTCCTATGATGCCGAGGGTGCCGTCCGGGAGCAGTCTGAAGAAGTCGCCTGTGGCATACATCCTCTCATAACCCTCCTCATCGCAGAACGGGTTGTCAAGGAACACCTCTGAGTTCTTCTCCGGATTATTGAGGTATCCTGAGGAAAGCTGGTATCCTGAGACGTACAGTTCGCCCACGGCACCGACAGGTACCCTGCGGCGTTCGCTGTCCAGGATGTACACTTTGGAATTCATATTCGGTATTCCCACGGAACTGCTGTAATTACGTTCCGAGACCGATATCGATGACGTGCAGGCGGTGTTCTCTGTCGGGCCGTATCCGTCGATGACGTTGACATCGGTGAACACACCGAACTTCCCCAACGCCTCCCCGCCTAATATCACATTCCTGAGCTTTACCTCTGGATGCTTCTCGATGAGCAGTTTTCCGAGCTGTGTCGACAGGAACATACCCGATATACCCGCACCCTCTATGTGGGAATACAGAGAATCGATGTCAAGACGGGACTCCTCGGGGACGATGTCCACAGCAGAGCCTGTGAGGAACGGGGCGAAGAGGGCATTGAGATGGGCATCGAAACCGAAACTGGAATGCATACCCAATACGTCCTCTGACGACTGGGAGAAGCGATACGCGGTCCATTCCGATATGTTCTCGACTGCACGATGCGATATGAGGGTTCCCTTGGGTCTGCCCGTGGTACCCGATGTGTAAAGAATCAGTGCGACATCGGTGGGCTGAACCGTCATAGGCTTGAACTCTGATGGCTGAATACCATCGCATCCTATAATCAGCCTGCCTGTCAGGGATTCACAGCGACCTTTGATCTCAGAAGTGCACAGGACCACTTTCGCGGATGAATCGTCTATCATGAACGATATGCGCTCGTCCGGATAGGATGTATCGATTGGGATGTATGACGCACCGGCTTTCATCACGCCCAATGCACAGAGGAGGTACCATTGCGACCTAGGAACCACGATGGCCACCCTATCTCCTATGCCCACACCCTGTCCTGCCAGTGAGGACGCGATGGAATCCGTGATCCTATCGACCTCCGCATAGGTGTATCTGCGGCCCATGTACGATAGCAGAGCTCTGTCCGGGAATTCAGATACTGAGTGCCTGAATGCATCCAGTACAGTGCTGAAATTGAGCGGTACTGCGGTACGGTTGATGGAATCCAGAATATCTAGATCCTCTGCCGAGGTGTAACCAATCTCGGAAAGATACGAGCATGACATGAATCCCGAAAGGATATGATCGAATACATGCGCCATCCTCTGGACCGTACCCTCCGAATATCTGGAGGAATGAACGTACGCCAGAATGTACGATCCGTCTGACTGAATAAGGTTGAATGTAAGGTCGCCGATAATGTCGCTCTCTTTCATTTCAGAAGACACAGCATCGCCGTACTGTTCGACTCCGGTAAGATGGTTGAACACCACGCCGAACCCTATGCCGAGATTCTTGGCTATGCTATGGAATGTGCAGAGCTGGTTCGATATCGTGCCGAAGATCCTCTCCGATGCCTCCGAGACGAACTCACCCACAGTACGGTCCCTGCAGTCCAATGCAAGCGGGAGGGTGCGAACGAACATTCCTGCGGAACCCTCAGAACCTGTGAGGTCCCTTCCGTTGACGGTGTGGGTGAAAACCGCATCGCGAGTTCCTGAGAACCTGGATAGAGTGTATCCGAACGCTGCACAAAGGAGATTGGCCGGAGTGGTACCGAGGGATCTGGCCGACGAAACTATCCTGTCAAGAGATTCGGAGAGTATTATGTGCCCCGTACCGAAATGTCCGTCCGGACCTTCCGTAAGAATGAAGTCCGTATCAGATAGCATATCGCTGAAGAACTCCTCCGATTGTTCGGATGATGCGTAAAGGGAGGCGTCCTTCAGGAATCCGACATCCTGATCGGGAATGATTCCATTCAATATGGATTCGAGCGACTTACCTATGATGCTCGATGTGAGGCCGTCAGATATCGTATGGTGGAATGCCGCCTGCACATACTTTCCCGAAACGATATGGAACCTGCTGAGAGATTCGGACAGTTCGAATGGCCTGCGGACATCATCCACCGGAGAATCGGAGACTGTGATCTGCGGTTCTGAATCGATAGAGAACCACGGCTCCCCTTTATCGACCGTTATCCTGGACCTCAGGACCGGGTGGACATCCAAAAGAGTCGATATCGCCTCCAGTGCCTGATTGTCGGTTGTACCTTCGGGCATGGGGTATGTCGCATCGATGATGTAAACTGAATCGGACCTGCCGCTCTCGATGTCCAGATATACATCGAGGGAACCGCCTGTCAGCGGACATCCTGTTTCCAATGAGTAGATGTTTTCAGTATATGCTGAGACTGATGATGCAGCGATAGCTCTGGGGGTACGCTTGGTCAGTATATCTGAAACAAGGATTTTCATTCCAGACGACCTGCACACTGAAACCGCTTTAACCGCTTTCAAAGAATCTCCGCCCAGGCGGATGAAATCGTCGTCTATGCCTATGCGATCGATGCCCAGGGCCACAGAGAATGCTTCGCACAGCGCCTTCTCTGTATCATTCCCAGGTGCTGTGAACTCTGCTTTAAGTTCGGATACGTCCGGCTTAGGCAACGCACTCTTGTCAACCTTTCCGTTAACATTCAAAGGTATGCGATCCAGGACAACGACGAACGAAGGCACCATGTAATCGGGCTTACGCTCCGATACGAACGACCTCACCTGTTCTGTGGGAACAGATGGCGCTGATGAAGAGATTGCTATGTAAGCACAAAGCTCCTTGGAACCATCATTCTGGATGATGGGTTGGACAGTGACATCATCGATTCCTTCCATGGATCTTATGCATGACTCGACCTCCGTCAATTCGACACGGTTTCCGCGGACCTTCACCTGTCCGTCCCTTCTGCCCATTATTCCGAGAGTACCGTCGGGGAGCAGTCTGAAGAAATCCCCTGTGGCGTACATCCTCTCATATCCTTTCTCTTTACAGAAGGGGTTGCTGAAGAATGCCTCAGCATTCCTCTCCGGAGCATTCAGATATCCGGATGACAGCTGATATCCCGAGAGAAACAGCTGGCCGACCGCTCCTACAGGCACCCTGCGGTGCTCTGCATCGAGTATGTATCCCTTGATGTTGGACTGGAACCTTCCTACAGACGAGGGATCTTTCTTATCATTGACCGGTATCTGTGTGACCAATGCAAGCGATTCGGTTGGACCGTACCCATCCACGACCTGGTACGGGGTACTGGCATCGAACTTGCCAAGCTTCTCCCCAGCGACAAACAGTACCCTGAGATCGGATTCGAGACCTAGCTCCGCCAGCATCCTGCCCAGATGCGTGGTCATGAAGGTATGGGTCGTGTGAGCTTTCACAAAATGATCGTTCAGCACATGCATGTCCAGCCTTATGTCCTCGGGCACTATGTCCAAGGATGCTCCACAGACTAAAACGGGGTACAATGCTAGGGCATGCATATCAAAGGTATAGGCGGTGTAGAAAGAATAGACGTCGTCGGGCACCATGTCCGTGCATGATACATACCACTCCGAGAGATTGATCAGGGCCCTGCGGCCGATCACCGCACCTTTGGGCTGACCGGTGGTTCCCGATGTGTACAGCACGATGGCCGCATCTTCTGGAGAAACCGTTACGGGTTCGAACTCCGCATCAGCGCATTCGGAGCAGCATATTACTGTCACCGATGAAAGCCTGGAAGCACGATCCATGGTCTCAGCAACGCATAGGATTGCTTTCGCAGATGAATCGTCGATCATGAACGATGCGCGCTCGTCCGGGTAGGATGTGTCGATGGGTACGTATGCCGCACCCGTCTTCAAAGCACCTATGGAGCAAAGCAGATACCATTCCGACCTTGGGACCAGGACCGCAACGTTATCCCCCTTGTTCACACCGGATGCCCTCAGGGCGGCTGCTATGGAATCCGTTACCCTGTCAACCTCTGAATACGTGTAACTGCGGTCAAGATAGCTAAGGAGCCTCCTCTCAGGATACTCCGACACCGAATGGCTGAAGGCCTCAAGTATATCGTTGAATCTCAGCGAACGAGCCGTATCGTTCAAGGAATCCAGTTTGTCCAGGTCCTCTGATGTGACGTACCTAATTTCGGACAGATGCGAGCATGACATGAATCCCGAAAGGACAAGATCGAACGCGCGCACCATACTCTGGACCGTACTCTCCGAATACTTGGAGGAATGAACGTACGCCAGAATGTACGATTCGTCTGATTGGATGAGGTTGAATGTCAGATCCCCGATGACGTCCCTCTCTTTCATTCCGGAAAGGACGGCATCGCCGTGTTGCTCAACACCTGTGAGATGGTTGAATACGATTCCGAATCTTATGTTCAGATCATTAACTATACGGTGGAAAGGGCATAATTGGTTCGCTACCGTGCCGAAGATCCTCTCCGACGCCTCCGTTACGAATTCCTTGACAGTACGGTCTTTGCAGTCCAACGCCAGTGGGAGGGTGCGGACCAGCATACCTGCAGAATTCTCAGAACCTGTGAGGTCCCTTCCGTTGACGATATGTGTGAACACCGCGTCGGACGTTCCGGCGAACTTTGATAGAGTGTATCCGAACGCTGCACAAAGGAGATTGGCCGGAGTGGTACCGAGGGATCTGGCAGACTCGATTATCCGCTCCAGAGGTTGCGATAGGGTGACATGTCCGAAACCTATCTCGCCTTCCAGGTCCTCTGTCAGAGTGAATTCCGTGTCGGAAAGCATCTCGATGAAAAACTCCTCTGATTGTTCGGATGATGCATAAAGGGAGGCGTCCTTCAGGAATCCAACATCACGATCGGGAATGATTCCATTCAATATGGATTCTAGGGACTTGCCGACTATATCTGAGGTAAGACCGTCGGATATCGTATGGTGGAATGCAGCCTGAACATACTTTCCCGAAACGATATGGAACCTGCTGAGAGATTCGGACAGCTCGAATGGTCTGCGGATGTCTTCCACAGGTAAATCGGAGACTGTAATCAGTGGTTTTGCATCGACGGCGAACCAGGGCTCGCCATTCTGAATGACGATTCTGGATCTCAGAACAGGGTGGACACCGATAAGCGCGGATATCGCATCCAGAACCTGCTTATCAGAGATGCCTTCTGGTACGGGGTATGTCGTATTGATGACGTATACCGAATCCGATTTGCCGCTTTCCACATCCAGATATATGTCGAGTGAGCCGCCTGTCAACGGGCATCCAGTTTCCAATGTGTAGATGCATTCTGTATGAATGTGTGATATGGATGATGCAATGCTTTTAGGGGTACGCCTGCCCAGGATGTCCGAAACTTTGATCTCGAGTCCGAACGACCTGCATGCGGAGACCGCTTTGACAGCTTTCAAAGAATCTCCGCCCAGACGGATGAAATCATCCTCTATGCCTATGCGGTCGATGCCCAGGGCCACAGAGAATGAATCGCACAGGGCCTTCTCAGTATTATTCCTCGGTGCGACGAATTCCCTTATGAGTTGGGATTCGTTGGGCTCTGGCAGCGCATGTCTGTCCACCTTTCCGTTAACATTCAAAGGTATGCTGTCCAGGACGACGACGAACGAGGGCGCCATGTAGTCGGGTTTGCGCTCGGATACGAACGCCCTGATCTGTTCAGCGGTTATCTCGGAAGAGGGAGAGGTCACGATGTATGCGCAGAGCTCCTTGGAGCCATCGTCCTGAACGATGGGCTGGACGGTAACATCGTCAATGCCCTCCATCATTCTGATGCAGGACTCGACTTCTGTGAGCTCCACACGGTTGCCTCTGATCTTTACCTGTCCGTCCCTTCTGCCTATTATTCCGAGAGTACCGTCAGGGAGCAGTCTGAAGAAGTCCCCTGTGGCGTACATCCTCTCGTATCCCTTCTCCTTACAGAACGGATTGTCGAAGAACACTTCAGCTTCTCTCTGGGGATTGTTAAGATATCCTGATGACAGCTGGTATCCGGACAAATACAGCTCAGCTACGGCCCCGATCGGGACCCTGCGATGTTCCGCGTCCAGCAGATAGACTGCGGTGTTCTGAATCGGAATACCCACCGATTCGGTGTATGTCCTCGCGTCCAGAACCTGATAGGTGACCGAGACGGTGGCCTCTGTGGGACCGTACTTCTCCATGACAGGGTAGTCTGGGAGGACTGCCATGTCCATGAACTTCTCGCCTCCGACCACCAGATATCTCAGTCCGCATTCGGGATGCTTCTCTGCGAACATCCTGCCGATGACTGTAGGCAGGTGGAGGTTGTCTATGCGATGGTCGGTAACATAATCGTACAGAAGATCGAGGTCCAGCCTCACGTCCTCGGGTATGATCTCGACCGATGCACCTGAAATTATGGGGGAGAACATGCTCTCCAGATGTACGTCGAAACCGAAACTGTGGTAAAGCGCCACCTTGTGGTCCGGAGATGTGCATGTTGCCCGGCTGTAGAATTCTGAATAGTTCTCGACCGCAAGATGCGTGATGAGAGAACCCTTCGGCGTTCCTGTGGTTCCGGATGTGTATAGTATGACGGCAGTATCAGTCGGCGAGATCGACTTGTGCCCGAAACGGGACGTCTTGACCTCGTCGCAACTGACGATAGGGATCTCTGAAAGCGATTTGCAGCGTTCTCTGGTCTCGGCAGTGCATATTACCGCTTTAGAGAACGAATCACTGAGCATGAATGATACACGCTCGTCCGGATAGGATGTGTCGATCGGGACATATGCCGCACCCGTCTTCAACACGCCGAGGGCACCGAGGAGATACCATTCCGACCTAGGGACCATGACGGCTACACTGTCTCCGCTGGTCACACCCTGACCTACGAGTGCGGATGCTATGGAGTCCGAGATCCTATCGACCTCGGAGTAGGTGTAGTTGTGATCTAGATAGGTCAGCAGAGTTCTGTCGGCATGTTCCGATACGGATTGTCTGAATGCTTTTGTGATGTCGTTGAACTTCAACGGAACAGCGGTATCACTGATGGAATCCAAGATATCGAGCTCTTCCTCCGAGGTATATCCTATATCGGACAGTCTTTCGCATCCTATCAATCCTGCAACGATTCTGTCGAAGGTCTCGGCCATCCTCTGGACAGTGTCATCCGTGTACTTTTGCGAGTGCGTACAGGACAGATTATAAGTGTCCCCGGATACGAACACGTCGAATGATATGTCGGCGACGATCTCCCTGTCCTCGAGACGCACCGTCTCCAGACCGGACAGGTGGTTGAAAACCACGCTGAAATCCATACCGAACTCACTGGCGATGGCATGGAACGGACAGCGCTGGTTCGATATCACCGATATGATCGTATCATTCGTCTCCCTCAGGAATTCGGCCACGGACCGATCGTGGCAGTCCACGACCAAGGGCAAAGTGCGGGCGAACATACCTACAGAGGAAAGCGAGCCTGTGATGTCCCTTCCGTTTACTATGGTACCGAAGAGAGCTTTCGATGAACCGGTGAATCTGGACAGGGTGTATCCGAAAGCCGATGTCAAAAGGTTGGCAGGGGTCGTTCCCAATGAACGGGCACGTTCCGCCACCTGTTTTACACTTGATGTGAGACTCCTGCCCACGTGTCCGCTGGCGCCGTTGGGATCTGGTACCGGTTCAGGGATATCATAGATGTCGTCCAGTAATCCTCTGAAGAATTCCAATGATCCCTTGATGTCGAAATCCGCATATGAGGATGCATCCCTCAGGAATCCGATGTCCGCTTCCACGGAAAGACCTGAGAACAACTTCTCCAATGCTTCATTCAGGACCATTATGCTGAAACCATCGGAGATCGTGTGGTGGAACGCTGCCTGTATGCAATCGCCCGACACTATGTTGAATCTCGCAAGACTATCGGAGAGGATAAAGGGCCTTCTGATATCATGCACCCTTTCTTTCGATACGGTAACCTCCGGCACGGAACCGAAAACGAACCTCGGTTCTCCACTCTTATCCGAGATGCTGGCCGTAAGAATGGGATACACCTCCAGAAGCTTCCCGATCACCGCTCTTGCATCTTCGTCTCTCACACCCTTGGGGATAGGATGCTCAAGGCTGACTATGTATGGTGCGTCCGACCTGCCGCTCACTATGTCGAGGTAGACATCCAATGCTCCGCCTGTGAGAGGGCATCCGGTTTCGAGCGTGTACAGCAGCGTTTCCGCCAATCCTCCGGAAGATGCGGCCAAGGCCCGGGGGGTGCGCCTGGAAAGGATGTCCGCGATACTCACTGACAGACCGTGATCCCTGCATATGTACGACAGCTTAATCGCCCTGAGGGAGTCTCCACCCAGACGGATGAAGTCATCATCAACGCCGAGGCCTTCTATTCCGAAGACTTCGGAGAATGCCTCGCACAGCGTCCTCTCCGCATCATTGCTTGGAGCAACATACTCTGTCAACAGTGTCGATTGGTCGGGCTCAGGCAGTGCATGCATGTCCACCTTGCCGTTGGAGTTCCTCGGAAGGGAATCCATTCTGACGAAGCGCCTGGGAACGAGATAGGAATCGATCTTGCTCATCAGCTCGCCACGGAGCTTCTCTGGTTCTATCTTTCCAGTATAGAAACCGCACAGATATGGGCTCCCGTCGGGTCTGTGGAAGACGGCAACTGCCGCATCGTCAACACCATCTATGGTGGACATAGCATATCTGGTCTCGGCCGGTTCGACCCTATGGCCGTTAATCTTCACCTGTTCCCCGATCCTGCCCAGGATGTGTATCCCATCCTCCATCCTCTTACCGATATCTCCGGTGTGCAGGACGCGTATGGGCGTCTCCGGATATCCTTCGGACATATCGTCGAGATATCCCAACAAGAGGCCTCTGCCACGACAAACGATTTCACCCACATCAGCAGGGTTGCCATCCTCGTCCTCCACAGTTATAGAACTACCAGCTGGCGGTTCTCCGAGGGGAGGGTCCAGATTATAGTTTGTTACCTCGCCGATGCAGATTAATCCTTCAGACAATCCATAGGAGTTGAATAGCCTGACACCGTCAACACGGGATTGAACACCTGCCTTGTCTCCTCCGAAAACCACATTCCTGATCGATGAGGGTCTTCCCAGAGCATCGTAGTATCTAGGTATGAGGATCATGTAATCCAGACGTACCTTGTCCAGAAAGGCACGCATGCGAGGGATGTCGCCTCTTAAGGCATCGTCGATGATGTAAAGGGAAGCACCGCCGTTGAACGTAGGGTAGAGATCTACATTTGAGACGATGAACGATACGCTGCTGATCGTTCCGACTTTGTCCGTCATTTTTAACGGGATGGTCCCGATCTGTGTCTCGACCAGATTCGAGATGCATTCCCTGGATTGAAGCACCCCTTTGGGCGTTCCGGTGGAACCGGATGTGAAGACGATAAATGCAGGTTCATTATCGGATATAACCTCTGGTTCGAAATCTGATTGCAGACCTTCAGGCAGCGAAAAATCCCTTCTGATCACGAGCTTAGCACCGCTTGATGCTATCATCATCTCGGCACGCTGCTCCGGAACTGAGGGATCCAAACTGAAGTAGATCGCCCCGATATTCATGCATGCATATCTAAACGCGAAATGCAGCGCGCTACGCCCGGTGTTGATAACGACAACATCTTTCCTTAGTATGCCGCCATCTTTGAGATAATTGGTGCATCTGCCAATCATAGCGAGGAATTCTGAATTGGAATAGGATTTGTCCCCATCCGTTTCATACACGCAGAGTTCGGTGGGGTCCTCTCTCATCTTACGGTACGTCGTTGAGAGGATTTCCTGCGCTGTCAGCATATCTACGCCCAATGCAGATATTATATTAATGAAATGTGCTCAACCAGCCATATTTTAGAATACTCAGCCAATAGTTTAACTCATACAAATCTTGGATCGTCCTCAGAGAGATCGTGAAGGCCCTTTCCTGAACCCACGACGTTGTCCCTCATGGGAAGGTGCTTGTTCCTGATGGACTGTGCTGCTATTCCGAATGTCTGAATGACATCATTTCCTATGTTTCCTGTTGCCATGTCTATTCCTCTCAATTCGTTGATTTAAGGGGTTCAACATCCGGAATTAGGTAATTTCACATCAGATCGCATAACAAAATGAATCTTGAGTTGTAGATTTCTGCGAGCCATGGCGTAGAAAGGTTGCTGAACAACTTTCCAAAACCCACCGAAATGGTGAATCGCGCGTTTTCGCTGGGCTGGAGTGTTCTGCATCTCTCTCGGCGCTATTCTCACCTTATGACAACCCGTCAATCGGAATTCGATTGAGCCCTTCTGATCATCCCATAGTGCTTGATGTCGGTTCCTGGGAGCTTCCCCACTTCCGCCAGTTCGAAACCGAAATGCTCATAGAAGGGAACGTTGGATGCATCATGGGTTTCCAGATAGGCGGAGCAACCTATGTCGTCAAGGTAACCGAGGAAGGGGTCAAGCATCTTCCTGGCCAGGCCCTTACCCTGATAGGCGGGCTCTACGGCCAGATTGGATACGTACCATGTGTCCCTGTCTATGTACCTGTTCATCATGTCTACGCAGTAGTCCTCATAGGATGACAGCTTTGTCAGGACACTGAATCCGTACCTCATGCCCAGCCTGAGGCCTCCTTTCATGATGAAATCGAATGTCCCTATCTTCGATCCCGGAGGGCAGAGGGACAATATGCCGTGCCCGTCGACAGATATGTTGATCCCGTCCCTGCAGGCGATCATCTGCAACGCGCATATCTCAGAGATGCAATGATCATCATAGCCTTTCGGCAATGTGTAGTCGAAGCACGGATATCCTCTATAGCTCTCACCGCAGAACCTGGTTTTTGTGCGCTCATCGCCCTTGCGGATTATGGATAACCCTTCTGTCCTGGAGATGATCTCGATCAGATCAGAATGAGCGGCTTTCATGTCACTTAATTGGATTTCCGTCTATTATACTTATGCAACGAGAGTCCGCTTCTTCTAGATGATATGCTATGAAAAATTGAATTTTATCCCTATTTTTCCCTCATAAAAGTTGTGAAATTGTCCTATTTTTTCCTCATAAAAATTGAATTTATATATGTCCAGATCATTAATTCATTCGTGAGACGCAAAATTACTGAGAAAATGGCTTCATGGAAGGACGATTCCCAAAGGAAGGCTATCTTGATCCGCGGCTGCCGCCAGATTGGGAAAACGTACATCATACGTGATTTCATATCATCCAATTACGAATGTTACATGGAGTTCAACCTGGAAGAGCGCAAAGACATCGCCCAGCTCTTCAGGGATAAGAATCTTACAGCCCCTGCGATAATCGACCGTTTGATATTCGACTCCCCCGATATCAAAAAGATCGTACCGGGCAATTCAGCAATCTTTCTGGACGAGATCCAATCGTGTACTGAAGCATATGCGTCCCTGAAGGCTCTCGCCGACGATGGCAGATTCGACATATTCGCCTCCGGATCGCTTCTGGGGGTCATGTTGAACGATCTTCAGGATCAATCCCCGCTGGGGTATGTGAACATGATAGACATGTATCCCATGGATTTTGAGGAATTCCTGTGGGCAATGGGGATCGATCCCGAATATACGGAATACATCAGGAAATGCATCCTCAGATGCGAGAGGATCGACGAATTCATACTGACGAGAATATCGGATCTGTTCAGAAGATATCTCGTGGTCGGAGGGATGCCTGCAGCCGTCATCGATTACGCCTCCAAACAGGATTACTCCAGCGTGCGCTCGATCCTCGGTGATATAGCTGAGCTCATAGGACAGGATGCGCAGAGATATTCCAAAGGTGCGCAGAGGATGCACATAGATGCATGTCTGAAATCCATTCCGGAACAGCTTGCAAAACCCAATAAGAAATTCCAATACACCCGCATAGAGAAGAGGAAAGGCGTGGGAAAGAGGATCTACGGCCCTGCGCTGATGTGGCTCAAGAATGCCGGTCTGATCCACATATGCAACAATGTCACGGAACCGGTGTCCCCTCTGAGAGAAAGAACCGTCGCTGATGTGTTCAAGATCTATTTGGCCGATACGGGCATACTGATGGCGCTGACAGAGGAAAACATCGAAGGGACGATCGTCAACAGGGATCCTCTGGCCAACAACGGGATGGTCATGGAGAACGCCGTTGCCTGCGCCCTTAGATCCAAAGGATACACCCTGAGATACTATGAGAAAACCAACAGCACCTTGGAGATAGAATTCGTGGTTAACCTTCAGGGAAGCATTACGGCCATGGAGGTGAAATCCGGTAGGAAAAAGAAGTCCAAGTCACTGAAAATGGTCTTCACAACGACTCATACCGTGGGCAGGGCGATCAAGCTTTCCGAGGGCAACGTATTCAAGGATGAGAACGGTGTGGAGCACTACCCGTTGTTCGGGGTCTGCTTCTTCCCTGATACTTCGTACAGCGATATCGGCCCCATCGATTATATGGACGACCTGAAGGGAAGGCTCAGAATGATCGGTGGAAAGGATGCGCCCGATGAGAGCAGAATCGCCTTAAAAAGATTGGGAATGAGAAACAGCGCAAAAGATGCTTAGCACGGATTATATGATAGAATGACCGGCGAACGATGAATGAACTGCCTCGATGCGATGCGAAATTCGTTCCGAAAAAATGGACTCTGATCCGATATGCCGGATCAGAGTTTTTGTGATCTGTTCAAAACAGCTTCTTGCGTGACTTCTTGGTTGTCTTGGAAGCGGTGGAGTCCAGCTTGAGCAGGAGCTCCTTCTCCTCGTCGGTGACCGACTTCGGCACGTTCACGAAGACGCGGACCATCATATCCCCTCTGGAGGACGAATTCATCCTTGGAAGTCCCTTTCCGGGGACCTTAAGGACGGTTCCCACCTGGGTTCCGGTAGGGATGGTGATCTGGACCTTGTCGCCATCGATGGCGGTGACCGTCTCCTCCCCTCCGAGGACCAGCTTGGGATATGTTGTGGTGACCTTGGACCATAGGTTGGCCCCGTCACGCTCGAACTCCTTGCTCTCCTTGACATGGACCACTACGAACAGGTCCCCTGCGGGTCCGCCGTTGTATCCTGCGTTCCCCGCTCCAGGGACTCTGATCCTCATGCCGTCGTCTATCCCCTTGGGGACGTTCAGGTCGATATGGGAATCGGTGGTGTACCTTCCGTTGCCGTGGCAGCGGGGGCACTTCTCCGCAGAGGTCTTACCCTTACCGCGGCAGTCGGGACAGTCGGATACGGAGACCATGTTCCCGAAGGGGGTCCTCCTGACCATCTGCACCTGACCGGATCCTCCGCACTTGGAGCATGTGGTGACCTTGCCGTCCTTCCCTCCCGTTCCATTGCATGCACTGCATACGACGGCGTGGGGGATGTCCAGCTTGACCTTCTTGCCCTCGAACACGTCCTTGAGGGTGATCTCCAGGTCATATCTGAGGGAGTCTCCCTGGGACGGTGAGTTGCGGGATCTGGAGGACCTCATGCCGCCGCCGAACATGCTTCCGAAGATGTCTCCGAATATGTCGCTGATGTCGTCGGCACGCGTGAAGTTATCCCAGGTGAACCCGCCCTCACCGAACTGCTGTTTGACTCCGTCGAAGCCGTACTGGTCGTACAGGCCCCTCTTCTCCTGATCCGAGAGGACCTCATAGGCTTCCGAGATCTCCTTGAATTTAGCTTCCGCTACCTCCTTGGGCTCGGTGGATACGTCAGGGTGGTACTTCTTCGCAAGGGAGCGGTACGCCTTCTTTATCTCCTCGGGTGTCGCGTTCTTGTCGACCCCGAGGACCTCATAGTAGTCTCTCGGCATCAGTCTCACTCGTCATCCACGATCTTGTAGTCTGCATCGACGTAGTCGCCGTTGTTGGATCCGCCGTTTCCGCCCTGCTTGGGCTCCTCTCCGGCAGGTCCCTGCTGGGCCTGCTGCTGCGAGGCCTCCTGGTAGACCCTCTGGCTGATGGGACCCATGGCCTTCATGAGCGCGTCCATCTTGGCCTTGATGTCGTCGATGTTGTCTGTCTTGTTGGCAGTCTCGAGGTCGGAGATCGCGGGCTCGATGGATGCCCTCTCCTCCTGTGTGACCTTCTCGCCGAGCTCGTCCAGGGACTTGCGTACGGTGTACACCGCGGTCTCCGCCTGGTTGTGGACCTCGACCAGCTCCGCCTTCTTCTTGTCGGCGTCTGCGAACTGCTCTGCCTGCTTGACCAGGTCGTCGATCTCTTCCTTGCTGAGCTTGTTGGAGGATGCGATAGTGATCTTCTGCTCCTTTCCGGTTCCCTTGTCCTTCGCGGTGACGTTGATGATACCGTTTGCATCGATATCGAAGGTGACCTCGATCTGGGGCACTCCGCGGGGTGCGGGGGGTATTCCGTCGAGGATGAACTTTCCGAGCGATGTATTGTCGGCGGCCATCTGCCTCTCTCCCTGGACGACGTTGATCTCCACGGAGGGCTGGTTGTCGGCTGCGGTGGAGAACACCTGCGACTTCTTGGTCGGGATGGTGGTGTTCCTCTCGATCAGCTTGGTCGCGATACCTCCGAGGGTCTCAATTCCGAGGGACAGTGGCGTGACATCCAGAAGGAGGACGTCCTTGACCTCTCCGGAGAGCACGGCTCCCTGGATCGAGGCTCCCATGGATACACACTCCATCGGGTCGATTCCGCGCTGGATCTTGGGTCCGACGATGCTCTCGACGAAGTTCTGGACGATGGGCATCCTGGTGGGTCCTCCGACCATGATGATCTTGTCGATCTTGTCGTTGGACAGGTGCGCATCGCTGATCGCCTGAGTGATGGACTGCTTGCACCTTGCGACGATGGGCTCCACGAGCTCCTCGAGCTTTGCACGGGTGATCGTCTGGACCAGGTGCTTGGGGCCTGATGCGTCGGATGCGATGAAGGGCAGGTTGACCTCTGTCTGCATCGTGGTGGACAGCTCGATCTTCGCCTTCTCACATGCCTCTCTGACCCTCCAGAAGGCCATGTTGTCGGCTGCGAGGTCGACTCCGGTCTCCTTCTGGAATTCCTTGATGACATACTTGGTGAGAGCCTCATCCATATCGGATCCTCCCAGCTGGGTGTCTCCGGATGTGGACAGCACCTCGAACACTCCGTCGCTGAAGTCCATGATGGTGACATCGAGGGTTCCTCCTCCGAGGTCGAATACCATGATCTTCTGCTCGACATCGGACTTGTCCAGTCCGTATGCGAGTGCGGCTGCCGTAGGCTCGTTGATGATACGAACGACCTCGAGTCCGGCGATGGCTCCTGCGTCCTTCGTCGCCTGCCTCTGGTTGTCGTTGAAGTATGCGGGGACGGTGATGACCGCTTTGTCGACGGTCTCGCCGAGGTAGGACTCCGCGTCCTTCTTGATCTTCTGAAGGATGAATGCGGAGATCTGCTGGGGTGTGTACTCCTTTCCGAGTGCGGTGACCTTCTCGTTTCCGCCCATCTTCCTCTTGACGTTCTTGATGGTTCCGTCAGGATTTGTGACGGCCTGCCTCCTTGCGGGCTCTCCCACGAGGAGCTGTCCGTCCTTTGTGAATGCTACGTACGAAGGGAATGACTTTCCTCCGACGCTGGTTCCCTCTGCGCTGGGGATCATTGTCGGCCTTCCTCCCTCCATGATGGAGGCGGCCGAATTGCTTGTTCCTAGATCAATTCCGATGATTCTTGACATACTGCTCACCTTCCTTTGTTTTAAGCCGTTTTCTTTGTGACTTTCACTTTCGTGAACCTGATTACCTTTCCGTTGAGTGTGTATCCCTTCTGGAACACCTCTGCGATCTGATCGTCCTCCTCTCCCTCCACGGACATCAGGGCCTCGTGGTAGTTGGGATCGAACTTGCCGTCTGCGGGGATCTCCTCGAGACCGTTCTTCTCCAGGACCTTCATCAGATTCGCTCTCACTCCGCGGATTCCGGTGACGAACACGTCGTCGCCCTCCGCGTGATCCAATGCGCGGTCGAGGTCATCCACCACCGTGAGGAGGTCGATCACGATTCCTGCCGAGGCGTACTTCTTGAAGTCCTCATTCTCGCGCTGCGTCCTCTTGCGGTAGTTATCGAAGTCGGCCTGGATCCTCCTTGCCATGTCGAGGTACTTCTCAGCCTGCTCCTGGGCCTCCTTCAAGGGATCGACCTGGGGCTGCTCCTCGATGATCTCGACATCGTCGTTGGATGTTTCCTCCTTCTTCTCTTTAGACCTTCCAGTCATGCTGTTACCTTCTGTAGTGCGCTTGGATAAGTGTAGACAGGGGGCACTGGCCCCCTGCCAGTGTTCATCGTGTTTACATCATGTCGCTCATGTCGGGCATGTCCTGGGGACCGGGTCCGCTGTGCGTTGCAGCAGCGATGACGTCGTCGATCCTGAGGATCATGACTGCAGCGTCGGTGGCCGAGTTGATGGCCTGTGTTCCGATCCTGTAGGGCTCGATGACGTTGAGCTTCTTCATGTCCTCAACCTTTCCGGTGTAGGGGTTGAATCCTGCGTAGACCTTCTTGCCCTTGTGCTGCTTCCTCATCTCGATGAGTACATTGATGGGATCCTGTCCTGCGTTCTCTGCGAGAGTCGAGGGGATGGCCTCCATTGCGGAAGCGAATGCCTCGATTGCGATCTGCTCCCTTCCGCCTACGGACTGTGCGTAGTCGCGGAGCTGCATTGCGATCTCCATTGCGGTGGATCCTCCTCCGGTGACCATCTTTCCGTCCTCGATTGCGACCTTGACGACGGACCATGCATCGACCAGTGACCTCTCTACCTCGTCTGCGACGTGGTTGGTTCCTCCCCTTACGAGGATGGTGACGGTCTTGGGGTCCTTGAGTCCGGAGATGAATGTCATCTGCTCCTCTCCGACCTTCTTCAGCTCGACGCAGTCTGCGTATCCGAGGTCTGACTTATCGAGGTCGTTCAGGTTGTTGCAGATGTTTGCACCGGTGGACTTGGCGAGCCTCTCCATGTCGGACTTCTTGACACGCCTGCATGCGTAGATGCCTGCCTTTGTGAACATGTGCTGGGCGGGGTCATCGATTCCCTTCTGGCAGAAGACGACGTTCGCACCAGACTTGATGACCTGGTCGACCATCTTCTTGAGCATGTTCTCCTCTTCCTTGACGAAAGCGGCGATCTGCGAGGGATCGTTGATCTGGATCTTGGCGTCGATCTCGGTCTTCTTGACCTCGAATGCCGAGTCGATGAGGGCGATCTTCGCCTTCTTCACGCACTTCTCCATGTTGAGCTGGACGGGCTCTTTGTCGATGACGAGACCCTTGACGATCTGCGTCTCTTCCATGTTGGCGCCTGCCTTCTTGACTGTGGTGATGTTCTTGAGGTCGATCTCGTAGCCCTTGCCCTTCTTCTCGGCGATCGTCTTGATGGCGTCGACGACGATGTCTGCGAAGAGCTCCTTGGACTGGTTGACCTGCTTGGAGATCATCGCGGTCTCTGCGATGAGCTTGAGTGTCTTCTCATCGTCGATGGAGACCTTCATGGCGATCTTGTCCAGGATCTCCTGGGCCTTCTCGTTCGCCATCCTGTATCCCTTTGCGATGATTGTGGGGTGGACGTTCGCGTCGATCAGGTCTGTTGCCTTCTTGAGGAGCTCACCTGCGAGGATGACGGATGTTGTTGTTCCGTCTCCGACCTCTGCGTCCTGTGTCTTTGCGACCTCGACGAGCATCTTTGCTGCGGGGTGCTGGACATCCATCTCCTTGAGGATGGTAACTCCATCGTTGGTGATGATGACGTCTCCCATGGAATCGACAAGCATCTTGTCCATTCCCCTGGGTCCCAGGCTGCTCTTGACTGCTCCGGAGATGGCGACCGCTGCTGAGATGTTGTTCATCTGAGCGTCCTTGCCCTTCTCCCTCTTTGTTCCTTCTCTAAGGATGATGACGGGTGCGTTACCCATTCCCATTTTTCTTCCTCCGATATATTCCATTACGGAATGACTGAAACGGATAAAGTTTGTTCTTCTATATAAATCTAATCCGTTGTACTATCGGTGGGACCGTAGCATCCCGAAGCGATGGCCAGATGATCTGGTCAGCGGATGAACAGGAGCTCGCGGTACTTGGGCAGAGGCCACATCTCGTCGTCCACGATCATCTCGAGGTCGTCGACGAGCACCCTGATCTTCTCGATGTAGGGGATGACCTTGTCGTGATAGGCATTTGCCTTGGCGTACTCCGACTTCGCGGTGTTGGCCTTGTCGCAGGCCTTCTCCATGTCCATGGCGAGCTTGCGTGCCTCGGACAGGTCCTCCGCTATGGTCTTTATCATGGCGACCTTGCCCGCCGAGAGCTTCTTGTAGTCGGCCTCGGAGAAGATATCCTTCATCTTGGACACGTTGTCGAGCAGCCTTGTCTCGTACTGGGTGGCGATGGGCAGGATGTGGTTCTCGGTGAGGTCCGCGAGGATCCTGGCCTCGATCTCCACCTTCTTGCTGTAGATGTCGCAGAAGGTCTCCTTCCTCGCCTCCAGCTCCGCCGCGTTCATGACCCCGGTCCTCTTGTACATCGCGACCGTGGCCTTGTCGGTCAGGGCGCAGTAGGACTTGGGAGGTGATGTCTCGCAGTCGAGCCCGCGCTTCTTGGCCTCCTTCTTCCACTCCTCGGAGTATCCGTTTCCGTCGAAGCAGATGTTCATCGATGCCTTGTACGTCTCGCGGGTCTCGTCGAGGATGGCCTGCATGACGGGTGTGCCTGCGGCGACCTTCTTGTCGACGGCTTTCTTGAATATCGTCAGCTGGTCCGCCACGATGGTGTTGAGCGTGGCGACGGCGTTGGAGCAGTTCGCTGAGGAACCGACCGCCCTGAACTCGAACCTGTTACCCGTGAATGCGAAGGGCGAGGTCCTGTTCCTGTCCGTGTTGTCCAGCAGGAGCTCGGGCACCTGCGGGATGTTGAGCTTGTATGACTTCTTGCCATTCAGCTTGACCATGTCCGAGGAGTTAAGCAGGTCGTCGAATGCCTGCATAAGCTGAGCTCCCAGGAAAGTGGAGATTATCGCCGGAGGGGCCTCGTTGGCGCCCAGCCTGTGGGCGTTGGTCGCTGTCAGGACCGATGCCTTGAGCAGCGCGTTATGATCGTATACGGCCTTGAGAACGTTGGCCACGAACATCAGGAACATCAGGTTCTCGCTGTCGGTCTTGCCGGGTGTGAACAGTCCGATTCCGGACACAGTACCGATGGACCAGTTGCAGTGCTTACCGGATCCGTTGACGCCTGCGAAGGGCTTCTCGTGGAATAGCACCTTGAATCCGTGCCTCTCCGAGACCTTCTTCATCATGGCCATCAGCAGGAGGTTGTGGTCGTTAGCGAGGTTCGCTGCCTCGAACACGGGAGCAATCTCGAACTGGTTGGGTGCGACCTCGTTGTGCCTGGCCTTTATCGGGATGCCGAGCTTGTAGCACTCGAACTCCAGGTCCCTCATGAACGCCAGGACCCTCTCAGGGATCGATCCCAGGTAGTGGTCCTCGAGCTGCTGGTTCCTGGCCGCGTTGTGGCCGATGAGCGTCCTGTCGACCATTATGAGGTCGGGGCGCAGAGAGTACAATGCGGAATCGACCAGGAAGTACTCCTGCTCCCATCCGAGATAGGAGACGACCCTGTCGTCCTTGATTCCAAAGTACTCAAGGAGATCCTCGGCTGCCTTGCCGACGGCGATCTCCGACCTGAGAAGAGGCGCCTTGTAGTCCAGGGCCTCCCCGTTGTATGAGATGAAAATCGTGGGGATGCACAACGTGTCCGCGATGATGAAAGCGGGCGACGACGGATCCCATGCGGTGTATCCTCTGGCCTCGAAGGTGTTCCTCAGTCCTCCGTTGGGGAACGATGATGCATCGGACTCCTGCTGGCAGAGCAGCTTCCCTGTCAGCTCCTCGATGGCCTCCCCTTTCCCGAAGGGCTCTATGAAAGATACGTGCTTCTCGGCGGTACCGCCTGTCAGAGGCTGGAACCAGTGGGTGTAATGGGTGGCTCCCATCTCCATGGCCCACTTCTTCAGACCTGCAGCCACATCCTCGGCCGTGTCCCTGTCGAGGGTCTTCCCCTGCTCGCTGGACTCGTAGATCTTGCGCCTTGTATCCTCGGAGAGATACTGCCTCATGGCCTTCCTGTTGAAAACGTTGCATCCGTAGTAGTCCGATGTGACCGCTGCCGGTGCATCGACATGCACAGGCATCTTCCTGAACGCTTCATCGACGGCTCTGAACCTGCTGCTAGGCATGTTCAGACAGATTGCGACTGACTTAATATATATTATCAAAGTCGCGAGAATTGTTGTACCTTTGACAGAGGTACGAGGGATGACAATGGGGATTTATACCGATGATGGAATCACCGCCCATGGATTATTGGGAAGGCGTCAAGGAACGCATGGATAAGCCCCAGATCATCAGAGCCATCGCCTGTTTCATAGGCATAGGCTTCCTTGGGATACTCTGGGCCTTCCACGACCTTCCGCTGCTCATAGCATCTCTGGGATCAACAGCGGTGACCCTGTACGGCCTTCCAAAGGCCCCGGCCGCTAAGCCCAAGAGCGCAATTCTCGGACAGTTCTCATCCGCGATCTGCGGATGGGTTGTGCAGTACCTGCTTGGATCGGAATGGTACGCCTGCGCCATAGCCGTAATGCTGTCCCTGATTGTGATGGTCCTGCTGAACTGCGTCCACCCGCCGGGAGGAGCCACAGCGCTGAGCGCGGTCCTCATGCCCATGCCCTGGACATTCATATTCGCACCAGTCCTAGTAGGAGTGGTGTTCCTGGTCATCGTCGCATATTTCGCGAACAAGGCCTGCGAGAGGTACGAACCCAAACCTGAGACCGCCAGTTGAGGTATACCATGACAGAGAACAAGCAACACAACATCACAACCGGAGCGGCGTTCGGCGTCGCCATCCTGCTGGGGATCTTCATAGGGATCAACTACGGCATAATGAACGGCGTATTCACCATACTGATCGTCTCTGGCGTCTATCTCTCCGTATCGCTCTATCTGAAGGATAAGGAGGAGAACACCGGAGGGCCCTCGGAGCTTGGCGCCGCGATAACGGGCGGCATCCTTCTGGCAGGGATAGGCGCATGCGGATTCGTCTACAGCTTCACAGAGAGCGTGGTCATCACGGTCGTCTGTCTGATCGCAGTGATGCTGCTGTCCTCCGCCATCCTATTCTCCCGCTACAGGAAATACCTCTGAAAGGAGCACGTACATGAGGCCATTCTTCACCATCGACATGGAGGACTACGATGATTCCGATCCGGTCCTCTACCAGCCGGCATCCAGGGGGATCATCTGGAAGAACGGCAAACTTGCGTTGATACGCAGTGTGAAGTACGGCTACTACAAGTTCCCTGGAGGGGGAGTCGAAGAGGATGAGACTCTGATCGATGCGCTGATCCGCGAGGTCAGGGAGGAGACTGGGCTGGAGGTCATCCGCACGAGCATCCACGAATACGGGATGTCCAAGCGCAGGGAGAAGGGGATTTGGGACTACGTCCTCGACCAGGACAGCTACTACTACATATGCGATGTATCGGACAAGACCTACAGGCAGAAGCTGACCAAGCACGAGAAGGAGGCCAAGTTCGTCCTCGAGTATGCCGATCCGGAAACGGCCATCGAGGCCAACGAGAGATACCTCAAGAGGGACCATAAGGTGGCCATCGACAGGGACACCCGCATCCTCAGGATACTGGCCCACGAGCACTGACGAGTCCTCCGCTGGCATTATTTTATTTAGGTTCGAACCGTTGCCGAATCCATGAAGCAGTTAGCCGACTATGTCACGACGATCCCCAACTTCCCCAAGGAAGGGATCATGTTCAGGGACATCACAACTATCCTACAGGACCCCGAGGGACTGAAGATGGCGATCGACCAGCTCATCGACCACCTGAAGGATGTGGACTTCGACGTCGTAGTGGGATCGGAATCCCGCGGATTCCTCTTCGGAGCCCCCGTCGCATACGCCATGGGGAAGGGATTCATCCTCGCCAGGAAGAAGGGAAAGCTCCCGAGAGAGGTCATCAGCCAGGAATACGATCTGGAGTACGGAACGGCTACGATCGAGATGCATAAGGACTCCATCAAGCCCGGACAGAAGGTCGTCATCATCGACGACCTCATCGCCACAGGCGGAACCACCGAGGCCATCGTCAAGCTCGTCGAGAGGCTGGGCGGAGAGATCGTCAGCATGGGATTCGTCCTGGAGCTGGCTGGACTCAAGGGCAGGGAGAAGTTCGCGAAGTACAACCCCTTCGCACTGATCACATACCCCGGAAACTGATTAGAATCAATTATGGTGGCCCTACTGGGATTCGAACCCAGGTCAGCGGAGTCGAGGTCCGGCAGGATATCCAAGCTACCCCATAGGGCCACCACATCGTAGCACCATCGCCGATTAAAGGTTTTATATCGACTATCTCAGAGAGCCTTCTCGAAGTTCTCCAGGTACTTGTCCTTCGACAGGAAGGAATCGTCAATGTCCGCGACCATGCGCTGGTAGAGCTTGAAGGGCACGGCGAACGAAAGCTTGTCCTTGTCAACGAAGCGCCTTGCGTACATGTCGGTCATCCCGATGATGGCATGCGGATCGTCGCTCTCACCCTCTCCCCTGGGCAGGGCATAGACCTGCTGACATGCGAAACCGTACTGCATGATAGCAGCGGGGCCCGGTGTGGTCTTGGAGAATGCCGCGAGCTGCTGAAGGAGGCTGAGACGGACAGGATCCACCAGGAATGCAACGACCTCTATCGGCTTGCCTTCCTTGAGCGCCTCGTCTAGGTCCTGGAAGACTATGGCATCCTTTCCATCGCCGTAGTCCTTCACCTTCTCCAGCTGCATCATGGCGATCTCCGGCGTCTTGAAGTACGACATCCCCGAGCTCTTGTGGGCGATGGTCTCCCTTACCTCCTCAGGAATTGTAGAAGCAGACCAGGCAGACCTCTGACGGTCGGATATCCCTCCGAAACCGAAACCGCTCTTGGAACCGTGACAGGGCGAATGCTCGGAATCCGCGGCGCACTTGTCCCCTAAGCGCACACAGCGCATGAACAGCGAAGGTATGGTGCAATGACCCTGTTGGGGAACGCAAGCGTCCTCCGGGATCTTGGCCTCGCGATAGATGGCGACGGCATGGTTCTCAAGCTTCAGTATCTCGGACAATCTGCTCATGAACAATGAACGCCGATACATCGATATAAACCAGATTGGAACAATAATCCAAAGCTCCGGGTGGGCAATGCCTTTATCCAACCTATCCCATTGTGCGAACTATGTCGAAGGTGATCATGAATCACGGCGCCGGCGGAGAGCTCATGCAGGAGTTCCTCAGCAAGCACATCACAAGCCACTTCCCCAAGATGAAGGCGGAAGTACCTCTGGACTCCATGGACGATTCCGCTGTAGTGGACGACGTGGTGTTCACCATCGACGGGCACACAGTCAAACCTTTGTTCTTCCCCGGAGGGGACATCGGAAAGATCTCCGTATCCGGAACTGTGAACGACATATCGGTCATGGGTGCGACGCCCATCGCCCTCGCCTGCTCAGTCATAATCGAAGAGGGGCTGGACCTGGATGTCGTGGACAAGGTCATGGACAGCATGGGAAAGACCGCCGCAGACTGCGGAGTCCCCATCGTCACCGGCGACACGAAGGTCGTCGAGGCCGGAGCGATAGACCAGATGGTCATGTCCACATCTGCAGTCGGAAAGAGGTCCCCCTATCTGGATTCTAACCTCGCCAAGGCTGCGGAGTACAGAAAAGTGGAGAACAGATGGTGCACGGACTCCAGCGTCAGGCCCGGAGATGCCATCATCGTCTCCGGTTACCTCGGTGACCATGGAGTGTCGCTGCTCTCGTTCCGTGAGGGCTACGGATTCGATGCGGACCTGAAGAGCGATGTCGCTCCTCTGAACAAGATGATCGCCGAAGGCCTGAAGACCGGAGGAATCGTCGCCATGAAGGACCCTACCAGGGGAGGACTGGCCAACACCCTCAACGAGTGGTGCTCCAAATCCCACATCGGTATGGAGATCAACTATGCTGACATCCCCCTGAGGGATGCCGTCGTCAACGGATGCGACCTTCTCGGTATCGATCCCCTGAGCATCGGTAACGAGGGAAAGGCTGTCATCGGAGTCGTTCCCGAGATGGCCGAAGAGGTCCTGAAGACCCTTAGGAGGACTCCTGAAGGAAAGGATGCAGCCATCATTGGATATGCTACCGACGGTCCCGAGAGGGTCGTCCTCAAGACCGAGATCGGAGGAAAGAGGATACTTGAGGCTCCTGCCGGAGACCCCGTTCCCAGGATCTGCTGAACTTAAAGATCCCGATGGTCTATCAATTCGGCCTTCAGATATTTTCTGTTCCATCCCACGGACATTACAATATCGCCAGGGCCAGCGTAGCGTCTGTCCCTGATCTTACGGAATCCTTCAGCGACCAACAGGTCCAGATTATCGGTGCCCGCCTCAGCGGATGTCGTTATCTCTATGCAGACGCGGGGCATCCTATCCTTCTTAGGTATCAGGATATCGCAGAAACCGTTCCCTGACTCGGCTTCCGCATTCGCCTCAATCCCGGAATCCAGAAGGCGGTTCAGCATCCACTTCTTGCAGTCATCATGGCTCCAGCTGTCCCTTATCGAATTCCTGGCCAGATAGAAGTTGAAATACTCTGTCACACCGGCCGAGTCCTTCCTCGCTATCATCGGCATCGGCCCGGTACGATACTCCGCTCTGATGCCCTCTGCCCTCCTGATCAGATCCCTGTAGGATTCCCTTACCTCCTCGTTCGGCAACGAGATGTCGCAGATGTACGTCCTTATCCATCTTTCAACGACCTCGGCCCTCAGATATCCTGTGGTGACCAGTATCGAATACAGATGGGTGCCTTCGAAATCATCGTCGTTCAGATCCCAGTATGATACGGACGGGTCCACCTCCTTCCTGACCTTGAATCCGTCTGTATCCATCAATGCCGCAATCTCGTTCAGGATCCACCTCGGTGCCCGATTCAGCATATCGTCGAGGAATGCGTTATGGCGTTGTTGATCCCAATATGCCCTGGGAGGATGACCGAACGTCCCCTCCGATAGGTACATGTTCACGCTGCGGGGGTTGTAGATCTCCCTGCCGCCGAACACGTATCCGTCATAGGCCTTCTTGATCGCGGCCTTGACTGACACCCTGTCAGATTCTTCTGGAATCGTCCTGTCCAGGAGATCGTCCAGATCGTCATTGGTGTAACCGAAGCAATCCCCGGTCCTCTCATCGAAGATGTCGTGGATGACAGTATTGTTGAGACCGCTGATCATCCCGGTCTGCGATAATCTCAGAACACCTGTAACTACCCCATATTCGAGATTGTCGTTGTGCTTCAGAGTCGACGTCATGAATCTGGAGAGGAGGCCCAGAACAGAATCCCGGCCGCTGTTATCCCCTCCCATCGTCTGGATGAAGGAATCGTATTCGTCTATCAGGATTATCGCCCTCTTCCCGTAGCAGGAGAAGATGCAGCTGGAAAGATCCATTATCGATGTGGAGATGTCCTGTTCGGATGCCGTTCCGTCGATGAACCTGTCAAACCAGAAACGATATGAATCGAACTCCGGGAACTCGCTCAGCCTTTGCCTCATCCTCCTGAAAAGATCGGATACCATGTTCCCCAGAGAACGGTTGACGGCGTCGGCACTCGACGCATCTATGGTGCCCATGTTCAGACGTATGACCGGGAAGCTTCCTTTGTACCTCCTATATTCCGTGTAATAAGGACTATCTGTTATCTTCATCCCATAGAAGTAGTCCAGAATACCTGCCGTCTCGATGTTGAAGAAGCAGTCGAGCATGTCCAAATTCAGGGTCTTCCCGAATCTAGTGGGGCGAGTGAAGAAGTGGACGGACCGCGGATCTGAATCAAGGATCTCTGCGATGAGGCTCGTCTTGTCGACATAGGCGAACCCGTTTTCAAGCAGCTCTCTGAATCCCATCGCCGAAGTGGAGAACCTTGAACTCCTGTGATGAACGAAATGCTCTGTGATCTCTCCAGAAGGGATGAACATCTCTCCGCAGATGTAACCGATAGTGGCTCCGTTCTTCTGCTTGCCGTCACTGTCGATTTCCTTGATCCTTACCGGATACCTCCCATCCTTGGAAGGCGGGGTGACTACAGTGTTCTTAGGTCTCTTGACCTTCCTGATATTCTCCGGGATTCTGACCATAGTACAATTTGATCGCTTTTGCCGTATATAATTGTACTATTCTTTGTACTAAATGACATTTTAAGCACCAAAATCTTGTACTCTTAATATCTTCAATGAATAGAAATATACATTAATGAACATTAACATTAAATACATGACAAAATTGACTCCTAATCATGGCAATACCGAAAGATGCAAGAATCAATCTGTCGCCAGAGGACATCCCCAAGAGATGGTATAATCTGGCATCCGACCTGACCGACCTCAAGCCCCCTCTAAACCCGGGAACCGGCGAACCTGCCAAACCCTCGGATTTCGAGCCGATCTTCTGTAAGGAGATCATCAAGCAGGAAGGCAGCACGGAGAGGTACATAGACATCCCCGAAGAGGTCCGCGACAACCTGATCTACCTGAACAGGCCCGCACCCCTTCAGAGGGCATACAGGCTGGAGAAGGCGCTGAAGACACCCGCCAAGATCTACTTCAAGAGAGAGGACATGAGCCCCCTTGGAAGCCACAAGGGAAACACAGCGCTGGCACAGGCATACTACAACGCTGAGGCCGGAATCCACACCCTGACCACCGAGACCGGTGCGGGACAGTGGGGAACCGCTCTCGCAATGGTGTCCAACCTCTACGACCTGGACACGACCGTCTTCATGGTCAAGGGCAGCTACATGGCGAAGCCCCTGAGGAAGACGATCATCAACACCTACGGTGCGAAGATCTACGCCTCGCCCAGCGAGTACACCGAGTTCGGAAAGAAGGTCCTCAAGGAGCACCCGGAGACATCCGGATCCCTGGGAATCGCAATCTCCGAGGCTTGCGAGCTTGCGGCAAAGGACCCGGGAACCAACTACTCCCTGGGAAGCGTGCTGAACCACGTCATGCTCCACCAGACAGTCATCGGTCAGGAGACCATTCAGCAGATGGAGATCGGAGAGATCACTCCCGACTACGTCGTAGCATGTACCGGAGGAGGATCCAACTTCGGAGGAATGGTCTTCCCCATGCTCGGAAAGAAGATCAGGGGAGAGGGCTTCAAGGACACCCAGTTCGTGGCCGTCGAGCCCAAGGCAGCACCCAGTCTCACCGAGGGTCAGTTCAAGTACGACTTCGGGGACACGGGAGGATTCACCCCTCTACTGATGATGTACACCCTGGGAAGCGAGTTCATCCCCAACGCGATCCACGCAGGAGGACTCAGGTACCACGGAATGTCGCCTTTGGTCTCCGCAGCCTACGACTCCGGAATGATCTCCGCAAGGTCATACGACCAGACCGCGACCTTCGAGGCCGGTCTGCTGTTCGCCAGGACCGAGGGAATCATCCCCGCGCCGGAATCCTGCCACGCCCTGAAGGGAGCCATCGACCTGGCGCTGGACGCCAAGGCGAAGAACGAGGAGAAGACCATCGTCTTCTGCCTGTCCGGACACGGTCTGCTGGACCTGTACGGATACGAGCAGTACCTGGACGGAACGCTCCCCTCGTCGGACATCCACAGCTGAAACTAATTCTCCCCTTCGGGGGAGTTCTTCTACTATCGACTAATCGATTCAATTAATACGTCCTACGGACATGGGCGCCGCAGAATCAGAGGGATTTGATGAATCTTGACGAACTCAGGGACGAGATCCGCAGCAAGGATGAGGAGATCATCAGACTGGTATCAGAACGCACCAGGCTTGCGGAGAAGGTAGGCGAATACAAGAGGGCCAACAACCTCCCCATCAGGAACATCGAGGTCGAGAAGAAGGTCATCGCCAGATACGTCGACAGCGGCTCCAAGCAGGGTCTCAGCAAGGAGGTCATGGAATCGATCTCGAAAGCTGTCATCAAGGAAGCTGTCGATGCTGAGGCCAGACTTCCCAAGAAGTCCGAGCCCAAGATCGTCGCTGTGGTTGGAGGAGCCGGTAAGATGGGCGCCTGGTTCGCAGAGATGCTCAAGGCATCTGGTCACAAGATAATCATCATAGATCCTGCAACCAACAACGGCCTGACCCTGAAGGACTGCAAGGGCTGCGATATCGTCATCGTCTCCGTGCCCATGCACCTGACCTACACCACTCTGGCGGAACTGGATAACATATGCTCCGATGATTGCCTAATCTTCGACCTCACTTCCCTGAAGACGCCTCTGATCGGAAGGCTGAAGGCCATGGCTAAGACCCGCAAGGTATGTTCGGTTCACCCTATGTTCGGACCGTCCGCGACATCGATGTACGGAAGGAACCTGATCATCTGCGACTGCGGCAACCAGGTAGCTGTCGACATGACCAAGGATCTCTTCGACGACAGGGGAGGCAACATAAGGGTCATGGACGTCTCGGAGCACGACGGATACATGTCATACGTCCTCGGGCTGACGCATGCCGTCAACATCGCGCTGTTCACGGTCCTCGAGAGGAGCGGATACAGCTTCGAGGATCTGCTGACGGTCTCATCGACAACATTCAACAAGGGACTCGATACCAATAGATCCGTGGCATCCGAGGACCCGATGCTGTACTACGAGATACAGCACATGAACGCTCACAGGGACGAAATGTGGACCCTGTTCACCGATACTGTAAATGAGCTCAAGGAGAAGTCTCTGGACGATGATCCGGAAGGGTTCGTGACTCTGATGAACGTAGGCCGGAATTACTTTGAGAGTAGGTGACGTAAATTTTAATACAAACGAGAATACAATGGCGTGAGGCATCGACATGATGTATGGAAAGAGCATTCGTATGGAAAGGATAATGGACAGGAAGACCGGAAACGCGGTCCTCGTGCCTATGGACCACGGAATATCGGTCGGACCAGTGAACGGACTCATCGACATGAGGAAGACGGTGGATGACGTCTCTAACGGCGGCGCAACGGCCGTCATCATGCACAAGGGACTAATCAGATACTCCTACCGTCAGTCGGGAAGGGATGTCGGTCTCATCATGCACCTATCCGCCTCCACCGACCTCGGACCGAACAGGAACAGCAAGGTCCAGATCACATCGATCGAAGAGGCCATCAAATACGGTGCAGACGCGGTTTCCATACACATCAACTTCGGTTCAGAGGATGAACCCAACATGCTGGAGGAGGCAGGAAAGATCTCCGAGCAGTGCAACGAGTGGGGAATGCCCCTCATCGTCATGGCCTATCCCCGCGGACCCGAGATCAAGAACTCATTCGACCCCGATGCCATCGCACACGTCGCCAGGGCCTCAGCGGAGTTGGGTGCAGATATCGTCAAGTGCAGCTACACAGGAGACATCGACTCGTTCAGAGATGTCTGCAAAGGCGCACTCGCACCCGTCGTCATCGCAGGCGGACCCAAGATGGATTCCGACATGGACATCCTGAACATGGTCCACGATTCCATGGAAGCCGGAGGACACGGAGTGTCCATCGGAAGGAACGTCTTCCAGAACAAGAACGTCATGGGAATCACCAAGGCGATTTCCAGTATAGTTCTGGACGGATTCTCCGTCGAGGAAGCCGCCAAATTCCTTTGAGTGATCCGATGAAGAAGCTGATCGTGAGAGCCGACAGGTCCGATGACCCGAGCAAGAGGAAGGACTACGTCACATGCGGTCTGGAATCCGGGATGACCACATTCATCCTGAGGAAAGGGGACGAGGGTCTGGAGCAGCTCGGCAAGATGGATGCCCTCTACACTGAGAACGGTTCCTTCGCCGACGGTTCCTATGAGTACGTCGATATCGACACCCCCGAGACACAGGCGCATGCGATGTCCCTTGCCGGGAAGAAGAAGGCGGTCATCGTCACGACCTCCGACTGGACCATAATCCCGCTGGAGAACATGATCGCCAAGTTCGGCGGCACGGGCACCGAGATATACGCCTGCACATCGGACATCGACGAGGCTAAGCTCTTCCTCACCACTATGGAGAAGGGAGTGGACGGCATCGTCATCGACATCGCAGATCCCCTCAAGCTCCACGGCTTCGAGACTCTCGCCTCCACCGGAAAGGAGAACCTCACAGAGGTCACGGTCACATCCGTCAAGGCGGTGGAGATGGGCGACAGGGTCTGCATAGACACCAGCAGCATGATGGTCCCCGGAGAGGGGATGCTCATCGGCTCCTATTCCAACTGCCTGTTCCTCATCCAGTCCGAGAGCGAGGACAACGGCTACGTCGCCAGCAGACCGTTCAGGGTCAACGCCGGCGCAGTGCATTCATACATGGAGGTCCCCGGAGGAGGGACCAGATACCTTTCCGAGATCGCCAGCGGGGACACCGTTCTCCTTTGCGACAGGGAAGGCAACACCAGGATCGCATCCGTAGGAAGATGCAAGATCGAGAAGAGACCGCTCCTCATGGTCACCGCCACAGACGGGGACAGGGAGTACACGGTCATGCTCCAGAACGCCGAGACCATTAAGATGGTCGGGAAGGACGGCGCCAAGTCCGTCACAAAGGTCGTGCCCGGGGACAAGTTCCTTGCCAAGCTGGACAAGGGCGGCAGGCACTTCGGAATGGCCATCGAAGAGACCATCTCGGAGAAGTGAATGAAGGTCTGCACCACATACGGCTCCGACATCCCCCTGAGAAAGGGTGCGGAGATGCACGAGATACGCCTCGATGTATTCGACAGGATACCGGACGGTGTGGGCAGCGAATCCTTGGTAACGCTCTGCGGCAAGGACATCTCGGCCATACCTGATGATTTCGATGGGCTGGTGGATGTCGCCGACAAAGATGTGGCCACCTCGCACAGGAAGATCAGGTCCATACATGATTTTGAGAAGACCCCAACGGCAGACGAGATCGTGAAGATGCTCTCGGAAGGGGACCAGGAGATCTCCAAGGGTGCGTTCGTTGCATCGTCGTTCAGGGATCTGATGTCGATACTCGACGCCTCGAAGAGACTTGAGAGAGCGCATGTGTTGCTCGGAATGGGTCAGATCGGAGAGGTCACCCGCATACGCCAGAAGATATTGGGCAACGAGTTCACGTTCGGCTACGAAGGGGTGTCCACCGCCCCGGGACAGCTCAGCGCCGAGAGGATGGAGGAACTGGGGGACGACTGCTCGCTTGTAGGCATAGCAGGCCATCCGTTATCGCATACCAGCTCCCCGAAGATGCAGGATGCCGCCATGAGGTCCGCCGGGATCAACGGGAAGTACCTTGTCTTCGATTCGCCAGACCTCGAGCGCATGGAGGCCGTCATCCGCGGATACGACCTCAGAGGAATGAACGTCACGATACCCTACAAGCAGGATGTCATCCAACATCTGGACTGCATCTCTGCCGCGGCCGAGAAGATCGGCGCTGTCAACACGATAATCAACGATAACGGAAAGCTCAGAGGCGACAACACGGATATCGTCGGCATAGAGTACGCTCTGCTTGACGTCCCGCTGAGAGGAAGGAAAGCCTTGATAATGGGTTCCGGAGGGGCTGCCAGAGCGGCCGCATTTGCATTGGATTCCCTGGGATGCGAACTAAGCGTCTCGGGCAGGAACGAGTCCACCGTGAGGGACATCTGCGATTCCTTCGGTGCCGAGATCCACAATGGCTCAGCGGAAGGTTTCGATCTCATCGTCAACTGCACACCGATCGGCCTCGTGGAAGGTAGATATCCCTCGGATATCACCACGTTGTCCCGGGATCAGGCCGTATTCGATATGGTTTACGGAAGGGACACTCCGCTCATATCATCCGCGAGATCCGCTGGGTGCAGGATCGTCGACGGCAAGGAGATGCTTGTGGGCCAAGGGGCCGCATCGTTCAAACTGTGGTTCGGCAAGGAACCGGACTGCGATGTCATGAGGGGTGCGCTGGAATGACCGGTTACGGCACATCTTTCGGTGCGATCTCGGTCATGAACGCCATACCCTGCGGCATAGGCTCGACCATAGGCATATCGCTGAGGACGGAAGCGGTCTTCGAGCCTTCAGATTCGACAACTGTAGAATTGATCGACAGACCGGATACCGACGATACGCTTGTACGCACATGCGTGCAGAGGACCCTGGACTGGATAGGCCAGAAGACAGGATATCGTCTCACCGTGAGGACCGACATACCCCCTTCTATGGGACTGAAGAGCTCCAGCTCCGTATGCAACGCGGTCATATCCGCTGTCCTGGACCATTACAGGGTCCGGAAAGACCGTCTAGAGGTCATCAAGCTGGGGGTGGAGTGCGCCAAGGAGTGCAAGGTCACGATAACCGGCGCCTTCGATGATGCATGCGGATGCCACCTCGGAGGACTGGTCGTCACCGACAACAGGGACAACAGGATCCTTCTGAAGAAACCGGTCCCCCGCTACGATGTGGTCATCATCGTCCCTGACAAAATGATACCCAAGAACAAGGTGCCAGTGGACAGATACAAGGAGTTCTCATCCGAATACGAGAAGATGGTCCCCACGATCGGGGACAGCTATCTCAAGGTCCTCACCAAGAACGGCGAGGCCGTGGGCTCCATAGTCGATGACGGCGGTATCGCAAAGAAGGCCATGGCGCTCGGTGCCTTGGCGGCAGGCGTCACCGGTACGGGGCCTGCTGTCGCCATAATAGCCGAGGAGGGCCAGGGCCACCGTATAGCCGAGAAGTTAGGGCGTGTCAGCATAATGACCACAACCAGATCGGAGATCGCATTCCAATTCGACGATGTCAAGGGAAAGGTGGATGTGCCTCCCTCGAAGAGCTACACCCACAGAGCGATCCTCATGTCCGCACTTTCAAGAGGAAGATGCGTCATATCGAACCCTCTCGATTCGTTCGATACCCGCGCCACGATGGATGCCGTCCGTGCCATGGGCGCGGAGGTCATCGCTGACAGCGGAAAGATAACGATAGATTCAACGAACCTCCATGCACCGGACAGGACCATCGATGTGCTCAACTCAGGCACAACGATGAGGCTGATGACGGGGATAGCGTCCCTGTTCGACGTACCGATCACGATCACCGGCGACGAATCCATCAGGAAGAGGCCTATGAAGTCCCTGCTAGATGCTCTGGAGGGATGCGGGGTGAGATGCATCTCCGATGAGGGGAAGGCCCCCCTCACGATCAAGGGTCCGATATCCGGATCCGAGATAAGGATCGACGGCAGCATCAGCTCCCAGTTCGTATCGTCTATGCTGATGATGGCCCCTCTAGTGGGAAGGCCCGTCGACATAATCGTAGAAGGCAACCAGGTGTCCAAACCGTACGTGGAGATCACGGTCTCCATGATGAAGTCATTCGGTATCGAAGTGCAGAGGACCGGTTCCGGATTCCATGTGGAACCGCAGCAGTACAGACCCTGCGATTACACCGTCCCCTCTGATTTCTCATCGGCGGCATTCCCACTGGTCGCCGGAGGCCTGGGCGGAAGCGTGACGGTCGATGGGCTGGACATGGAGGATCCCCAAGGGGACAAGAGGATAGTTGACATCCTCAGGGACTGCGGATGCGACGTTAAGATTGAGAACGGCACGATCACCTGCTCCCGCAAGGGCAGGCCGAAGGCCCTGGACATAGACCTCTCGGACATCCCTGACCTGTTCCCAATAATAGCTGTACTATTGAGCACTGCAGATGGCACCAGCCGTCTCTACGGCGCGCCCCAGCTGAGATTCAAGGAGAGCGACAGGATCGCCTCCGTGGAGAGGATGCTAAGATCGCTGGGTGCGGACATAACCGGCACGGACGACGGATGCATCATTAACGGGGTGGAGAGGCTCAAGGGCGGCAGGATAGAGCACCTGGGAGACCACAGGCTCTTCATGTCCGCAGCAATCGCATCGTTGATATCCGATGGATTCGTTTCCATGGATAACGACGGATGTTGGAACGTATCCTATCCGGGATTCGTGGATGAGATGCTCCAGATAGTCCAGAGATGATACCGTGTACTCCATAGGGAACAAGCTCAAGGTCAGCCTATTCGGCAAAAGCCACAACGAATGCATAGGTTGCATAATCGAGGGGCTGCCCAGAGGCATGGAGATCGATTTCGATAACATACGCGAGCAGATGGCCCTGAGGAAGCCTTCCATGGGCATCGGTACCGCCAGGAAGGAGGACGATGTAGTCATCTTCGAGGAAGGCGTCGTGGAAGGCAAGGTATCCTCGAACAGCGTCTTGCTGAAGATAATGAACCGCAACACCGACTCCTCATCCTACTCACAGTTCAACACCAAGCCGAGGCCGGGACATGCGGACCTTCCTGCACTGATGAAGTTCAAGGACTTCGACGTGGCCGGAGGGGCGCAGTTCTCCGGAAGGATGACCGCCCCGCTTGTAGCGGCCGGAGCGATTGCCAGGCAGTGCCTGGAATCCTACGGAATCCAGATCGCAGCCTACACCAAGCAGATCCACTGCGTGAAGGATGACGGAAAGCACTCCTTCGACAAGATACAAGGTTCCTGCATGTTCAGGACCCGTGCCATCGATGACGCATTCGATCGCCTCATGGGGGACACCATAGAGGATGCAGCCAAGGAGGGGGACAGCGTCGGAGGAATCGTGGGATGCATGGTCATCGGACTCCCCATAGGATTCGGAGGCATCTGGTTCGACGCTTTGGACGTTTCAATCGCAAAAGCGATGTTCTCGATCCCCGGAGCAAAGGGTGTAGAGTTCGGAGAAGGTTTCGGACTTGCCTACATGAAGGGTTCCCAGAGCAACGATCAGTACTGCATCAAGAACGGATTCGTTTCCGCATCCACCAACAACATGGGCGGGGTGTGCGGAGGCATGAGCGACGGAATGCCGCTTACATTCAACGTGGCCTTCAAACCCACCCCTTCAATATCGAAACTCCAGAACACGGTCAACCTCGATACGATGACCGATGATGTGCTGGAGATCAGGGGCAGGCACGATCCCTGCATAGTCCCCAGGGCCGTGGCCGTCGTGGAGGCCATGACCGCGCTGACAATCCTGGACCAGAAGATGTCATTCGAGCTTGACCAGTGAGAACCTGGTCATGTTCTCCTTGTTGTCCTCGACGTTCTCGTTATCCAAGTAGAGGCCGTAATGCTCCCCGGCATCCCTGCGGCATACTGCTGCCGATCCTTCCGGAAGTTCCCCTTTAGAGAGCATCTCAGCCGCATACGCGGTGTCCTCGCACTCGACGAACTCCGCACCCGGATAGAGCCTCCTCAGGTTGTTCTGCGACTGCATGAGGGCCTGTATGTGGGAGACCAGACTCCTGACCTCGTCGTCCTTGTTCCTCTTGAATACGCAGTGATGGATCGGGGACCACATCAGATCGAGCTCCTTCAGGTTCCTGACCCCGGCCTTGGCGATCCTGGATTCCTCGACGATGCCTGCGAACTTGTTCTCCACCGCCAGCACGCCGTAGTCGACCCTTCCTGCCACCAGTTCGGCCATGACATTCTTGGCAGACATCAGAGGGACCAGCTCCGCATCCTTGAGATCGAACTTCTTCGAGAATATCAGGGCCATCTCCTCCGTATTGGAGAAAGGTATGCCCATGTAGCCGATCCTGATGATGCGAGACATCTTGTTCCGGCCATTCGCATGCATGCGGACGGTATAAACCATTCTACCCAACAATGGAATTATGATGTGGTCCGTAAATCGAAGACGCGGTCCATAGAGAGAATCATATCCTACCGATGCATTCCTGTCCTTGAGGATGCACATGGGCACGGCAGTCGAGAACGAGTTCAAGTTCACAACCGATCAGAAGCTCAACGCAGCGGATACCATCGAAAGCCTTGAGACGTTCCTCAAGGACCGCGGTATCCCGTACAACAAGAAGAGCAGGCAGTCCACCGACACATATTATGACTCTAAGGATCTGGCACTCTTCCGCGGAGGGTGCATCCTGAGGCAGAAGAACTCCTCCAACGGAAGGATCAAGCTCACGGCCAAGAAGCCCATCTCCAACGCAGAGGAGATGATGTCAAGGGAGGAGACGGAGATCCTCTCCGACGGAACCTTCGAATCCTTGGAGGCCTTCGGGAAGGAATGCTTCCCCGATCTCACAATAGGAAAGGAGCCTGTCCTCACGATAGAGACCGAGCGCACTGCCATCTACTACATCGACGGTGCCGACATCATGCTCTCGTTCGATACCTGCAGATACATCTCCGGGGAGAACAGCAAGAGGTTCCTGGAGATCGAGATCGAATCCATGGGGAACACCACCGAAAGGGGTTTCGACCTCATAGGGATGAGAGACTTCACCAAGCAGCTTTCGTTCTTCCCAGTGACCAAGAGCAAATATCAGAGGGGCATCGAGTGGATCCAATCCCTCAATGCACAAATATGAGCACAACATCAAGTATACTGGTGCAACGATGGTTACATTCCTTCCATTCGCCGGATACAGACCGAACCTCAGCAACGGGGAGCACGAGGTGGACCGCATCTCTCCTCCCTACGACGTCATCAGCGACGATTATCTCAAAGAGCTCCAGTCTCACCCCCACAACGTGACGAACCTGACGCTCAAGCAGGATCCTGACAAGAGGTACCATTCCGCAAGGAAGGAACTGGACTCCTGGATCGAGTCCGGTGAGCTGAAGAAGGACGATGATTCCTTCTACATCTACGAGCAGACCTTCGACGACAAAGGGACCAAGAGGGTCCGCACTGGAATCGTCGGCATCCTGAAGACGGAGAAGTACGAGGACGGAAACATCATCCCCCACGAAGAGACCTTCTCCAAGGTCAAGGCGGACCGCCTCAACCTTCTGAGGGACATGGAAGCGCACCTTGAATCCATATTCGGCATCTTCGAGGGATTCACACCCGATCTCAACAAGAAGATCAACGACAACGCCAGGCTGATCTACATGTACAAGGACGATGCCGGCGTCGAGCACAAGTACTACAGGCTCTCCGACCCCGATATCTGCAAGGAGATAACCGAGCAGCTGAAGGGACAGAAGATGCTCATCGCGGACGGTCACCACAGGTACGAGACCGCGCTGAACTACTCGCTGGAGAACCCTGGAAACGAGAAGAAGTCATTCGTCCTGGCGACCCTGGTGGCCTCGGACAACGAGGGACTGGTCATCTGGCCCACCCACAGGATGGTGAACACCGAGAACATCTCCGAGAAGAATGCGGTCAAGGGCATCTCATCCGCGCTGAAGACAATAGAGGTCTCCAGAGAGGAGATGGAAGCCCAGCTCAAGGACCACATGATGGGATTGATGTTCAAGTCCGGAAAGTGCATGCTCGCTGACTTCGACGGCGATGAGCCCCTTTGGAAGCTCGATACCTACGTCGTTCAGGAGAAGATCCTCAAAGGAGTCTACAAATCCGATGAGGGCAAGGCGACGATATCCTATGACGCGGAGTATGATTCGGTCAAGAAGCAGATGGACGAGAAGAAGCACGACCTCGCCATCATATTGAACGATCCCAAGCTCCAGACGATTTGGGACCTCTCCATGATAGGAAAGAGGATGCCCAAGAAGACCACATTCTTCTTCCCGAAGATCTGGTCAGGATTCGTCTTCTATCTTATGAGATGAGGGGGTTCACCCCTCTCTCAGAAAACTGGTTTCTCATCCTTTTGCTACCTTCAAGAGAAGCTCTTCATAGGCCTGCTGCGTCAGCTCGTCCGTGGACTGGTTGAAGGCAAAGTACCTCTCACCATAGAGGAAGAATACGCAAGGCTTCACCTTGGTGTAGGACATCAGAGTGTAACTCCCGAATGCATCATTCTTGAACGTTCCGCTGCATATGTACGGAGTGCCGTAACCCATGATACGCTTTCCTTTGTCGAAATTCGGATCGAGCTCCAACTGCTCGATCTCATCGTACTTGAACGTCCTGTCCACCATCGGGGCACTGATGTGCACCCCTTCATCAGTGAACTCCACTGTCACCGCATCAGATGTGAAATCGGCTCCGGCCAATCCGACGGTCGGGATCATTGCCAGCAGAGTGACTGCGATGAAAATCGCCACCTTGGTCCCCTTGGACTTCTCGACGAACAGCTTGGACTCCGCAGTTTCCCTTCTGACACCAGGGATCAACATGATGATGGTCGAAAGGAATATCAGGAATAACCCTAGCCACATGTATCCGAACAAGATGTTGATGGCGATGATCATAACGATGGACCCCGCCAACATATATGCTCCCCAATAGGAGACCGCATTGACGCGCTCCTGCTCGGTCATCGATGACCAGTCCATACCGTTAACCCACTTGTAATTCTTCCCTTCTAGGAACATGTACAAAGACAGTATGAGGATCGGATAAAGTGCAAAGATCGAGATCAATGCCAATATACACTCCTCTATCGCATAATCCGTGAACACCAGGACCAAAATGGTCGATATGATCATCACGGTCAGGGCCGAACTGACATAGGACTTTGATGTGGAATCCATGACAGGCGTATCGTGATAGGAAGATAAAAGAGCCGTTGGAGGGAATCGGACCCTCGACCTACGCCTTACCAAGGCGTCGCTATACCCCTTAGCCACAACGGCATGTGTATTCGTGGTTAAGCAAGGACCATATAAATAGCTGATGGATGACTGCCAGCCACCGTCTCATTGGTCGATGTGCTCATGGGCCTCGTACCACTCCGCTTCCCTCTTCAGCTTCCTGAACTCAGCGACGGCGAACCAGGAAAGACAGGCCGCACCGAAGATATGGACGGCCACCATGATGTAGATGATGGCCTCGAATGGATCGATCCCGAACAGCCCGTATGCGGCGATCGCATAGAGGCACAGCTTGAAGAAACCCCAGAACATGTAGTAGTACATAGGGATCTTCGCCTTCTTCATGACCTGGAGCATGGACGATGCCACGCCCATCATCATGGCGAAGGGTATGAGGAGCACCGATGCCTGCAGGGTCCAGACGAACATCGGGAGGATCTCGTGCATGGACTCCTCGTAGGTCATTATGGACATGAACGGCTCGGCGAAGACGAACAGTATGATGCCAAGTACCGTGCCGAACAGGAAGACCAGCTTGGTGGAGTAGATGAATCCTGTCTTCATCCTCTCCAGATCCTTCACTCCGTAAGCTGCGGAGCATACCGGCAGCATGGCCATGTCCACCGCCCTTCCAGGCAGGTTGACCAGACCTATGTACCTCCAGGTATAGTTGTAGAGCATGACGGCGACCGTTCCTCCGGCGATGATGAGGAATATCCTCTGCAGGAAGTCCGTTAAGCTCGTTATCATCATCTGGACGGTCTTAGGACCGCCTATTCCAAGGACCTCCCTCATGGCATCCTTGTCCGGGCGGAAATTGGAACGGTTGACCTGGATGATGGTACGCCCCCTCAGATACCAGAATACTCCGACGAGGATCGCTATCAGCGAGGATACGACGGTTGAGAGGCCGGCGCCGAACACACCCATTCCCATCATGTAGATAAGGATCGGGTCGATGACCATGTTCAATACGGCGGATATGGTCTGAATGATGGTGGACTTTGATGCAGCGCCTTCCGCTCTCAGCATACCTCCGAAGATCGACAGCAGAGTGATGGTCGGTGAGAGGAGGATGTACGGTATCATGTATTGGATCGCTTCCTCGCGGACCTCATCAGCGCCCATGAAGTCGATGATAGGATTGAGGAATATCGCCACCAGGATGGATGACAGAATGGCGAAGATGATTCCGAGGATTACCGAATTGGACGCCAGCTTTCCCGCTATCTCGTATTCTCCACGGGCTAGGTGCGCCGCACCTGTTGCGGTGATCCCTGCTGCGACACCGATCCCGGCACAGGTCATCAGACCGTAGATTGGGATGATGGTGGAGACCGCTGATGCGGGTGCTATTCCGAGTCCGGACACCCAATACGTATCCACGAACTGATTGACCTCTACGATGGCCAATGCGATCAGGAATGGAAGAATCATGTTACGGATTGCGGCCTTAGGCTCACCCAACATCCTCTGGAGGTCTGTTTCAGCCGTCATTCCGATCTTATTCCTCTACCTTGGCTCAGTATTTAAATTAATACCATTTGATTTTTGATAATACTAAAAATCCCGGGTCCCCCCGGGAGATTGGTTTCAGCGTCTCTTGTACCTAAGGGCGCGGGCGGAGTTCAGAACCGCAACGATCATGACTCCAACATCTGCGATGATGGCCAGCCACATGTTCACGATTCCCACCGCTGATAGTCCGAGGAACAGGAACTTGATGAGCAATGTACCTACGATGTTCTCGTGGATGATCTTCATGGCCTTGCGGGAGATTCCCATGGCGGTAGCGACCTTCCTCGGGTCGTCGTCCATGATTACAACGTCCGACGCCTCGATGGCTGCATCGGATCCAATGGCACCCATAGTGATTCCGATATCCGCTCTGACCAACGACGGTGCATCGTTGATTCCGTCGCCTACGAACGCGACCTTGGCGCTGGTGTCCTTCATGATCTTCTCGAGATGCTCGAGCTTGTCACCGGGGAGAAGCTGGCTGTGGACTACGTCCAGACCGATGTCTCCCGCCACCTTCTGGGCTACAGCATCGGTATCGCCGGTGAGCATGACGGTCTTCTTTATGCCTGCGGCCTTCAGATCCCTCATCGCCTCTGGTGATTCAGGTTTGATCACATCAGAGATCGTGATGGATCCCGCATATTTGCCGTCCAACGCGACATAGACGGTGGTGCCTATCATGGGGACCTCCTCGAACGTGAGGTTGAGCATCTCCATGAGTCTCTTGTTTCCGACCGCGACGGATACACCGTCGACCTTGGCGACTACTCCCTTTCCGGGGATGTCCTCCACATCGGTCACCCTTGAACGGTCGATATCCGCACCGTGGGCACGGACTAGACTCGCTGCTATCGGGTGAGGCGATGACGACTCCGCTGCCGCGGCCATCTCGATCAGCCTCTCGCGGGGCACCTCATCGCTAATGACATCGGTTACCTCGAAAACACCCTGGGTGAGGGTTCCCGTCTTGTCGAAGACGACGGTCTCCACATCGGAAAGCATCTCGAGGAAGTTCGATCCCTTTATCAGGATGCCTTCCCTGCTGGCTCCGCCGAGACCGGCGAAGAATCCGAGTGGGATGCTGATGACCAGAGCGCAGGGGCAGCTGATGACCAGGAAGGTCAATGCACGGTAGATCCAATCCGCATAGTTGGTGTCGAGAAGCTCGATTCCCGTGAGGAAGAACAGGGCCGTCGGTATGACTGACAGCAGAAGTGCGGCTGCCACGACGAACGGGGTGTAAACCTTGGCGAACCTGGTGATGAATGCTTCAGATTCCGATTTCCTGCTGCTGGCGTTCTCCACCATATCGAGGATCTTGGAAACCGTAGACTCGCCGAAGTCCTTGGTGGTCTGAATCTTCAAGACGCCTGAGAGGTTTATGCTTCCGCTGAGGACCTCGTCGCCGACGATGACATCGCGAGGGATGCTCTCTCCGGTGAGGGCAGAGGTGTTCAGGGACGAGGAACCCTCGATGATGATACCGTCGATAGGGATCCTGTCACCGGGCCTGACGACGATGGTGGTTCCGATGGCTACCTCGTCCGGAGAGACCTCGACGAGCTCTCCGTTCTCCTCCACGTAAGCGGCGTCCGGACGGATCTCCAGAAGCTTGGAGATGCTGGTCCTGCTGCTGTCCACTGCTATGGACTGGAAGAGCTCTCCGATCTGATAGAATGTCATGGCGGCGACGGCTTCGTCGTAGTCACCGGTGTAAGTGACTCCGAGGATCATCGCACCTATGGTGGCGACGGCCATGAGGAAATTCTCATCCATCGCCTGACCGTGGGCTATACCCTTGGCTGCCTTGATCAGGATGTCGTAACCGATGACCAGATACGGGATCAAATACAGTACGAACATCACGTACTTCAGGTTCTCCTCATCCACGGGGATGATGTTGAGGTAGGAGCAGAGCGCGAAGATTATGGTCAGCGCTGAGGCTATGATTATCCTGTACAGCATCTTCTTCTGCTTCTTTCTGAGTTGGACCAAGGTCTCACCCGTTGATTGTTATGTTAGTGATCAGAGTTCGATCTCACAGTCGCTCTCGACTTTCTTGCAGTTCTTGAGGACCTGCTTCATGACTGCGTCGACATCGGCTCCGTCCTCGAACTCGACGTTCATCTTCTGGAGCACGAAATTGATGGATGCGTCCTTCACACCCTCGGTCTTCTTGGCGGCGTCTTCCATCTTGGTTGCACAGCTTGCACAGTCGACTTCGATCTTGTAGGTCTTTTTCATTTTGGTCACCTTTGCTTGTTTAAACAATTAAGCAATTATTTAATTGTATGATTGAACGAATATATAATAACGATTGTAGGAAGATCTGACCAGTATAGTCATTTTTAATATATCTAGGAACAAATCACAACCCTGGTGACATAATGAATGGGAGCACGCTTCCTCATGACCACGGAGATATCAAAGATATCGACGATTTCAAGACGCTTCTGTCCGAGACCTCCGGGTTCGACGATGTCGCCAAACTGCTCTCGAAGATGGTGGACGAGACTAGGATCCGTATATTCTGGCTCCTATGTCATTACGAGGGATGCGTGATCAACATCTCCGCTATACTAGGCATGTCCAGCCCTGCCGTTTCCCATCACATTCGCAAGCTCAAGGACGGCGGGCTTATAGAGAGCAGGCGCGAGGGGAAAGAGGTCTACTACAAAGCCGTGGATTCTCCGGAAGTCAGGTTCCTCCACAAGATGATCGAGGACCTGATGGAGATAACCTGCCCCAAGAAATGATCAGATGCTTCAGATCAGCACCAGCAGTCCTTGCATTCTTCCCTGACGACCGTCACGGGACATGCCGAATTCAAGATGATGCTCTGAGTGACCCCTCCGTGAAGGACGTCACCGGAGCACCTGCTCATAGTACCCATTATCACGAGATCGTACATCCCCGACTGAGCGGTGATCGCTTCTGCGGGATCGCCCTCTCCGATCATCATAGTTGGTTCGATGCCTTCTGCCCTGCATCTGTCCGCGATATCCTTCAGCAGGGATTCCGCATCCACACCCTCTCCTCTGATTGCGAATACCGTGAGCCTTCCGTTGACCTTCTTGACCGTGGATACGGCCACATCTATCGCGGCCTCGTTGATGTTGGAAACGGGCATGAGGACTTCCTCTATCCTCCTGGATCCGGATTTTATCGTGATGACGGGACAGTAGCTCTCCTCGAGCACCTTCTCGACGGTCTTCCCGATGCGTCCCATGCCGCCCTTACCTGTGACGCCGAGGATGATCTGGTCATAGGTCTTAGATAACTTGACGATGACCTCCCAGGGAACTCCCTGGACGATCTTGGTCTCGTAATCGACACCTGCATCCTTTGCCCTGGAATCCACCCTGTCGGTGGCCTTCTGTCCCTCGGTCTGGAGCTCCAGGATCTCATCCACGTTGCCGACGGTCCCGTACTTCATGTTGGAAGAGAAATCTACAACGTTCAGGAACGTCAGCTTGGAGCCGAAGAGCTTTGCGGAATTGATCGCGACCTCGGTTGCGATATCGGACAGCGGGCTGCCGTCCACAGGGACAAGAATCTTCTCGAATTTCATCTGAACACACCAAAGGGCACTGGATGTAAATCCAGTCTGATAACCGTATGACTGCGATATAATTGTAACCGATGCTGGAGAGATCGCAGGCCAGAAAGTATTACTCGAACTTTATCTGAAAAGGTCCAGGGCGGAATACCGCCCTGGTTTTGATCATGCCTTCTTCTTGGCAGGGGCCTTCTTGACGGGTGCCTTCTTAGCAGGAACCTTCATTGCCGGGGCCTTCTTGGCGATTGTCTTCTTGACAGGCTTGTCCTTCTTGAAGCAGAGGAACCAGTCATAGCAGATCTTGTCAGCCTCCTTGGTCTCGACCCTGTCCTTCGCGGTTCCACAGGATCCAGGTGCGGGGAGGATGACATCGTCTCCGGGTCTCCAGTCTGCAGGGGTTGCGACGTTGTCCTTGTCGGCCTTCTGCAGTGCGAGGATGACCCTCTTGATCTCATCGAAGTTCCTTCCGAGTGACTGGGGGTAGTAGATCATAGCCCTGATCTTTCCGACGGGGTCGATGAAGAACACGGCCCTGACAGCCTGTGTCGTGGAGACCTGGGGCTGAATCATTCCGTATTTCTTTGCTACCTCCATCTTGATGTCCTCGATGAGAGGGAACTTGATCTCAATATTCTTCTTGCCGTTCCAGTCGATCTCCTGGATTTTCCTCAGCCAAGCGATGTGCGCATAGATCGAATCAACAGAAAGTCCTACCAGCTGAACGTTGAGGGCCTCGAACTCCTTCATCATGCTCCCGAAGGTCATGAACTCAGTAGTACATACGGGAGTGAAGTCGGCAGGGTGGGAGAACAGGATGATCCACTTTCCCTTGAAGTCTCCGGGGAAGTTGATCTCGCCCTGGGTGGTGTTTGCCGTGAAGGCAGGTGCATCGTCCCCGATCATAGGGGGTTTGTTCTTGCAGCATTCGCAAGTGCATCCGTTGCAGCAGTCACATCCAGAGTCGTTGCAGCATTCACATTCTTCATTCTTTGTCTTCTTAGGCATAGTTCACCTCTGAAAAAATGAATCATTTGTAGATACAAAAAGGGGATTGCCGAAAAACGCATTGTTCAATGACGTTACGGAAAGACCTATTCTTTTCCCGTCCGATCACTTGGATTAGTCCTGTGGATACAACAATCATCTGTCGTGATGATCGCAAGGATTCGATCCCTTATGTGAATGTATGCGATTGATCGCCTGTTGCAATCTATAGTCATCCTGCCCATGATAATCGAATGAGCCAGAATGTGCAATCGGACACTGGTTGTTAGCAACAAAATAATATTATTTTCATTACTAATTTTTTAGTCAAGATTAAATATCACGCCAGCACCTACATGACTGGATTAAATATCCAAGTGATTCGATGGACAGAGGACAAATAGCACTCATCACGACCATTGCAGTCATACTAGTCGTAGGTGCAATCTTCACTCCCATGGAGGGTGAGGAATCCGCTGTCAAAGAAGAACTGAAGAACGTCCTTGAAAGCAACTACAACGCAGGTGCAGACTATCCTGCGCGCCTCCTCATTCTGGGGAATGCTGACCTGGACAGCGATTTTGATGAGGATGACATAAAGGTCATCGAGATGCTCATCGCCAATGGCTACGATTACATCGAGGACTACTTCGCGGACGCGAACTACGACGGCGTGATAGACCAGAATGATATCGATAAGGTCAGGGCGATGATGGACTACGACAACTTCAACGGGATCGCATACTACCACGATGTGGACTACAGGATCTCAAGCTATGACATGAGCCGTCCGCTGAATGTCGCCAACATCCTGACGCAGACACTGGAGATGGAATGCATCCTATGTCCGGAGAACATCGTAGCCACCGACGAAAGATGCTCCTATCAGAGTTCCATGGGGAACTTCTACAAGGAATTCGAGTACGTGATCGACTACGGTCCGGACGGAAAGAACGTAGGTAACATAGGATCCCACAAGGCCCTAAATCCCGAGACAATGACCGCAGCAGCCGCCAAGTACGCCGGCGGGAACCTCACAGTGTGGATGAACACCGTCCGCAGCTACAACCTGGACATCGAAATGCTTAGAAGCTCCGGGGTTCAGCTCGTGGCCCTGCCCTCATGGGAGAAGGCCGCCATGGTGAACGGAATACTCACCGCGGGCTACCTCTTCCACAAATGGGAAAGAGCGAACGAGTTCGTGGACTGGTATGACAGCATCAAGAACGATATGCTGCAGAAGGCCGCAGCGCTTGACGATTCGGAAAGGAAAGGCGTCCTGGTGGCATACATCCAGACGACCGATGAGGTCGGTGACGGATACCAGCTCTGCGTCTTCAACGACGGTTACTACAGGAACATGCTGCAGATAGGGATAGTCGACATCAACAAGATGTACATCGAATACAAAGGGGATGTCCCGCAGGGTTACAAGTACGACATAGCAGAGCAGGACCTTGTGCAGATCCTCAGCATTTTCGATGTGGACCTCATCGTAGGTCTCTCGTCCGGACCCTACAACATCACCAAGGATAAATTCCAATCCGAGTACGACATCCGCATAAAACAACTGAGGAATTACTCCGAGGGGGACAACACCGAGCTCCTCGAATACGGATGGATCTACGGTACCGGGCCCAACGACCTTGCGTTCCTGGCAAGCGTGGGGAACGTCCTCTACGGATGGGATTACGATGTGGAGGAGATCCTCAACAAGAGCCTCGAGTTCCTCGGGATATACGGGGACGAAGAACCCGGCCAGTGGAGCTACGATTCCCTCAAGGACACTTTGATACTCTACAAACCGGAAGCTTGAATGATGGACATGACAGAAAACAACGACAACAACGTGATACTGACCGTTGCTCTGGTCGCACTTCTCATAGTGGGCTCTGTCATGACATTCATGATCACCGACCTGTGGAAGAACATGACGCCAGACCCTCACGACTATTCCTCAGAATATGTTGTGGAGGGATTCTGCTACGGCGAATCCTGCAGCGGTTCAGGCGTACTGGAGTACACACCGGAGAACTCAAATTATTACCTCTACCAACTCAGCATAGAATGCTCCTCGGACAACCACTCCGAAGAGCTGAAATTGGGTCTGATTTTCGGCCTGGACGAAAACCCTCTGGATTCCGCCTACAAATATGTGGGGAAGGAAACCCTGGACAACGTCGAGACCACGGTTTGGAAATACAACGAGAAGTCGACTGAATACACGGTTTACATCGGCGAAGCCTGCAAGCTCATCGCATTCAAGGTGGCATCACAGAACCTGGATCTGAGCGGTACGATCGCTTAAGAGAGGATAGGAAATGACCAAGATAAAGTACAGTAATATGATCAACAACATCGCCCTGAAACTACGTCTTTCAGGCAATACGATAAGCAAGCTGCGGAGCACTGGAGGACAGTCCGCAAGTGCGATGATGATCGGTCAATACCGTGCCTACAAGTACTCCAAGATGCTGATGCTCCTTGCGGTGCTCATCTTCTGTCTGATCTTCTTCGCGGTGGATATTGCCCTCGGACCTTACGACCTGGATTTCATCAAGGTCTACCAGCTGATCTTCAGCAGGCTGTTCGACTGGGATCAGGACATGACCACGCCCATGTTAGTCGTATGGAATCTCCGTATGCCGCGTGTCCTTGAAGCGCTGATCGCAGGAATAGGTCTGGCGATGGCGGGTGCTGCGATGCAGAGCATGATGAAGAATCCTCTCGCGGACCCCTATACCACCGGAATTTCCTCAGGAGCCGCATTGGGTGCCACCCTGGCCATCGTAATGGGCATCACGCTCATCCCCGGGGGGCTGGGAACCGTCTTCAACGCATTCGTGTTCGCGCTCCTCCCCGCAGGATTCATCATCCTGCTTTCCACCGTCCGCAAGCCCTCGCCAGCGATGATCATCCTATCCGGAATCTCGCTGATGTACATCTTCAATGCCGTGCAGTCCTACATCATGCTCATCGCGAATCCAGATGCCGCGGCCGCGGTATACACCTGGACCGTCGGTTCGCTCAACACAGCGAAATGGGCGAACATCCCCTATCTGCTCGAGTTCTCGCTCATAGGCGGAATCGTACTCATGTACATGGCAAGGGTGCTGAACACGATGAATTCAGGTGATGCCTACGCCAAGAGCATAGGTATCAACGTCGAGAGGGCACGCATAATCGTCCTTGTGACGATATCCCTCATCGCCGCAGGAATCGTCTCCTTCACCGGAGTCATCGGATTCATAGGTCTGGTCGGACCTCACATCGCACGTATGTTCGTAGGATCGGACAACAAGATCCTGATACCCGCGGCGGGACTGATGGGAGCGGCCGTCATGCTGCTTGCCGACAGTCTCGTCCAGATCGTCGGAACCAACGTCCCAATAGGAGTCGTCACATCGCTTCTAGGAGGGCCAGTGTTCATGTTCCTCATCCTGAGGCAGAAGAAGGAGGTCTGGTGATATGGCTGTACGTATCAAAGCTGAGGACCTCGGTGCATCCTACGGTGACAATGTCATCTGGGAACACATCAACCTCGACATAAATGAGCCGGGACTGATCAGCATCCTCGGGCCCAACGGAGTGGGAAAATCCACCTTCATGTACACCATCAACAAGATCCTGGAACCGAGCTCCGGAAGGATACTCCTAGATGGCACGGATGTTCTAGAACTCGGATACAAGGACATCGCGAAGAAGGTCGCGTACGTCCCCCAGGCATCCGGAGAGACGTTCGCCATGACCGTTATGGACACCGTCCTCATGGGAAGGTATCCCCATTCCGGTTACTCTGTAACGCAGGAGGATCTGGAGATCGCCGCCGATTGCCTGCAGAAGATGAACATGGGAGAATTCGCATTGAGGAATTTCAACGAGCTCTCCGCGGGACAGCACCAGAGGGTGATGATCGCACGCGGACTTGCCCAGCAGCCGGACCTGCTGATGCTGGACGAGCCCACATCGAATCTCGATATCTACCATCAGATCTACACCATGAGGTTGCTCCGTGACATCGCGCACGAGAAGAACATGACGGTCCTTATCATCTGTCACGACCTCAACATAGCCTCGAGGTTCTCGGACCGTGTCATCGTGTTCCGCAAGGGTTCCGTTTACGCCGACGGCACGGCACAGGAGGTCCTGACAGAGGAGACCATCTTCAACGTCTACAACGTCAAAGCGGACATACAGATGGTGGACGGACGCCCGTATGTGATCTTCCATGCGGACGACAGCATCGACGATCCCGATTTCCAGTGCGGGGTCGTGGACACCGTCTCCAAGGAGGATCTGCAGGAAGCCGATCCGATGGACGAATGATGAAAACAGGAGGGCAGTGCCCTCCTTCCTCCCTTTTCTCCATCCTATATCCCGACATAAGGATGCGACCTTTTATCACATAAACGGCACTAACCCTCCATCATGAAGAAAGAGATGAGTTCCTTCGACGTCCGTTCCATAGCGACGGAGCTGTCCGCTCTGGAAGGTGCCCATATGGACAAGATCTTCCAATGGGGTGCAGGGAACGTGCTGTTCCGCATCAACGTCCAGGGCGAAGGCAAGAAGGATCTCTTCTTCAAGGACAAGAAATGGCTGTACTCACCGGCTGCGAAACCGGAGACTCCAATACAGCCCACCTCGTTCGCCACATACCTCAGGAAATACCTTGACAATGCTCGCATCGGCAAGGTCAGGCAAGTCGGATTCGACAGGGTCGTGGAGATGGAATTGCTGAAGGCCGATTCGGAGTACAAGCTGATCTTCGAGATCTTCGGAGGAGGAAACGTCCTCCTCGTGAAGGACGGCATCATCGACACCTGCCTCATCCAGAAGACGATGAGGGACCGTAAGGTCCGTCCGAAGGAGCCCTACATCTGGCCCCAGCCCAGATTCAATCCGGTTGAATCAACCGAGGCGGACTTCATCCAGGCTATGAAGGAATCGGAATCGGACTGCGTCAGGACCCTCGCCACTGCGGTGAACCTCGGAGGCCAGTATGCCGAGGAGGTTTGCAAGCGCACCGGAGCGGACAAGACCATGCCCGCATCGGAAATCCCTGACGACATGCTCTCCAAGATGTACGCCCAGGTGAAGGACATCGTGAAACATGTGATCGATGTTCCGGAGACCACCGCCTACATCAAGGACGGAAAGATAGAGGACTTCGCACCCATCCAGATGCTCTCCCACGACGATCTGGAATCCAAGCCATTCGGCAGCATGTCCGAGGTCATCGACGCCTTCGTTCAGCAGATGAAGGACGAGGAAGAGGAGGCCTATGTCGACCCCGAGGTTGAGAAGCTCAACAGGAGGATCCTCAAGCAGGAAGAGACCGTCCAGGAGTACAAGGAGAGGTGCGAGGAGCTCAAGAGGAAAGCCGAAGCTCTGTACACCGACTACCAGAACGTATCGCAGCTTCTGGGGGTCCTGAACGAACAGAGCCAGAAGCTCACATGGGAGAAGCTGAAGGAGGGCGCCATGAAGATCCCCTACGTCAAGGACATCGACCCCTCCAAGAACCTGGTCACGGGCGAGTTCGCAGGAGAGACCGTCACCCTCGATTACACCAAGGGACTGGACGCCAACGCATCCGACATCTACCAGCAGAGCAAGGATATCGGCGAGAAGGGCAGGCACGCCGAGGATGCTCTCAACGACAGCCGCGCGGAGCTCGCCAAGAAGGAGAAGGGCATCGCAAAGGAGAAGGCCGCGATGGCCGGCAGAGCGCAGCCTACCAAGCAGTTCTGGTTCGAGAGATTCAAATGGTTCTTCACATCCGAAGGCAAACTGGTCATCGCAGGAAGGGACGCCCACACCAACGACGGCGTAGTCAAGAAGCATCTCAAGGAGAAGGACCTGTACTGCCATACCGACATCCACGGAGCACCTTCCACCATCATAAAGGACGGCGCATCAGCATCCAATCAGGAATTGAGAGAGGCCTGCCAATTCGCTACGGCCCAGTCCAAGGGATGGGTCGGAGCGGTATCCGAGGGAAGTGCCTATTGGGTGTACCCTGACCAGGTCAGCAAGACCCCCAACCCCGGAGAGTTCGTCCCCCGCGGCGCGTTCATCATCCGCGGAAAGAGGAACTACGAATACCACCTGCCTCTGGAGCTCATCGTTGGTGAGATCGATTACCAGGGATCAAGGAAGGTCATGTGCGGCCCAGCATCTTGCTTCAAGGACTGCGAGAAGTACTTCGTGATCCGTCCCGGGAAGAACAAGAACCGCATCTCAGGAGATATGGCGAAGCGCTTCAACGTTCCCGAGGAGGAGATCTCCAGGATCCTGCCGCCGGGAGAGAGCGAGATCGTGAAAGAGGTCTGGCCTAAGGACGATGAGTCCGAGGAATGAATTCCAGAACTCATTACTTTATACTACGATTCGCATCGAAAGGCCATGGAAGAACTGAAGTATAAGTTCAATCTCGTCGCAGTGATAGCCACGATAGGGGCCGTCATCGCGTTGATCGGAGTTATCCTGGCTTTCAACAACCCTCCGGGAGGAGCGGACTTATTGGATCTGATCGTCTTCGTCTTGGTGACATTGACATCCGCTTCCACCATCAAACCCAACCTCAATACCAAATCAGCATTGCTGAACGTCGTGGTGGGTGTGCTTGCCATAGTCATATCCGTGCTGTGCTATTTCCGCATAGCCGAGATCGTTGAAGCAGCCGGATTCATGGATGTTGGGATCGGCCCGTGGATGATGATCGCAGGAAGCATCATCTTCACCATGTTCACGCTTTCAGACTACCTGTACAAGAGGAAGGCTAACTGAACAAAAACGGGGCATACAGCCCCCTCTTTTCTTCTAATTTTCCGAGAAATCAGTACGATGGTGCCCGCGCCGGGATTCGAACCCGGGTCAAGAGATCCGCAATCTCACAGGATATCCAAGCTACCCCACGCGGGCAGAATATGCGGTACCTTAAGGTAAGGTTAAGAGGTTTTCATGCCTCAGGGTGCGACAGGTAGCGGGTGATGTAACCAGCGATCCTGTTCCTCATTGTCACTGATGAGACATCTGTGAGGGTCGCGACCATCTCTTTGTTGCCCTCGAAATCCTTGGTGAATGCCTGAGGATACTTGTTGAGCAACTCGATGGAGACTCTCTTGATGTAGGTGGGTCTTATTCTTCCCATATCGTTCACCGAATTGAACCCGATTAAGCCGATACCCTATATAATCCTATTTGAAAGCATTAGCGGTTTCAAAAGTAACATCTGGTAAGGTGTCTGGAATTTCAATCTTACCCTCGCAAGACTCGACTTGATGGCTGTTTAGGAACGGGCGGGCATAATCATATAATATCACAATGTTATTTTTATTATTGAAAGTGACATTATAATGATACTATATCACGGATCCAACCAGATAGTCTCGTCCCCGATATTCGGATACGGCAGGAAGGACAACGATTACGGCCGCGGATTCTACTGCACAGAATCGATAGAGCTCGCTAAGGAATGGGCTTGCCGCAACGGGTCGGATGGTTTCGTCAACACCTATTCGTTGGACTCATCAGGGCTGAAGAAGATCGATCTGAATTCCAAGGACAGCAACATCCTGAATTGGTTGGCCGTGTTGATCGATAACCGTGTCTTCGAACCCCGCAGCCAGACCTCGGTGTTGGGGAAGCAATACATCCTCGACAACTACCTGATAGATCTGGAAGGATACGACATCGTCTGCGGATACCGTGCCGATGATTCTTACTTCAATTTCGCCAGGGACTTCCTAGAGAACGTGATCCCTCTGAGCAAATTATCCGAAGCGATGAATCTGGGGGATTTGGGCAGACAGGTGGTGCTCAGATCGGAGAAGGCCTTTGACAGGATGGCCTTCAGCGGATGCGAGAAGGTTCCCGCATCAACATATGCGATCAGACGCAGAAATAGGGATTGCGCCGCACGCGATGCTTACGGGAAAATGGTTGCGATCCCGCCGAAAAAGGACGACATCTACCTGATGGACCTCATCACCGGGAGGGCTGAACTATGATCCATCCTTACAGTGAAACATATCTCGATCTTGTCCAGCGTAATGTCGGGGTTGTGTTCGATCTGCTGCTCAGACAGGAGCGTATGGACGAGTCGGAATTCTCCCGCCTGTTCTCTGAGTCGGAGGTCGCCCAGGGCATTGAATCCTCCCATCCGGACTTTCTCGCCGGTCGTTCGGGACAGGAGCTTGCCTCCATCATTATCGACCATCCCATCCGCTATCCTGACGGCTACGTGATGATCGCCGGACCCGAATACTGGACAGGCTTCGTGGTGGCCTACCTTCAATGGAAGTTCTTCAGACCGTTCAGCATCATCCTGGAGAGATATCCCGTATCGATGCTCCTCGACAATTACGAGCGTCTGCATTCGTCATCGCTGGATTACATCGCTGACGAGATCGGGACGTATCTGGTGGAGGACAACATCATCAAGACACGCAGGAAAGCTCTGGGCTACACACAGTCGGAGCTCGCGGGATTCGCCAATATGAACATCAGGACGCTGCGCGGATATGAACAGGGGGCCTTGGACATCGGCAAAGCGGCTGGTGACACGCTGTACAATCTTTCCCGCAGTCTTGGATGCTCGATCGAGGATCTGCTGAAAAGATGATTGCATCTTCAAGCGAGCTGGATGCGGACGTCTCACATCTTCGCGATCTCTGCCATGATCTGCGGAGAGATATGACAGTAACCGTTCGGTGTCCGGTCCAGATAATTCTGATGATTCTCCTCGGCCCTGGTGAAGTTCTGAAGGGGCAAGACCTCGGTATAGAACTCCGAATAATGTTCCGCTATGCTGGCGACCTTGCGAGAGACCTCTTCGCCTGTCTGCTCATCGGTCCAGTAGATTCCGGTGCGGTACTGTATACCCCTGTCGTTACCCTGCCTGTTAAGCTTCGTGGGATCTATGATCATGAAGAACGCCTGAAGTATCCTGTCCAGAGCAACGATGGATTCGTCGTAGACTACCCTGACGGTCTCTGCGTAACCATAGCGCCCAGAACAGACCAGGAGATAATCTGGGGTTAGATGAGGATCGCCGTTGGAGTATCCGCACTCCGTGCCGACCACGCCCTTCAGCAGGGACATCGCCTTCTCGACGCCCCAGAAGCATCCGCCTGCCAGATAGATCTCCTTCATAGGTCGGTCCTTGGCTGACCGCAGGTCTTCTTGCCCTCTGGGCAAGGTCCCCTGACACAGGGCGGACCAGCGTTCTTAAAGATGATGGGCGAAATCTCCTTGCAGATCCTCAGCATCTGATCGGACATCTCCCTGATCTCCCACTGAGCGCGGTTGCAGCTCCTGAGGGAGAAGAAATGGAGCAGTTCCCTGGCGTTCATGGTGATGGTGATGTTGGTGGTGCAACCGTTGGGAAGGAGGTATCTCGCATCCTCCGCCGGGATCCCCATTTCCTCGAGCTTCTTGTATGCATCCCAAATGGTGTCCATGACGGAATCGTAGAGCTTTACGGCATCCTTGTTGTCCTCAACCGTGTGGGGTGTGACGAAGGCCGCCTTGTCCATCGAAACGTACCTCTGGCTCTGCTGAGAATAGGAGGCTACTCTGTGCCTCACAAGCTGATGCGTGAGGGCGCGCGAAGCGCCTTCCACTGAGAATGTGAAGACCGCATGCTCGATGACGGAGTGGTGCCCCATGCCGACGATCCTCGAAAGGGTCTTCTCGGGATCGATGTCCTCGACGATCTCTGCGGAGGACCTCTCCGAGTAACATGAGTTCCCTGCCGCCGCGCATATCCTGTCCGCATTCTGTGTGCATGCCAATAGCTTAACCTTCAAGTGTCTCCCTCCCGTCCCAAACCATCTGACGGATCCTGTTCATCTTCTCACGGTCCATGATGTCGCTCAGCCTGATCTTCCTGATGTGCTCCTCCTTGAGGAGCTTGCACAGACCCTCGACGTGGGCGTCACCGACGACCACGACCATGTTCTTGTACTTCTCGGAGAGTTCGTTTATCTGGTCGGCCATGTAGACGTTCCTCTCGTCGATCAGCTTCCTGACCAGCGTAGGATACCTCTTGCGCATGCTCTCTACATAGTCCTCCTCGTTGGCGGCGAACTTCTTGTGCGTGTTCTCCACCTTCTTGATGCCTCCGAAGGAGTCCTTGATTCCGGATAGACGGTAGCGCAGCCTCTCGGATGCCGACATCTCGTCCCACATCTCGTTCATGACGCGCATGGCATCGGTGTCGATCGGGATTATGTCGGCGTTGACCAGCTTGCCTGTGTTCACCGCTGCGAGGAACTCGCCTCCCAGCTGGCTGCCGCTCTGCTCGGACATCTTCTGCTGATACTTGGCGGTGTTGGCGTAAATGGCGGACATCTTCTGATCGCCCTTGGGCTTCACACCGTTGTAGTCGTTCATCATGGTCTCGTAACGAGCCTTGTCCAACTCTATGAGCACCGCATCCGGCCATGTATTCTTCACGATGAAGGATACGGGCTCCGCAAGATTGAACACGTGGCCCGTGCCGATTATGGTGATCATGAGAATCCGAAGGAGTCCGAGAGATATAATGGCGATGAGGCGGCAATCATTTTTCTACGTAGACCAGGATACCTTGGAACATTAATCCAACGGAGTTCTGAAGATGAGCCCGAAGAAGAAGGACAAAATAATCACCCTGATCACCATCGTCAGCGTAACCATCGTCATGATAGCTCTGGCGGCCATCGTCTATTTCTGTTCCGCGGGAAGCATAAGCGAGGAGGCCATGCTCATGGGCAGCACGATGCTGTCGGGACTCATGTTCGTGATCGTCATCCTCTTCGGTGCATACTCGTACTCCGTACGTCCGAAACTCGTCGCCCAGTACAGGATGGAGAACGGTCTCCCTCCCGTCGATGAAAAAGACAAGGAGAGACCGTAATCAGTTTTATCCCTGTCCTGCATCGGGTATCACACCGAGGTGCCTGAATGAACAAGTACGATCTCGTCTGCTTCGACATGGACGGAGTCCTGACCAAACTGAGGAGCTCATGGTGTTGGGTGCATCAATGTTTCGACGTGGACAACGAACCCACGTACCAGGCCTACTGCAACGGGGAGATAGACGAATCGGAGTTCATGAGGAGGGACATAGCCCTCTGGACAAACAAGAAGCCGGACGTCACCATCGACGAGATCGCCAAGCTCTTCCAGGACATGCCCCTCATCGGAGGCATCCAGGAGACGGTGGCCTGCCTGAAGGAGAACGGCGTGAGATGCGTCATAGTCAGCGGAGGGATAGACAAGGCCGCTCTGCTGATCAAGAACGAGTTCGGCTTCGACGACTTCGCCGCGGACGAGATCTGCACCAATCCAGACGGCACACTGACCGGAGAAGGCAAGCTCATCGTGGACCTGAAGGACAAGGGCATCAACGTGCGCCATTTCATCGAGAAGTACAGGACCACTCCCGAGAGGACGGTCTCCATCGGCAACTCGTTCACTGACATCCCCATGTTCAAGAACTCGGGCATGTCCATCGCATTCAATCCGACGGACCCTTACACCAGCGATGCGGCCACCTACACAGTGGTCTCCGATAACATCGCTGACGTTCTCGATTACATCCTCGAAGAAGAGGAATGATCATTCGTCATCATCGTCGATGATGTAGTCGTCCTCGTCGAAGTCCTCGTCATCGTCCTCGAAATCAAGGACCTCGTACCTCTTCTTCCTGATCTTGCCGTAGATCCTGGTGATGTCCCTGGCCTCGGCAACGCCCTTCTTCACAAGGCTGTGCTTGGTCTTGATGGCGTGGATCAGACAGTCGAAGTCCTCGAAAGAAAGCTGTGTACCGACAACGAACTCGTCGTCCGGCTCGGCCTCTACCCTGAGAGAATAAGTGTGGTCGTCATCGTTGACGGAGACCTTGATGGTCAGGATGTCGAACTGCTTCACCCACAGCTTCTTCACATCTGTGGCCAGCACCTTCTTCCTGTACTTTCCGTCCTTGGTGTCCACATGGGTGACGCAGACCCTCCTTCCGTCGTCGAGGAAGAACTCGTCCTCCTCCTGGATGATGTCATTGCTCTCGATGGTGGTCCTTACTGTCTCTGAGACGTCCCCGTCGCTGAAGACGACGGGCACCTCGATGAGCTCGGGGATCTTGATTGTCATCGAGGAGATGCGGTTGCAGGAGGTGCACCTGAAGGTACCCTCTATCGAGGCCTTGCCCATCCTTCCTTTCAGGATCTGGTGCTCGGTCTCCTCGTCGCAATCGGGGCAATCGAAGTAGATCGTGTCCGGCATCTCTCTCTTGATCATCTGCATCACTGTTCCGTCATGAACGGGAATCCATGTCCCGGTATGATTACGTCTGCGTAGTCCCTTATCTTCTTAATACTTTGCAGTGCGAGCTCGGGGTCAGTATTCAGACGGGGAGGGATGTTCTTGAAGAAGTTATCCTCCAGAGGGATCGTGTCGCCGGCTATGACATAATGTCTGTCCGCGTCGACGAACACGGAGATCTCCTCCGGGCAGTGCCCAGGAGTGTAGACCAGCTTCACACCTTCACAGAGATCGTACTCGTCCTTGTCCACGATGATGGCTCCCGGGATCTCCTTCTCGGCACCGCTGTGCACGTAGACCTTCGCTTTCGGGAACATGTCCAGGTTCTCGATGTGATCTTCATGTGTATGCGTGAGCACCACGATATCCACATCCCTGACGAACACCCCGATCTGCTGGAAGGACGTCTTGAGGAACGGCTTCATGTACTTCGTGCTGGGATCCACCACTATGGTGTGCTTAGGCGTGCGGACCAGCACGCTGGTGGAATCTGCCTTGAGTATGTTCCCGTCCTCGTCCCTCTCCAGGTAGCCGACGGCCAGGATGTCCAGTTGGATCATGTCCATTGATATCTGGTACGAGGATTTAGCGATGATGCTTCGGACTTTGCATGCTTATCGGACCATCCGCTCGGAACATCATCCGAACGGAACATGCTTCGAAGTCTCGGTACCGATATAAGATACATGTTCCCGGATGCTCAGTGCTGTTGCGATCGTTTTTCCGCTCCCGATCCAACACTTTCCCATACTTGAGATCAAATCACTTTCCTCAGAGGCTCGAACCTCCCCTCCCAGAGATCGCCGTCTTTCAGAAAATCCCCTTCTTCCATCCCATGGATGCAGCGGACCGCATGCACAATGATGGATAAGGCCACTTCAGCATAGGCGAACTTCTCCGTCGTGAGTATGTAATGCTTCCCGATGTTCAAAGGCCTTCCGTGGAATGCCGGCACCCTGTATGCTTTGGATGAGACGCACATGAAGTCAAATTGCTCACCCTCGATGGCCATGTTGATTATTGTCGCTCCCATATTCGGATTCACATCGTACCCCTTTACGGCCAACCACTCATATAGCGCGTCGGTGAGGGTCGGATCTGCCTTCCTGCGTTTTATGGTGAACCCTTCCTCCCTAATCAGCTTCATGAGTTCTGCGTTGGTCTTCATCGCCATATATCCGAGAAGGTCCTCATCCGAGAAATCCCGGTCAAACCACGCCTAGACCCCGTGAAGCAAGGAAATGACCTCTTCGTCATGCTTGATCCTTCTCTCCTGATCATCCTCGACTTCTTTCTTTACAGCTTTCTTCTTATTCTCGTTAGAGGCGTCCTCAGGTTCTTTCACATTGTTGGTGAGTCTTAGGTACTCGCTATAGTTGAGATCGAAGATCACCTTCTTGCTCTTTTTACTCTTAGGGACGAAATCTTTGTCGATCGTGGGCAGGTCCACATATTCCCTCTTTTTTCCTTCTAGAGGCCCGGAGTCCACCATATCTCTGAGGTTCATCATCCTTGCATAGTATGGGTTCCTGCCTCTTGTAATGATGACCGCTTCCCCCACTTGCATCTTCCTGAGCTGGTCAGCTGATATCAATGGGATCCGGTTTACCACCAGCATAGACTGGAATTCATTGAGTGTTGAGATGTTCGAGCTCCCGGTGAAGATCAAAATCTTGTAGTTGTCCAAGATGGAATCGTCATCTGCGGTGATCTGTCTGAGGCTCTGGCATCCGTGGGTGTGGTAGAATCCGCGTTCCCTGTCCTGAGAGACCCATTGCCGAGCTGCTTCAAATCCGAGAAATCCGAACTCATCCAGGATGAAGTCCACAGGGAGCTCCGATGTACCTCCGTATGATCCTACATTGTCTACGATGACGTCATGCAGAATCGAAAGGATCATCTTTGTGATCGACGCAGCTATCGGGTCCCCTTCGGGACTGATCAGGATCAGCAGCTGTTGCTTCTGATCCATAGAGAAGATCTCGGTCCGCGAACCATTCAAAACCGGTGCGAACCTAGGGCTGCAGAGGGTTAACACAAAGGTGGAATGGAACACCGATTTGTATCCTTCGAGCGTTGTCATGGCACTCTGCAATAGGATGGGTCCGAATTTCGCTTTGTAGTGATCATCATCCTCTATGGTTCTTTTCAATGGGCTGTCTTCCGGATCCAGAACCGTTTCGACGACTTTCAGTATACTCCTGGTGTTCATCTCCGGTCCATCTATCTCCCTCGTTACAAATTCCAATGCTCCTTCCGTGAAATTGGTGGTGCCCATCAGCCATTCTGCATTCTGTGTGCTATTGAACAGAAGTGCGCTGTTGACGATCGACGAGGCCATATTCATGCCCCTGATCCTATCCCAAGGGTCCTCACTCCTGATATTCTTACTGACAGGGAATAGGATCGGGAAGGGGTCTGAGTACTGGGGATTCTCCAGATCGATAATGACAGGCTCGATCCCCAATTGCTTGGCGGTGTCCTGAAGGACCTTCAGATTGTTCCTTCTCGAAGCCTGATATACCACAGAATGACCGGCCTTCAGTGCCTGTATGGCCTTGATAAGTGTGAACGACAGCGTCTTCCCGGTGCCTGATCCCCCTATTATGAGACAATGACACGGTTCAGTATCCACATACACCGTCCCATCTCTGCTGGCCACGGGTGTACCGTATGTTCTGTCTTCGACGTCGGCCACATCCACCGGTTGGCACCGCCTTAGGAATTCGTTGGTCCCTTCTAATCTTGTATGATCGGGGATCCTGATCCCATCATCATCGATTATGTAGTAATCATCTGTTTCCGCGTTCCCCCTGATCCTGTCCTTTACCGTCGTCATGTTATCAGTTAGTATTAGTAGAACCAACTAATAAATATATCTATAAAATCATACATCTAGACAGATAAATCATACAACTACAAATTAATTATACCTCTACATTCATGATACTTCCATGGCAGGTTCATCCTGGAAGACACGCGAGGAGGAGGTCTACAAGGCCCTTTGCTATCTGGCGGAACAGAGCAACAACGGAGTGGAGGTCAAGAAAGAGGATCTTTACGGCGTTATCAGATACTCTAGACAGACCAAGATCGCCCTGCTCAAGGATCTCATCTCCGAAGGATACGTGGAAGTCACCAGGGTAGGGGCCCACAATACTCAATATCTCGGTTTGACCGATAAAGGCATAGATAAGATCCGGCTCATGTCCAATCCGGAGATACCAGTCCCCCTCAGAAGACGCAGAATGCCCAATGGCAGCACGATAACGCTCGGATATAAGGCACCCAGATCCCGCATGTCAAACAGACATGCGGAAAGCGGACGCGCTGACGAAATAACCGCTTCCTCGGATGCCAGAGACTCTGACCAGTTCTACAAACAGATCCAAATCATGTTGGATCCAGCTTACCTGACCCTCAAGAAGCGCATAGATACCATCAACTCCATCATGGACGAAGAGGTTCCGGATCTGGACCTCATCAACGCTGCCCTGTTGAGCGCTCTCAAAGAGGTCGAGAAGCTCAGACAAAACGCAATACCTGATCCCGACCCTGTCTCAAACCCCGGGTTATCCGAGACCAAATCTCAATGATCGTCCGTCATCCAGACGGTTGATGTCTTCTTTCAGGATCTTCTCTTCATCTTTATTCAAAATTCACATCGCCGTCATATTCTGTAATTTAGTTAGTACAAATATCTAAAAACTTATATACCAACTATACTATCTATAATCAACAAGTACGGTGGGCCGGAGTCTTCCGACCTGCGACTTGTAAAAACAAAAGGAGTGTCTAGAAATGTCAGATTGTAAGATCTGTCCTATTTGCAAGGAGAAAGGCGAAGTAGGCGTCATGGAGATGGTCGAGACCCTCGACCTGGGCCTCAACGGAACAGCAAGCAACACCGAATACAGCTGCGACAGGTGCGGGACCAAGATCTATCCATGAGGTACAGACCCACGAACCGATCGGTGTTGAATCGAGAGCATGAATGTCAGCCACCGATTCTTTCATGTCGGAGGCTCTCTGGACTGCTCGTCAAACCCTTTACCAATACCCTTCACAAGGTCAACAAGGGTTACAGATATGACAGAAGTATAGAGATGTGATAACGGCGAAATCGTGGATATAGTTGATTCGTGGTTCGGATCAAAGGAGATCTACCGCGGTTACGATAACATCGCCACAATCTATCCTAACGGTTAGATCATAAGCTCACAGCATGGAATCTTAGGTAACATAGATCCTGACGGAACGATCCATGGAAGTGGCTCCCAGAAGATAGGGACCACTGATGATTGGAGATGTCTAAAGGAGCTGTTCGGGGACGAGGAAACTCCGTCCGGCGGTTCCGATTCCAGCAGTTCGGATTCCAGCATCCCTTTGTCATACTATGATGATTACAGCAGCTGTTATGACAGCAGTTGTGAAGTTTCTCCTTCGGTCAGCACCCTCCCCTCCGCCGGTTTCGGATACGGAACATCGTCGGTCAGCAATCCTGATACGGATGTTTCATTGCTTGAAGGCCTGTTATGCGGTATCGTCGCTGTCTTCTACTTTCTGTTCGTAGGGGTATTCAAATTAGGATGCTACGTCGTCTGCCTATTGGGGCTCCTGTACGGTGGCGCAGCGGTCATGTTATTCATTCTGTACCTGTGCGGCTGTTGTTAAAAGACTCGATCTCAATTTATCCGAGGGAATCTTCCCCTCATCTTTTGTTCTGAAATCTGATTCTCTGTAGTTCAGAGATATCAACGGTAGACGTGTTCAGGGATACCGCAGATTCAAGCGGATCCATGGACTACCTTTCCCGTCCTCATTATCTCGGATATTATCGATGCAGAATCGGTCGCCGATGTAGACCTCTTAGGGAGTGAAGACCAGCAGATCCGCGGCCATACCGATCGGACCTATACATACGCGCATCCTCACGTTGCGTTCGTGCTCCGACAGGTCGGAATCCATAATGATAGCGATGCCCAGATCGCTTTCCTCGGTGGCTTCGCCCCTGGCCACGGAACCGAAGACAATGATCGCTTCCGGCTCGTACTCCTTCGTGACCCTGTTCACGATCGTCCTGATCTTGTCACCGAACATCATGGTATTGTATAGATCAACGCCGAATATAACACATGGTTTGGTTCAGCCTCCATGTTCAAACGGAATCAAATACGACCGATGCGTTCCCATCCTCATGAGGATGCTTTTCTTCGTAACCGGACTCACCTGCCAGGAATGCGCCGACAAGCTCGAGGCCCACATCCAGAAGATGCCTGGAGTCAACGGTGCCGCACTCATGGTCAACGGAAGGTTCATCATCGACTGCGACGAGGACAGGGCAGAGGAGATCGCCAACGAAGTCCTCACCTCGGCACCTAAGGCACAGGGGGATGTTGTGGCCAAACGCATCCAATAAGAGATAAGATTTATCAGACGATCCCTTTCCACCCATCATGATAGACTGCATGGACTCTGAGAACCTCCACAAGCGTCTGAAGAAAATCGCCGGACAGGTTGCCGCGGTCGACCGCATGATCGACGAGGACGTCCCCTGCGAGGAGATCATGATTCAGATCAATGCTATCAAGAGCGCCATACACAGCGTGGGCCAGATCGTCCTCGAGGGACACATCAACCACTGCGTCAGGGACGGCATAGAGCACGGCGATGCGGACAAGACCATAAAGGAGTTCGCAGAGGTCGTCAGGCAGTTCTCCAAGCTCTGAAACACAATCCCCACCGTCCGTTCCTCCTGCATTAACAGTCCTAGGCACTGGAAAGTAGCATATTGTATCCTGCCGATACAGCAGCATGGACTACGATCCCGAGATCCACATATTATCCAACCCAGATGTCTATCCCCCGTCGGACGACAGCATCCTGTTCATCCAATCGCTGAACGTTAGGAAGGGTGAAAAGGTGCTGGAGATCGGTTGCGGTTCCGGCGTCGTCTCCATCCATTGTGCGAAGAACGGATGCATCGTAACCTCCGGGGACATCAACCCCAAGGCCGTGAAGCTCACCAAGAGGAACGCCGGAGAGAATGGGGTGCATATCACCGTGGTGGAGACGGACGTCTATTCTAACATCGAAGGAAGGTTCGACACGATCCTGTTCAATCTGCCCTATCTCCCTGTGGACGAGGACGGACTGCTGGCCAGATCATGGTCCGGAGGACCCGACGGCCTCGGACCTTTTCCGGACCTCCTCGACGGATCTTCTGACCATCTGAATCCGGAGGGCAGGATAGTCGTGGTCATCTCGTCGCTGATGGACACACAGGCGCTCTGGGATCTTCTGGACGATTACGATGTAGAGAGCATCGGGGAGCTCAAGCTGTTCTTCGAGAAGCTAGCGGTCCTGGAAATCAGGCCTAAGGCACAGTGAGTAACAACCATATAGATTGCTCAGAATGGACAGTTCATGACCTCATACTCCGAGCATCTCGGTATCATTGCCGCATTATCCGCGGGTATAATATGGGGTCTCCTCGGATTGTTCGTTCGCACCTCGGACGATCTGGGCATATCTCCGATGCAGCTCACCTGCCTGCGCTACATGATGATCTTCGTAATCGTCTGGGCGTACATCATGGTCAGAAACATGAAGATGTTCAGGGTCGACAGGAAGACAGTGGGCGTCCTACTGATGATGGGTCTGATCGGTACTATCCTGAACTCCTACACCTATCTCGAATCTATGACCCTGATATCGCTCTCGCTGTCATCGGTCCTACAGTACGTCGCTCCCTTCTTCGTAATTCTGATATCGGTCCCCGTGCTCAAGGAGAAGCTGACCAGGAACAAGGTGCTGGCCGTGATCGGCGCCTTCATAGGGAGCGTCCTGTGCACAGGGGTTCTGACGGACCCTGGTTCGATGGATCTCTGGGGCATATTCCTGGCAGCGCTGTCGGGATTCTGCTTCAGCATCTACACTATCGGTTCGAAGATCATGAGCAGGGACGGATACAGCGTATCGACCGTTCTTTTCTACACCTCATTGATCTGCTGGGTGGGGCTGGCCCCGTTCTGCGACCTGCCCGGAGCATTCGATCTGATGATGCATTCAGCGGATGCGTTGCTCATCGTGGTCGGCATGGGATTGTTCGTCACCCTGCTGCCGTTCGTGCTGTTCAATTACTCCCTCACAAAGATCGAAGCGGGGAAAGCATCTGTACTGACCTACGCGGAACCTTTGGCCGCGACTGTGATAGGGCTGATAATCTACGGAGAGGGCGTCGGGATCGATACGGCCACGGGGATAACATTGATCCTACTGGCCCTGATCGTTATCAACAGAAAGGAAGACCCCGGGAACACTCACATGGAATGATGATTCAAAAGAGGTTTATGACGATCTGCCTGACTTCGACACAGTACGCTCTGTAAATGTTTCGAGAACTATGATGGATATGAATCCAACGGATGACTGTGTTTCTATCAACGATATCGTTTATATCAAGAATTTATTGGATATATCCATTAGATTCTGTTTAGACTTTCAGGATCCTTCATGAAATCGATTACATTCATGGTCACAACCCCGTCCTCGTCTATGGTCTTCGGTGCATCCCCATCGACGATGATGATCTTCCTGAAACCGTCATTCATCTTCAAGAAGGGTCTGACCTCCTGTTTCCTCTTCGAATCGTCATCTATGCGATAGGCCGATTGTATGTAGTACCTCTCGCTCCCCTTGTTGGCGACAAAATCGATCTCCAGCTGCCTGTATTCACGTTTGCCTTCTATGTACTCCCTGAAACCTATGATGCCTACATCAACGGAATATCCCCTGTACCTGAGCTCGTTGTATATCGCATTCTCCATAAGATGGTTGAACTCCGTCTGCCTGAAGCCTAGCTTAGCATTCCTGAGTCCGAGATCGGTGGCGTAGTATTTGGAAGGGGTATCGAAATACGCTCTGCCTTTGAGATCGAAGCGCTTCGATTCCTCGAACAGGAAGGAATCCTTCAGATGGTCTATGTATTCGGACACAGTGGTGCCGGCGACATCTACGTGATGGCTGCGCAGCGTATCGGTGAGACGATTCGGATTGGTCAAAGAACCGATCGCCGAGGAGAGGACGCTGAACACGGAATCCATCACATCGGGCATCCGGATCCTTTTCCTCTCGATGATGTCCCTCATGTACACGACATCGATCAGTTCGGATAGATATGCCATCCTATCCTCCGTTTCCAGATCAATGGATTCCGGAAGCCCTCCATAAGTCAGGTAATCATACCATGCTGTGCGTTCATCCTTTCCAGAATAGGGAAGGTATTCGGAGAAGGACAACGGCCTCACGTTTATTTCCGTCCCCCTTCCGCGGAACTCCGTGACAATGTCGGAGGAAAGAAACTTGGAATTGCTGCCAGTGATGTACACATCCACGTTCCTTCTCCTCTTCAGGCTATTAACGACCTCCTCAAAGCCTTCTACCAGCTGTATCTCGTCCAGGAGGATGTAATATTCTGAATCATCGGTGATTAGAGACGATACTTGTTCATACAGTGCTACAGCGTCACGAAGATGAGCGTTCTCAACAGAGTCCAATGCTATGCAGATGATGTTCCTATCGGGTACATCTATTGACAGGAGATAATCCTTGAATAAGTTGAACAACAGATATGACTTCCCGGAGCGTCTCATACCGGTGATGACCTTCACACCTCCCTTGAATCTCAGCCTTATGAGCCTGTCCAGGTACCTTGGTCTGCTAATCTCCATGATATCACTGTGAATTTATTGGATATATCCAATAAATTCTTGATATTAATAATCTCGTTGATGTTGACATAAACACATATCGGATTCATGCACTTCCCAACTCCCGGTGCAATTCCGGAACTCGTTCCGACCGTCCAAAGTTATTGGAAGCTATCCAAAAGAGGGTCTCCCAAGAGACCTATGGCCATAACACTCAATCCTGTGTAAAATCGGAAAGAGAATGCACTCTGATCTCTTCAATCACGATACTAATCGCAAAGAATCCACGAAATGACCAGCGACTAAGACGGGTATTGTGTCACCCGTAATCGTCGCTGGTCATGTTTTATCAACAACTCGCGGACCGCTAGGGCTTCAAAGGATCTTCTTTATGGCTTCGGTGAGGAGCTCGTTGGCCTGCTTACCGTCGATCTTCCCTCTGAGAGCGCCCATGACTGGTCCCATGAGACCGCCGATGGCGGCCATTCCCTTCTCCTTGACGAAGTTGGCACGCTCGTTGACGATCTTCTCGATGATCTGCCTCGCCTCGTCGGAATCCACAGCCTCGAGGCCGAGCTTCTTGATCGCTGCCTCGGCATCGGTTCCCACCGCCATCTCCCTCAGGAGCTTGGGCAGAGCCTCCTTTGCGAAGCGGTTCTGCGCCAGCATGTCGAAGACCTGGAGAAGACCCTCATCCGTGAGGGCTGCGGTATCGATGCCGTCGTGCTCCATCTCGCTGTAGACGTTGAGGAACATGGTAGCTGCGACCGAAGCGAAGTCCCTGTGCTTGGAGACGATCTTCTCGAAGCTCTCGTCATAGGATTCCCTGACGAGCTGCCTGGCCTGCTGGGCGTTGATGCCGTAATCCTTCACCAGGCGCTCCTGTATCTGCTCGGGGAACTCGGGCATGTTGGCCTTGATCCTGTCCAGCCTGTCCTGCATGATGGTGATCGGGGGGACGTCCGTCTCGGGATACATCCTCGCCGCTCCAGGCAGGGGCCTCGAATACTTCGTGGTTCCATCCGGTAGGGGATCCCTGGTCTCCTCCGGGACTCCGATAAGGCCCTGGTTGGCCCTTCCGACGGCCACTTCGAGGGCCTCTGTTGCCTTCTTCTCCTTCGCGGCGCAGATCACGAACGCGTCGTGCTCGCCGGTCAATCCGAGGAAGTTCCTCAGGTCGTCGACGTACTTCTGGTCGATGCCGTAGTTGGGGAGCTCGTCGGAATGGAAGATTCCCTTGACTCCCTTGGTCCTAGCGTATCCCGCCATCTCGGATCCGAGCCTGAGGGTCTTGTTATCACCGTTCATGACGCCCGCGAATCCGGGGAGCTTGACGGCGATGACCTTTCCCTTGTCGTCCAGCGCGCCCTTGATGACCTTGGACTCGCATGTCTTGAAGATGTCGGTGACGTCGATGGGCTCGAACGGCACGGCCTTTGTGCCCCTCTCGTTCAGGATGTCCCTGACGCGGATGAGCATCTTCTGCCTGGTGACCTCGTTCCTGACGTAATCCGGGATCAGCTTCAGGTCTCCGACTCCCTTGAGCTCTATGCGGGCTCCTCCGGGGATGGAGATGTTAAGGTCCTGACGGATGGTTCCGAGACCTCTCTTGACCCTCCTGGTGGCCCTCAACAGGGTTCCCAGCCTGAAGGCCACTTCCATGACCTCCTCGGGTGTCCTCATGTCGGGTCCGGTAGCTACCTCGATGAGGGGTATTCCCAAACGGTCGGTCCTCCAGAGGACCTCGCTGGTGTTCGCCTCGACCTTACGGCTGGCGTCCTCTTCGAGACATACGGACAGGATCGAGATCTTCCTGTCTCCGACATCCACTGAACCGTCCGTTGCGATAAGAGCGGTCCTCTGGAATCCGGATGTGTCCGATCCGTCCACGACGATCTTCCTCATGTAGTGGATCTCATCGATGATGTTCGCTCCGAGCATCTCGGAGAACGTCAGTGCGATGTCCATGGCATCGGGGTTGCACTCGTGAGGAGGCTCCTCGTCCAATTCAACAAGACACGAGGATCCCTCGCAGCACTGGTATCTGTAGCCCAAGTGCTTCTGGAACTGCATCAGAGCGGCCCTGTCGATCTCTCCCATCTCGGATGTGGTGGGCCTCTGCCTCCTGTAGATGGCGCCGGTACCCTCCTCGTGGAGGATGCTGTCGCACGAGCAGAAGAGCTTCTTGGTATCGAGCTGCTGGTGGATCTCGATACCGCACATCATCTCGTATTCCTCAGACATCGATGGTCCTCCTGTCAGACATCTCGCCTGCGAGAGGCGTCTTCATCAGCTCCTTGGCCTCCTCGACCGAAGATGAGTTGGCGAGCGCCCACATCAGCTTGACGTAGGCGGTCTCCGGGAGCATATCCCATACCGTGATCACTCCGGCAGACAGCATGTCCCTGCCGGTGTTGTAGACGTTGAGGTTGGTCCTTCCGTTGAGGCACTGGGAGGTCATGACGATGACCGTTCCGTTGTCGCATGCCTTCTTCAGCAGGGGGACCATGTTCGAATTTACGTGCCCCAGACCCGATCCGGCGATGACGACCCCTTTGGACTTCATGATGATGTCCTCGAACAGCTTGGGGTCCATACCCGGATAGTACTGGAGCAGGATGCACGACTTCTCCATGTCGGACTTCACGACGGTCTCTCCCGACCTTACGTTGTGGCCATCGATGTGCATCTCGATCTTCCCGTCCTTGTCCAGATGTGCGACGGGAGCTACGTTAATTGAATGGAACGCATCGCGCCTTGAGGTGTGCATCTTCCTGACCCTCGTTCCGAGGTGGACGGCGAAGGAATCGTCACCGGAGGTGTCGTGCATGATGACGTAGACTCCGGACTTCTTCCCGTTGACGCAGAACCTGGCGCATGCCATCAGATTGCTGGAAGCATCGGAGGACGGACGGTCCGAGGACCTCTGTGCTCCGACGAGCACGACGGGTTTGGGAACGTCGCCCAGCATGAACGACAAAGCGGCTGCGGTGTATCCCATGGTATCCGTACCATGGGGGATGATGATACCGTCGGCTCCGCCGTCGATCTGCCTCTTGACCTCCTGAGCGAGCTCCTGCCAGTGGTCCACGTCCATGTTCTCCGAGAATATGGAGAAGAGAACGGTCGCATCGACATTGGCGATCTCCCTGATCTCCGGGACGGCGTTTACCATGTCCGAAGTGGATAGCGCAGGGTGCACGGCACCGGTCCTGTAGTCCACATAGGATGCGATGGTACCGCCGGTACCGATGAGGACCAGCTTGGGCAGTCCCTTCTGGAATTCGACAGGGACGTCCTTCCTGACCCTCTCCATGGGCTTCTCCAGAACCTCGATCTTCGTATCGGGCGTGATCCTGATTCCGACGTTGTATCCGCTCTTGACCTTGATGATCAGTACGTCGGGGGCGCTGAACTCGTGGTGGGGCATCAGTGTTCCCACGGAGTTCCTGCCGTCCTTCGTGACGGATAGTTTGGAACCCTCGACCGCGCCGAGGGCCTCCAGCTGCTTTGAAAGCGAATCTGAGTACATGCTGTTCAGCGACCGATAGATGTAGCCGTCTTAAAACTGTTCGCGTGCGCATCCGTGCAGCCGCACCCGTGCATGCACGACCGTTAAGGCTTCCAATCTCGTCATTTTCAATCATCTGGCACATGATATCGACCCTCACACATGGGTGTTACCGGTGAACGAACCCCTTAATAGTGAGTGTTGCGTTCCATAATCCATGCATATAGTCCAGCCAGGTATGGAGATCGACGTTCTGAAGGAGAACGGCAAGCTCGCCCACGAGAACTACAAGCTTCTGAAGCAGCACGGGATCAAGTCCGTGGACTTCATGGGATCCATCGGAGCCGGCAAGACCGCTCTTATCATCAAGCTCGCCGAGAAGCTCAGGGCCAAGGGCGTCCGTGTCTGCGCCATAGCAGGCGATGTCACCGGCGTGGACGACTACACGAGATTCGAGCAATCTGGACTGAAGGCATTCAACTGCAACACGCAGAAGGAATGCCACCTGGACGCACACCTTGTGGAGCACACCCTGGCGCAGATCAACCTGGATGACTACGACGTCGTCTTCATCGAGAACGTCGGCAATCTGGTGTGCCCCGCGGACTTCCCCCTGGGAACGGACTACAGGGTCGTCGTCATCTCCACAACGGAGGGCGACGACATGGTGAGGAAGCACCACGATATCTTCCTGCACTCGGACATCGCAGTGCTGAACAAGATGGACATATGCGACGCAGTGGGAGTTGACCCCGAGGTCATCGCCCAGGACTACAACAAGCTGACCGGAGGTCTCAAGCAGATCTACAAGTGCAGTGTCAGGAAGGAAGAGGGCCTGGACGAGATCCTGGCGGCCCTGAACCTGTGAGGGATTGAAATGAAGGTACTAGCAGTCGGAGGCGGAGGAAGAGAGCACGCGGCAGTGGAGGCGCTGTACAGGTCAGGGGCCGAGATCTACTCGGTCATGAAGAACGCCAACCCCGGCATCATCGCCAGATCGAGGAAGCACCTGCTCTGCAGCGAGAAGGACCTGGACCAGGTATGCGCATTCGCCAAGGAGAACGGCGTTGAGGTCGCATACATCGGACCGGAGGCCCCTCTGGAGGTCGGCATCGTCGATGCCCTTGAGGCCATCGGCGTCAAATGCGCCGCGCCCACCAAAGCGGCTGCCAGGATCGAGACTTCCAAGACGTTCATGAGGGAGCTCGTGGACAAGTACAAGATCAAGGGCAACCTGGGATTCGCCCACTTCGACAACGCCAAGGACGCAGAGGCTTACCTGAAGACCATAGACCACGAGATCGTGGTGAAACCCGTAGGTCTCACAGGCGGAAAGGGAGTGAAGGTCCAGGGAGAGCACCTGCACAACATGCAGGAGACCATGGAATACATCAACGAGATCTTCGACGGCAACATCGGCGGGGCCGGTGTCATACTCGAGGAGAAGGCTGTCGGAGAGGAGTTCACGCAGATGGCGTTCGTCGACGGCAAGAAGGTCGTCCCGATGCCCCTCGTGCAGGACCATAAAAGGGCCTACGAGGGCGATGTAGGGCCGAACACCGGAGGAATGGGTTCCTACAGCGACTCCAACCATCTCCTGCCCTTCATAACGGAATCCGAGAGGAAGGAGGCGATAGCGATCATCCAATCCGTCATAGACGCTATGGCAAAGGAGGGATGCCCCTACCGCGGACCCATCTACGGACAGTTCATGCTCACGGTCAACGGACCGAAGATCATCGAGTTCAACGCAAGATTCGGGGACCCCGAGGCAATGAACGTCCTCACTGCATTGGAATCCAGCTTCCAGGACATCTGCCTTCAGATGGCCACTGGAACGCTCAGCGACGATGTGAAGTTCTTCGACAAGGCCACGGTGTGCAAGTACATCGTGCCCAAGGGATACGGCGTGAAGTCAGAGTCCGGTCACGAGATCACAGTCGATGAGAAGGGCATCAAGGACAGCGGTGCGGTCGTGTACTACGCCAATGTGGACCAGAAGGACGGCAAACTCGTCACAGGCACTTCCAGATCCATCGGAATCGTCGGAATCGGAAAGGACCTCGAGGAGGCCGAGCAGAACTGCGAGAAGGCTCTCCAGTACGTCAAGTGCGATGCCATCTTCCTGAGGCATGACATCGGAACCCGCGCCCTCGTTCAGAAGAGGGTCGACCACATGAAGGAACTCCGCTCGGCATGAAGAGAGTGGCAGTCAAGATCGCCTACCTGGGCGAGGGATTCAACGGCTCCCAGATCCAACCTTCCGGAAGGACGGTGGAATCCGAGGTTCTGGACAAACTGGTCACGGTTTCCAAGCTGACGCCGGAGGACCTGGACCTCAAGTTCTCGAGCCGGACCGATAAGGGTGTGAACGCCCTCGGCAACGCGATCTGCTTCAACTCCGTTTTCACACACAACACAACCCTCCTGAAGGCATTGAACGCCATAGGAGGGGACATCTACTTCAGATCAGTATGCGAGGTGACTGAGGACTTCAACGTCCGCTACGCAACGAGCCGCATCTACAGATACATCCTTCCGACCGAATGCCTGGACATAGATCTTGCCCTAGAATGCGCAGACATCTTCCTGGGAGAGCATGATTTCGCGAGATTCTGCAAACCTGACAACAAGCCGACCGTAGCCAAGGTGGACAGGATCGATATCGATGTTCAGGGCGACATCATGATCCTGGAGTTCGAGGCCCGCTTCTTCCTTTGGAACATGATCCGCAGGATGGTGGCAGCCATAGAATCCGTCGCCAAAGGAATCCATGACATGGAGGACGTACACAGGGCATTGGACGACCTTGAAGAGATCAACTTCGGCGTAGCAAGGCCCGACGCATTGACCCTGGTCGATGTGAACTACGACTGGCTGAGCTTCGAACCGGCTGATCAATCCCTTTTTGAGGAGAGGAAGAACGAGGATTCGTTCGTACGTGATCTCCGCAAGAACTTCTTCGATTCGCTGTGAATCGATTGCATCTTTCTCAAGAGAAGTGCAAAAAAGTAAGGTGGGAGGGTCTCCCCTCCCTTGATTTTAAGGTTTTCAGCGCCTGGACTTGGGCTTACCGAAGTTCTTGACGGGCTTGCGGTAGACCCAAACAGCGGCTGCGATCAGAAGGATCAGCAGCATGAATGCCAATGCTGTGATCCCGCCGTAGTCGTTGTCGTTGGCGTAGAAGACGTGCACCTCATCCAGACCGGTGATCATTCCCTCTCCTCCGATAGACTTCACGTAGAACGTGTGGGTGCTGTTGGGCTCGGGGTGTGCGATCCAGTCATATGTGACCGATCCGGTACCGTTCGAGGCGAGAGTGATGGTGGTGTAACTGTCATCCATCTTCTCATCGTCGATGTAGAAGTAGACTCCGAACTCCTCGAGGTTGAGGGTAACGTCGTCCGCCTTCAGGTTGACTGTGAGCACGATGGGGTTGACTGCGTAGAAGGTGTACTTCTCTTCGCTGCCGACCCTGACCTCATCCAGCAGGAACTCGACCACGATCGTGTACTCGCCTGCGGTCTTGGGGACCGTGAGGGTGAGGGATTTCTCCACTCCGTCCTCGAGGGATCCGGTGCTTGGGGAGATAGCGCTCGCCTGAGCCTCTCCGGCCTTGTTGACGACCTTGGCGTTGAAGGTAAGAGCTCCCTCCTGGCCCTCTTCAAGATCGTATTTGATCTTGAAGGTCTCGGAGGTTGAGACTTTGTACACTCCGTCACCGTCGGTGGTAATTTCGCCGCTAGCATCGAGGCTGACCGGCACGAGGCAGACAGCTGCCAGGGCCAGGAAAGCCATCATTCCGAAGATTGCTTTATTCATCTGCGTGAGAACACCCCCCTCTTGGAGCCCATCCAGACAATGAGGATGAGCATGATGATCGAAAGACCGAAGATGAACCAGATTCCCATGGGGATTCCGGACCTCTCGTCCACTGCGGTGTCTCCGGAAACGGTCATCGAGTCGATCTCGAGGTCGATGGTCGACGGGCTGAGCGTCTTGGAGCCCAGATCTGTCGACACTGTGATCGAAGGTGCGGTGGTCATCTGACTGGTCATGGTCATCACTTTGGCGTAGATCACGGTGGTGGTCTTTGCGGGGATGACGAACAACCTGTCCTCGGCCTGCTTGATCAGTTCACCGTTCTCGGTCATGAGCACGACGGTGTATCCTGCTCCGACGCTCGCACTGATGTCGAGAGCGGTAGCGGCCCCATCGTTGACGAATGTCAATGCATACATGTACTCCGATCCGGACAGCTTGTCCTTGTTATCGCACTCGCTGGCGGTCTTCATAGTGACGCTGCTGAAATCGATCTCGGCCCCTCCTTCGAGGATGTGGACCGTCTTTGAAGTGGTTCCGTTGAAATCCTTGACCGTCAGGGTCGCTCCCTGCGATCCGATTCCCGACGACTTCTCGTCGTAGGTTCCCTCGACCGTGATGCTTCCGCTCTCTCCGGCCTGCAGGATGATCTGGTATGTTCCGTCCAGGGTCCATGCGCTGCCTGCGGTGATGACGTAGGTCTTCAGCGAATCGGTGTTGTTGTACACCGTGATGTTGGCATCCGCGTATCCTCCGACGAAGTTGGCATAGTTGAACTTCACCTGCAGGTCTCCGCTGGTGTAGTCGACCGCGACATCGTTGTTGTACACGGGTATGTTCACGACTCCGCTCGTCAGGTCCACATTGGAAACGGATCCGAAGTATCCGTAGACCTCGCCGTCGATGGTCTTTGTGACCTCCGCCTTGACTGCCGCGACTGTGATGTTGTCGGGGATGTCGATTGTGAATGCTCCGTTCTCGACCTCTGCCTCGACGACCACTCCGCCCTCGTAGGAGAAGTAGACGGTTCCGTCAGCGATCGCGCCGACGTATCCGGTTATGACGTTCGTCCTGGCGTTGGTGGTCATGTCAAGGGATGCAGGCACGCTTCCCGTCTTGGTGGGGTTGAGGTAGCCGTTCCTGATCATGCCGGTGCTGGGGTTGGAGGTCTTCAGGTAGTAGTCGCAGTCGTACTCGAAGTAGTAGACATCGTCACCGTTGTAGTTGTCATGTGTCTTGTCTCCGGTGATGGTGAGCTCGTCGAGGTCTCCCTTGACGATCTTCACTCCGTAGACCACGATGACGTTCAATCCGGTGAAGGATGTCTCTCCGGGGTGGACGTATACGGTACCGTTGAAGTAGCTGCCAGTAGCCGGGTCGATCTTAGCGGTGTACTGTCCGGGTGCGAGGACCGCGGATCTGTCGAACTTGATGTCGTCTCCTCCTCCGTAGGGAGTGAGAGTCATGGTGTAGGGTGCCCTGACAGTCTGGCTGACGATTCCGGACTTGTCGATGGTGACGGTCGCGGATGCATCAGCGGTTCCGTCTTCGACAGACTTGCTGAGCGAAGATGCGTTGAAGCTGCTGTTGTTGACCGATCCGTTGGCTGCGGTGACGGTGACTCCGGTTGCATCCTTGGGGATGACGAACGTCGCCTTTCCGCTGGTGTCGGTCAGTGCCGGCAGGGTGTAGGTACCGTTGCCGATCTCGCACCTGAGGCTGATCGGAGCGAATGCCAATCCGACATTGGACGAGCTCGTTCCGGATGCGTAGTTGTAAGTTGCCGTGATCTTCTTTCCGTCTCCGAGGGACAGCGTTCCGAGGTCCTTGTCACCGGTGATGTTCTCGGTTCCGAGGTATGCCTTGTTGCTGTCGTTGTACGCATATACGACATAACTGAGGCTGGGCAGGAGGATGCTGAACTTTCCGTCAGATCCGGCTGTCGCCGTGAAGTACATGCTGCCGTTGACGAAGACGACGGTTCCTGCGGATCCGATGGATCCAGTCACCTCGCAGGCCTTGCTGCTCTGGAGGGTGATGCTGGTGGATGCTCCGGTGTACTGTCCGTAGTAGACATCCGTTCCGTCGCTGCCGTAGATCATGAATGCGGTCGAGTTGGCTCCGATCGTGACCGGAAGGTCGACGAGTCCGTAGCTGACCGTTGTGGTGAATCCTCCTCCGTATGCGTTGAGGAGCAGCTCGCTCGCGTTCCTGACGGTGATGCTGTCGGACTCGTATGCGGTGAGGCTGATGGTCCTCGAACTGGTCACAGACTGGGATGACGAGTAGGTGGTGACGTATCCGCCCTCCATCTTGACGGTGTATGTTCCGCTGGGGACGTAGATGTACGTGTCGCTTCCCACGTTGGCCGTGGTGTATGTCTCGCCGGTGGAGGTGTTGGTGAGCACGAAGGTACCCTCAGAGACGGCCTGTCCGTGCGAGTCGGTCGCCGACAAGGTGACCTTGTAGGATGTGGGGGATACCATCAGTCCGTTGTTCTCTCCGGGGTACAGCGTGATTGTTCCGGATGCGACCGCGGCTGCGGAGGTGTTGCGGAGCTCGTAGCTGTACACTCCGGGCTTGATCAGGACCGAGTTGCCCTGTTCGTCGACCGCGGATGCGCTGCTGATCATTCCGATCACGGACTGGAGGTAGTACTTCTCATCGCCGGAGTCGAGCACGTAGAGGTAATCCTCCATGATCTCGAGGGAGCTTCCGAGCGTGACCAATCCGATGAAGCTCGCACTGAGGATGGTGTAGTTGACTCCCTCGGTGGCGGTGAGCTCGAGGCTTCCGTTCTTGAACACCAGAGTGTAGTCTCCATCCTCGGGGACCATGACGGTGAACTCTCCGTTGGAGTTGGTCTTGGTCTCGTAGTAGACTGTGTTCTTACCGTAGTAGTCGTTGTATGACTTCACCTGGACGGTGATTCCGCTCAGGGGCTCGTCGTTCTCATTGGCGACGCTGGAGGTCATCAGGGATGATCCCGTTCCGACGTACTCGTAGACGATGATGGACGAGAGGTAGTTGATGATTCCTCCGTCCTTGCTCTGCTTGGCCACCGCGTCGGCGTAGTCCATGTACTCCCATCCGTCGTCGGATGCAGCAGCGTGAGCGTCGGGGTTGTACTTGACGTACCAGCTCATGATCTCGTATCCGGCCAGTCCCTCGCCGGGAGTGGGTTTGACCTTTCCGTTGCTGGAAGCGAGGTCGTAGAGGTACGAGAACGATGATGAGTATCCTGCGTCCTCGGGAGTGTTTCCGATGAGTGCCTTCCAGAGGAAGGTGCCGTAGAGAGCATCCGTCGCGGCTGCGGGATAGTAATTGGAGTAGTATGTGATAAGGGAATAGAACTGACTAGCCGCTCCGTATCCATCAACGGTGTAGCCTGCGAAGTAAGCGATAGTGGAGAGGATGTCTCCGTCGCCGTACATCAGGGGGAGCATGGATCCGTCCAAGACGTAGTATCCGATCTGCTGACCGGTGAGCGCACGTGCCTTCTGGTAGGTCTCCATGATGTCATATGTGCTCATGTTGTCGGTGATCTTCTTGATGGATGCAAGATAGACCGCGTTCTCGTCGGTGATGTCGGCTTTGACATTTCCGAACGATGAGTCGTTGAGGACGATGTCCTTTGCGACATCAGGGCTCTGGATGTAGTCGCTGATGCTCATTCCTACCCTGCTGAAATCTCCGAACGCTGTGTTGAAGGAAACTTCAGGGTTGGCCATCATCAGACGGACGATCTGTGCCGCGGTGGCTCCTGCGCTACCCTGTGCCAGATACATCTGGGCTACTGCTGAGGCGCCGCTTCCCGTAGGATCGTTCACCGTCATGAATCCCCTGGCTTCCAGATCTGCGGCGTAATCGATCCAAGAGGCGAATGCGATGTTGTCGCTGATGTGGGGCAGGAGGTTCTCGTAGATGTAGCTCATGGGGTATGAGTCGTCGTTCGTCTCGACCGTGTAGGTCGTGTTTCCGTATCCGAAGTAGTCGTAGTCCTCGTTGGAAGAGATTCCTGCGTCGACTGCGTTGACGATGCAGGGTGCTGCCACGAGGAAGACCGCGATAACTACTGAGAGGAAGGGCAGAGGCTTGATCATCTTCCTGAGGAATCCGGGGAATCCGGCACCCCTCATGCTTGCGTACCATGCCTTGAGGTCGGCCTTCGTGATGACCTTGACCAGGACGATGGCGGAAGCGACTGCGAACACACAGCCCATTGCGACTGCGGTTCCATATGATGTCCAGGCTGCGAACCAGAGGACCAAGAGCCACATTGTGTAGGCGAGCTTGGTGTGGGTGCGCTCCTTCCTTGCGTATTTGTAGAACTCGTAGATTCCGAGCATGGCAGGCATCCACATGAGGAGCCATCCGTAGTAGGCGGACATCTTCGAGATGGACACACCGACCTTAGCGAGCTCTTCCATAAGGGAGTTGCTGTAGATCGAGTTTCCGAATATCAGGGCATTGCAGTAGTCGGGTGCTGCGAAGAACAGCACCACGGCGATGATGATGAATGCCGCGACGAGGCCGGGGATCGTGAAAATCCAAGGCTTGCTCTCGAGCGCCTTGAAGATGAATCCGAATGCCACGGCGATGATTGTGATGAGAACAGGTCCGGAGAAAACCGCATCCCAAAGGCCTGCAGGTATGTAGTAGGCCGCTCCGATTGCGATACCGATCAACATCATGATCGAGTAACTGTAGAGAGGCTCCTTGAAATCCTTGCTGTTGAAGCGGTCCATGACGAGCTGGATGACCATGATGATGATCAGCATCACGAACACTGCGCGGAATCCGTTCCACGAGAGTGCTATCAGACCGAGGATTACACCTGCGATGGCAATCTCCTTGAAGGCCAACTCATTGTCGTTGACCTTCCTGACGACCTTGATGAAGGCCAGTGTGAAGATTGCAACTAGGAATGCTGCAAAGGCGTATTCAGTTCCGTTGGAGAATACCGAGGAACTGATGGGTAACGCCATCAGACCGTAGAGGAGTGCGGCAACGAAGCCGATCTTGTATCCTCCCAGCTCCTTCCCGATGAAGTACACGGGGAAGACCGTGAGTGCGCCGAATATCGGTGCGAGGATGGCAAGGGCGAACGACGCCGAGGATATAGCTCCGATTGCGGCAGCGATCATATCGTAGAGCGGCGGGTTGACGTTCAACCCTCCGATGGGATAGTTGATAGCCGCATCACTTCCAAAAATGAAGCTTCCATCGAGTATGCTTTCGACAACGTGCAGATGATATTGTGCATCAGAACCGCCCGACAGCGCGAAGTCGCTGCCTGCGGAAACGCCGTAAACGAACACCGTCCTCAATACAAAAGCGAGTATTGCGATGATGCAAACGGCGATAGCACAGTGGTTCTGCAACCACCCTGTACCGCTTTCGCGGTCAGCCCCTTCAGAGGGGCCGGCTGAGTCCTTTCCGAATTTGCGCATTCTATAAGTCTCCGTCTTATGAATGGCGTTGATACTCGGTTAGATATTAAATCGTTTGTGCGTGTAATTTTTTTTATTATAATAAGGGACGGCGGTCAGAGGGCCGTCTTTATATCCTCGGCGAAGGCCTCCGCCGCTGACTTGGGATCGTCTGAACCGTAGATCGACCTGCCGACTATGGCGTAGGTCGCACCGGCCCTGATGGCATCGGATGCCTTGCCTCCTTGGGCTCCCACTCCGGGGGACAGGATCTTCAGGTCGCCGACCACGCTGCGGATGGCTGCTATCCTGTCAGGACGCGTGGCAGGTGCGATGAATCCCTTCGCCCCGCACTCCACTCCGAGCCTTGCCATCTCCTCCGCGTGCTGGGCGGTGAACATCTTCGCGCCGGGATGACTCATCTCCGTGACGGCGTAGATCTCCGCATCGCCTGCGGCCTCGACTGCTGCCTTCAGCGAATCGTCCCCGGTGAATGCATGGACTATGACGGCCGATGCCCCCCTGGAAACAGCGTTCTCGACGATGAGTTTCACGGTGTTCGGTATGTCCGCGACCTTGAAATCGCAGATGACATCGGAGAACTCAGACAGCTTCGTGATCATCTGCGGCCCTTCAGAAAGGACGAGGGGCCAGTTGATCTTGATGGCATCGACGATGCCGCTGACGGATTCCGCCACTTGCAATGCCTTCTTCCCGTCGGTCTCGTCCAGCGCGAGCACGAGTCTGCTGTCTGTCTTCATGCCCACTCTAACCACGACAGGGGTTATAAACCATCGGGCCGTACGTCAGCACATGATCAAGAAGATGGAGTGCGGTTCGGCATGTAACGGCCATGTGGCGGAAGGATGCGAGCACTGTATAAACGGATCCAAGATGGTCCTGCTGGTCACCGGCCAGTGCAAGTGGAACTGCTATTACTGCCCCGTCTCCCTTGAGAAGAAAGGCCTTGATGTGATCTACGCCAACGAGGCCAAGGTGTCCACCGACGAGGAGATCATCGCCGAGGCGGAATCTATGGATGCCACCGGTACCGGGATAACCGGAGGGGATCCCCTGCTGGACATCGACAGGACCCTCCACATGATCAGGCTCCTGAAGGATACATTCGGAAAGGACCATCACATCCATCTGTACACCGCGACATTCGACATTGACAAGGTGAAGAAGCTGGAGGAAGCCGGATTGGATGAGATCCGCTTCCACCCGATGATACCCATGTGGACCCATATGCAGGACACCTGCCTGAAGGACATCATCGCATCCACCGAGATGGATGTCGGCATCGAAGTGCCCGCGATCCCAGGGAAGGACGAGAAGCTCTCCGCTCTGGTGATGTACGCCGATTCGGTCGGCGTGAAATTCATCAACTTCAACGAGTTGGAATTCTCGGAGAGCAACTGGGGCATGATGGAGGAGCACTCCTTCGAGGTGAAGGACGACATATCCTCCGCTGTGTCCGGTTCCTACGAGACCGCAATGGCCGTGATGAAATCGAACAAGAAGGCCAACATTCACTTCTGTTCCTCGGCCTTCAAGGACGGAGTGCAGCTGAGGAAGAGGCTTATCCGCCGTGCGGAGCACATCTGCACCGACTATCAGGCGGTCACCGACGACGGCACCCTCGTGAGGGGCTACGTCTACGGAGGGGACCTGGATTCCATCGTCTCGAAACTGAGGGAACTCAATGTTCCAGATGAACTTTTTATCAAACTGGAGAACAAGGTCGAGGTAGCTCCTTGGATGCTCGAGGACATCGCCGACGACCTCGGTTTCAAATGCTACATCTCGGAGCAGTACCCCACAGCGGACGGCCTCGAGGTGGAGAGAACACCTTTGAATTGATTGTAAAAATAAGTGGTTTGAAGTAAGAGGTTTGAACTGATTCCCAAACCGCCGATAGGCAGATCGTAAGGGGGACCGTCAGTCCACGCTGATGCTCTGGATCTCGTGATGCCTGTTCACGATATCCCTGGCGATGCGCAGATTCTTGCCGGCCTTGCCTATCGCACGGCCCTTGAGCTTGGGATCGACTGTTATTGTCGCATGAGTGATGTTTCCGCGCTGCTCGATAACGACCTTCTGAGGACCGTAAATGTGGAATACGTTCTTGACGAACTGCTCGGGATCATCTGAGTACTCAACGACCTGGATGTTCTTTCCGGTCTTGTCCTTGAGCTTGATCACATGCTCCCCTTTCTTTCCGACAGCGACGTTGCCCTGTCCTTTCTCGACGACGAACACGAGCTTGTCCTCAGTGTCCATACAGTCGATGGCGTTTGCCTTGGTGATCTGCTCGAAGAGAGCGATGTACCTGAGCGTATCCTCGGTAAGTACGATATCTGCGGACATGTTCCTCACAGCGTTAAGATGTTGGAGCTACCTTTGTCAATGATTGCAAGGGCAGAGACCGAGAAAGGCTTTCCACACAGAGCACCGAGCTCCATGTTGTTTCCCTCGTAAATGTGAACCTTCACATTTGCGTCCTTAAGGTCCTTGCACGGACAGTTCCTTGCGATGATGATCATCTGTGCCTGTCCGGCCTTCACTGCTTTCAATGTCTGATCCAATCCGAACTGCACCTTTCCAGTGGTGATAGCGGATTTCAAAGCTCTGCTTATGTCTACTTCGCTCATTCTTTATCCCCCTTTTTCTTGGGTGTGTAAATAAGGTTTACAGCACCGGTACCTAAGGTGACCGGCTGTCCAACTATGATGTTCTCGGTAACTCCCTCAAGGTGGTCGACCTCTCCTACCATAGCTGCGTGCAGAAGGTGCGCGGCGGTGATCTCGAAAGCTGCCCTGGCAAGAACCGAGGACTTCTTTCCGGACACTCCGTGCCTTCCGATTGCCTTCACATAACCGTCGTTGGTCATGAGATCGGCGACAAGCATGATGTGACGGATGTCGACATCAAGACCTGCCTCTCCAAGGGTTCCCATCGCTTCGTGGATGATGGAGTTCCTGGCCGCCTCGATTCCGAGGACGTCCGCGACCTCCAGGATGCTGTTCGTCATGACGTTCGGAGCATCCACTCCCTCAACGTTGAGGACCTCTTTCAAGTTGCTTCCTTCCGTGACGATCTTCCAGTAGCCCTCTGTCTTGGACAGGACGGCCCTGTTGATTCCGTCGATACCTTTGATCTTCGCGGTCTTGACGGCGTCGTACATGGATTGTAATTTCTTGTATGAAGGCTCATCCGACTGGATCACGATGTCGTATCCAGACAGCTTGACCATTCCGCGAACGGCCTTGACCTTGTTGAGCCTGTCGACGAGCTCGTCCATCTCCAGGTGCCTATCTTCCATCTTGCGGACATCAGGCCTGACGATGAGCGTCATGTTGGTGATGTCCGTGTCGATGGTGGCGACGTCCAGGATGGAGGTCGTCTCGATGTTCGATGCGACGAGGCGTGCTACGCTCTCGTCCTGGGCTGCGATTCCCTCGAGAGGGATATCCATCGAAGGAGTGCTGGGGATGCGCCTTGCATCCACGATCTCGATCAGACGGGGCAGTCCCTGGGTAACGTTGATGTTAGCGACTCCAGCGTAGTGGAAGGTACGCATGTTCATCTGGGTACCGGGCTCTCCGATGGAGTGGGCCGCCATGACTCCGGCGGACTCGTTCTGGTCCATCATGTGCCTCTTGTACATGTCGTAGGCCTTGGTGAGCAGCTCCTTGCACTTGGCATCGCTTACCTCGTGTCCCTCGATGCGGGCCGCGATGTCCACGATGACCTTCATGGGCAGCTTGATCTCCAGCTTCTCCATGAATCCCTTGAGCCTGAGCTCGGTCTCGTTGTAGGTGTAGAAGTTAGTGATCTCCTCCATCACAGCCTTGACCTCAGGCTCCTCGTCCTTCTTCTTCTTGGATTTGGTGGCGGATGCCGTGCTCTTCTTGGTGGTGGATCCGACGCTGGAGAGGACGTACTTGGCCTCTTCCTCGTTGAGTCCGAGCTCCACGAGCTCCTCCTCGGATGCACGGGCGATGTCGCTCAGGGTGCTGAACTTGGTGAGGAGCAGTGTTGCGGTCTCCTCGCTGATGCTCCTGTTGAGCAGTGCCTTCATGGTGTCTTTCTTCGCCATTATCACTCACCTCCTCCATCGTAGTCGAGATCGAGGTCGTCCATGTCCTCTCCGTCTCCCTCTTCCTCGATGTACTCCATCTCGTCCTTCTCAAGGGATCCGTAGTCTCCTCCGACGTCCTTCTCGACTTCCTGGTTGAAGTTCTCCGCCTCGTCTCCGAAGACCTCGAAGAACAGGTCATCAAGATCGATGGCCTTACCCCTGACGGTCTTCGCAGGGTCGACTCCGTCCTCTCCGTACTTGAACTGGATGACGGTTCCCACGGTGTTCCTGACGGTTCCGTCGGACGTGAGCTTCAGGTCCTCCAGTGCCGAGACGAGCCTCCTCTGCATGTATCCGGACCTAGAGGTACGGACAGCGGTATCGACCAGTCCCTCTCTTCCTCCCATTGCGTGGAAGAAGAACTCGGTGGGTGTGAGTCCAGACTTGTATGAGTTGGAGCAGAAACCTCTGGCGTATGCACCGAGGTCTCCCTTCTCGAAGTGCGACAACGTCCTGTCCCAGTATCCTCTGGCCAGCCTCTCTCCACGGACAGCCTGCTGTCCGACACAACCTGCCATCTGAGACAGGTTGAGCATGGATCCACGGGCTCCGGCCTTGGCCATGATGACGGCGGGGTTGTCCATACCGAGGTACTTTCCTGCGATCGTACCTGCATCATCACGAGCCTTTCCGAGGACCTGCATGACGCTGACCTCCAGGGTCTCCCTGAGGGAACGTCCGGGCATCTGCTGGAGGGTACCGGAGCGGTACGAGTCCACCAGAGCGGTCACCTTGTCGATGCACTCCTGTGTGTTGTTGTTGATCTGCAGCGAGGCCTCCTTGGGGATATCCTCATCGCTGATACCGGTACTGAATCCGTGGTTCATCAGGGCACCGAGGGCGAGCCTTGTGACCTGGTTGATGAACAGGGCGGCCCTCTCGGAGCCGTAGTCGCGAGCGATACGGTCGAGGATCTTTCCCTTGCTGTTTCCGATCGCCTTGACGTCGATGGTACCGCAGACCAGCTCTCCGTTGCGGATGATGACGTATCCGTCGTTGGGGCAATTGCCCTTCTTGCACTCCGCCTGGTTGGTGCAGTTGCAGATGTTGGCCCTGAAGCTTGTGTTGAAGTCCTTGGGCAGGATAGTGCTGAAGAGCTGCTTTCCGGTCCAGTACTTCTCTCCGGTCTCCTCGTCCACCATGGGCTCGGGGAGGGGCACCTCGGGCAGCTTGAACATGATGTTTGCTGCCTCCTCTGCGTTGAAGCGGGGGTTGTTGTGAGTCAGGAAATACGCTCCTGTGATGTGGTCGTGGATGGCACCGATGATGGGTCCTCCGTACCTGGGGGACAGGATGTTCTCCTGGACCTGCATGATGATGCGTGCCTCGGCACGGGCCTCGTCGGACTGCAGGACGTGTAGGTTCATCTCGTCTCCGTCGAAGTCGGCGTTGTAGGGAGGACAGACGCACAGGTTGAACCTGAATGTCTTTCCCTCCATGACCTTGACGCGGTGCGCCATCATGGACATCCTGTGCAGCGAAGGCTGCCTGTTGAACAGGACGACATCTCCGTCGACGAGCTGTCTCTCGACCGTGTAGCCGATGTCGAGACCCTCTGCGACCTCTGCCGCATTCCTCTCTGTGACCCTGATCTTCCTTCCATCGGAACGGATGACGTAGTTCGCTCCGGGGACGTAGGGGAAGTTCAGCTGGTCCTCCATCGGACCGCGCCTGACGATCTCCCTGACCTTCTCGATGTTGTACTGGTTGACACGGAGGGGGACTGTGAGCTCCCTTGCCGCGAACGTGGGCACTCCGACATCGTTGATAGAGAGCAACGGGTCGGGCGAGATGACGGTACGGGCCGAGAAGTTGACACGCTTTCCGGACAGGTTGGATCTGAAACGTCCCTCCTTACCCTTGAGCCTCTGCTCAAGTGTCTTGAGGGGACGTCCGGACCTGTGCCTCGCGGGAGGGATTCCGGATGTCTGGTTGTCAAAGTATGTGGTGACGTGATACTGGAGAAGCTCCCACAGATCCTCTACGATCAGCTGGGGTGCTCCTGCGTCACGGTTCTCTCTGAGCCTCTGGTTGATCCTGAGGACGTCGACCAGCTTGTGGGTCAGGTCATCCTCGGACTTGTCACCGGCCTCCAGTGTGATGGAGGGCCTGACGGACACGGGAGGCACTGCGAGGACTGTGAGCACCATCCACTCGGGCCTGCATGTCTCGGGGTCGATTCCCAGGGCCTTCAGGTCATCGTCGGAGATCCTCTCGAGCCTCTCGCGGACCTCCTTGGGTGTGAGCTTGTGGTTGTCCTCGACCTCCCTGAATGTGGTGGGCTTGTCGAGCTTGATCTTGATCTGCGTCTCGTTACAGTAGGGGCAGACGGTCTTTCCGGATGCATCCTTGGCGGTGTCCTTCGTGAAGAGCTTCTTCTCGATGGTTCCTCCTCCGAGCTCCTCCATCTTCTCCATGCTGTCCATACGGTCCTTGATCTGCTCCTCGGAAAGCATGAGCCTTCCGCACTTGCAGCATGTGGACTCGAGAAGCATCTTGATGTCCTTGATGAATCCGACGTGGATTACGGGCAGGGCGAGCTCGATGTGTCCGAAGTGTCCGGGACACTCGTCGACCTTGCATCCGCAGGTCTTACAGCGGATTCCGGGTTCGATAACTCCCATGTGGGGGTCCATCAGTCCGCCGGGGTAGGGGTAGCCCTCGTCGTTGTACGTGTCGGGGGTGATGACCTTGATGGCGGACATCTTCCTGATCTCCTCGGGGGAGAGGCAGGAGAACTTGATCGAACCGATCCTCTTCGTGATTCCGTATGTCATTTCAAATCCTCCAGCTGAAGCCTCATGGCCACACCAAGGGACAGGAGCTCATCCATCAGTAGCTTGAAGGCGTAGGATGTCTGAACCTGGTAGATGTTTGTATTATTCTTACAGACAGGACAGTAAAGGGAACCGTGCCTGTCCATGATTGCGATGTGTCCGCAGGACGGGTTGCCGCAGATCCACTGCTGCGTTCCGTCGGACTCGTCGAGGAGACGGTCCTTGATGACCATGGATACTCCGTGACCGATCAGACAGTCACGCTCCATCTCTCCGAACCTGAGACCTCCCTGCCTGGAACGTCCCTCGGTAGGCTGCCTGGTGAGGATCTGCACGGGTCCCCTGGACCTGACGTGCATCTTTCCGCTTACCATGTGGTGCAGCTTCTCGTAGAAGATGACTCCTGTGTAGACGTCGGCCTGGATCATCTTTCCGGTCCTTCCGTCGTACATGATCTCCTTTCCTGTGTCCTTGAATCCGTTCCTGACGAGGCCGTCACGGATGGACTCCTCGTTCTCTCCGGAGAAGGCGGTACCGTCGATGAAGCGTCCCTCCATCGATCCGACCTTACCGGCGATCATCTCGAGCACGTGACCGATGGTCATACGCGACGGGATACCGTGGGGGTTGACGACCAGATCGGGTGTGACTCCGTCGGCCGTGAAGGGCATGTCGCACTGGTCGACGAGCCTTCCTACGACTCCCTTCTGTCCGAACCTCGAACAGAACTTGTCTCCCAGCTCGGGGATCCTCTGGTCCCTGACCTTGACACGTACGAGCTTCCTTCCGTCAAGGTCCTCGGTGATCATGACTGAGTCGACGTATCCGCTCTCTCCGTGCCTGACTGTGACGGATGTCTCCCTCCTCTTCTGAGGAGTGAGGAAGTCTGTCTCCTCCTCGTTGAACCTGGGAGGCGATGTCTTTCCGACGAGAACGTCGGAGCTTCCGACCTGAGAACCGGGCAGGATGAGACCGTCCTCTCCGAGCATGGAGTACTTGTCCTCCTCACGTGCACCGGTGACGTCAGGCTGAGGGATCTCGAACGCATCCTCGGTTCCTCCGGGGTAGCGGTGCTCCTCTGCGGAATAGGACCTCAGGAATGTCGATCTTCCGAGTCCCCTCTGCACGGAGCTCTTGTTCATGACGAGCGCATCCTCGATGTTGTATCCATGGTAGGACAGGACAGCGATACAGAAGTTCTGTCCTGCGGGCCTGTGCTCGTAGTGCATGTAGTTCATGGTCTGTGTGTAGACCATGGGCCTCTGGGGGTAGTGCATCAGGTGACCCCTTGTGTCGGGCCTGATCCTGTAGTTGGAGCACGCGATTCCCAGAGCCTGCTTTCCCATTGCCGCACCCATTGTGACACGGGGTGCGGAGTTGTGCTCGGGGTAGGGAACGATACCGCATCCCACTCCGATGATGATCATGGGGTCGACCTCCATGTGGGTGTACTTGGGGTCGAGCTTGGTGGGGACGACGAACTCATCCTCGCACCACTTGCACTTCAGGACGACATCTCCCTCTTTTCCGGGGTTCATCCAGTCGGCGTCCATGGGTGAGAGGGCGTGGTTACAGCAGGGGCACCTGCTGGGCACGTCGTAAGCGTCGACGAGGACGAGAGCGTCCTCCTCTTCCTCTGCATCGATCCACTCGATGATTCCCTCGCGGAACAGGTCGTTCCATTTGATCTTCTCTTCACGGATGTTCTCGATGTGCTTCCTTGTGAGCGCGAGCCTTCCGTTCTTCACGATGAGCAGGGGCCTTCTGAGACGTCCCTCATCGCAGTTGATGATGACCTCGTTGGTCTCCTGGTCGAAGCGGACGTTGATCTCGCCCGAGATGAGACCGCATCTCCTGCGCTCCCTGATCTCGCTGACCAGCTTCTTGGCGTCCTCGTGGACACCGACAAGGTCCCCGTTGACGAAGATACGTGTCTCGTCAGCGGACTTGACAGATTTGATTCCGAGCTCCCTGAGCATCCACCTGATGTCCATCTCCGGGATTCCCTCGGAGATCTCGATGATCAGTGCGGCGTTCTTCACCAGACCGCAGTTCTGTCCCTCAGGCGTCTCCGAGGGGCACAGCCTTCCCCACTGTGTGGGGTGAAGGTCACGGGCCTCGAAGTGGGGCTGACTCCTCGTGAGCGAGGAAGTGACCCTCCTGAGATGCGACATGGCGGACAGGTTGGATGTCCTGTCGAGAAGCTGCGATACTCCTGCACGTCCTCCGACCCAGTTTCCTGTGGCGAGGGCGTGGATGAGCTTGTGCGTCAGAAGCTCTGTCCTGATCGAGGAACGGATGGAGTTGATGTCGAACTTCTCGTTCTTCTTCCTTCCCCAGTTCCTCTCGATCTGGTACTTCAGGTCCTTCATGAGGCTGCTGAAGCTTGTCCTGAAGAGGTCCTCCATGAGGTCACCGGACAGCTTGAGCCTCTTGTTGGCGTAGTGGTCCTTGTCGTCCTCGTTCCTCTTCTCCAGAGAAAGCTCAAGGACTGAACGGGCCACACGGCCGAGGAAGATGGCTTTCTTCTTCCTGTCCTCGTATGTGTCTCCCAGGTGGGGGAGCAGCGAGCGGTCCAGGATGGATTCGACCTTCTTCGTCCTGTACTCCTTCGCCTGACCGGCGGCGAAGTTCCTCTCAAGGAACAGGATGGCGTCTTCCGTTGTGTGGAATCCATTGGGGGCGTACGTCTTCTTGTCGTATGCCGCCTCGATGTTAGCGTAAACTGTGTTGGCCATGAGGTCGTCGGAGACGATGGTCTCGTAGATCTCCTGATCGGACTCCATTCCCAATGCCTTCATCAGTGCGATGAGGGGGATGGATCCGGAGACAGCGGGGACGGATACTGAGAGCATTCCGTCCTTCTTCTTCTCCACGAGGGTCAGAGCGCGGTATCCGTCCTTCTGTGAGAAGACCTTGGCAACTTCGACTGCCGCGCCGTATTTCTCGTTGTATTCGACCATGACCCTGTTGGGTGCGAGGTCCTCGAGCGTGATGAGAACCCTCTCGGTTCCACCGACGATGAAGTATCCTCCGGGCTCCCTGGGGTCCTCTTTCTCCTTGACGAGCTCCTCCTCGTATTCCTCGGGGGTGAGCTGACGGTCGAGGTGGTGTTCCAGATTGTCCTGGTATAGGCTGCATCCCTTGGACTTGACCATGATGGGTAGGTCTCCGACCCACAGCCATCCGGATGCCTCGGGAGCATCTGATTCCTGCCCGTCCTCGATGATCTCGAAGAAGACCTCGACACGGGAGGCGTAATTGAACTTTCTGAGCCTGGCCTCCATGGGAGTGGTCCAGTGCTCGCATCCGTTGGCCTCTTTCACATAGGGCTCTCCAACACGGATGGTCGGTCTAGCGTTGACATCGATGTGTCCGTCCTCGTCCCTCTTCCTTCCCAGGCGGATCTCGATGTTCCTGCCTCCGGTGCGCTCGGGATCGAGCTTGATGATTCCACGGGACGCGTCGTCCGTGGGGACCCTGATGTCGTCGACGATCCTCTGCATCCTGCTGTTGGGGTTGTCCTCGGATGCGAGGAAGTCGTTGAAGGACGAGAGGTGGTGGTTCACGATGTTGTGTTCCGAGAAATAGAGCTGTACTAGGTCCCTCATGCTCATCCCCTCGTTACGAGCCTGTACGCCACGAATTCCTGGGCGGTCTTGCTCTTCCTTACGATCTTGATCACACGACCCTCTTCGATGGGACCGTGAATGCTTTCCAGGACTTTGACTCCTGGATCACTTTTTCTTATCTTGGGGAGCTGCTCCAGTTTGATTCCCTTTCTGTCGAGAACCGCCTGTGCCTCTTCCTCTGACAAGAGGTGATGCTCGGGCACTAGACAGTGCCTGAGAACATTGAACGAGATGTTTTCTGTTGCCAAGTTTTCACCTACTTTTTTTCCAGACCGGTCATCTGGGGAAGACGTTTGGATTTGAGAAAAAGTGTGTGCCTTTCCTCATACTTGATCTGCCGTCGATCTCTCATGAAGTCCATTGGCGGGCCTGAAGGGATTCGAACCCTTGACAGCCTGATTAAAAGTCAGGTACTCTACCTAGCTGAGCTACAGGCCCTTATGGATAGCTTTCAAGCTTGTAATTCGGGTGCAATATATACTATTATAAAAAGGATTGCTCCCCTATAAGGCGCGTTTCTATTACTTATAGGGGAGGATGGCATAAAAACCATCGTTTTCAGTCCATTTCCGTCTCCTCGAACTGACTATCGTACAATTCCTCGTAGAAGCCGCCCTTGGCGAGAAGCTCGTCATGGGTACCCTGCTCGATGATGCTTCCGTTCCTCATCACGAGGATGAGATCAGAGTTCTTGATGGTCGAGAGCCTATGGGCGATCACGAACGACGTCCTGTTGGAGGCCATCTTGTCCATGGCCTCTTGGATGATCATCTCAGTCCTGGTGTCGACGGAGCTCGTCGCCTCGTCGAGGATAAGCATCGGAGAGGTGTCCAGCATGGCCCTGGCGATGGTTAGCTGCTGCTTCTGTCCGGCTGAGAGGGTATCGTTCTCTGTGAGCACGGTGTCGTATCCCTCCGGCAGGCTGGTGATGAAGTGGTGTATCCCCACTGCTCTGCAGACCTCCTCCAGCTTCTCGTCGGGGATCCCTTCCCTGCTGTAGACCAGGTTCTCCCTGATCGTTCCCCCGAACAGCCATGTGTCCTGGAGGACCATGCAGAACTGCTCGTGGATGTTCTCCCTGGTGAGGTCCTTGACCGACACGCCGTCGATGAGGATGTCCCCGCTGTCCACCTCGTAGAACCTCATGAGGAGGTTGACCATGGTGGTCTTTCCTGCACCCGTGGGGCCGACAATGGCGACCTTCTGTCCAGGCTTGACCTCGGCCGAGAACCCGTGAATGACCTCCTTGCCGGGGACGTATCCGAAGTGGACGTCCCTGAACTCTACATGCCCCTTTGAATTGATAGTCTGGCTCTTATGGGATTCGTCCTCGAATTCGGGCTCATCTAGGAACCCGAAGATCCTCTCTGCGGCGGCTGCCACTGACTGCATGACGGTCAATCCCTGCGACATCTGCTGCAGTGGGTTGGTGAACAGCCTGATGTAGATCATAAACGCGACGATCGTTCCGATGTCCGTCGTTCCGTCGAGGACCATGATGGCTCCGACTACACACACCGCGACGTATCCGAAGTTGCCGATGAAGTTCATGATGGGCATCATCGTCCCTGCCAGGAACATGGCCATGAAACCGCTGTGCTGGAGGTTGCCGTTGATCTCGTCGAACTCCTTCCTGGCCCTCTTGTCGCCGTTGTAGGTCCTGACGATCTCATGATTGGTGTAGGTCTCGGTGACATGACCGTTCATGGCTCCGAGGTAATTCTGCTGTGCCTCGAAGTACTTCTGCGATCTGGACATGATGAGTATCATCAGGACGAAACCGATTGCAGTTGAGAGCACGGCGACACCGGCCATGGTTAGATTGGTGATCATCATCATGATCAGCGATCCGAGGAACTGCGTGATGGCCACGATCATCGTGCTGACGCTGCGGTTAGTGTCCTGGCCTAGGGAATCCGCATCGTTGGTGACGCGGCTCATCAGATCTCCGGATTTCGCACTGTCGAAGTATCTCAACGGGATACGGTCTATCTTCCTAGAGATGTCGTTAGGAAGGTTACCTGCAGTCCTCTGGGCGATTGTGGCCATTATCAGACCCTGGACCACCGATATGATGGCGCTGGAAGCATAGAGGATGGTCAGCCATACCGCGATGGCCACGATGCCCTCCATGTCTATGTCGCCGGTGAACAGACCGTCCTTGATCAGGTTGGTCATATCGCTGAGCATGTTGGGGCCCAGCAGGGTCAGTGCTGTTCCCAAGATGGCGAAGATGACCGCTATGATGAAGAGCACCTTGTACCTTCCCATGTATTGGAACAACCTGCTCCAGGCCGCTTTGAAATCCTTAGGCTTCTCGGTCGGCATGCCGGGACCCTGCCTGTTCCTTCTGTTGCGACGTTCCTCGGCGTTCATCTTACCAGCTCCTCCTCTGAAAGTTGTGAACTGGCGATCTGATGGTAGACCTCGCAGTCCCTCAGAAGGTCTTGATGCCTTCCCATGCCGACGATCCTGCCCTCGTCCAGGACGATTATCTTGTCGGCATCCATTATGGTACCTATCCTCTGCGCGACTATTATCGTGGTCACGCCAGCGGTCTCCTTCTTCAGCTTGGATCTGAGGATGCGGTCCGTCTTGTAATCCAGGGCGGAGAATGAATCGTCAAAGATGTAGAACTCGGGCCTCTTGCACACGGCACGCGCTATGGAGAGACGCTGCTTCTGGCCTCCCGAGAGGTTCGTTCCTCCCTCGGCGACGCTCGCCTCATACTGGCCCTCGGCCCTCTCGACGAAGTCCGTCCCCTGAGCTATGGACACGGCCTTCTTCACATCGTCCATATCGCGCTGGTCCTCGGTATCCCCGTAGTTCACGTTGGATGCTATGGAACCGGCGAACATCACCGCTTTCTGGGGAACGTATCCGATCTTCCTGTGGAGAGCGTCCAGATTGTACTCCCTGACGTCGATTCCGTCGATGGTTATGCTTCCCTCGGTGACGTCGTAGAAACGGGGGATCATCTTCACCAATGTGCTCTTACCGGAGCCGGTGGAACCGATGATGGCCACAGTCTCCCCCTTCTTGGCGTCGAACGATATGTCCGTGAGCGAGTCCTGAGGAGATTCCGGGTACCTGAAGGACACATTCCTGAAGGACAGCTGTCCCTCCTGCCCCTCGTTGCCTTCATCCCTTCCGCCGTCCGTGACGGTAGGCTTCACATTCACAACCTCGTCGATACGCCTGGCGGATACCAGAGCGCGAGGCAGGACGATGAAGACGATGATCAGCATCATGAACGCCGCTATGACCTGCATTGCGTAGGACGAGAACACGATCATGTCCGAGAAATCTGTCAGTCTGTCCTGAAGGGTAGGTGCGTTCGAGATGATTATCGCACCCATCCAGTAGATGCCGAGGCTGAGCATGCTCATGACCGTCATGATCGTCGGTGCCAGGAAGGCCATCGCACGGGTGACCGACACATGGGTGTCGGTAAGCTTATTGTTGGCTGCGCTGAACTTGGCCTCCTGATATCCCTCGGCGTTGTAAGCATGGATGACACGGATCCCTGAAAGGCCCTCCTTGGTTATGCGGTTCACGTCATCGTTCATCCATTGGATCTTCTTGAAACGGGGGAAGGTGAACCAGATAATGACCGCTATACATGCGATCATCACCAATAGGGCGATGAGGGTGACCTCTACCCAGCCAATGTTCTTGGTGCTGATCTTCATCAGCGCCATAACAGCCATCATCGGAGCTCTAATCATAACCATGAGACCGATGATGAAGGCCATCTGCACCTGGTTCACATCGTTGGTGGAACGGGTGATCAGACTGTAGATGGAGAACTTGTTTATCTCTGCTGAAGAGAAGGTCTCCACGTTCTCGAACTGTCTCTTGCGCATGGCCTTTCCCATATTGGTCCCGATGTAGGCCGTGATCAATCCGACGATGACGGCGGATATCAGACTGCCCAGGGCGCAGCCCATCATCCAGACACCTTCATCAAGAACATCCTGTCCTGTTCCTCCGGTGGTCATTATAGTGGTGATGTTTGCCATGTATCCGGGTATCTCAAGCTCCAGATACACCTGTATGTAGACCAGAACTATCGTAACGGCCAGGAGCGCCCAGTCGATCTTCCTGAAGTAATTGAATATCATGCCTGGGCCTCCCTGATCTTCTGCGATATCTTACGGATGATGGAATCCATGGCATCCCTCTCCTCAGAGGTAAGATCCTCCAGAAGATGCGCCCAGGCTTCATCCACGATCCCCTTCACCTTTGCACTGGTCCTCTCTCCCTCTTCGGTAAGCCTCAGGCTGTATGCGTGGCCGGAGGCTGTGTTCTCCACCAGACCTTTCTCTATGAGGTCGGTGACCGTGCGGGTGACATGGGATTTGTCCACCGAGAGAAGTTCAGAGAGTTCCTTGAGGGTTGCACCTTCGTGATGATGGATTGCTCCGAGGAACTGGGCCTCGGCGACTGTCACGCCGAGTTCCTGGAATCTGCCTGCAGTGACCCTGTCCAGATATGTCTTTATCATCCTGGGGCCGCAGGAAGGGTTAACCGTGATTTCCATGGAGGCGGTTGAGTCCTCAACTTTTATTTAAACTTGAGTCCGAGGCATACGGCCAGGACGAAAAAAATCAGTCTTCGCTGATGACTTTGAAGATCTTCTCCATGATGACATGCATGGTCTCCCTTTCCTCGGGGGTGAGGCTCCCGTACAATCCTTGGAGCGCATCGTCTGTAACCTTCCATGCGCGGTGCGACAGGTCCTTGCCCTTCTCGGTGAGTACGAGGGAGTATTGATGGCCCTCCGCAACATTCTCTACCAGACCGTCCTGTATCAGCTTGTTGACCATCCTGGTCGTATGGGCCTTGTCGACCAGCATCATCTCCGAGAGACCTTTGAGCGATATGCCCTCATTGTGACCGATCTTCATTAGGAAGGCAGCACTTGACGGTGTTATGCCGATCTTCTCGAGCTCCGGAGAGGTGACCCTGTCCAGATAGGACTTCACCAACCTTGGTGTAAGAACGTGCTCGATGCTGCCGTGCATACTTTCACAACCCCCTCGGGATATATAAAGCGAGTCTTTAGGCACTATAATTCGGCGACGATATTCTATATAGTAAATGAAAAAATCATACCTCGTCAGGGTAGAAGTCCGACCATGGAGGACTTCTCCTGGTTGGGCTATCAACCTTGATACCGTCTTTGGAGGTCCACAAGAATGGATGAAGAAGATGGGCCAAGGGATGTATAGTTCCACCTTGCGTCCCTGGCCCTAGAGATAGGTCGGTTTCTGATCGACCTAGCGATACTGGTGCTCGCCATTAGTGAGTACCTGTCGTGAGCGGAATTAACCGCACAAACCTCTTCCCCTTCGGGGAGGAGGTCTCTAGGTTATCTCAGAACCTAATTGTTCTAACATCTGAGAAGTATTTATTGTTACGCTCAAGAGAATAGTGACGGGCCAAGGGACAATAGTTTCCAGCTGGCGTCCCTGGCCCTAGAGATAGGTCGGTTTCTGATCGACCTAGCGATACTGGTGCTCGCCATTAGTGAGTACCTGTCGTGAGCGGAATTAACCGCACAAACCTCTTCCCAATTCAGAGGATGTCTTTAGGTCTATCATCACCTAACCATTCAGACAAATTGTGAAGTATAAATGACTATACCTAGGAATTCACATTCGTGCCGTTTTGCGGGCGAAGATTAGGTACCCTGTGTGTCCGAGCATCTCGAACGAAGGCCTCACTCCTCCAGGGTGTACCTCAAGGCCGCGCTGCATGTTCTCCAATGCATGCACGTCACTGTATCCATGCTCCCTCAGGGCATTGACGATGGATTCCGCCTGATTCATGTTGGGGACGTATGCACAGAGCCTTCCTCCGGCCCTCAGATGCTTCTCGAGATTGTCAAGGGCGAGCCACGGGTCGGGCATGTCCATGGTCAGCGCATCGGCCTTCCAATCGACATCCACGTTCATCTCCCTGGCATCGCCGATCTGGTAGGACCAATATTTGTCCAGACCGACCCTGGCCGTGTTCTTCTTGACCCTTAGGGCGTTCTCCTCCTTGAGTTCTAGAGTGAGTACCTGTCCAGTGGGTGCCACGGAATGGAGCAGGGCGGTGGTGAGCCCTCCGGATCCAGCTCCGACCTCGATGACCCTGTCGCCTGCCTTGATGTCGCAATGCAGAAGGATGGTCGCAGCGTCCTTTGGGGTGATGACCTGAGCACCCCTGTCCAGGGACTCCATGAGCTCCAGCACTCCGGGTCTGAAAACCCTGTACTCACGACCGACTATGGTGACCGAGTCCCCTTCCTCTAAGTCCTTGAACCTGGAACCGTCGACCGTACCCAGCGACTGGACCTTCATCATACCGTCTGCGACCTTGAGCCATATCCTCTTCCCGGAGGCGTCCTCCAGATAGATCAGCTCATTCTCAGCGAAAGCCATGAGATCACATCGTGTGTGCGGCGTAAGCGGGTGAATCCGTATCCTTTCCGCACATTATGCACTTGCCCTTGAACTCCTCTTTGAAGTAGGGTCTTCCCAGGATCTTGAAACCGGTTATGTCCTCGAACTTGTGGCCGCACTCGTCGCATCCGCACCATCCGAACCTGAGGATCTTGTCCTCAGGGATGTTCTCAAGGGAATCGATGTCCTGGGTGCGCTGTTTCTGTATCTCGTTTGCCTTGTTGAACATGCAGTCCGAGATATCATCAAGGAGCATCTGGACTCCGGGAACGAGGTTGGCAACGTCGATGGTTCCCTTCTCCCCGGAATCCCTCCTGAAGAACGAGACCACCTTGTTCTCTATGTCGCGTCCTCCGAGCTCGAGCCTCAGCGGGACACCTTTCATCTCCCACTCGTAGTACTTGGCACCGGGACGGTCGTCACGGTCGTCGAACTCGACCCTGAATCCTGCCTTGGACAGGATGGCCTCCATCTCCCTGGCGGCTGCCATCACGGTCTCCTGGTTGTCCTTCTTGAAGATGGGGATCAGGACGATCTGGTAGGGTGCTATTCCGGGAGGCATGATAAGGCCCTGGTCATCGCCGTGCACTCCGATGAGCGCACCGACCAGCCTCTCGGACATGCCGTAGGTGGTCTGATGGACGAACTTGTGCTCCCCGTCCTTGTCCTCGTATGTGATCTCGTAGGGCTCGGAGAAGTTCGTCTTGTAGTGGTGGATTGAACCCATCTGGAGGGTCCTTCCGTTGGGCATCGACGTGTCGATACCGACGGTGTAGTACGCTCCGGGGAACTTGTCCCACTCGGTACGTACGAGGAGTGTGTACGGGAGGCAGATCTTCTTCGCGATCCTGGCGAGGATCTCGATGTCCTCGTCGATCTGCTTCTGGGCGTCATCGTAATCGGTGTGGCAGGTGTGCGACTCGAAGAAGTGGATCTCGCGCACCCTTATGAAAGGCCTGGTCTGCTTGGTCTCATAACGGAAGGTGTTGACGATCTGATATGTCTTCAGCGGGAGGTCCTGGTGAGACCTGATCCACAGTGCGAACATAGGGTACATGGCAGTCTCGGATGTGGGCCTTACGACGAGCCTCTCGTCGAGCTCGTCCAGTCCCGCATGGGTGACCCAATAGACCTCGCTGTCGAATCCCTTGATGTGCTCCTTCTCCTTGGCGAACTGACTCTCGGGGATGAGCAGGGGGAAGCAGACCTCGTCGTGCTTCGTTGCGTCGAACTCCTCGCGTATGTAGGAATCGATCTGCCTCATGATCCTCCATCCATAGGGAGTCCAGACGTTCATTCCCTTGATGGGGTACCTCTTGTCCGAGAGCCCTGCCTTCTCGACGATGTCGAGATACCACTCAGCGAAGTTGTCTTCCTTGTTGGACATATTCATCCCTTCCTCACAGCATCGGCGATCAGCTTGGCGACGGAGATCTGCGACTGGGAGTTCTCCAGAGTGTTGCAGCACAGGACCTTGTCCAGGGCGCTGTGGGTGAGCTTCTCTATCGCTCCGTTCACGAACACCCCGTGGGTGCAGGCCACGGAAACGCTCTTGGCGCCAGCGTCCCTTAGTGCCTGGGCGGCGGTCATTATGGTGCCTCCGGTGGAGATCATGTCGTCCACGATCAGGATGCTCTTGTCCTTGCAGTCCATGTAGGCGGGGGCGATCTTAACCTCGGTACCGGACAGGCGGGTCTTGTTGAGGTGGTCGTAGGGCTTGCCCATGGTCTCTCCCACCAACTGGGCGCGGCCTGCCGCGCCGATGTCCGGGGACAGGACCAGGTCGATGCCCTTGTCCTTGAAGTACTCGGCGATGACGGGTGCGGCCTTGAGGTCTGTGTGCTTGCACGTGAATGCGTCCAGAACGGCCTCCTTGTGGATGTCGACCGTGATGACATGATCGCACGCCAGCGAATCCAGCAGCTTGCACATGAGAATGGCCGAGGCGGGCTCTCCGGGGTTGAAGAGCCTGTCCTGTCTGGCGTATCCGAAGTAGGGGATGACCAGGATCACCTTCTTTGCCTTGAGCCCGGCGACGATGTCCTGTAGGAGGAACATCTCCACTAGCTTGTCGTCCGGGAAGGTGTTCTGTACGATGACGACGTCGTCGTTGAACTCCTCGCTCTCGACCCTTGTGTACACTTCCCCGTCGGGGAACTTCCTTGTGCCTGCCTGAATGTACCTGCATCCCAGCTCCTCGGCGATCTGCTTCGCCAGAGCCTCGGATGTGGACCCGCCGATGACTATCATGCTCCGTCGTTATCCTATACTAATAGAAAAAGTTTGGAGATTCTTCAGTGGAAAGATATTGATAGAGCGTAGTTTCCACTATACCGCTCGGACAATATCATAAATATTACCCGAAAAAATCTCGTGGCGCCAGGACTTGGAATCCCACCGCGGATTCCTTCCGTGGTTGGGATACCTATCCTGAGAAGCTCTGATCGGAGGATACAAAGTGTCTGATGAAAACGGGCCGAGGAACAAGGCACTCCAAACCGCGTTCCTGGCCCTAGAGCTCGCCCGGCGCATAGCCGAGCTAGCAATAGCAATCCTGACTTTCAGGATGCTGTTGTGAGGAGGAATCAACCTCCAAAAACCTCTTCCCCTTCGGGGGAGGAGATTTGCTCTAGGCTACATGCCTTGCAACCATACGATTCTGTTGTCAGTATAAAAATCATTACCGGATCCGTTCCAAACACGTCTCGTCCGTGCATTCATTTATTGATTAATGCCACCGTGAGGTGGCGTGTTGTTTGTTAGGTTAATTGTTCCTGAAGAATCTGATCAGCAGTATCGCAGATACTATGACGAAAGCCAATCCTAAGTAGGTCAACGGTCCGATGATATGATACAACGGATTAAGGTTCAGCCAGTCGATGGTGGTATGATTAACATCGATTATCGCCTGAAATATAGCCGAGCCGAAGAACATGATCCAACCACTGATGAACGCCATGCCGCAAATCTGTACCTTATTCTCGTCCATTTTCAAACCCAAATGCCATGTCATCAATTTGGATTATTTATCCAACACCTTATCAGATGGTAACCTGAGAACGCTGATTGCCGAATATCACGTCAAGGACGGATCCATGGGTTGATCAAAAAGCAAACATTTGATGGACTATCAAATTAATTGAACCAAATGTCGGATGAAAAAAGGGTGTTATGTAAGCAAGCGGTTTCGCTCAGTCCTTCTTCTCTGAGCCGTCGTTTTCGAAGAGTTCCTTCCTCTTGCTGAGGATGTCTATCCTCCTGGCCATGAACTCGCGCATCGCGGCGACTATCCAGTCGGTGCGGCTTGAGAACTCTCCCGAGGTCTCCACATCCTTGTCCACGAACTGGAGGATGTTGGGTGGAATCTTCACCGATGTCGGTGCGGTTCGGATTTTACGCTCCATGATACCTATGATTGTTCGTGTGTTCTTTTTATTAGGTATTTCAAATGAAATACTTTTATCGATGATAACACTATCAGAACATCATGGAAGACGGTCGCTCCAGCATACCCGCCGAACATCTGGCTGCGGTGTTCCTTAAAGGAATCCGCCTAATTATGCCGTATTTCATTAGAAATATCGCTGCGAGTACGCCGGAAACCTCCGGTTTTCCAGGGAGGATGACCCTGTGAAGGCGGAGAAGGCGAGGACGTCCATCCCCATAGGGCAGAAGCTCGACGACAGGGGGAACGTGTGGGAGAATCCGCATTCCTACGACGAGCTGCCGGACGAGGTGAAGGAGTTCCTCGCCAGGAAGCAGAAGAGCAAAAGCAGGGACGAGAGGACGGCCCTGGAGATGCTCGAGGGGAAGCACGTGCTCTCCCTGCTGCTGTACCTGAACACCATGTCGCCGGTGACCAAGAGCGACATCTACAACGACGTCGCGAGGCAGAACATGGCCGGGAAGATCGAGGACCTGCGGAGACTGGGGTTGGTACAGGTGTTCTTCACCGGGAGGACCAACGCGAACGTGGTCGTCATCACCGAGAAAGGACGTGCCGCGGCGGAGCTGCTGTCGGAGATCCTCGACATCGTAGAGGGAAAGACGGATCCCTGATTGATTTCGTCTTTCGTGCAGATTCATTGAATATCCTTCCTGGACTCAGAGTCTTGGACGTGATTTTTGTCCCTTCTTAATACTGCAATGCGATTCGATTGTTTCGACCGTTCTTTTCGATCCAAAGGAAATTAGGGGCCCGAGGAGAGAGAAGTGGTCGGGCGGTGAAAGGCCCGCGGGATCCATGATTAAGGGTATGGGGTCCTGCAAGTAAACGGAGATTTTTCGACATCTTCCTCTTTGGATGAAGAGGACAACCCGGATCAGAGGCGAGTGTTCACCGCTGAAAAGGAATGATATATATGAACACAAAGACAACTAAGTTCTTGGCTGTCCTTGCTGTCTTCGCAATGGCTTTCGCGGTATTTGCTGCCATAGCTCCTGCTCAGGACGACGATGCAAGTGTTATCGACAGTCTGGATGGATTCTCTTCCAGTTCTGCCGTTGACCAAGTAAAGTCGTTTTACGTAGACGGAACAGCCTCTACAAGTATAACGAACACAACAGAGTTCGGAGCCGCAATCAATCTGTACGTTTACCCTGGAACGGCAGGAATTACCCTGAACGTTGACACGGGAGCGGCCAATAATATGATCATCCATGTCATGACTGCTGCTGCCACGTATGACAGCACGACCCAGAAATGGAGTGGAGGAGCATACGATGACAGTCTGATCAAATATCAGTGTGCGGATTCTAGCGGTTCGAAGGCGTTCAAGATTAATTCCGACGGATCGATAACATCGACTGTTGCAATCAACGCTAACGGTGTATACGGAATGATCTTCTACGATTACTCTGATACTTCATACACATACTACGCGAAAGGCGCCGATGCAGGGACCATCACTCTGGATACGAACACCGACGAGTTCACCGTATTCAACGGATCCGCCATCGTACAGAACAAGGAATCAAGCAACATCGTGAGCAAGATCACTTTCAAAGGATATGTAGGTGCAAGTTCGACCAATGATGTCACCAAAGTCACCAGGACCTCTGCAACTGTGACAACTCTGACGATGCCCAAGTTCGATTCCAATGCTGATCTCACGGCCGGTTCGATGACTATCAACTCCGGAGTATTCACAGTCTACGCTAGCACAGGCGCACATGGCTCTGAAATAAAGACTCAGACTGCTTTTGATTACAACTTCGTGGCAAGTGGTAAAGCCGACGGTTGGTATTATGCTTCTGATGCGTTGAGTACACTGATCGAACAGGGTACCCCGTTGATTAGCAGTACTTATTGCGTGCTTGCGGTCATGGGTACCCCTGTCGTGGCAGAGGATTCGATAACTCTCGCAGATGACACTCAACAGTATGACCTTTACCTCAAGAAGGCAACGATGACAAGCCTGACTGTGAAAGTAGGTACAACCGTTGAACATAAGATCGGTGCCGCTAACCTTACAGCTAAGATCTGGATGCTCGAGGAGGCCACATCGGTCGTGGACTCGATTGACGGTCCAAGCGGTTCAGGCGCGAAGAAAGCCTTGATCGGAACCCTTACCCTGAAGTCTGGTACCTTCAACGTGCCTACTGACGGATTGATAGTGGGATATTATGACTCCCCTACACAGAACATCGGAAGGCTTAACGTGGGAGAGGGTGCGGAGCTGTCGCTCGATCCAACGACGGTTAATAGCAGAACTACACAAGGAACGGTCAAGATCTCTAAAGGATCTGAGATCGCAGTCTTCGGATCGATCACATCTACCGCAGACAGGACCATTAATCCTGCTGTAGCATCCACCAATGATGGAACCTTCAGCGCATACGGAAACGCGATCATCGGTCAGAAGGTCTACATCACCGTATCCAACTTCAACATCGAGAATGCCTCGAAGACCATCGATATTTCACACGATATCGTCTCGGACATCGTTTTCAAACAGTATCAGACGGTAAACATCGTCGGTAATGTGAACATCCTGCCTGGAGTAGCTGTCAATGTCCTTGGAACGTTGAACATCACCCCCGGAAGCACTCTTACTGTGATGAAGAATAGTACTCTTACTCTCGGATCTGTCCCTGGTCTGATAACATCCAAGATCATGCAGCTTGACAACCAGGGTACGATGGATATCGCGGGAACGTTTATCGTCGCAGAGAATTCAGGCGCTGCTGATAAGGTCGTCTCCAGCGGAACCATCGAAGTGGACGGAACATTCACTGCTGACGCCGCAATCGAACTCACCGCAGGAAAGATGAACGTCGGCACGACCGGAGTCTTGGGAGGAACCGGACTCATTGTCGGATCCGATGCTGTCCTTACGATCGACGGATCCGTCAGCGGAACCATCGGTATCGCAGGAAAGCTCAAGATCGACGGAAGCGTTACCGCCGCTCTCGTACTGAACATGAAGGCGAACGCTGCGGAGATCAACCTCTCCGAGGTCAAGTTCACAAATAATTCAGATGCAGGAACCAACGGAAACAGGACTATCACGGTCACCGACGATGGTCTCAAATTGGCAAAGGGCAGAGTCATCGGAGAGGGATCCGATCCCAAGGGAGAATCCATGACCGTTGTCGCGAATGCTCAGAACGATATCATCTACGGACTCGTTATCACAGAGAGCATCAGCTCCTGGACATACAACAGTGTCAAATATTTCTCCGCGGCCATCGTTCTCTCTGGCGCGACCAGTGCGGACCTTGCCTCGGCCGCCGGAACGGACGTTGCCATCACTTTGAACGCTGCTCACACGGATGGAGCATACTTCGCCACCGGTGAGATTTTCTCCATTGGAAAGGACGTTTCTTTCGCGACCAGTGAGGGCACTACGATCACCGTTACCGATGGAACCAGTATGTATTGGACCTCGTCCGATGCAGGTACCATCACGAACAATGGTGCCATCACCGCAGTAGGAACCCTCTTTGCCAAGTCTGCAATAACCGGTACCATCAACGCAACACTCTACACGATGGATACTCTCGGAACGAAGACCTACATCTACACCACCCTCGCAAGTGCGATCGACAGCGGAGCCACCAAGCTCACAATCAGCGGAACAAACAAAGTGCTGTCCAACCTCGATATCCCTGCGGATGTCACCATCGATGCGGCTGCCGGCGCGACACTCATCATCGGTTCTACCGATGACAGGTCCGTAACTGCGACCCTCAAGGATGGAGCGGTCCTTAAGAACGCCTCCGTTGACGTCAAGGGAACATTCATCGTCGAGAACAAGCTGACCGGACTGAAGAACACCTCCGTGACCAGCGATGTGTCCTCCACCAACGGTAACGTCATGAAGTACACCAATGTGTACTACGCACTGCTCGGCGCACAGGAAGGAGAGGTCATCAAGATCACCACCAGCGAGACTGTGGTCATCGACATGAATACCACCATCCCTGCAGGAGTGACCCTGGAGGTTCCCGCATCAGGAACCCTTGCTGTTCAGGTCGGAAAGATCCTGACAGTCGACGGAATCCTCGATTCCTGGTACGCTGTCAAAGCTGTCTACACCGACGAAACAACCGCAACTTTCGGACTCGTGGAGAACGATGACAATGCTAAGATCGTCGTCAACGGAATCTTCGTATCCACCGATGCGATAACATACGCCAACTACAAGGTCCCCGGAGCATACTTCGAGACCACCACAACCTCGCCTTATTACGCAGTTGCCGCACCTGAAGTGGCCGCACTCATGATCGCAACGATAGACGATGAAGCGATCACCCTCCACGGAGAGCTCTCTCTTGGAACCATCGCCTTCGTCGGTATCGAAGGAGCGGTCATCACGCTCGCATCGGATGCGCAGATTACCGCAAGCAAGGTCCTCATCACTGATGCCCGCGTCGTTAGCAGTTCCGCAGACAATGCGACCAGCTACTTCAAGGGAACCATCGAGGGAACCGCTGGTGCTGTAAAGATTACAGACATGGTAGGTTTCACCGTCATCGACAACACTGACGACGAGAAGACATACCTCGCTGACAACTCGACTATCAAAGCCAGTACAGTAACCGGTCACGCTTCCAACAACGCTATTTCAATCAGCAGCGGAACGGTCTATGCATCGGGAGCTGTCGACGCAGCCAAACTCACCGTCTCCTCTGGAGCAGAGTTCATCGTCAGTAAATCCGCCAACTCATTCGAGGCTTCGACATCAATGTCTGTTGCGGGTATCGTCACTGTAACCAACGGAGGAGCTGTAACCGTTCCGTCACTCTTCGTGACCGGTTCGTTCATCGTCCTCCCCGCAGATGCCATCTCCGGTATCGCAGCAGGATCTGCCACAGTAACGACAGCAGCATATGTCGGATTCACGAAGGCATCCGAGGTTTATGTGGCGCCCACGACCAGCGGCTCTGCTGTACTGTCCGCCGAGACCCTCGGAACCGGACTGAGCGTTGTATACGCTCTTGCAGGAAGCACCGTCTCTGAAGATCTTATCAGTGCGATGACAAAGAGCACCTTCGTTGTCGAAGGAAGCGACTATCTGTATGTGTATGTTTCCACCTCAGCGGCCGATATGTACGCGTATGGAATCCAGGCCCCCGAGCTTGATAACGCTGACTTCAAGAACTGGACATATGTATCCAGCGGAGAGACGAAGTACGTCACCTCCACTTCCGGAGAGAAGCTGTCCACAGCAAGGACTTACACCGCCTACATCGACTACAACCTCTACAAGGTAGAGGTCTACACCGATGCTGGAATCAAGGCCGTATCGATTGACGGAGTAGAGATGCTGAATGAGAAGAACAACATGTTCATCACAATCAACAACCTCAAGGCAGGAAACCACACCATCGCTTTCACCCTTAAGGATGGATATCAGGAAGATGCCAACGGAGTGCACCTGTACACTGCCGATGGAACCCTTCTCCAATCCCTGAAGTTCACTGTCAGCGGAGATGCAGGAACCACCAAACTCCTCCTCAACGGAACCGAGCAGATCATCGCACCCGAACCCACACCCGTCGAGCAGAACGAATGGACCATCACCACCATCCTGCTCGTCATCCTCGTGATCCTGATCGCCGTCATGGCAGTCATCGTCGCACTCAGGCTCAACAGGAGCTGAAGGTAACTTCGGAAGGATGCTGAATAAAAACCAATAACCTAAAACACAAACACAGAGGCCCGAGGGTTCAACCCCGAGGGCCTCGACAACCGACAGGAAGATAGCATGGGAGAGATGAAGGGCGACTCTCAGGTCCTTTGTGAGAAACAATCCGTCGCCGACGAGGCAATGAACGAGGCCATAGTGGACTATGACCGTTCCATAAGGCGCCTCGAGATCCTGATGGGTATCGACGGGGTGATCCTCACCATATCCCTGCAGACCCTGGTGACGTCCCCGGAAGGCCACATACATTCCATGATGATGGTGTTCGCGATACTCATGTGCATCTCCACCGGAGTATGCGTGATAGGATTGTTCAAACCGAGGAATGCGAACGGTTTCCTTAACGCCCGCAGCCCGAATTTCGAAGAGATATCATCCATCGAGGAACTCTACAAGTACGAGATCACGGAGAAGACAAAGATAGCGGACTCCCATAACAAATTGATCAAGGACGTGTGGCAGTACACCAGGATGTCCATGCTCGTCCTCTCTCTGGCCCTGCTGATCCTCCTGATAACGATAATACAGATGGGAACACTATGAATCCTGATGAAGATGAACAGAGCAACGGAAGCGATCCGAACATAACCGAGGTCATCAAAGGCGAGAAGCGTCCCAATAAGAAGAAGGCCTTCTCCGATGACAGTTTCCAGAAGGGCTGATGCCATGTCGTTGATCGATAAACTTAGACGCAAGGATCGTGATGAGGACGAGGGTCAAGATGAAGAGGATCTCGGACCTCAACAGAACATAGTCGTAGTTAGCAAAGATATCAAACCTAAGAAGGACAGACGTAAATGATATTCTCATCCGGTGGGATACGACATCAAGTATCCTGCCGGTTCTTCCTCTTTTGATTTATTGATTCACAACTCGAACATTCACTTCCTTTTGACCCAATACGAGGACTCATAATCCTCGTAGATCCATAAACTTACGACCCCCACAAGGGTCTCAATCTATAGACCCTAGAAAACACTGGATTCGGCTTATACTAAGCGCACATAACATCTCCCGGATACCCTGAAAACATCCGCGTGATCGGAATGAATCCAACAGAAGAAGCAAACAACGGGAACGACAACACTTTGGACGACATCTTCAAGAGCATCATGGGCGACTCCTACGTCCTCGCCCGCATGCTCAGCGGGATCGTCGGCGAGGTTAAGGGCAAGGACATCGAATACATCAGGAGCTGCCTCCCCATAGAGGACGGCGGCAGGGCCGTCATCAAGGGCAATCCCGAGATACCCGCCGGGGAGGGATCCCACGTGACCATGGACAACTTCTTCCAGATGAGGATCCCCTCCAAAGGGAGGGTGAACATCCTCCTGAACATCGAAGGGCAGAAGGAGTACAGGCCCGGATACCCCATCGCCAACCGTGCGATGTACTACGCATCGTCCATGATCCACGACCAGAAGGGCTTCTACTTCCGTAACAGCCATTACGAGGACATCGTCAAGGTGTACAGCATATGGCTGATCATGGATCCTAGGAGGGACGTGAGGAACACCATCTACAGGTACCGTATGGAAGGCAGCTACGACGACGGTTTCGCATGCGGCCAGCCCATCCCCGGATGCGACCTGATGGAGATCGTGGTGATCAACATCGGCGGCATCGACGACCGTCCCGAGACCGTCATGGGGATGATCAACTCCATCTTCGCCAAGGGCATGGACGACCGCCAGAGGGCCGAACGTCTGAGCGAAGTCTATAATATCCCTGACGCCGAATACATATTCGACAGGATGAGGGGGTTGAGCATGACCATCGACGAGGAAATGCACAGAGGATGGAAGCGCGAGGGAGTGGACGAGGCCCTGGAATCCGGAGAGGTTATCACAAAAGAACAGAGGATTGTAGATTACGTCTCCACGGTCAACGACCTGATTAAGAAGGGCATAGCCTTGGATGAATTGATCGACACCGTTCCCTCGGACATCAGAGATGATGTGAGGAACAGGCTGACTCCCAAGCCGGAACAGTGATAGATTGAAGAACGACACCGTTTCCGGTCCGCAATTGGAAGGATGTCTGTCAACATTCGACTCTGTCCGCGGAAAGCTGTCCCTCCTGCCGAAGGAGGGGTCCATGCTGGAACCGCTGGCCAGGAGCGGACTGGAGATGGTGGACTGCTACCGCACCGATGCTAGGAACTTCATCGGTTCCGGAGATCTCGTCACAGCGTTCGCCGCAATAAACTACGCGCATGCCTGGATCGGCTGCTTCGGTGAGCTGGGGCTCTTCGATGCGGAACCGGGGAAGGAGCTCTTCCTCACCTTGAGCGATTCCGAAGGCGAAGGCTGCCGGATAACCGATGAGAAGATGGCGAAGTATCTCGACATCACCATGAGGGCGAGGAAGAAACTGAGGATCTCCCCGCCGGTGAGATCCTTCGACAGGAAGCTGTCCTTGGAATTTTTGGAGAGGTCCGAGTCATACTTCAGGACCGCTGTCAGCTACCGCAACGACGACGATTACGTCCGTGCGTTCGCCGCCGTGAATTACGCACACGCCTGGCTGGACGGAGGGGCGAGGATCGGGCTGTTCGACGTCGAAGAAGACGACGTCCTCTTCACTCTTTACGAGTGACCTTTATGGGTCCGCTGAACGAGGAACAGGTATAGATCCTGCAATCGGGGAACAATTCCGAGACCTTATCCTTCGGAGCGTCCGTGTATATGCTGTTGCCCAGCATGCACATTCCAGCACGATACCCCTTCTCCTTGAGCTTGGAGATCCCTGACCTCACCTCATCGGATTCCAATCCTATCTCCTCCGAGAAGGTGTTGGCGCATGAGAACAGACTATCCGCTGTGGGATTGCCGTAGAACGATCTCAGCGCGGCATCGCCGGCCTGAGCTATCTTCCTGGACATGTCATCGTCGTTGATTATCGGTGCGGTCGAGAGAGGCTCGTTGAAAACGATGAGGCTGAGATCCTTCATCTGCAGACCCGAATCCTCGGTCCATCCGCGGACGACCGGCGGACCGGCCCTGACCCTCACGGGGACGCCGTATCTCGATTCGATCGCAAGAAGGTCCCCGAGACCTCCTCCTAAGGTGCATTCCGCTTCGTGGGTTGCCTTTATCGCGGCTATCCTGTCCATGCCTGCCAGGTCACATGCGCAGACCGTCGCGGCATAGGTGCCGGAGGCACTGGTGCCGAATCCTTGTTCCATCGGGAGATCGTGCTCCAAGGAGATATCGAATCCTCTGCAAACTCCCAGCTTCTCAATGGCGAAACGGGTAACAGGGGCGTCGGAAACCTCTCCGTTCACAGTGATGACGATGTCCTTATCGTCGCGGAGCGATACCTTCGCCCTGCACCCCAGATCCATGCGGATGCCATAACCTAACGATCCCGTCTCCATCACATCGGGTGCCCTGACCGGCCTGAACACGCACGATATGTGCCCGGGTACGAAGGCCTCCGCCTTCATAGGTCACCGAAGCACTGGTCGAGTATTGATTCTGAGATCTGCAGCTTGGTGCCCGAGATGTCCTCGGTGAAGTCCTCCCTCACCAGTATGACCGACGAGGATTCCTTTCCGGCAGCGACGATATCGTTCGCCACCACGGCGTAGAGGTCGTACTTCACCAGACGGTCGCGGGCCCTCTCTATGAGCTCCTTGCGGTCGACTCCGGATTCTGCCTTGAAGCCGATGACGGTGGGGCATCTCTTCCTGATCAGCGGGAGTACCTTGGATACGGACTCCAACTTCAGATCGAACGCCAGCTCGCTGGGGATCTTGCCCTCCGCCTGTTCCGACGGGGTGAAGTCCGCCAATGCGGCAGGGACGATTACGATGTCGTGGTCGATGTCATCGACCATCTCGACTAGATCCTTGACGCTCTCGAATCTTCTGGTCTCTATGTACTCGGGAAGGCTCACACTGCATCCTCCCATCCAGAGATCGACCTTGGCGCCCTTGTTGAACGCAGCCTGTGCCAGACATACTGCCATCAGACCGGTGGAATGGTTAGTGATGAGCCTCATCGAATCGATGGGTTCCTCGCTGCGGCCTCCGATCACCAGGACCTTCTTGCCCTTCAACGGGTGGTCCGAGAGTATGGCGGAAGTGCATGCTACGACCTGCTCGGGCGTCGCTACCTTGGCCCTGACTCCGTCGAGACGGGGGCCGATGAACTCCACACCCCAGGCTCCCAGCTTATCGAGGTTGGACCTCACTGCAGGGTTGTCGTACATGGCCTGATGCATCGCAGGAGCGATTGCTATGGGGATACCGGTTCCCAACGCAACCGATGCCATAGAGGTGACTGGGGTATCGTCTATCCCGTTCGCGATCTTCGAGATCGTGTTGGCCGTTGCAGGATATATCAAAAGCAGATCGGCATCCTTCCTGTCGCCCATGAGGGTTACATGCTCCGCCATTCCGCTTAGATCGGTTATCGGCTCGTATCCGGATGCGAACTGGAGGGATTCCTTTGTGACGATCTTCTGGGCCTCCTCGCTCATGACGGGGATCACCTCGGCTCCGTGCCTGATGAACTCCCTGATCGTCGAGAAGCACTCCACGGCAGCGATGCTGCCGGTGATGCCCATGATTATCCTCTTGCCGTCGAGCTGCTCGCTCTTCTCGCAGTATATCTCCTCCGAAGGATGCGTCATTCAATCACCTCTTCCAATATCGCTATGGTGTCCATATAAACCTCATCCCTGGAACGGGATGCATCAACGATGTTGAATCCGAATTCTTTCGCCAAACGCAGATAGTTCTCGCGGACCTGTTTCTGGAAATCCATCCTCTCGAACTTGCTGATCTCCTCCCCGCGGTCCCCTACGCGGCTCAACCCCACTTCAGGATCGATGTCCAGCAGGATTGTTGCGTCTGGCCTGTCTATGAACTGTCTGTTGATGTCGATGAGCCAATCCCTGTCGGATGCGTCGCCGTCAAGGCGAGCGGACTGATATGCGACGGTGGATGCGAAGTACCTGTCCGAAAGGACGATCTTCCCCTCTTCCACCATCCTCATGATCTTCTCTGTGTGGTCGTTGCGGTCGGCCACGAACAGCAGCGCCTCGGTCCTCTGAGATATTCCGCCGGCATTGCCGCTGCGAATGAACGCGCCGATGCCTTCATGGGTGGGCTCCGCGGTGAGGACGACGTCCCTGCCCTTGGCCGTAAGCCATTCGGCGACCCTTTTGCAAAGCGACGACTTGCCTGCGCCGTCCGCCCCTTCGAAGACTATGAAAGCTCCCTTCATCCTTCCACGGATGGCGTTACTCGGTAATAACTGCACGTTTCACAGGGATGCCCGCTGATGGGATTCCAGCAGTTCGATGACCGAATCCAGGGATTCCACGTCCTTGGAGTATGCACGGGTGAAGAAGGCCATGTCGGAACGGATGGCATCATCGTAGGGGACACCCAAAGATGCAAGGTTGTCCCTCAGGAGACTGGCCAGATTTCCGCCCCTCCTATCCCAATCGGTGAGGATTATGGCTGGCTTGCCGGACCTCCAGGCGTACTCTGCGGCCTTGACGGGGCCGCCACCGCTCTGGACACAGAATATGTCACCCTCCACACCGACGTTCTTCAACGCGGCCACGTCCTTGTTGCCCTCCACCAGGATCACATGGTCAGAGGACATTTCCTTCAGCCTCTCGATGACCTCGGCTATGCCTTCCAGGCGCTCCCCGTCATTCATCGAAGGATTTCTCCAGGATCTTCATTATGGCTGCCGGGTCTCCGAAGATCGTCACGGTCTTCTGATGGCTGGTCATACCGGCTGTCACGGTCGATCTGCATCCGGTGAGGTCCTTGAAATATGACTCCACCTCCTTGTTCGCCCGACCGTCCAGAGGAGGTGACTTCACCCTCAGGATGGCCCTCTTCCTCCACTCGTCGAATCCCTCAAGGCCGGATCTGTTGGAGCGGGGTGACACTAAAATGTCCACTTCTAGCCTGTCGCCTTTGTCCCTCGAGACATCTTCGACCTTCATCGTTACCGTATCAACGAACATTAATTAGATAGCTCGGTTATAGAGATGCGATGTGCCCCGTAATGCAGCCGATGACCTTCGATGAGCTCACGCAGATTCACCGTGAGGAGCTGAAGGGCAAATCGCTGACCCCTTGCAGACAGGACCTTTACAAGGCCATGGCCGATCTTCTTATCTGGCTGCGCAAGGAGTATGACCGTGAGATCGCGAAGGATCCGGACTCGGTCATGTGCGAGGGCGCCAATCTGCGCAGGAAGAATGCGGAGACCCTGGTCAAGGTCATCTCGACCGTCAGGGCGAAGAAGATCTGCAGCCGTGCAGTGAACTCCGCGGACGGCGGCAACGAGGAATTGTCTGCTTTCACACCCGAGGAGAGGGAGTACTATGCTCAGGTCGTCAAACTTTCCGAGGTGCAGCTGGATCTCGTGAACCAGTACAGGGGGAAGAAGACCGTCAACACCCTCATCGATGAACCTGTCCGCACGCCGGCGCCGGAGGTCCCCATCAGGGAGCCCGAGCCGATGCCCGATCCCTCGGAATCGATGGCGACAGGGGTGGAGAACGAGTTCCCGGCTGTCGATGAGACCTTCGACGACCCCATGGAGGAGCAGTTCGACGAGCCCGTTGTCGAAGAATCCTTCGACGATGTGCCCGAACCGGATCCGATATCCCCTCAGACCACCGAATCCGATCCCGAGCCTGAGGCGGTCATCCCGAAAGGAGAGACCATCCTGCTCCGTGTATTGGAGGACCTCCCGCCTTTCGCAGGGATCGACAGGGATTACGAGCTCCACAAAGAGGATGTCGTCACCTTGCCTGCTACGATGGCCGAGATCCTGATAAAATCGAACAAGGCTGTCGCGATCGCTCCCGAACTTTGAGGGTGCGCGTATCGCCGGGGAATTCAAGGCAGTCTATCTTGTACCTCTTTATTCCGGTGTAATCCGAAACGGACTGTCTGGCGGTGTCCGGGGTGTTGTTGGTCTTGCTGAGATGGGCCAGGAATATCTGCCTGCTGCTGTCATCCTTCATGGTCTTCTTGATCGCCCTGGCCGTATCCAGATTGTTCATGTGGCCGTGGTCGCTTCCGATGAGGCTTTTGAGGCTCGGAGGGTAAGGTCCGTTGACCAGCATGTCCTTGTCATAATTCGCCTCTATGACAGCGATATCCGCAAGGGACAGAGCATGCTCGATCTGGAAGGAGAACTTTCCCGTATCGGTTGCGACCAGCACCTTCTTGTCGTCGTCCACCTCGGTGAAATAGCAGTTGGGCTCGACAGCGTTGTGCGATGTCGGCAGGGGAGTGACATGGAACTGCCCGATGTCGATGTACTCGTTGGATTTGTAAAGCCAATGCTGAACGCTGCCCAGATTGGAAGCGTCGAAGGTAGCGTTGTTCGCCACTATGGGGATGTCCAGCTTCCTAGCTGTCGCTCCTGCGCCGGAAACATGGTCGGAATGCTCGTGGGTTATGAGAATGGCCTTGACGATTTCCTTGTCGACCCCGGCACGGTCCATCAAGGACAGGATCCTCCTGCAGCTGATGCCGGCGTCGATCATTATGGCTTCGCCGTCATTCTCGATAATGGTGCAATTACCGTCGCTTCCGCTGGCAAGCACGTGGACCTGCATGGATCAGGCCTTTCTCTTGTAGAGCGAGAAGATGATGTCGCCTCTGGAGATGATTCCCACCAGGATGCCCTTCTCAACGACGGGGATGCGGTTGATTCCCATCTTGAGCATGACGCTGAGCACCTCGATGATGGCTGCGTCGGGAGAGGTCGTCATGACCGAGCGGACCATGATCTGGGACATCTCGATGTTGGAGATCTCCTCGGAAGCCTGCTTGAGGTTGTCGTCCGGCTGAAGGACCGAGTCCATCGAATAGTCCAGAAGACGGTCGGACAGGTTGTGCTTCTCAAGCTTGGTCTGATAATTCATGATGACATGCAGGATATCGTTCTCGCTGACGAATCCCAAAAGGTGGTTCTTGTTGTCCACGATGGGAGCTCCCGATACATTGTCCAACGCCAGCCTCTTGGCGGCCATCTTGATCGTGTCCTCGGGATGGAGCGTAAGGACCTCCGTCGTCATCAAATCCCTAACCTTGAGCTTTGTCATCGATATCCTAATCCTACGAGGATGATATAAACGTTCTTAGCAAAGGTCTGAAGGGGGCCTGCTGGCCCCTTCAGTGTTTCTTCTGGATTTTGCCGTCCTTCTTCTGCCTTACGACATTGGTCCCCTGGTTCTCGGCCACCTGCTTGGCGTACTTCTCCGCCTCCGCCTTGGTGTCGAACCTCTTCAGGGCCCTCTTGGCCTTGGCCTTCTTGACCTGCCATCCGCCGTCGGGATGAGGTGAGACGAAATAGGCTCCGTAGCCCTTCTCGCTGGTCTCATCGGCAGACTCTTCATTAACTGTTTCCGTTTTGGGCTTCTCCTCTGCCTTGGGTTCCTCGGCTTTGGGTTCCTCGGCGGGTGCCGGGTTTATGATAACCGGTGCTTCGACGGGTCTCTTCTCGGCCTTGGGCTCCTCAGGCTTGGGTTCCGCGGCCTTGGGCTTATCGGTCTTCTTCTTGCGTTTGAACCAATCGAACATGCATGAGGTATCGCGAATCGAAGAGAAAAAGAGTTCGGTATATAAACTAGGAGAAGATGCCGAAGGACATGAAGGACATCGTCAGCGCATCCAATGCCAAGGCCATGATGATATTGGCGATGTCTATTTTCGGTACCATCGGAGTGATCACGCACTTCATAGACCTGCCTGCCAGCGTCATCGTCCTCGGACGCGGCGTGTTCGGTTCGATCGCCCTTCTGATCATCGTCTATCTGACAGGGTCCCGTCTGTCCAAGGAGGACATCTTCGGGAACGCGTTCACGCTCATCTGCTCGGGAATATGCCTGGGATTGAACTGGCTGTTCCTCTTCGAGGCTTACAAGTCCATAGAGATATCCGTCGCGACGGTGTGCAACTACCTCACCCCGGCCTTGGTCATACTGGTGACCCCGATCTTCCTGAAACAGAGGCTCACCCTGGCGAAACTCGGATGCGCCCTGCTGGCGCTGTTCGGCCTTGTGCTGGTCTCCGGGATCCTGGAGAACGGTACCCTCGGAACCGATTCGTACGGAATCATTTGCGGAGTGCTCGCAGCGGTGTTCTACACGGCGATGGTGATCCTGAACAAGAAGCTGAAGAGCATAGGGTCCTACGACAGGACCTTCATCCAGCTCCTCACGGCGGCGATCATCATCCTGATATACTGCACAGTGACCGTGGACTTCGGGTCCCTGAACTTCGATGCGATGTCCGTCGGCCTTGTGATCCTCCTCGGAGTGCTGCAGACGGCGATAGCCTTCACACTATACTTCGGATCGCTGGCCTACCTGGATGCCCCGAGCGCCGTAGTACTCGGATACATCGAACCCATCCTGGGAGTCCTGCTGAGCGTCGTGATCCTCGGAGAGAATCTCGGATTGATAGGGTGGATCGGTGCCGCGGTGATCCTCGGATCCACATTGATACCGGAACTGCTGGAGATCAGGAAGCGGAAGAGGGCTCAGGAATCCTGAACCCGATTCATCATCGACAGAATGCGTGCCGGCAGACAGACACCTTTATTTATGAGAAGTCTCTAACGTGGATTCACTCAGTGGGCCTGTAGCTCAGCTAGGTGGAGCACTCGACTCTTAATCGAGGTGCCAAGGGTTCGAATCCCTTCAGGCCCGCCACTTGTCTACCCAGATCTACTCGGAAAATTCTATTGATTCAGAGATTTCTATACCCTCGCGCTCTATGTCGAGTGATATCGCACCCGAACCTATGGTAAGGTTCGAGTGCAAAAGGCTCACTCTGCAGCCTCCTTCTCATCCCAATACTTCTGCATATCACGGGACGCCACATGCAGATCCTTGTCCTCGTACTCGCCCTGAGTGGTCGCGACGAAAGCATGCCCCATGACGACATGACCTTGGACGAGGTCTTCGACAGCGCTGACAGGTATATGGAGGAGAATCCGATAAGTCCAGAAACTCAGGCGCACCTGAACGCATACAAGAAACCTCATTCCGCCGATTCAGAACGATGCATACTGTCATATCAACGGCTGAACAACGGGTCGAAAGTTTTTCTTGACATCGTATGGTCGAATCGCGGTAGAAAGGTGCATACTCTGACCCTCATTAACGGCCTCCGATAATGACTTCAGAAAGCACTGGAAGATGATTATCCGACATCAGCTATACGACAAGCTTCGATCATTTCACGACGACGACGATCTTTCCGTTCGTTCTGCCCTCGTCCAATGTTTTGCAGGCATCACGGATATCCTCAAAATCAAAACGCGCCGCGTATGTCGGGTGAAGATCGTAATCACGAATGAACCGGAAGATACTATCCACCATATCCTGGGCGGGATAGTTGCTGAAATACCCGGTGAGATAAACCCCGTTGGGGATATCTTTGATGGGATCAAAACCGTTCATTTCGAAAACACCACCGAGAATTCCCGTATCGCAGACAATGCCCCCCTTCTTCACCGTACGTAATGAGTCCAGAATACTCTTGGGGCCCACAAGGTCCAAGACCTTGTCAACCATCAGGCCTTTACCAGACAGATCTCCGTCATCTAGGACCGCTTCGTCGATTCCTTTCAGAAGCCCGAGTTTGCTTTCACGATGGGTCGTCCCTATGATCTTGCACCCCAATGCTTTCGCAATATCGATTGCTGCGTATCCTAAAGCGCAGGTCGCTCCGCGGATCAGTAAGGTCTCTCCTTTCTTCAGCTGCAGACAATCGAACAAAGATCCCCATGCGGTAAGATATGTTTCGGGGATAGAAGCTAATTCGTCCCACGGAAGGTCCGTCTCCACTTTGAAGATGTGGTGTATCGGGAGCAATGCATACTCTGCATAGCTGCCATCGAAGTTGCGTCCCATTCCGCCCATCATCGCGATGACCTTGTCCCCTTTCTTCAGAGCGGTATCAGAAGGATCCTCTACCTCGCCTACGCACTCGATACCAGGGATCACAGGTCTGGAAATGTAATCGGCTTCGATCTCCCCCAATCTCAGGATCTTCTCGGAATGGTTCATCCCGAAAGCCTTGACCTTGACCAGAACCCATCCCGAACGTACAGAAGGTATCGGAACTTCCGTCAGCGACACATCGTCAGCCGGGGTTATCCTGTCTATCTTAACTGCCCTCATCGATCCGAATCACCTTCCAGCATTGGGGATCGGCCGCATACATGTTCCCATGATATCCCTTGGCAACGGCCGGACAGCCTCTGCAGAAACGGAGTAACTCGCACTTGGAGCATTTCTCAAAATTCTCATACACTCTGTATACATCCATTTTGGGTCCAGTGAACAGATCATATAGGTCATCTGTCAATGCGTTACCAACCTTGCTCTCCATCCTCCTGCATGCATATACGGCACCATCGGACAGGATGGTGAGGTGGGAATTGCCGCAGTTGCATCCGTCATAGACATATTCGTCATCAGGGAACTCTTTGGGATCGAAATCCCCGATTTCATACCTGTACAAGGTCCAGAGGTGATCCTTCAGATTGAAATATGTATCCGAATCCTTGTACTGCTCGAACTTCTTCCAGCACTTATCCATCATATCCCGGTATTCCAAGGGATCGCAAGTTGTATCCCTATCCATCAACGAAGGACAGTAGCGGGCAAAGGCAAAGATGTCGGCCTTGTTCTTTACAACCTCATCGATGAGTTCAGGGATCTCTTTCACATTCCATTTGGAGACCGTGGTCATGATGGCGACATCTATCCCCGCTCTCTTCAGAAGCGGTATTGCATCCATCGTGGAATCATATGAGCCGGGCTGTCTGATTTCATCATGTGTCTCTTTCAAACCATCGAGGGAGAGCTGATACTTGCAACAACCGCAATCTTTCAGTCTCCTGCATACATCCTCGGTCAGATGGAACGGGTTGCCCAATATCGCAAAGCGAATCTCTTCGGACCTCAGAATTTCCGCCAATGACCAGAAATCGGGGTGGAGTATCGGATCTCCGCCGGTTATATACAGGTAGGGAAGGCGGTTGGCCTTCCTGCAGAACTCTTTGATATTATCCAGCACCGTCCTCATATCCTTCAGAGACATCTCCCTGAATTCAGCATGGCTGCCTAGAGCGTAGATATAGCAATGTTTGCAACGCTGATCACAGGCTTCGGTGATGTGCAATTGGAAAGCGAAATAATCCATGATATCGGAAAGTGGCCCCCATATTCAGAGGGCCGTTTAATTCATTTCTTGTCCCCTGAACCGCATGCGCTGCCACAGGCGGAAGATCTCTTCTTGTCGCCCGAGCCACAAGCACTTCCGCACGCAGAGGATCTCTTCTTGTCCCCTGAACCGCATGCACTGCCGCAAGCCGATGAAGGGGAATCCGTTCCAAATAGATTCTTAAGTGCCATTTTTATGACCTCGGAATTCAATTTTTTGTTTAATATTTAATATAATATCATTCAGTTTAAATAAAATACTACGAAATCAATCATTATGTAAGAAATTGGAGAATAACAAATGGGAATCTACGAAGCGGCAAGGAACAGAACAATGGTGAGCATTCAGGAATCGTTCTGGGAGCTCTACACCTCGGAGGAGAAAAAGAGAGTGACCGTAGAAGACGTCTGCAGAAATGCAGGCATCACACGCTCCACATTCTACTATTACTACAATTACATCGATGAGGTTCTGGACTCCATAAAACAAAAACAGATGGATCTAATCCGCGACCTATTCGAGACCAGTAACAATGAGAATCGTGATTTCCAATCGTTCATACCGCGCTTCCAGGAGCTGTTCATTGAGAATGAAAGATATCTGATTCCATTGGTCATGGAATATAAGGATCCAGAGTTCTCTTTGAGATATCGTTCCTATATCGAGAATATGCTGTTCAATGACCTTCAGATAGATATGGATGAGCCCAGTACGCAGACCACAGAGACCCTGTCCGTTATTATATCAGGCCTTGTACATATGTTCTTGAACTGTCTAGCCAGCAACATCATAACTCTGGAGGATGCAAACAATATGTCTAACGGCATGATAAACACAGGCCTCAGATGGGTATTGAAAGAAAAATATGGTGTGGATATCGGATTCAAAAGGATGGCGAATTGAACAATTCTCTCGCAACTGATTGGTGATAATTGGGATCAGAGATAGACGACTTTCTTTTCATTTTATCTTTCATTTCGTTGTCAGAGGCCATAGTCAGGTTTTAACTCAGGTTATCTCTATCAAGTCGTGGTCCGAATCCCGCTTCGCTTCGCTCGCGTGATTCGTCCCGGGTCGGGCCGGCGCCTCGGCAGGGCCTACGGCGCCCGACCCTCCATTTTACATATTCATCAGAACCACCCTTACGGCTGGCCCGCGCCCCCGCTCACGGCCCGAGGGCCGTCGAGCAGGGTGCGCTGGGCGCGGCTACCGATTAAGATGATACTAACCGTGTGCGAACGGGAATCAAAAGATGCCCCTGATCCTTCCGAGTACCCCTTTCTTAGGATAGGAGTAGTGGATGTCGGGCACATGGTTCCCCAGAGATTGTTCATGGTACTCCGGATCGTCGGATGACTCCCTCTCCCTGAACAGACGCTGACAGATGCGATAATCGAATTCTATACCGATATGTTTCTGGACTATCTGTTTGAGCCTGTGCATATCATCTGGACCTATGAATCTGAAAAGAGGATCCTTGGAAGGGAACATAGGTGTTCTTGTTGTCAGCTGATTCCTGTAGACCAGATCCTTGAGGTATCTCTCGATTATAGGCAATCTCCTGAAATCCAGCTTGATGTTATGCAATATGTTGTCAGCGCCTATGAATTCCAGATTGTAATCCATGATGCTCTGGCTGGCCAGACCATGGACCAGAACAGATCTGCGGATACGGTCGGGGGTCGTACCGAGGACTATGACTAGTATCACGAAAGAGAAGGCTCTGAGCAGGTCGTTGGGAAGCTTGTCGGGTCCAGAGATGATCCTGAGGATCCTGTCCAATGCCGCTTTCGATGAATCCTTGGAACGATCCGACTCCTCCGTGAGGATTATCTCCGCTGCATCGTTGTCGTGGAAGGCTAGATAACCGTCGAGATACTGGAGGTCCCTCCTGACAGTGCTGGCCGACACTCCATCGGATCTGCGTCTTTCGATGAATGCCCTGACACCGTCCACGGATATCCTGGAAGGGTTGTCCGAGGGGATCTTGTGCTCCGTCTTCAGCTGATGGAACACCCTCCCGATATTGCCGAGGCGACGTCTGGCGGAATCCTTGGATGCTTCCGTCGCATTCAATGATCCGACGTAATCGTCGATGCCGTCCGAGAACGGATACCCGCTCATGCGACCTCCTGTCGTGCGGGGGCACCGTTCTGCTACCTGATGGTGCACCTAAGCTTGATGATCGCCCTCTGTTCTTCGACGGCCTTGATGAAATCGTATTCGTAGCCCGTCAGGGTCCTGATGCGCTTCCATTGGCTGGGTTCGTCGGGCTTCTCCTCCGGGAGCATGCCGATACGGTCCTTGAAACCCTTGCCGAACGACACATCCCTGGTCCTGAAGCATTTGTTACCGAGATGCGTGAAGAGTATGGTGCGCATGTCCTTGTCCTTCACGGAATTGATGTCCGGTATATCCCTGATAGAATGGGAACCGTCCTGCGTGAGGCACTTGACCAGATACTTGAACGGATACGTTATCGCATCCCTTCCTGATCTGGACCCTTCCTCGGAGGCTATTCCCTCGAAATCGATGAAACCGTGCTTCCACACAGGGTTCATCTGGATGGCCTTGCGATAATCCGTCTTGCTGAGCTTCCTCATAAGGGGCCCTTTGCCGATCCTGTCCAGTATCCTCTGGTCGCAGATCCTCCAGGAGACCTTCCCGTCCCTCCCCACATGACGCTGCACCATGACGGGTTCATCGAGGATGAAGATCAGATGCGGTGCCGGATAGCCTGATGACTGCGCCTCTTTCGAGGTCAGCGTACCATGCTTGCCGAAAATCTTGCTGATGTTGGCGTTCAATTTGTTTATGACGTTGTATGTGTAGTCGAGGCCTTCGATGGGGGTGGAACGTAGAGCCGCCCAGGCCTCCTCGCAGGTGAACAGGGATCTATCGAAGTTGACCGTACATAGCAGTAGCCTCGTCATCCTCCTGTTGCGGAATCCCTTGACAGGGTAATCGAAGACCTTGCCCTCTATGGCATTCTTCAGGGCATCCCTCTTCTTGGTCTTCCTCGTCGCATAAACCACATTGCCCCTCTTGGCGGATTTGGCGTATATGAACTCGCCTGTCTCGAGATTAAGAAATTTGTTATAGTCCTCACTCTCAATCCAATCAAGAAGTATCGCCTGAAGGAGAGGATCGTCCAATGACATTTCCCCTTTGAGCAGCTTGATTATAAATTCATCAGTGTCGAAGGGCCAACAGCCGGACTCCTTCGCACGGCGCTTGATGACAGGGATGTTCCTGAGGACATCAGAAAGGGTGATCTTCGGACGTCCCTCTAAGGGTTCGAGTGATTTTGGAATCGATGTCAAATAAGTTTTCGCCAGGGACTCGAAACGTCCTATTCAAGCCAAAATCGGGCTTGATAGACTTTTTCAAGAAGGTATCTGGAACGGGCAGGTTTCATATCCCTTCAGGCCCGCCACTTCTTCATCCAGATTTTCTCGAGAAAATCTATTACATCGATGAAATCTCTCATTCGATAAGAAAATGAAGTTGAAGTTTACCTTTTTCTGATAAAAATCCGAAGGGGAAAGGCCACCCGAGCGGCCCGAGTCCCCCTCATGCTTTGTTGAATTTCGTTTTAACGGCCTTGCATCTCGGACAGCGCCAATCATCTGGAAGATCCTCGAACGGCGTTCCGGGAGGGATGTCCCTGCTGGGGTCGCCGACCGCGGGATCGTACACATAACCGCATACGGTGCAGATGTACTTCCCGGTGGCCGTCTTGATCACGATTTCCCCAACGGGTATGGTCTCGGGCGGGTTGGCCAGATCGATCACGTAGTGGTTCTCCAGATTCTCAGGGCCGAGAGGGGTGTGGGTGGACAGGTAGATGGTCTTATTGTTGCTAATGAACTCCACCACGTTGTCCAAGGTCCTCCTTGAGGCCTCCAGATCCTCGAACACCACCGACAGCTTGTTGGCGTAGAGGGCCTCGTCGGTGTAAGTTATGTCGCCATGGATCATGTAGTACTCGTCACCGTCCTCGACGATGACGATGCTGTTGCCTTTGGTATGGCCCTTGGCCTCCACGAAGTAGACCCCGTCTGTGATCTTCTTGCATGCGGGGAAGTTATGGTACGGGCCGTCATCGTAGTCCACACGGATGATGTTGTCCCCCTGGAGGCCCAGCGCATCGGCGTCCTCAGGGGCGATATACACCTTTGCGTTGGGGAAGCTCCTGATCTCACCGGAGTGATCGTCATGCTTGTGTGTGATAAGTATGCGCGTGACCTGCTCCGGCTCATATCCGATATCCTTCAGTGCGGATACGTAATCCTTGATGCGCGAACCCATGTAGATTATGGTGTTCTCATCAGGGACCGCGTCCGGTGTCTCCAGGGGCATTCCGGTATCGACGAGTATGACCTCGTCTCCCGTATCGATCAGATAGTTCTGAAGTGACGACCTGTACCTGACGGAGGCATCGAATGCCTCCATCCCGTCCTCTCCGCCCATGGCGAAGGGCTGTGTCATGAAGCCCTTCTCATATAGCTTCACTGCCTTGACGAACATCGATATCCTTCACTTCTTGGCAGGTTCCCATTTGCACCTGACCGGTGAAACGATGGTCCCGTCCTTCTTCATCTCTGCGAAGGCCTTGTCGACCGCCTTCCTGTCGAGGCCGGTCAGTTCGGCGACCTTTCCTGCGTTGAGGGGTTCGCCTGCCTTCTTCATGGCTTCGAGTATTATCTCGCGATCTCCCATGATCCCACCTCAGATCTGCTGGAGGATCCAGTTCTGAACCCCGATGCATTCTATCAGCTCGAGCTGCTGCTCTCCCCAATACATGTCCTCTTCCTCATCCTTGTAGTAGTCTTTGAGGATGTCGAAGGTCGTGTAATCGTCCTTGGCCTCGTCCAGCATCTTCTTTAGAAGGTTGAGTCCGTCGATGGATACTTTCAGATCGTACTTCACCCACTCGACGGGATCCTTAGTCATAGGTGCCGCGGGCTTCGCTTCCAGCTTGACATCTCCTCCGAGGTCGAGGATGCGGTCCACAAGCTGGATGACATAGCCCCTCTCCTCCTCCGCATGCTCTGCGTACTTTGCTTCCAGTTTCGCAAGGCCCATGGATGCGAATATCCTCGACTGGATGGCGTGTCCATCTGCCTGCTGGGAAAGATGGGTCACAATGAACTGCATATCAGATATCAACTTCTCTTTATCGGACATTGAAAAAAACTCCTTGATTTGCACAAAAGTCATTTGGAGCTTATTTAAAGAATATCGTAATCAGGCCCATTTATTATACATATTCTATATTTTGTAAAGTTAATTGTAAAGGAACAATCTCAGGACGTATGGGAGCCCGTACTCGCAGATATCCGCGACATGATCAGGATCGAAATCGTCACGCTTCAGCATATAATGCACATATTCGAACGTCCCGTAACAGTAGAACCTGACCAGTTCGTCTGTGTCCGGGGGCAGGGTCTGGTCCTTGGAAGTGTTCTTCCGTATCTCTGAAAGTGTCAACTCTACATTGACCTCCTTCATGCGCTCTACTATGCTTTTTTTCCCGTCCGTGTAGTCGAGAAGATTGATCATGACCTTCCGGTTCTCGGCCTACATCCTCAAACCGTCATGAACGGCATCGCGCCACACATATCCTTCCTTACCGGTCTTGTCCAATACGCTGCTCCATAGCCTCGTATAATACCAAACGATCAGATCGTACTTGTTCCTGAAATGGTTGTAGAATGTGGGGGCCGTCAGACCGCAATTGCTCACGATGTCCAGAACGGTGATGTCGTTCACCGGTTTGGTTTCGGCCAGATTGCAGAGGGAATCGGCCAGGATCTCTTTGGTGTTCCCGATTTTCGGCATGGAAGACTCTACCAACAAAATAGTTAAGATGAATTATAATTTTACAATTTTGCTCAATGGTAAAAATAACGGATTCCACAGCGCTTATGCTTAAAAAGAGATTAATCCACTTCGTTCTGTTGTTACGGTGGGCGAATGATCAAGGTATTCGAAGGCGGGAATCATCCTGATTGGGTGGATGGTCTGTTAGATGATTTTTCGAAAGCCGACAATCATACGGATATGAGATTCAACAGCAAAGGGTCTGCATCTGTGCTGGCGGTGAAGGATGGGGCTCCTGTGGGGATCGTGATGTTCGACAAGGACCCATCGTTCAGGATCAACATGATCCATACATTTCCTGATAATGAGGACACCATCGAGCCCATGCTGAAATCGATAGTGGCAATGGCCATCTTTCAGGGAAAGGATTCCGTGACGATCCATTCCATCGATAGAAACGGAACGCTGACAGAATTGTTCCGCAATATGGGATTCAAGATCGCTGATGGCTGCCCCTGTTGCCATAGAGAAGGAACGATCCATATGAAGTTCAGTTTATGAGTACATAAATTCTATTTCACAAACAAAAATGGGTTTTGGAAACTTTATGGCCCCCGCAGGGGCCGTTGAAAAGAATTTCAGGCCTCGATCAAAGTCGATGCTTTGAGGTCGGTGGTGATGATGGGCGATCCTTCACTCTCCTCCTCCAGCTTATAGATGATGCCTTTGTCGTCGTAGTACATCGTGATGGTTGACTTCACACCAGACTCATACGTGCATTCGACGTCCTGAACGGTGACCTCTTTGGTGCCGAATGCGGTCTCGATCTCCGCTGTATGCTTCTCTCCGTATACTGGTTTGAAACCAGAATCCCTGAGGTTCTTCTCATAAGCGAAGTGGGAAACCAGTGCGATAAAGGCGGCCTGCGTCATGGTGGTGCCGTCGGTCATGGTAAGAGTGTCTCCGTCAATGGACTCGATCGTGTAAACACTCTCGATGTCCGCCTCTACGTAGTACGTAGAGGTGATCTTGCATGAATCCTCGGTTATCTCGGAAACGGTGTATGTACGGTCTGTTGCTCCGATGATATCATCGATATGATACTTGATGAACGAACCGTCGGCCACTGTCTGCTCCTCGATCGTCTTCGTAAGGTCGAAGTTTGTGTCAAGGAGCTGCTGAATTATAGGAGTGTCCTCATCCAACATCTCCCACAGGTATACGATGCCGGACACGGGCTCCACCCATGCCTTGTACTGGAAACCGTTCACCACAGCCTCGTAAAGGTCACATGCGATCAACGTTCCTTTGTATTCCACGGTGTCTGTTCCGGTGATCTCGCCTTCGGAGGCCGGGTTTGCGTATAGGTAAGAATCCAGTATGTCTGTGATATCTGCTTCGTGGGTCTTCGTGACCTCACCAGAATAGTAGATTTCCACTGTCGTGCTGTCTCCAACTTTCAAATCTGTACGAACGTCGTCAGGGTTCTCTGCAGAGTATGCGAAGTAGGCTCCCATCCCTACAAGAATCAACACCACAACGACTATCAGCGCTATGTATGATGATTTCATATTGGAGGATACTTGTTCCTACTTTAAATCAAATACCTGAACAGCTGGTAAGCTGTCCGTTCTGCTAGATTGTCCTATTATGTCGTCCCGACATCAACACGATTTTAAGCGACTCAGAGATGACACTCTCCGATGTTGGTTCTGATCCTCGGAATAGCCGCCCTTCTTTCGGGTTACCTCTTCTACAGCAGGCTGGCCGAGAAAGCGATCCTCCCTTACAAGGAACCGCCTCCGGCGATATCCATGAGGGACGGGATCGACTATGTCCCGATGAAGAGGCACAAGAACCTCCTCATACAATTCCTGAACATCGCCGGTACTGGACCCATATTCGGTGCCCTGATGGGAGCCAAATGGGGGCCCATCGTCTTCCTTTGGATCATCTTCGGAACGATCTTCGGAGGCGCGGTTCACGACTACATGACCGGCATGATGTCGATGCGCAACGGAGGCGCATCCGTCACCGGGCTCATCAAGAGGTACCTGGGAGAGAGGACCAGATACCCGATACTCATCCTCATCGTGTTCCTCATGGTGATGGTCTCCGCAACGTTCGCAAGGAGCGCCAGCGACCTGCTGGTCCACATCACCGGGGTCCCCATGTTCATATGGATGGCCGTCATCCTGATCTACTTCATGGCCTCCACTGTCCTCCCCATAGACAAGCTCATCGGGAAGATCTACCCCCTGTTCGGAACGCTCCTGCTCGTCATGGCCGCGGCCATCATCATCGGTCTGGCGGTGCAGGGATACACCTTCCCCGGGATCACCCTGGAGAACCTCCATCCCACCGGTGCCGAGTACTACCCGGACATGTTTATCACCGTGGCCTGCGGAGCGATATCCGGATTCCATGCCACCCAATCGCCCATGATCGCCAGGTGCACCACGAGAGAGAAGGACGGACGCATGATCTTCTACGGAGCGATGTGCGTCGAGTCGGTTGTAGCGTTGATATGGGCCACCGCCGGACTCACGTTCTACGGCGATACCGGCGGACTGACCGATGCTCTCGCAGCTGGAGGATCCGCAGGAGTAGTCTACGAGATCTCCATGAGCGTAGCTGGACCGATCGGGGGCATACTGGCGATCATCGGAGTGATCATATGCCCCATAACATCGGGCGACACCGCGATGAGATCCGCAAGACTGATGATTCAGGACGACAGGCAGATCCATTCCGACAATGTGAAGGCCACCCTCAGCCTGACGATTATCCTCTCGTTCTTCATCGTGGGCCTATGCCTTCTGGACTTCAGCATACTTTGGCAGTACTTCTCATGGTTGAATCAGACCCTAGCCTGCATAGTCCTGTGGACCGCCACCGTGTTCCTGCTGAGGACCAACGCCAACAGAATGTATTCACTGATAACCGCGTTGCCGGCCATCTTCATGACGATGACGGTTACATCGTTCATCATGCACTCGGGACAGGGATTTAGCCTGGATTACACCGTATCGCTGATGATCGCGGCCTTCGTCACCGTCGCCGCGACTGTGCTGTACGTCAGGGAATACGCTTCGAAGAAGACGGAAAATCAGGAATGATCCGAAGATAAAACTAAAGACATGATTTAACATGCTAAACAGGTGAAAGGACCATGCAGACCAAGGAACTCCTCGCAATAATCGCCGTGACAGTCATCGCTGTGCTGGCCTGTGCCTTCGTATACGAGAACAGCAACGGCGGGAACGAACCCGATAGGATCGGGATCATCGGAGCCATGGAAGAAGAAGTGGCCGCTCTTAAAGATGCCATGGACATCGATTACACCGAAGAGATCGCCAGCATGGACTTCTGCGTGGGCAGGCTCTACGGTCAGGACATCGTCGTCGTGCAATGCGGTATGGGGAAGGTCAATGCGGGGATCTGTGCCCAGACGCTAATCTCAAAATTCAACGTCAAACACGTCATCAACACAGGCGTGTCTGGATCCTTGGACAGCAGGCTGAACATCGGCGATTTTGTCGTCTCAGTCGATGCCGTGCAGCATGATTTCGACGTCGAACCCATCGGATTCGTGAAAGGGGAAATCCCCTACACCGGGCTGTATACCTTCAAGGCGGACGATGCACTGAGGGAGAAAGCCGTATGGGCCATATCGCAACACGTCGGCGCCACAGTCATGGAGGGCAGGATCTGCACCGGCGACCAGTTCATCAGCACACCCGAGCAGAAGGCCGCTTTGAACGCTGAATGGGGCGGGCTCTGCTGCGAGATGGAAGGCGGTGCTGTAGCACAGGTATGTTATCTCTGCAACGTCCCCTTCGTCATTATCAGAGCTGTATCCGACACTACAAACGGGGACAGTCCGGAGGAATACGAGGAGTTCAGGATGTTGATCGCCCATCAGTGCGCCTTGACGGTGGCGTACATGATCGAGCACTTCGACGAAGACGCTCAACACCTGTGAATCCCCCGCGATAACCTAATATCCGCACCGCGGTAACAGCCATTGGTGCAGAGATGATCGACGAGAAGATAGGCAAGCTTGGATTCGGACTCATGCGCCTCCCCCGCAAGGGCGAGGAGATCGATATCGAACAGGTAAAGGAGATGGTCGACCTCTACATGGAGGCCGGTTTCAACTACTTCGACACAGCGTGGGCGTATCCTGGCAGCGAGGAGGCCACGAGGAAGGCCCTGGTGGAGAGGTATCCCCGCGACAGCTACTACCTTGCGACGAAGAACGCCGCCTGGAGGGTGAAGACCAAGGAGGAAGCGCTTGCACAGTTCGAGACATCCCTCGAACGCCTGGGCACCGACTACATCGACTTCTATCTCTTGCATAACCTCGGCAACGCCAGGATCAAGCCCTTCGACGACTTCGACATGTGGAATTTCGTCATCGACCTGAAGAAACAGGGGAAGGTGAAGCACATAGGATTCTCGTTCCATTCCACGGCAGATGCGCTGGAGCCCCTGCTCGAGGCACATCCGGAGATGGAGTTCGTGCAGCTCCAGATCAACTATGCTGACTGGGAGAGCGACTCCGTCCAATCAAGGAAGAACCTTGAGCTTGCCAGGAAGTACGGCAAGCCGGTCATCGTCATGGAGCCTGTCAAAGGAGGTCTGCTGGCCAAGCCCCCGAAGAAAGTCGAGGACATCCTGAAGACCGCAGAGCCCGACAGGAGCTGCGCATCATGGGCGGTCAGATTCTGCGCTGACAGGGAAGGTGTGCTCACGGTCCTGTCTGGGATGTCGGATGTCGACCAGATGAAGGACAATCTCTCTTACATGAAGGGATTCGAAGGACTCACCGACGGACAGAGGAAGACCATAGAGGATGCCTCGGCCGCCCTGAAATCATATCCGATAATCCAGTGCACGTCATGCAACTACTGCGCAAAGGTCTGCCCTGCGAACATAGGCATCTCGGGGACGTTCGAGGCCTCCAACCAGGTCATACAATACGGTCTGACGGAATTCTCCAAGGGACAGCTCCAATGGCTTGTCCAGGGTCAGGGCAGCAAGCCTGCCCAGGACTGCCTGAAATGCGGTAAGTGCGAGGAGGTCTGCCCCCAGAACATAAAGATACCCGACGAGCTTGAGAGATGTATCAAGCTCTTCGAGGAGTGATAGCATGCCCAACAGCAAATCCATGGATTGCGTTTACATCGGTCCCAAGATGGAAGACCGCGAGGAGGACATGCTGAGGAATGCCATGGAAGGACTCACCAACGTCTTCGTATCGTCCGGATCCGACCTCGATTCCTACTTCAAGGAGAACAGCGGAAGACCGTTCGTCCTGGTGGGATCGGACGGCTCTGCCGCCGAATACGCGGAATCGAACCTCAAAGGATGCAACCTCCTGGTCGCAGTCCGCTCATTCGATCCCTCGGACACCGAGGGTCTAACCGAGGACGTAAGGGAGCGCATCGCGGAGTTCATAGGCACCAGGACCTACTGCCTCAGGGAGAGGGTGGACTGGGGATCCGAGTTCTCCGATTTTGCCGATTGACATGCAGCTGTCGTTGAGACGTGTAGAGCCCGATTCCGAGGACTATACGTTCGCTGTAGACCTCTATTACTCGTCGTTCCCTGAGCCGGAACGGGATAAGATAGAGTCCATCATGAAGGTGTCCGGAACCGACCTGGGAGAGTTCAGCGTCATTCTGGATGGTGACGACAGGGTAGGCATCCTCTACAGGATATTCCGCCACAATCTCGTATACATCTACTACCTAGCCATCGTACCGGGACTCAGGAACCGGGGATATGGCACGGCCGTCCTCTCCATGATCAAGGAGATGCATCCAGGCAGCAGGTTCGCCCTCAACACGGAGGCTCTCGATCCAAGGGCAGACAATAACGATCAGCGGCTCTCCAGGATCAGATTCTATGAGAGGAACGGGTTCAATGATTCCGGCGACAGGGTCAAATGGGAAGGCGTCACCTACGCCCTCATGTCATGCGGCGGGAACGTCAGCAAGGCCGAGCTGGAATGGATGTTCATCCTTCTGTCGATAAAAGGAAAACGCGAGGATTAAGACCTCATCATACGTCTGGCCAATCCCTTGAGGCTGTCGTCTGTGTCCTCGACGACCTCGACACGGATGGCCTTCTCCCTCTTGACGATTATACGCATGAGCTTCTCCTCGTAATCCCACTGGTTCTTGATGTGGATATTAAGGGTATGGACGGCCCAGAACATGCTGAACAGGGACAGCAGCCCCAGGGTGAAGATGGTGATGACCATGTACGGGACCATCTTGATCTCCTTGATGTTGTCGACCATGACCCCCAGATCCGGAAGCAGATCCGACATCAGCGATTGATACTCCTCCGTGAACCTGACCTGGACCTCGTCGTAGATGTTGATGAAGTAGATCAGGAAACCGGTGGTATAGGATAGCTGGACGATCATCACGAATATCAGCGCGTTGATGACCGCTACAGCCGTGTGGGGCTGAAGGTCCCTCATGCTGATGAAGAGGGCCTGGAATACACAACACAGACCGACGAACACGAACCATACCCCATATACCTTGTAGATGCGGTCCGCCCTTCCGATCTTCATCTCTTCCTTGATGCTCTTCAGTTTGGAGGCATCGCGGCCGTTCTCCTCCGCATATCCTATGAGCGCATCCATCCACATATGGTCGCGCTTGCAGTGGTCGTAGAAGGCCTTCATCAGGAAGAACAGTATGAACGTTCCGATGGTGTACTCCATCATGTGGGCTCCGACGAAATCGTCCATGTGGTCGAGGATGAAGTTGGGCAACTCTATGACCTCGGTAGGATCGGCGAAATACGTATTGAAGATCCAAAGTGCATCCAAGGTCAGCAGCACTGCCATCACAGGGACGACGAGCATTATCAGAATGAGCGCTCCGACACGTACGATGGCGTCATTCTCGGAACGCTTGAGAACGCAGGTGAGGAACTTGTCTGCGCTAGGACTGCCCATGCCCCGCTAACTGTATTTACTAATAAACTGTTTGCCCCCCAAATGTCAGAGTACGTTAAACCGACCAGGAGCCGGGCGCGCAAGAAGATGCCCAGGGTGTTAATAGTGGGAGAGCTCATGCTAACCCTGGTCCTTTTCCGTTACCTGATCAACTTCACTTCGATAGTGTCCCCTGTCGAGAGCACGGTGTGGAGGATGATCATCAACTTCGTGTCCATCCTGTTCATGCTGGGCATGTCCGTTCTGGTGGTCAGGGCGATCCTCGGAGTGCCCTCGGCAAGACCTCAGTCATGGAGATCGGTCGTCCGCTCATCTATCCTTCTTTTCATATCGAATTGGCTGCTGAGCGTGCTGGACCTTCAGGGTATAATCTATTCAGGCTTCATAATGAGCCCGGAACTCGTGGCGGTCCCCATCATCATCGCGGAGATCATCATGTTCCTCCCATCTGTGAGGAAGTTCTACACCCCTCCGTTCACGGACACGCCGCCGCTGAAATCGTGGCTGCTGTACCTGATCAACATCCCTATGATCAATGCGGAATCCTACAGGCTCGTGTGCAGCGAATCCGAGGAGTGAACCTCATTCCTTGGGCATTACGAAATGGGTAGCTATCCTGGGCTCCAGCTCAGGGAACGATAGTCCTTTCTCCTTGCCTGCATCGATGCATTTCAGGATCCATGCCATGTTCCTTCCCAGAGCCCTCATGGTCTGAAGCCCCTCGCCGTCCTTGGAGACGTCCTCCGGTGCCAAACCATGGGTCATGTTCCAATACTGGGATCCGGGAACGATCATCCCGCTGATGAGATAGTACTGGTTGAGCCTCTCGAATGATGCTGAGTTGCCTCCCCTGCGGGCGTTGACGACGGATGCTGCAGCCTTGCCTCCCAGCTTCGATGAGTAGGAATAGAAGAAACGGTCCATCCATGCGGTGATCTGCGCCGCAGGCCCGGAATAGAAGACCGGTGCGCCGAAAACGAAGCCGTCGAATTCATCGATCCTCGCTCCGATGGCGTTTACATCATCCTCGATGACGCAACGTCCTTTGGACCTGCAGTATCCGCAGCTTCTGCATCCGGGAATGTCCCCCTTGCCGATCCAATGGATCTCGGTGGAGATGCCGTTCTGTTCCAGCGTATCCGCGACTTCCTTCAGTGATGTGTATGTGCAACCCTTCTCGTGAGGGCTTCCGTTGATCAACAGGACCTTCATGTTCCCACCGTATCTATCGAGGGTTTCAGCGTATATAATCGAGTCTTCGCTACCCAAGTTTTTTTCATATGAAGCCTATCCACCACACATGACCACAGTGATTATGCACACCTCAATGGGTGACATCAAGATCAAAATGCACGACGACATGCCCATCACCACAGGCAACTTCGTCAAGCTCTCTAAGGACGGCTTCTACGACGGCACCATCTTCCACAGGGTCATCGAGGGATTCATGATTCAGGGAGGAGACCCCCAGGGAACCGGAATGGGCGGACCCGGATACACCATCGAGGACGAGTTCGGAACCGGACACTCCAACATCAGGGGAACCATCTCGATGGCCAACACCGGAAGGCCCCACAGCGGAGGCAGCCAGTTCTTCATCAACGTCGTCGACAACACCTACCTCGACAAGGAGGACCCCAGGACACCTTCGGCACATCCCGTGTTCGGAACCGTGCTCGAGGGAATGGACGTCGCCGACAAGATCAGCAAGGTCCAGACCGACAGGATGGACAGGCCTCTTGAACCTGTCAAGCTCGTATCGGTCGAAGTAATCGAGTGATCAGGATGCCGACGGATGTCCCTGCGATCCTATCGAAGTCCCTTGAGGAGAAGAGGATAGAGGTTGCTATAGTCTGCCTCGAAGGCAGCGGGACGTCCGTCGTCACCGACCCTTCCATAATGAAGGAGATCGGACCCAGGATCATAGGCTCGGAATCAACAGAACCAGACAAACAGATTATCGATATCGTGGGAGAGGACAACGTCCTCGACCCGGAGACCGCCAAGGTGGATCAGATCGAGGGCGTATGCGTCGCATACGACAACGGGATGCACAGGGTGGCGGTGACCACGCACTCGGACAAGGATGCTCAGATGATGAGGGACATGTTCGGGAGCGATCTTTGTATAATCGGGATACTCCAGGAATCCACGGACAGGGCGAGGGAGCTCATGGACATCATCCTCGTCGGGAACGTTCTGGAGATAATCACGGACTTCGGAAAAGAGATCTCGGGATGAATCATTCCTCGCCGAGATACGAATCGATGACGAGGTGCGTTCCGGAACGGAGCATGATTATCGGCACCCCTTCCTTCCTGAGCCTTCTCCTCAGCTCCTTGTCATTGGTAAGGACGTAACCGCCGGTCTTGGCGGCCATCTCAACCACTGCGTTGTCCCCGGTGTACTCCGTAGGGATGATCTCGTACTTGCGGGCCAAAGCTATGGCCGCTTTCGCGTACTTGTGGTCCATGTGCTTCAATTCCCCGACCAACGGTCCGGGGACGACGATCCTGACCTCGCCGAGGAGATCCCTCAGTGCGAGGTCGAGGTTCATCTTCATCTCAAAAGGCATGAGTAAGGCGTTTGTGTCGAGCACGACGGTCTGCATGATCTCACTGATCTACGATACCGTAACCGATGAGTCTCCACTTGTTGGAGATCCTTCTGGAGATTGCGACCCTCTGGCCGGGCAGGATGCACACCGGGATCTTAAGCACGACCTCGGCCGCTCCGTTCCTGGCGCTCTTGACGACTCCCACAGTGGTAGCCGTACCTACGCTGAGCATCAGGGGCTCATTGCTCTTGATGTCCTCCACAGACAGTTCTGCGGATGAACCCACCACACGGTCAAGCAGAGTGGTCTTCATCTTGAAGTCATGGACGACCTCGGGAAGCTCACCGGGTGAACCGATGACCCTTCCTGTCAATCCGTCGGACTTCGTGATGGATGCGTCGAGACCCGTTCCGATGGCGATGAGTCCTCCGGGAACCACCGACTTGACGGAACGGCCGCCCGCCTCGAGCGATGTCACCTTGGCGGTGATCCTCTCGTAGACGACCTTTCCAGCCACCTCTGTCTTCCTTCCGGGGGAGATCTCGATATCGTCCCCGACCTTCAGGGTTCCCTGGATGAGTGTTCCTCCCAGTACTCCTCCCTTGAGGTCCTCCGGCTTGGTTCCGGGGGAGTTGATATCGAATGAACGTGCGACGTGCATGAGCGGGGTTGCCTTCGCATTCCTCTTGACCTTCGCTACGATGTGCTCCTCGATAGCCTCGATGAGCATATCGATGTTCACACCGCGGTTGGCCGAGATGGGGATGATGGGGGCGTTCTCCGCTATGGTCCCTTTGACGAACTCCTTGATCTGCTTGTAGTTCTCGATGGCCTGTTCCCTTGTGACGATGTCAATCTTGTTCTGGACGATGATGATCTTGTCGATACCGATGATCGACAGGGCCATCAGATGCTCTTTCGTCTGAGGCTGGGGGCACTTCTCGTTAGCCGCCACCAGCAGCAGGGCTCCGTCCATGAGGGCGGCTCCCGAGAGCATGGTCGCCATTAGGGTCTCGTGTCCGGGGGCGTCAACGAAGGACACCGCCCTGAGGTACTCGGCCTCGGCACCGCAGTTCTTACACTTCTTGGTGGTGCCGTATGCCGCTGCACCCTGACATTCAGGACATTTGTAGAACGCTACGTCTGCGTACCCGAGACGGATGGAGATTCCTCTCTTCAACTCCTCCGAGTGACGGTCAGTCCACTCTCCCGAAAGGGCCTTGGTAAGGGTTGTCTTACCGTGGTCGACGTGACCGATCATCCCGATGTTGATCTCGGGCTGCTTTGGTACTTTCATCAGTTCTCCGCGGGTGCCTCGGGGTTGAGACACTCCTCGATGGACTTGGGTCCGTACTCTTCGATGACGGCGTTGATCTGGACGATCTCTGCGGAGATGGCGTTACCGCGGATTGCGGTCCTCTTCCTCTCTCCGTCGTACCTCTCGTGGAATCCCTTTCCGTCGGAGAGCAGGAGTCTGAGCCTCTTGTTTCCGGGAAGGTCCTTCCTCATGGGTGTGCCGTTGGAGTCGGATCCACCGGTGATCTTAATCTTGTACTCGGGGAGACCAAAGAAGACTCCGTCGACTGTCTCTCCGATTGTGATACCGATCAGAGAGTTCGCGTGGTGACCGGAGACAGCCACATTGTATGACTTTCCGGTTTTCTTGTCGTTAACAACAGCTTTGAATTCTGCCATTTGAACACCTGTATTAGGCGTGTAATAAAGTATGGTTTATAAAGATTCCCAACTAGGAACGACTCATGCAACGCTGTTTCGTTTAACAAAAAGATAAAGGAGGGTCCTAAGACCCTGTTTATGATTCAGATTCCATCGATCGCGTCGTTCATGATGGGTTCGCCCAGGATCACCAACGGGACCCTGTACTGCTCCTCTTCGATCACACGGCACTTGATGCCGTAGACCCTTTCGATGTTGTCGGCGGTAAGAACCTCTTCGGGGGTACCGAAGGCGTAGATCTTACCCGGCCTCTCCAGCATGATGACCTTGTGCGCGTACTTGGCGGTGACGTTCAGATCGTGACAGATGGTCAGGATGATGATCCCCAGCTTCTCCGCCACTCCTCTGAGCAATTCCATGACGTACACCTGGAATTTGACATCCAGGTTGGCGGTGGGCTCATCGAGGATCAGGACTTCCGTCTCCTGGACAAGTCCGCGTGCAATGGATACCTTCTGGTGCTGTCCAGCCGAAAGTTCGTTGAACTTGCGCTGTGCAAGATCCATGATGCGCATGATCTTCATCGCCTTGTAGACGACTTCCATGTCCTTCTTCCTGGATCCCCAGCGTCTGTGGTTGTGACGGCCTACCATGATCGTATCGACCACAGACATAGAGAAGACATCCTGTGAGAACGCAGGAACGTATCCGACGACCTCGGCCACCTGGCGGTGAGACATCTCCTTTATGTTCTTTCCATTCAGCAGGACCTCTCCCTTGAGAGGGTTTACGATCTTGCTGACGCACTTGGCCAATGTGGATTTACCGACTCCATTGGGTCCGATGACGCAGTAGAGTCCGGGCTCCCTGATGTCCAGGTTGATGTCATGCAGGACTATGTGCTCCTCGTCATATCCGAAATCGACATTCTTGATCTCAATAGTTGTCATGATATCACCACGCCGAGGAGTTCTTGCGTATGACGAGCCAGATGAACACTGGACCTCCTACGCAGGACATGATTATTCCAACAGGCACCAGAGTGGGTGCGATGATGAGCTTTCCTATCATGTGGGCAACGACCATCAGCACAGATCCGAATGCGGCTGATGCCGGGATCAAGAACTTGTTGTCGGCACCGGTGAACATCCTCACTATGTGAGGACAGACCAATCCAACGAATCCGATGAGTCCAGTGAAACTGATGATACCGGCACTGACGACAGCCGTGATGATCAGACAGATGATACGGAGCTTATCGGCGTTGATTCCCATCGCCTTTGCGTTCTCATCGCCTGTGGACAGCACGTTGATCCTAGATGCGAGGTACATGGAGAGTGCGATTCCCGCTACGGTCACAATGACCATCAAGGGCAGGTCTCCCCACCCAACCAGCTGTGCATCTCCCATCAGCCAGTTGTCCAATGCCGACATCGCGGTACCTCCCGCAACGAGACGTATGATGCTTGTCAGGGCGTTGAACACGTACATGATACCGATTCCAGTCATGACGATCGTGATCGGCGATCCGTTCGATATCTTGGTGATCAGCAGGATCACCGCCACGGGGATCATCGAGAACAGGAAGGCCAGGAACACGGTCAGACCTGGATAGGTCAGCAGAACGGATCCTGAGGCGATTGCTATCGCCGCTCCAAAAGAGGCTCCCGACGAGATACCTGTGGTGTACGGGTCGGCCATCGGGTTACGCAGAACGCTCTGCATGATGGCTCCGCAGATAGCGAGACCGGCTCCTCCGAAAAGGCAACCGAGCACAGGTGCCGTTGCATACATGGTCCAGTGAACAGTGGAATCATCGTAATCGGCTGCACCGATGAGAGCCTGCCACAGAATGCTGATCGTCTCCAGCATATCTCCAACCAAAGGTCCGCTCTGGATCGAGTAGATCGCGGCGAAAAAGGCAACAACAACCAGACCTGCTATGATGCATATCTTGTTCCTAATGGACTTCTCGTAAGCCGAGTATGTGTCTGCGAACTTGGTATCATCAGTGACATCATCGGTCCAGGCACCAACGGAATCCTTGACCGCTACTGAGAGCAGGTCATCTTCGTCGATATTGCTTGTGAATCTCAATATATCACCAATAGAAAGGGAGATGCCCCGAAGGGCATCTGTTGAAAATCAACTCACAGATCCTTGTAGGAGAGAGGCGCGAACTTGGAGTTCTTTACTTCTCCATCAAAGTGAGTGAAGTTGTCGTAGTACTCCTGCAGGAGCTTCCATCCGGTCTCAGCGTTGAAGCTGTCAGGCCAGACCATCGATGCCAGGATGTAAGCGGTTGCATAGATCGGAAGCGAACAGTCCTCGAAGGGCACTGCGAATAGCTTGTCGTTATTTCCTGCTGTCGACTTGTCGAATCCGTACTCCATCCAGGTCTTGAACGCCTGCTTGTACTGATCGACGGTGACGCTCTTGTCAGTCGCGAAGGCGTACATCGCAGAGATGAACACATCGGGGTTCGCTGCAACTGCCATGTCTATGGTGACCTCGTCGAATCCATCGGCTGCGGTGGTGGTGATCTTGGAGATCATAGGCAGCAAATCGATGAGGTTGACATCTGCGGTCGTCATGGCTCCTGCTCCGTGTGCGTCGATCCAGAAGGACTCGTACTCGGGTGCGATGTAGGGGATGACATACGATACCGCGGTCGTCTTCGACTTGTTGATGGCCTTCTCGAGCTCCGCGTAGGATTTCTCGGTGAACTCGATGAAGGACTTGGTGTTGTCCTGTACTCCGAACATGACACCGAGCGTGATCAGGGTGTCGAGAGGTCCGACGTTGCTGACGTAACGGTTGAGGGGGAGCTTCACGATGGTGAATCCGAGTGATGCTGCTTCCTCAGAGTAGCTGCCGAATCCCCTTGGGTGGTCTCCGAGAAGGATGCGGACTCCGTCATCCCACAGAGTGGGAAGGCTGGGGTTCCTCATTGCGAAGGTCTTCATCTTGCCGACGTTGGGGTAGAGGGCGGGGTCGAGCTTGGAGGGAACTACATCACTGGTTGCGATGTAGGTGACCCTGTCCTCGAGACCGAGGATGTAGGCCATATCGATTCCGGTAGTCCACTCGGTACAGATTCCGTAGTTGGATCCAAGGACACCGGTGAGCGGGAAGGGCACAGACCTGACTGCTCCGTTCTGGTCCAAGTAGTACATGGTAGCACTGCTTCCAGCAATGAACTTCTTAACCAAGGTAACATCCTGGCTGTTGATGACTCCGTCATTGTTGGCATCAGCAAGAGGGTGGGTGTCTCTGTTCCAAACTGTCTTTCCATCGATGATATCCTGGATGTATGCGGAATCCTTCTCATCGAGATAATTGTCCATGTTAGCGTTTCCGTAAACCCTGAGCTTACAACTGAGAGAGTTGTCTGCATCTCCCGAGTTGTCTCCGTTCATGATTAGGAACGCTGCTACTCCCGCGACCACGATGATGGCCACAAGAGCGATGGCTGCGATTGATTTGTTATCCATGTTATCACGTATTGGATGTATGCTCCAATGCAAACAAGGAAGAATCGTAGGTATTAATATGTTAGAGTAGTTAATTTTTTTAAACAATTTGGATGCAGATTTGCCAGATGATCAATTCTAGAATTCTTGTGACATCTATAACTCTCATCGTTGTTTTTCGATGAAAACAAGAACGAAAAAAATGATAGTAGTTCGATAAAATGAACCTTAATCCATCGATATTTAACCGTTGTGAAACTCTAAATCGGACACATATATCGTTGAAAAACGACACATAAATCCCGATCTTCAGCAGAACTTCACATTCCCCAGAATGGCTCGTCCTTGCGCTTGATGGCGATGGTCTCTTCCAAGGCCATCTTCTCGTCCTCGTTGAGGTCCATCTCCTTCAGCGGTTTTATGGAAGATCCAATGAGGTCCACATAGATGACATCTTCCTCGTTGATCTGCCTGCCCGCGGTGACACCCTCTATACCGACGGCAACCTCCTCTCCCTGTACGGCTTCCTTCAGGGTGTCCTCTCCGGTATGGATCGACTTGATCCTTCCGCAGTCGCGACCGTCGGGACCTATGAGGTTCTCTCCGGGCCTGATCCTACCGGCCAGTACCCTTACGCCGACGATGGCCGGTTTGCTGGCACGGAAGATGCAGTTTGGCAGGATCTTGAACTTGGCCGGGAACGAGAACTCCGCCCTCTTGTCTCCCTCGGCCTGCCTCTTGGTCTCGTCCACCCACTCGACGTAATCCTCGATGAGCTTGTAGACGATCTGGTTGGTGATGACCTTGAGTTCGGGATGCAGGGCCAGCTCGGCCTCCGCATCCTTCGATAATGTAGCGTTGAATCCCAAGAGGACACAGTTCTTCTTGTCGCCGTAGGCGGCCTCCACTATATCCCTCCTGGTGATCTCTCCCACTCCGTACTTGCGGATGGGGATGTTGTTGGCCTTGGCCTCGAACGCCAGAGCTTCCAGGGAACCTACCGCATCGGCCTTGATGGAGATACCGTTCTCGGTCGTCTCGATCTTGACCGTGGACTCCTCCTGGAGCGATTTGATTGCGGGGTCCTTCTCGTTCTTCACGACTAGCATAGGAGCGCCGGCGATGACCCCGTCGACGTTCTGACAGGAGATCTTGACTCCCGCCGCTGCGTGCAGCACGGGGACGGAATCGAACCTGTCCCTGGGATCGCGGATCTCATCGAGTGGTTTGGGTTTCAGGATCGCCTTGACCTTGGTCACTACGGGTGCTCCCCTCGTACCCAGGGCGACCATGTCTCCTTTCTTGATCGTACCGGAATAGAGAATCATGTCCAGGGTCTTCCCCAGTCCCTTCTCCTCCTTGATCTCCAGGATTGTTCCCTTACCTGGTCCCTCTCCTTTCTCCAGCCTCGACTCCAGGAAGCGCTGCGCCAATCCTATGAGGACCAGAAGCAGATCGGGCACACCCTCCCCTTCCTTTGCGGACATGGGGACGAGCGCCACGTTCTTGGTGAAATCGTCGATCCTGTCGTACCTGTCAGCGAAGATGCCCTCCTCGGAGAGCTGCGCGATGACGGTGTACAGCTTGTCGTTGAATACCTGCAGCGTGTGAGCCTGCTGCTGCTTCTCGGACAGGATGAACGGCCTTCCCTCCTCGGAGATCCAACCCTCGATGGTGTCGATCTTGTTGAGGGCGATGACGAACGGCGTCTTGTACTGCCTGAGGATCCTGATGGACTCGATGGTCTGGGGCATCAGCCCCTCCCTTATGTCTATGACGAGAACGGCGATATCTGCGAGGGATCCTCCCCTCGCACGGAGAGTGATGAAAGAATGGTGGCCTGGGGTGTCGATGAAAAGCAATCCAGGAACGTCGAACTTCTTGTTCCCGATGAGCTGTTTACAGACTTTGTAGATGTGCTCGATGGGGACTTCGGTCGCACCTATGTGCTGCGTGATGGCGCCTGCCTCGCGGGCCTGCACCGATGTTCCCCTGATCCTATCCAAAAGCTTGGTCTTCCCATGGTCAACGTGACCGAGAACGCTCACAACCGGTTGTCTTATCGCCATAGTCACCACAATCCATGTATTCCAAATCCGACTGACACTTTATAATAAGTACAGTTAACCAGGCAAAGGCGCTTCGGTAAATAAGCTTTGCATACGGTCGCGGAGACGTCCTCAGATTATCTGCGGATACGGTTCCTTACCGACGATATTCTCGGGGCCTATCAGTATCACGCCTGCATCCTCCGCATATTCGATCAGATCGTCCTCGAATCCTGATCCCGACACGATCGCCAACCTTGCATTGTATCCCCCCTTCAGAGATGATACCCTCCTCTGGAGTTTGTTCAATGTCGTGAATGACACCTTGTTCTTGGTGAACTTGCATTCCGCGAACATATCGATGCGGTTGTTGCCGCTGCGCAATGTGGCAACCATGTCTATATCCTCATCCTCTGTGACGACCTTTCCCCTGTCATCGTGTATCGGATTCCCTTCCTCATCCCTGACAGGCACGGCCCCCCACCAGCTGCCGATCTCCACACACGGATACCTTATCGATATCTCGTCCCTGCAGAATATCTCGAACTGTTTTCCCAGGAACGTGGTGATCTGCTGCGACAGCGCATCATACCTGCCCTCGGTCACTCTCACCGAGTTCGGATTGTTCCTGATGACGGAGAAATGGAATGAAGTCGGACCATCGGTTATGATGTAACGGGGATGCTTCGGAGCCCCGGCCATTGGATGGAGGGTGTCGATCAGGCGCATACCCGATAGACCTGTCAGACACTTGTTGACCACCGGATCCGGAAGACCCGTCCTTGAGACGATTTCCCCGAACCTGGAGTGACCGGACGATATGGCTTCTAAGACGGACATCGCATCCGAGGATAGGGATTTCAGCTCACTGACGACGATTTCGACCGAATCGTTATTGAAGATACCGTTCGGATCCAGCAGATAATCCTCGACTATGGCCCGATAGCTGCGGTCTCCCGCCCCGGCATGGAACAACGGGATGCCTCCCAGAATCAGATACGTCCTCAGGATATCCTGGTCGGACAATCCCGGGTGGAACTGCCTGGTCTCCTCTATTGTCAGAGGACCGAGATCCACCCTATGATGGAATCTGCCGTATAGCGGATCCTTACGGTCGTTCAATTCTTCCAACATCATCGATACGGATGAGCCGCATACGATCATCATGGACCCCGAGTTATCGACCATCCAATCCACGAAATGCTGTATTTCCGATGCTGCGCCTGGATTCCTTCCAGTGAGGTAAGGCATCTCATCGATTACTATTACCGTATCCCTCTCGGAACATATCCTCTTCAATACCTGGAAGACATCAAACAGGGACGCATCCGAATCTGTCGAGAGAGATTCCCCCAGGATGCGCATCATCCTCAGGACATTCTCCCTTTCGGAACCCTTGACCATATCGAACACGATACTGTCCTTATCTTGGATAAACTGATTGATCAGGCTCGTCTTGCCTATGCGCCTGCGGCCGAAGATCGCACAGGTTTTGTAACGCTCCTTGGACCATATCGTTTCCAGATATTCGAGCTCTCTGACACGTCCGACGAATCCTTTCATTGCATTTCTTCATCGGGATCAGAATATATAATTTTACTTTCGATTTGTTAGTAAAATAATTTTACTTCATTTTTCGTAGTAAATTCATTAATCGATATGTCCAGATCTGCTAGGATGACGATGATAGAAGATGATGGCCCGACCGAACGGCCGGGCCGTATTGAAGTTTCACTGTACTATCGAGAACTCACTCGTAGATCCACTTGTCCGCGGTCCTGTCGTATGTGACAAGCTCCTCGGGCTTGAAGAAGATGGAGATCTCCCTCTTGGCGGACTCGACGGAGTCCGATCCGTGGATGATGTTGCAGCCGGTGACCATTGCGTAGTCGCCGCGGATGGTTCCAGGAGCGGACTCGATGGGCTTGGTCTTTCCCATCATGTTCCTGCAGATCTGGACTGCATCCTCTCCCTCGAGCACCATCGCCATGACGGGGCCGGAGGTTATGTAGCTGATGAGTGAGGGGAAGAAGGGCTTTCCCTTGTGCTCGCCGTAGTGGTTCTCGGCGATCTCCTTGGAGATCACCATGAACTTGAGACCGACGATCTTCAGTCCCTTCTTCTCGAAGCGCGAGAGGATCTCGCCGCAGAGTCCGCGCTGGACTCCGTCGGGCTTGACCATCAGGTAAGTCTGCTCCATAGCCATGGAACTCACTCCTTCTTCTCTGCTGCCTTGAGCCTGGCTGCCTTCTCTTTGGCTGCCTTCTCGGTCCACTCGGTGGTACGAGCGACCCTCTTCAGCTCGATCATGTTCTTGTAGCACTTGTTGGTGTCGAAGAGGAGGATGGTTCCGTCCTTCTTGACGAACATCTTGCCGGTTCCGGGCTCGATGGGTGCTCCGCAGAACGAGCATCTCTTGGATGTGTCTACCATCGAAATCACCTCATGCCCAGTTTCCTGGCTTCTCTGGATGTCTCCCTCAGCATGAGGATGTCACCCATTCTGACAGGACCCATGATGTTCCTTGTAATGATCCTTCCCTTGTCGCGGCCATCGAGGACACGTACCTTGACCTGAGTTGCCTCACCGGTCATTCCGGTCCTTCCGATGATCTCAACGACTTCAGAAGGGATGCTGTCAGTGTCGACCATTCAGCTCACCTCAGTTCTTGAGGGCTGCGGTTGCCTGAGCGATCTCATCACAGAGTGCTTTTCCCTTTCCGACGTCCATGATGGCGACGGATGCTGCGGGCTTGTTGAGTCCGATAGCGGCTCCAAGCTCGACCTTGCTGGGGACGTACACGTAGGGAACGTTCCTCTCGTCACAGAGAGCGGGCATGTGGGCCAGGATCTCTGGGGGCTCGACGTCGACGGCCATGATGACCATTGCTGCGTTTCCGCGCTCGACGGCCTTTGTGACCTCGTTTGTTCCCTTCTTGATCTTACCGCCGTCGCGAGCTGCCTCAGCGAGAGCGTATGCCTTGTCGGAGACCTCCTTAGGGGTCTCGAATTTAACAAATACAGACATTTCAATTACCTCTTTCCGGCGCACAAAGGCGCCATCATTATTCATCGGCTCTGTAAGAGCATCCCTGCTATCTTATTATCATATAAAAGGGTGAGTGCGATGAAACCCCCTTGCGGGGGCTGAATTGTTTTGGATCAGTTCACGTAGTCGAGCCACGCATCGTACTTGGGATCCTTTCCGGTAGTGATCTCGATGAACTTCTTGTGGATATCTGTGGCGACCTTGCCGATCTTTCCGTCTCCGATGACCCTTCCGTCGATCATTGTGACGGGTCCGATCTCGGCAGCGGTTCCGGTCATCCAGACCTCATCAGCTGATATGAGCTCGGACCTGGAGATCTCCTTCTCGACAACGGTGTAGCCCATGTCCCTGGCGACCTTGATGATGGAATCCCTTGTGATTCCCTCGAGGATGCTCTCGGAGATGGAAGGTGTGTAGATGACTCCCTTGCGGTAGATGAAGATGTTCTCTCCGGTGCACTCCGCGACGTGTCCGCAGGAGTTGAGCATCACTGCCTCATCGGCTCCCTGACGGACGGCCTCCCTCTTTGCGAGGGTGGATGTGACGTAGGTTCCGTTGACCTTCGCACCTGCAGGCGAGCAGAGGTTATCGGGCCTGTGCCAGGATGAGGTGATCAGCTTGGCTCCGGCATTGGCATCCTCACCGAGGTAGGATCCCATGTGGACGCAGCAGATGGACAGCGAGGAAGGGACCTTCGTAGGGTTGAGTCCGACCTCCTCTCCTGAGAGGAACACGGTGGGCTTGATGTAGTCGGTGGTGAATCCGAGCTTTGCGTTCTCCCTGATGATCTCCTTGTGGGCCTCGATGATGTCGTCCATGGTCATGAGCTTGCCGTTGACCTTGGGTTCGATTCCCATGATCTTGCATCCGTCCATCAGTCTCTTGACGTGATCCTTGAGCCTGTAGACAGCGGGTCCCTTGGGGGTCTCGTAGACCCTGATACCCTCGAAGATACCTGTTCCATAGTTGAGCGCATGGCAGAGGACATGGACCTTCGCGTCCTCCCAGTTGACGATGTTGCCGTCAAGCCAAATCTTCTTTCCCTTGTCCATTTGAACACCTTTTTGGAATGTGATGCCGCGCACAGCGCAGCTTGGTTACTGAACCTTGCACGTTCGCGCGGGTATAAACGATTATGGATAGACGGGGATCACTGCGAGAGAATGTCGGCGACCTCTTTCACGAACTGCTCGGACCTGGATTTGGCGATAGCGGGATCCTTGGATTCGGAATAGATCCTGAACTTCGGCTCGGTCCCCGAAGGGCGCAGCAGCACCCATCCGTCATCATAGATGATCTTCAGACCGTCTGTCCTGTCCAGCTTCTCCGAGGAATGGTTCTTGACCATCTCCGATACGAGGTACTCCTTCTTGTCATCGGGACAGTAGGCAGCCGATTTAATGGTGTGATACACAGGGAGCTTGTCCACCTGATCCTGAAGTGGACCGTTCTTCGCGATGAACTCGATCATCCTGGCAGCTGCCATGGCACCGTCCCTGCAGAACTGATGGTCGGCGAAAATAATACCACCGTTGTCCTCCCCGCCTATGGGAGCGCCGGTCTCGATCATCTTCCTCGCCACTATGGGTGAACCCACTGCTGTGCGGATGGTCTCACCGCCTTCGGCCGCTACGGCATCCTCAACCATACTGGACAACGCCACCGTAGACGCCAGCTGTTTCTTGGAAGGATTGTTCCTCATGCACAGGATCGCCAGGATCGCCAGTCCGATATCTCCGGGAAGGTACTTCCCTGTGTTGGAGACGAATACGCAGCGGTCCGCATCGCCGTCATGGGCGATTCCGAGGTCCGCTCCTATCTCAACGACGGTCTCCTTCAGCTCGGATAGGTTCTCCTCGACCGGTTCGCTGTAGTGGCCGGGGAACATACCGTCAGGCTCGCTGTTCAGGACCACTCCTGAAACACCGAGCTTCTCCAGCAGCAACGGAGATGTGTGGACTGATGCGCCGTTGGCGCAGTCCAGCACCACTTTGATATTGGATCTTTTGATGGCCTCCACATCGACCTTGGAAACTATCGAATCAACGTATCTCTCCCCAGCATCCTCGACCCTGGACATCTGTCCGATATCCTTCCAGGAAACCGCTTTGAGATCCTTCTCATAGGCATCCTCTATGGCCGATTCCTGCTCATGGGTGCACTCCGTACCATCCCCCGCAACGCATTTGATTCCGTTGAACTCGGGAGGGTTGTGGGAAGCGGTTATCATCACGCCTGCAGTGACCTTGTCGTGCGTCTTAACGTAATATTGGAGGGCGGGCGTGGGGACCATGCCCAGATCGATGACGTCCACTCCCATTGACATCAGTCCGGCCGAAACGCATGATGCGATCATCGGAGACGATATCCTTGTATCCATGGCAATGGCGATGGGCCCGGGGCCCAGCACATACGCAATGGCCATGCCCACCTTGGTGGACAGCCCGCAATCCAGATACTCGTTCGCTACTCCGCGGATACCGTTTGTGCCGAACATCTTCATAATGACACCTCAGAACTTCTTGGCGCGGATCCTTCTCTTCAGCTCGCTGATGACTGTGGTGATCTCGGGATCGATTCCCGCTGCCTCTGCAATGTAGACCGTGACGTAATCCCCGAGGATGAGCGCACGGAACATCCTCTCCTCGTGCGATGTGCCTCCGACGGCTACCAGATCGAATGGGAATCCAAGAGACTCGATGTTCTGGACAGCGGTCTTGACCAGACCTCCGTCCACCAGATCATCCTCTCCGGTAAGGACGATCAATCTCATCCTCTTGCCCTTGTAGGACGCCCAGGGAGTGGTCTCGAAGCTGTTGAACTCCGACAGCGAAGTCTCGAAACAGATGGTCTTGGCGTTCTCGTTGAACGCTGCTCTCCACCTGAGAGAGACAGGTTTGAACTTGTTCTCGGTGCAGAGCACAGGAACGCAATCGCTGTACTTCTGCGCCAGCAGATGCGCCAGGGAACCTGGTGCCTCCAGATAGTTCCTGTAGTTCTCCAGCGACGGCATGCAGTCCATGAGCCTGTCCTTGAACTGTGGATAGCCTATCTTGGACAGCAGGGCTGCGATGTATCCTATCATATATCCTGCGGAGTACCTGGGTTCGAATCCGGTGGGGACCTTCAGGATCGGATATCCGTCATCCTTGGCCATGCCCTCCATCTTTCCGCCGGCAGTGATGACGACGATGCACGCCCCGACAAACTTCGCCTTGGCGTACATCTCAAGCGTCTCCTCCGTGTTGCCGGAGTAGGACGAGATGATCGCCAGAGTGTTCCTGCCTACCCAGTGCGGGACTATCGGGGACCTGTTGACGCTTATCGGGATATCCATGTACTGGGCACAGCAGCTGGCCACGAAATTGGCCGCTATGGCGGAGCCTCCCATTCCTCCCATGAATACGTCTTTGATCTCGGCGCCTCCGAGATCGATGTTGGTGTCGATGGTGCTCTTGAGGTCGTCCAGGAACTCATGCAGCTTGTCCCTTGCGGTCACCATCTCAGGCACCTCCCTTCATGCATGCTATGACGGCATCTGCCAGGATGATTCCGCGGATTCCCCTTTCCATCAGCTTTCCGCTGAGATCTACGGTGATCATGTTCAATCCGTATTCCGGAAGCAGGGTGGTGACCGTGGTGACTATATGGTCCAGGAGCGGGGAGTCGGTCTCCGTCCTGAACATCAGGATTATGAACGATTTGTTGTCGTCGTCCTCTGTCCAGCTGACGATCTCGTTATGGTCGAACTCCGGAAGCTCCCCGGAGAAGGCCAGCCTGCCCAGCACCTGGTTGACGAGCATCTTCCATCTCTTGTGAACCGCACGAAGCTCTCCGATGCAGTAGATGACTGGAATCTTATTCTTGATACGGGATGCGATGTACTTGGCCTCGTCCGAACCCCAGACGGAGTCCCTGAACTCGATTATCCTCGGAAGCGCTTCCTTCATCGCGTCCCTGACGCCCTTGATTCCGAAGGACTCGTAGAGATTGATCAAAGCTCCGATCTCGTATCCTGTGGCCTCTGCGTTGGAGAGCCCTCCCGGGATCAGGATAAGATCGTCCTTCCCTTCCTCGCAGAGCTCCTTCAGCCTTCCTCCGGATGTCACGCAGTGGATCCTCGCCCTGTTCAGCTTCGCTCCCTTGTACACCTCATCCACCTCCTGGCTTTCGCCGGAATAGGACATGATTATGACGTCGGTGGAATCGTTGACCCATGAGGGAACGATCCTGTCCACTATGGTGTGCACCTGGACGTCGGAATTGGCGAATACATAGCTGGATACCGTGTCAGCAGCGACGTTGGATGCCTCGAAGTTGTAGAGGCATATGGTATTCGCTGGCTTCTGCTCAGGTATCTCGTGCTCGAGTGATTCCAGAATATGCTCCGGCAGGAACTTTGACGGTGCTATCGGCATTTCGCATCCCCTGCCCCTGTACACTAACGGGGCGGTGTATTAGAGTTGCCGATGTGTTCAATTCCTTTAATATTTCCTACATGAAAGCAGGGTTCAGCCTCCCTCAAAGGTTTTTATCGGATTAAGCACTCCATCGGAACAACAGGTCCGGAACGATCATGAAGATAGTAGACGTCAACCCATTCTTCTACCCCTACGGCGGGGGAATAGAGAACCGCATGCACCAGACATCCGCTCTTTTGGCCCAGAAGGGACATGACGTCACCGTCCTGACCGGACAGCTTCCGGGAACGGAAGCGGAGGAGAGGACCCCTGAAGGTTACAACATCATCCGCCTCAAATCCGGATACATCAACCTGTACAACCCTCCATACACATGGTCCCACGGCATTCTGGAGGCATTGGATTCCCTGGATGCCGACATCGTGAACTACAACTACCGCTGGGCTCCGTCCTACAACAAGGCGCTTGGAAAGTACAAGGGAGTGAAGATTCACACCGTCCACAACACATGGCATGAGGGGACGGGCATGGTGAAGAGGATCTCCGCAGTGAACGACAACATGTTCTGGAAGACCATGCTGGGGTTCGACAGGATCGTCACGGTCAGCGAGAACATCCGCCAGGACCTCATAAGGAGGGGAGCGCCGGAGGACAAGCTGTTCACGATCCCCACCTGCGGTCACGTTCCTGAATACAGGTACATGGGTGAGGAAGAGGACTTCATACTCTCCTTGGGACGCCTGGTCAAGGTCAAGGGCATCAAGTACCTCATAGAGGCCATGAAGGATGTGGACTGCAAGCTGAAGATCTGCGGAAAGGGTCCGGAGGAGAAGAACATCAAGAAGCAGATCAGGAGAGAGGGCCTGGAAGATAAGATCGAATTCGTCGGGTTCGTATCAGAGGAAGAGAAGAACAGGCTCATGGGCACATGCAAGATGCTGGTCATGCCTTCCCTGTACGAGGCGTTCGGCCTGGTGGCCGTCGAGATAATGTCGCAGAAGAAACCGATCGTATGCACGAACGTCAACGGACTTCCGGAGACGGTCGGAGACGGGGGAATCTTAGTGGATCCGGCCGACCCGAAGGGTCTGGCGGATGCCATCAACAGACTACTCGCCGACGATCAGCTCAGGAAGGACATGGGAGAGAGGGCCAGGAAACAGGCGGAGTACTACGACTGGTCCAACCACATCGACGGATACGAAAGATTCCTCATCGACACCGTCGAGAAATTCCAGAGGAGATGATCCGCCCATCCTTGGGCGGATCCGATAATTTGCATCAATTTCAAATAAATTTGATGCAAATTAATAATAAATATTATATATTATTTCAATAATTGATAGTTGATGCACGTTTTCAACTATGATTTCCTCAAATCCTCCAAAGTCGATGCGGACCTCCTGAACAGGATAGGGAACATAGAGCGCATCAGGGACACTGCGGAACACCACGATCAACAGACCTATGTGCTACAGGCCCTGGAGAACCGTGCCGTGATCATGTCAGTTATCGATTCCAATGAGATCGAGGGGATCAGGACCAGCGAGGAGAGGGCAGTAGGACTCATCTCCGAGAGAACCGTCCCTAAGGGACATGACGAGCAGGAGATAGCGGGATACCGCGATGCCCTCAGGTACATCCACCGTTCCCACGACCGCATAAAACTGGACAAGGAGAGCATCCTCGGTCTGTACGGGATACTGATGTCCTACAAGGAGATGTCCGAACCCGGATTCAAATCGAGGGACAATGTGATCGTGGACAGGGATCCGGACGGATCGGTCTCCGCCGTCTACGAGACCGTTCCGTTCCAGGATACCGAATACTGCATCGACCAGATGCTATCGGCCTTCTGGGAGGCCAGGAACGACCTTGACATAAACAAGCTGCTGCTCATACCGTGCTTCATCATGGATTTCCTGAGGATACATCCGTTCCTGGACGGCAACGGCCGTATGTCCAGACTGCTGACGGTGCTTCTCCTCTATCAGGAGGGATACGATGTATGCAGATACGTCTCCATAGAATCCAAGATAAACGCAAGCAAAAGCGATTACTACAGGGCCCTGGAATATGGGTATCCTGGTTGGTTCGACGGCGGAAGCGATTACACCCCGTTCATATCCTATTTCATATCGCAGCTCTTCCTGTGCTACAGGGACCTCAACCTGTCATTTGGGACCGAGATAGGGAGGTCCAAAAAGACGGATGCCCTCGAATCCTTCCTGAGCATCTGTCCCGTCCACGTGTCCAAACAGGACATACTCTCCATGTTCCCCGACATATCGGAGACATCGGTCGAAAGGACCCTCAGGGACCTATGCGACCGGGGGGTCATCCGCAAGGAAGGGAGCACCAGATCGGCCAGATACATTGCCGCGAGGCGTTGACTCCTCCTTATATACATCAAAAAGAATCCCAAGGCCAAGATAAGATGGGTATCGGGGACTTCCTTTTCGACCTCTTCGCGGGGCTGGGGGATCAGGGCATTCTGATCTGCATATTCTTACTGTTCCTTCTGGATGCCCTTCTGGTGCCGACACTTCCGGAACTCTTCTTCATACTCGCCATAGGCGCCAACACATCGTGGGAATTCGGTCTCACCGTCCTTGCTGTTGGTTTCCTCGGAGAGATGGTGGGAGTGTTCTTCCTGTACAACGTCGTGAAGAGGACCGGTCTCCCGAAGAGGGTGGACAAGGCCCTGAAGAAGTACATCAACTTCCTGATAGTCAGTGACGAGAAGGTCATGCTGATCAACAGAGTTGCTCCCATGGTCCCGTTCACCGGTGCGGTTATGGCGGCCATGAGGAAGAGATGGGATGTGCGCAAATGCATTTTTTGGCTAGCGACCGGGTACGTGTTCAAGTACGGCCTTATAATGCTGTTCGGACAGACCGCAACGGCATTCTTCGACGGCGGAACGTCCAGGACTATCATGCTGGTCGCGATCATAGCGATGATCGTGATCAGTGCCGCGGTCGCCTTCCTCCGCAAGAAGAAGATGGGGATCGACGGTCAGGAGGTCGAGGAATGAGGGTCGCCATAGTCACGGACAGCTACTTCCCCACCAGGGACGGGGTGGCCACACAGGTGCTCACAACGAAGGAGTGCCTGGACCGCATGGGTCACGAGGTCATCATCGTTGCGCCCGACCCGGGAGAGAAGGACCGCGAGGAAGGCATCATCTACGTCCCGTCGAAACCGTTCAAGTCATACGAGGGATACTTCTTGCCTACGTTCAGGCACAACGAGCTCAAGGAAGTCGAGGAATGGAATCCCGACATCATCCACCTTCACGGATGCACCGTCATGACCGTAAAAGGGCTGGTCACGTCGCACTTCTCCGGAATTCCCACCGTCCAGACATTCGTCACCATGGTGAACGAGGTCGCCTATCAGTATTCTCCCATCAAGCTCCCGCCTGACTTCCTGAACAAGTTGGTCCAGATCTATCTCCGCCAGGAGCTTAAGAGGCCCAACGCACTGGTCGTCCCGACGCCTTCCATTGCGAGAGAATTGCTGGATATGGGCGTGAAGCCCAAGAGGATGGAGATCATCCCTGTCGGAGTCGACATCGACAGATTCGTGAAGAACGATAAGGGTGACGAGATAAGGGCACGCCACGGTCTAGTGGGGAAGAAGGTCCTCATAACGGTCGGCAGACTGTCCTTCGAGAAGAAGGTCGACCTTCTGATCAGTTCCATGAAGCACCTTGACGATGACATCGTCCTTCTGATTTGCGGCAAAGGTCCGGCCGGTGACGAGTGGAGACAGCTCGCATCGGACGAAGGGGTGACGGACAAGGTCGTGTTCGCCGGATTCGTTCCCGACGACGACCTGGTCTCGTACTATTCGTGTGCGGACCTCTTCATAACCGCATCCAAGTTCGAGACCCAAGGACTGACCACCCTGGAGGCCATGGCCTGTGAGGTACCTGCGCTGTGCGCCAACGGCCGTGCGTTCACCGACGTGATCAAAGACGGCGAGAACGGTTATCTGTTCGAGACCACTGAGGAGGATTGCGTCAGGGTCATCCATCAGGGACTCGAGAACATCGACAAACTGAAAGCGGGTGCGAGAAGGACCGCCGAGATCTACTCGATACAGGGCACAGCGGATGCTCTTGAGAAGCTCTATCAGGAAGTCATCGAGGAAAAGAAGAGAAAGCAATCCTCGTAAACTCCAGGACCGAAAATTTTTGGACCTTTCTATTCAGACGATCCTGTCGCCTTCCAGATTGCTGCCCTCTTCGACGACCGTCCTGTCGGCAAGGACGCAATTGGAGATCTTCGCTCCCTTACCTACCCTGCAGCCCACTCCGAGGATGGAATTGACTATGGTAGCGCCGCTGACCTCGCAGTCATCGAGCAGAAGTACCCTGTCCAGATCCGAATCCTCGACCTTCGATCCCTTGGATATCACGGTGCTTTTGGCCTTGGAATTGCCTATGAACGCTCCCTCTCCAAGATAGAAGCTACCCTTGGTGCAGCATTCTACGGCGGAATCGAACCTCTTCAGACGGTACTCCCGCTCGGCCACCAAAAGATTCGCTTCCAATAGATCGTGGGGGCGTCCGACATCCATCCAGACGCCGTTGAGCTGATAGGCCTGTATGCGTCCCTCGGCCATCACCTCCGGGATCAGCTCCTTCGAGACATCGTAGAAGGTGTCCTTCGGAACCTTCTCCAGGACACTCCTGTTCATGACGTAGATCCCCGCGTTGATCAGATTGGAGAACACCTCCTCGGGTTTCGGTTTCTCCTTGAACTCCAGAATCCTGCCGGTGTCGTCGACCCTGGCGATACCGAACTGCGTCGGATCCTCCACCGCCGTCAGAGCGACTGTGATGTCCGCCTTGTTTTCGAAATGGATCCTGACCTCCTCGGAGACGTCTATATCGGCGAAGATGTCGCCGTAGGCGGCTATGAAGACGTCGTCTAGCCTGTCCTCGGCCAGCTTCATCGATCCGGCGGTCCCCATCGGGGTGTCCTCATAGGAATAGACTATCCTGATGCCGAGATCGGATCCGTCGCCGAGAGCCTCCATCATGCCGGGCTTATATCCGCATGCGAGGATGACCTCTTCCACTCCCGCCCTGGCCAGAGACCTGAGCAGATACCAGATGCAAGGCCTGTCGGCCACCGACAGCATGGGCTTCGGCCTGTTCTCCGTCAAGGGACGGAGACGCGTTCCCATTCCACCCACCATCACGATAGCCTGTCTGACCTTCATATTATCATCTCACATAGACAACGTTCTGGTCCAGCGGCATGCCGATGGATTCCGCCACCGGAGCGCACTTGGTGCGCATCACATGGACCACGGGAACGGGTAGGGCCTCATCCGATAAAGACTCGTAGTTCCCCATGCCCTTGGCGATTATCAGATCGCTGTTCCCGATCTCCTTCATCAGATCGTCCGGGACGTCCCTCCAGTCGATGCCCACGTAGAACGTTCCCGTCGTGAGCAGGAGGTCCACCTCCCTGTCCAATCCGGAGCGGATGGCGTCATCGTATGTGACGTCGTTGAGTATGGGTTCCCCGCGTACCATCCCGACAACCCTCTTTCCGTGGCTGCGGAGGTACCTTATGAATATCTTATCCAACTGCGATTCGCCGCAGTTATCGAACATGTAAACGATTGTGCCAGGCTTGTCCAGAACTGCCCTGATCCTATCGGAGTCGTCCCTGCCGAGTCCCTGGTCGATGAGCTTCTGGAAGATGGGCTCGAACTGCTCCGGATTGTCTATCCCCCCAGTGGAGCCGAAGTCCATGATGTTGCCAATCACGGACACCATCAGGCATGCCCTGAGCTTGTCGTCCGAGGAATCGACGTAGTCCTGCGCCATGCCCATAAACTTCTCAGCGATGATATCCGCCCTGACCTTCAGATCATGATATGGATCCTTCCCGAGAACGGCATAGGATGCCCTGTGAACCTCTGTCGCCAGATCGACCGATTTCTTGTCGTAGCTGAACCCCTCCGCGAAGACCTTCAGACCGTTCTCCACGGATGACCTCTCGTCAGATCCTGGTACGAGTCTGGATTGGAAGAGTATGCGTTTCATCAGACAGGGCACGCAGTCGGGATGGACCTTCATGGACCGAAGGATGCGTTGATTCTATGAAAACAATTGCACAGGAATCTTCCGAAGATTTCGGATCGACACCCCTATTCAGATCGATCACTGTCTGGTCGATCCTCGCTGATACTGAAAATTTGAACCTTTCGGAATATTTCACTTTTCAGTCGAACTGATTATTGCACCATCATACATTGTTTCTGGTTATCGGTTATATAAAGACAAGACCAAACGGAATTCGTTGGAAATGTTAGGCGATTCATTCTTCTCAGCGATAACTGACGTGAAATCCGAGCAGTTCACGTTCTCACAACCCCTTATGAGCGCATCGGGGGGGGGGGAGGAGCCGACTTTGTCGAATCCGAGTACGGATGCTCAGACGATGTCCATCCCGATAGGGAAGAAACTGGATGGACGGGAGAGCGTTGCCAGCGAGCCCCATGATTATGATGATCTGCCGGAAGAAGTCAAGAAATTCGTATCGGATCGTTACGGAAGGAAGAAACCCGAAAGGACGGCCATCCAGAAGTTGGAAGGAAAGCATATGCTGTCCCTGATACTCTATCTGGACAATATGGCACCGGTGATCAAGACTGATATCTACAATGACGTGGCAAGGTCCAGCAGCATGCTGGAAAGGATAGACGACCTAGAAGAAATGGGGATTGTGAAGATATACGCCACCGGCAGGACCAACAACAAGGTGGTCACCATGACCGATAAAGGAAGAAAGGTCGCTAAGATCGTCCGGGAAATGGTGAGTATCGCCGAGGACAATCGGTGAGTATAGTCATTCCGTACCCTTGTTTTTTAAGATAACTCTGTCTTAACTCGGGTTGGGTTAAATATAGAGTGGGTGCTCGGGCACTAGTCGAATACTCAAATGAAAGCCTTAAGGCTTCTATCAACCGACCTCAAAACTGCAAGAAATGCGCCATTGTTTCCGCCAACAGGACCACCATACCTATGATTATGGATTTATGATTCCAGAGAGGCCTATGCCATTTTGATTCGGGATTATTCCTCGTCAACGTTATCCTCTCAGACACCCTGTGACCGTCCAGAATGATCAGATAAGCGGATGCCATGATGATCAAAGTCGTCAGGATTAACCAAGGACCGAACCTGAGAATTGTGTCGCATGACCCTGTGCATAGGTCCAAAAAATAAGTTCCTAATATCGCCAGGATAACTGTGGATACCAATCTGATTGAAGACCCCAATTGTCTTGTCAGTTTCAAGACATTCATGAGGATCCATACCGGACCGATCATTATGAACATAGAATAGATGGCGGAATAATGCTCGTATGATGGGTCATCATCCCCCAGTCCGATGAAATCCATGATACAAGTGATCATAAGGATAATGGTGAGGACCTTGTACATGTCCTTGAGGAGCAGGGCCCTATCATGGATTTTTCCGTAATCGTTTCCGAGAGAACCTATCCGGCTATCTTCCAGATCGACCTTGGATGATGCACGTAAATTATCGACATCGAGAGAGTAGGCCTTGCTGTACAGATGGTTCGCGTTATATCTGAGCCCATACATGGTGCCGTACGCCTCGATCGTGTCGCCCATCAGGGTGTACACGTATGAATCTCCTTCGGAGATGTAGTCCTTCCTCCCGACTATACGGTTCATAAGGGATGGGCTCTGATGCTTCTCAGCATACCTGATGTATCCCGTGAGCAGGGTCATGCACATCTCCATGGCAGATACATCATCGTATCTGGAGTAAATGGCGGAGCATATCTGATACACTCCTTTGGGACTCTGGACCTTAGGCTTCATCTGCCTACTGTACTTCCTGATCCTGGAAAGGTCCTCATCATCGTATCCGGTGACATCACCGTAACCGAACATGACCTTATTGAGTGCATCAATGTTCAATTCGCCGCTGTCGATGACAAAGCTGAGGGTCTCCTCCGCACCACTATGTCCTTTGCTAAAAACATCCTCAGACAATGCTTTGAGGAAGACCATGAACTCCCAATCGTTGTTCTTAATCGTACGGTTACTCCAATGAACATTATCCTGCGGAATGTAGTCGTAATATCTCCCTCTGAGATGCTGGGAAGGGCCAGGATACATCTTGGACAATACTGAGGTGATGTTATAATTGGGGAATGAAGACCTGTTTGTGCAATGAGGGTCGATCAGGGTTACTTCCCCGACCAATTGCTGACTCTCCACCTGCAATCCTGAGTAGTACACTCTGTTAATGAGCCTCCAGATCGATAGCACCATGATGAAGGCGGATCCCATCTCCATGAGAAGGATCATGGAACAGGACACATGCTTCATTGAATCGATGATAATCATACAGGCCAATGGCGTGATGATAGAGGAGATCGAACAGGCGACAAAATCGAACTTGATGAACTTACGGAGCTCGATGTCATGACCGGGTCTGGTGGCCATGATCGCGAATATGGCAACGCTTATCGCCACGAATGTAGCAGAGACCTCTGCTATAGTGTTGAAGATGTAGTCGTGACCATTGATCATGGACTCGTTGCTTAACATCTCGTTGATGAGTTCTGCCACATATGTCGTAATTATCATGATGATCCGTTCCCGAGTCCGGATGCCGAACCGAATCGAAGAGGTCGGTCGGACACCAGATTGGTATCAGAAGGCATCCGGCCGTTGATGAGCCGGCCGGCCATCAACATGGGATTCTTGTTCAATGGCTGGCCGTTGATGATTCCCTCCCACACCGTTCCTAGGGGATCGGGGGCGTGGGAGGTAAAGGGCCATACGGCCCGTTTTGTCTTCTTTTAGGTAATCGTCAGCGGGATCTGTTCCTACTGTAGTACACATAGCCTGCGATAGCCGCTATCGCTATGATCACCAATACGATGATCCACCAGGGGAACCCGGAATCGGATCCCTTGTCCTCCTCGAATACCGCCTTTATGGAGACATCCGAATCAGGCATAACGAAGGTGTTGTCACTGCTGACCTTCACCTGCGAGGACTGCCAGGTAACCTTGTATCCGTCCTTCATTGTAGGATACAGGGTCACTGTGGTACCGGGGGAGCATGCCTCAGTGGAGAGCTCGACTGAGCCCTCTCCCTCAATTGAGACAGTGACGGTCTTCAATCCCTGGAAGGACGATGCAGCGAAGTAGTTCGAAAAGTGCTTCAGAGTTGCGGATACATATCCGTCGCTCCATACTCCTCCGACCAGCTCGACGTTTCCGTCCTGGTTGACGAAGTAAATCTTCACCTGGCTGCCGCTCTCTCCCGGCTGGAGCTCCCATGGGATGGATATGGTGACCTCTCCCTGGAAAGTCGTCATGACGTTGTTGTTAACCACAGCATAGATGTCGTAGATGGTGTTGCCGTCCGCGGCCTCGATCTGCTTCTGGTTGACCGTATCGTCCACTTCGAACACGATCTGTATGGTGCTCGCGGTCTGCGCCGTGGTCTGGATGACCTCGTTGTCGAAGGTTATGGTTCCGGCGTCACCTATGAGGGTGATGGTGATGGTGTTGTCATCTGATATTCCCTCCAGGTTGACAGTGGCGCCGTCAGAATCCCCTTCCTCGGTGGTCGCATCTATGACAATGTGCACCTTGTCGTTGGCCTCCGCATCGATCGCTTCGGCTGCCGTTGCTGCCATGTTCTTCGCGGCGTTGATCTCCGCAAGGGTAACGGTATCTCCGCTGGAGCCCACGAATGTCGCGATGGTCTCCGTGGTAGAGGTGCCGTCCTTTGACTTCGAGACAGATACGGTCGCCGTCGCTCCGGAATCGTCGGATACCGAAGCCGATGATGACGATGTGCCGTCAGTGTTGAACTTAGAGACCACATCCACATCGGTGGACTGGACATCGTCTGTATAGGACTCGATGATGCTTCCCTCGGAATCCGTCACGGTGACGGCTCCGCGCTTGTACTCTAAGAGCACGGTGATGCTATGAGTGCTCACGACATCGGTCAGTTCGATTATTGCGGTCTTACCTAATGATTGCCCGTCGACCAGGACCTCCGAGAGGATGTAGTCCTCCTCTGCCATGATGCGGTATGTCGCGCTGTGGCCGTAGTCGATGGTGTTAGGTCCGTACACATCGCCCTCGCCTGTGACATATATCGATATCGGAATATGGATGATCTCATAGACGTAGGTAACGACGTTGCTCGCGGCTCCTATGGTTATGGTCTGAACGGATGACGGCGAGGTATATCCCGTTATGCTGGGGATCTCCGGGGTCACCGTCGTGCCGTATGTGGCGGTCGACGTATACGGATCCCTCAGCTGGGTGCCGTCGGTGCTCACATAGTTCACCGTGTACGGGTACTGGCCGATGATCTCTGTCCATGTAGCAACGTAGCTCTTGTTCCCGGTCTCTGACGGGAGGATCGATGTTACGATCGTCCTCGACGGATCGGAACTGAGGTACCATCCTCCGAATGACACTGTGTATCCGGTCCTCTGATAGGGCTGCAGATTGCCTGCGGTGGGCAAAGTCAGTCCGGTACCGGAAGTGTAACCTGTGGGAGCGGAGTACCCGGTTGCCCAGGACCCGCCGGAGAGATTGTACGTGATACTGTAGACATTGGCTGATGTCGTACCGTTGACTACGATATTATGGGCGGGCATGACCGAAGGGATGCTGACATCCCAGCCGCTGAACGTTGTTCCCGACGGTGCTGTGTATTGGTACACGGTGACGGTGTCCCCTGCCCCGTAGGTATCCTGATGGACCTGTGTGCCGTTCACATAATAGGTTATGGTGTAATTGGATGTAATCTGCTGGAATGTGGCCGTGTACGTCACATTGCCGATAACGGTGACTGTGCGCGTGGCAGAGGTGTTCCCATCATTCCACGATACGAACTGGTATCCGCTTGCAGGAGTGGCCGTCAGCGTAGCCGAGGCATTCACCGCGTAGGTCCCCGACCCTGTAACGCTTCCACCGATGGCGGGTGATGCGTTCACGTTCACGGTATAACTCGCGGGCTGCGGCGAATATGTGAAGTTCGCCTGCACGGACATGTTGGCCGTGACCGTGGACGAACCCACACCGCTCCAGTTGGAGAAGGTGTAATCCGTCGCGGCCGTTGCAGTAACATCGGTCGTTCCGACGGTAAGCACGTTACCGTTCGCTGATATGCTCGTTCCCGATACCACCGTTACGGATTGGGAGCTCACCGAACCCCCTGTGCCCGCCGAGATGGTAACGGTGTATGTCGGCAAGCTGTTGAAAGTGGCTACGACATCCATGTTCTGAGTAACGGTTGAGGACGATACCCCCGTCCATCCTGAGAAGTTATATCCGCTGGCGGGGGTCGCAGTGACAGTGGTGGAACCGACTGTCAAGACGTTCCCGCTGGTCGAGATCGCAGCCCCTTCCCTCACAGTGACCGAGTTGGTAGTTACGGATCCGGATCCACTGGTCGTGATGTTCACGGTGTATTCCGGAATGGCCTCGAATGTCGCTGATACGGTCGTATCTGTAGTTAACGAGAACGTATTGCTCGTTTGAGTTACGCCATTGACTGTATAATTAACCAATCTGTATCCATCTGTAGGCGAATACCCCAGGGTCACGGTCGTACCTGATGATCCTGAAGTCGGTGTCGCTGTTATCGTTCCACCGACAGTGGGTTGATTCACAGTCACACTGTATGTCACCGCTCCTGTCAGGACACAGCTGGCGCTGTATCCTGACGCTGTTGCGACGATGAGATACGATTCGCCTGCAGTCAGAGGAGCACTCAGACCGATTCCGAAACTCTGTCCCTGGCCATAATACGGACCGGTGGATCCCACATAGATCGTGAGAGTCGATAAGGGATTCTGATCCAGATACACCACCAGATAGCTATCACCCGTATTATAGGACACATCCATCCCGTTCTTCTCAGTGACCGTCCAACCGGTATTGGATGCATCGGTTTGGGGTATCTCCCCCACGGGGGGGGAGAAGATGGATAGGACCATCAACCCCGTTATTAAGAGGGTTATTCTTTGTTTGTAGTCCATAAGGATCCCTTCAACTCGATACCGGAATGTCTATTGCGAGTATGGTCTCCGAAATGGCGTATTCGATCTCGCTTCCGTTGTAGTACTTGAACACGGCATATGCGGTGTAAAGGTACTTTCCAGCCTCGATGGTCTGCGCCCCTTCATACGATGTAACACTTTGGGTAATGTCGAATGTCCAATCAACAACACCAGAAGAAACACCGCTGGTGTAGTATGTCCAGAAGTTGGTGTTCGGGATTATCTGCCTGTACACGTACTTTATGGACAGCTCTGACGGGTTGGTTCCGGCATTGGTCTTGGCGATGTATCCGCCATCGTTGGATTCCAGCTTGACCTTGAATCCGTATTGTCCGGACGTATCGGTGTAGTTCCTTATGGAGATCTCGTAATCAACGGAATCCGGGATCGCGACGAATGTGAATACAACGCTTACAGCTTCGCTTCCGGTGTGGTAAACCAGATACACATTATCGGCCATGGGCACCACTACAGCATTGGTCGGCGCAGAATAGGTACTTACCTTGTATCCTTCGCCGGGCACTGCTATGATCGTTCCGAAGGAGCCGTTCGAGACGGTGCCGGTCGCATAGACCGTACCCTTTGTGATGTCATCGCTGGTCGCGTTCAAGGTCCAGGTCGTGGGATCGTTGTCGTCATAATACGCCTTCAGGGTTATGTTGGCTGAAGGTGTGTAGTATCCATAGGTCGCTACACTCGTATGGTTGCTATCACTCTCATCATACCAGTAAGCAAATGTCTTCCCTTCGACGGCGGGAGCCAACGGCAGTGCGACGGAATCGCCCTTGGATACGAGCTTGGATCCGAGAGAGTTCCCGTTGGAATCAACGAATGAAACGGTATAGACGTCTGCATTCTTCTCGGTCCAGTTAGCATACATGACGATCTTGCAGGTTCCGGAATCGGCATCATCGGAGTTAACTGTGTACTGTGCACCGATGATGATATTGCCGATCTGCTCCAGAGACCATCCTACGAAGTAATACGTCTTTCCATCCTTGGTGGTGGTGGGCAGAGTAGGCAGCGATACTACCTTTCCGTTATACAAGAAGTCGATGTTGGGTGCTGCGGTCGCCATCTCCGTATTGGATATCACTACTCCGTCGACGAAGTTGAGGAAGTAGTGGACCAGATAGTATCCGTATGCAGTATCCAAGAGGGTACTGTCTCCCGTTATCGTTCCAGAAGATACGGTCTTGTAGACCTTCATGGTCAACATCGTTCCATCCTTGAAGCATTTGGTGTCATCGCTGAGATCGCTCCACTTGATACAGTATCTGCCGTCTGCGGTGTACTGGATGCTCTTGACGATCGTCGCCGCCGTGGAGAGATCGGATCTCAGAACGAGTCCGCTCAGCTCGAGGGTGAGATAATCGCCTTCGGTGAATCCGTATGCGTCGAACACGACGAATGCGGTCCTGTCGGATACTCCGAGGTGACTCACGCCCAGAGTGTCGAGGACGCTCTTCATCTCCTCGTCGTCATCATAGTAACCGGATGCGACTACATCGATGTACTGACCGGTCTCACTGACATAGATGGCTGCGATGGTGATCACACCGTCCACAGCATCAGACGCATTCACGATGTACTGCGCTCCGATCTCGTTCCCGTTGATGTAATAGCCTGTGAAGACCTTTCCTACTACCACGGGTGCCGATGGCATGGTGACTGCCTGTCCCACAGTCACATCTTCGATCTTATCGATCGAGGCGTCACCTGAGAATACGATAGCACATGTAGCCGTGGCCTTGAAAGTCGTACCATTGGTACCGGCAGTGTTGCTTCCGCTTGCAGTAACCGATGCGTAGTACGTTCCTACAGCAGAGATCTTGTCAGAAACCGGCGTACCAGACGCTGAATCTCCTGGGTAGAATGTGATGGTATAATCGGAAGTCGACAGGTTCACCGAGCTTCCACCGACCGTCATGGTGAATGTCGGGGTGATGGAAGTTAACAGAACATCTCCGTTCACGAGAGAGATGTCATTCACCGTTACTGTGACATTGCTAAGATCCAAGGCTACGATGCTGAATATGCATAGTTGTTCGCAGGGGTACTGCTGAGAGCGAAGTTCACACCTTCGTTGAATACTACAGTAACATAGTAGGTTCCGACGTTCGTGGGGGACTCGATCTCAGTGGTCAGTTCTGCATCGGAGCAGTACTTCACGGTATAGTCGGATGCATCGACGGTTCCTCCGGACCAGCTGACGGTCGGGGCGGGAGTGATTCCGCTTCCGGTGTATGTGTACTGAGTCGGAGATACAGTCACGCCTGTGATCTTGGCCGCAGCTACAGTGAAGTTCACTGACTTGGTCCCTTCAAAATTCTGAAGACTGTCAGCAGCTATCGTGGCTGTTGCAGTACCGACATTCGTGTTATCGCTGTACGACACGGTGTAATCCGTACCGGAGACCAGGGTGTAGCTTCCCAGCGTGACCGTCAGAGCCGGTTGGATAGCGGATCCGGTGTAGGTCTGGTCGGTGATCGCAGCGATCGTAACGTTGCTGAGATCGGCCTTCTTGATATCGAATGATGCATAGTTCTGCGCAGCAGTATCGCTGAGAGCGAAGTTCGAACCATCGCCGAACACAACGGACACATAGTACGTTCCGACATTCGTGGGGGATTCGACCACAGTGGTCAGTCCTACATTGGAATAGTACTTCACGGTGTAGTTGGATGCACCGACGGTTCCTCCGGACCAGCTGACGGTCGGGGCGGGAGTGATTCCGCTTCCGATGTATGTGTATTGAGTCGGAGATACAGTCACGCCTGTGATCTTGGCCGGAACGATGGTGAAGGTCATCGAATTGGTACCTTCGAAGTTATTCAAACTGGTGGCCGTGATGGTCGCTGTAGCCGTACCGGCGTTGGTGTTATCGCTGTACGACACGGTGTAATCCGTACCGGAGACCAGGGTGTAGCTTCCCAGCGTGACCGTCAGAGCCGGTTGGATAGCGGATCCGGTGTAGGTCTGGTCGGTGATCGCAGTGATCGTAACGTTGCTGAGATCGGCCTTCTTGATATCGAATGATGCATAGTTCTGCGTATCGGTGTCACTAAAGGTGTAGTTCGCACCATCACCGAATGCGATCGATACATAGTATGTTCCCGCATTCTTGGCTGAGGTGATCTCGGCCATTCTACCTGAATCGGAGTAGTACTTCACGGTATAGTTAGTCGAGTTGACGATACCTCCTGCCCAACCGACGGTCGGTGTCGGAAGCTCTATATTGCTGCCAGAGTAGGTGTACTCGGTCTGTGACGCAGCGACACTGGTGATCTTCGCCTTAGCGATGGCGAATGTCCGAGTCACTGAATCAGGCAGCTTGTAGTTCGCATTGCTCAATCCCGTAGCCGTAGCTATATACGATGCTCCGGCATTGGTCTGCTCTCCCGTGACCGTTACATCGCATTCGTCTTCACCGACAAGGTTGGAGACGGTAGCGGTCGGCTTGTGGGAATTTCCATCGTATGTGAATTCCGTGTTGGACCATACAAGCGCAGCCTCCATCTGTGCGATGGTGAAGTCGACGGTAGCGTTATTGTAATCGTAGTTGGTGGTCGATGCAATCGATACGGTGAGCCTGTAGGTTCCTGCGTCTGTGGGCACCACAGTCGTTGCCGCGTATGAAGTGGAACCGGTCCCTTCGTAGGTATATGTGAATGACGTCGCCTCCGAGGCTCCGGAGACCGTGGGCGTATTAGCAACGTTCCCATAGGTCCATCCATCAATCTGAACGGTGGGTGACAGGGTCGCCTTGCCGATGGTAAGGGTGCCGTTCACGTAAGTCACGACATAGTTGCCCTGGTTGTAGGATATAATGTTGTTGTTGGTATCAACGTTGGTACTGTCGTAGGTATTGGGCTTGGCGATAATCGGATAGTTTCCAACAGTCTCTCCGGAATACCCCCTATCGACCGAGTAATCGATGGTGTCTTCCCCGTAGAGTCCGGTGTCGGTCTTCCCATCCACCTGCACCGTAGCATCAAACGTCGGATCCGCAGCATTATATGCCTTGTTCTTATCGTTCGCCGTGATGGTGACTGCGGCACGGTCCACCGTGAATCCCTTACTGACGGTGTTCTTGTAGTTCCCATCATCGACGGGTGTCAAGAGGACATAATACGTTCCCGCATCCTGCACGGTGGCGGGGACGGTGCAATCCACATCTGAATAATAGGAAAGGGTGAAATCCGTTCCCGCGGTCGGCGAACCGGTAGTGACAGAAGCCAATGTGGCCGTCACAGATGGCGACAGCTCCGATCCGTTGTAGGTAAGATCTCCGACAGAGACAGTAGCTGCAGACAGATCGGCCTTGGTGATCGTCCAGACATAATCAATATTATAGGACGATTCGGTATAAGGTGACACGTTACTCCTCAAAGTCAGGATGTAGTACAAGTGATACTTTCCGACATCCGTCTGAATGCTTCCGGAGCTTGTCTTGTCAGGATCGGACGCCAGAGACACCAAAGTATATCCAGGATATGATATCGCTGGAGTACCGGCAGGATGTTGCTCTCCGTCGTAGACATAACTGACCGTCGTTCCACCAAGGGTGTAGGGCAATCCTATCAGCGTGACGTTGTTACCTACGCTGTAGTTGTCCGCCGTGACAACGTTCTTCTTTTCATCCGCATCAGAGTCGAAGACGATGGTCGAATCCTCCTCCTGAGTGAAATCGGAGAACGTAACGGATGCACCGTAAACGACATTCAGTGTCACATAGGCATCGAGCGTTCCTGAGATGTTCACATTGGTACCTGTGACGGTTATCGTCGAACCGTCACCGTTCTGGGTGAACTCTCCATCGATGGTAAGCGATCCTCCCACTATGGTGGCATCGTTTCCGAACTTGATGTTCTTGAGAACCATGATGTTATCAGTATTGGCATCCTGACCGACAGTCTGAGGACCGTATATGGTTCCGGAGAATATTACATTCTGTTTAATAGTGAGTTCCGCTCCCTCGGCCAGCTCGAGCACATCGGTATCGAGGTCGTAATTCTGCGTGAGTGTGGCCTTGCCGATGATCTTCGCGACCATAGCATTGTCCTTCGGGTAAAGCACGACGCTACCCGATGAAAGCTCAAATATACCGCCAGTTCCGACAATGACATCCGTGGAGTTCTTCCAGACCGCTCCGGTGTTCAGTATGACCTGAGCGCCCGTTCCGATGTCAGCAGCGAAGTAGGCGACGGATGAATCCAATGTACCGGACACCTTAAGCTTCCCTAAGAGTATGATGGGTGAGGATACCGTCAATGTCTTTCCGCCGTTGATGACTACGTTCGCGACAGCAGGAATGGTCACGCCTTCAGGTGCCGTGCCGTCCGTGTCGATGTACACGGAGTAGGAAGATGCTGTACTGCTGAGATAGGACAGGACATTGACGTCCGTGAACGTTCCGCCTGCAACGACGGGATCCTGAGCACCGGCGTTGATGACGAAGACTCCGTCAAAGGTTCCGCCGTTGATGGTTATGACCCCGTACGCACTTCTGTTATTGATCTTGCCTGTGAACTCTCCTCCGTTGATGGTCAATGCCCCGGTATCATGGGTCGCATCGCAACCGCAGTTATCGATCGCGTAGATCGAGCCCTCTACGGTGAAACTTCCTCCGTTCACCGTTGCGATACTGTGGTTCTGGAACGCCGCCTGGGTGTAGTTCTTGAATGTTCCTGCGTTGATCGTGAGAATGGCGTCATCATCGTTCTTGATGGTGTTCAATCCTCCGTCGAAAGTACCTCCGTTGATGGTCAATGAAGGCGAGTTTATTCCATCCTTGTTCGTGTAGCTGTAGTATCCGTTCTCGAACAAGGAGGAGAACTTCCCTTCGTTCTTCACGACGACCCCGGAGTTGACAGTCATCGTTCCGTGGTTGAGTATGGTGTAGAACGAATTGCCCCCGTTGTTGCTGCTGGATGTTCCCGCCTCTGCCGATCTCAGGTATGTTCCTCCTCCGAGGACCACTGTTCCCATGTTGTAGATGGCAGCCTTTCCGTGAGTGATGTTGTCGACCTTTCCAGTAGATCCAGCAGATGTATCGATGATGGTCAGTTCGGATCCGTTCTGAACAGTTATCGTGTGAGATCCTACATTGGTTATCTTATAGCCGTTGAGATCGAGGATAAGATCCTTTCCGATGACGATATCCTCTGTGATATCGGTCAGGAGGGTCAAGGTGTCGTCATCCTGTGCTGCGGCGTACGCGAGACCGAACGTCGCATACCTCTCGGCATCGATCATAACGACTCCTGTGGAAGTCTCGTTTATCCAGTAGTAACCATCATCATCAGCATCCGCCGACCATGTGAATCCGTCAGGCGCTGCAATAGCTGTGTTCTTGCTACCGATCTCCCAGGACTGTTCGGTCATACTGTCAGTATCGACGTCGAATGAACCGTATATCACGGTCCCAACATCGATCTTCAGACAGAGCGTATCAACGACACTGGCCGTGGAGCCCTTTCCGATCTCGATGTTACCGTAGATCTTGGAACCCTTCAATGTGACCGAGGGACTTGTGTACTGCTTGAACTTGTACACGTCGAATGCCGTCTTACCTGCGGCGACCTTGAGGACCGAATCCGTCACCGTAACGGTACCGCTGTTGTTGGACAGGGCGTAGCTGTATCCCATGACGGACGCATCCAAGGTCACGTTATCCAAGGTCAGGTTGCAGTAGTTCTGTATGATCATCTTGAGACCTTCAAGCGTGGATGTTATGGTCCCGTTCTTGATGATCACGACATTGTTTGTGCTCTTGTTGGCAAGGTGCATTCCCTGCGTCTTGGTTCCGGAGGATCCGACCTTATCCTTGGTTATGGTGTACTTGTGGCCCTTCAGATCCAATGTGACGTCGATCTGCAACGCATTATCATCGGCGATGGCCAATCCGGAACCTTCTGAATCCGATAGGAGGGTTATGGTCGCCTGACCGGACTGTGCAACAGCTGCGTTCCACGCCTCTGCAAGGGTCTCGTAGTATGTTGTCTCGGAACCGATCGTCAGCGAAGCTGCCGCAGGGATGACCGTGTAGTTACTTCCCGAGAAGGTCGCCACGAATTCATCGACGACATAACTTCCGGGATCGGAACTGAACGTTCCTCCGGAAATCTCGATGTCTCCGCTGTCCGTTTTTACATACATGCCCGATGTAGCTTCCGCGTTCTGGAAGGTACCTCCTGAGATCACCACGCTCTTCTCCGAATATATGGATGCTCTAGCATTAGCAGATTTGGAGAATGTTCCGCCCGTGACCTCGATCTCTGCGTTCGCACCACTACTGGTGTAGAGATTGTAATGAGATTCGGATCCTGTGATGGAGAATGAACCTCCGTCCACGATGACCTTTCCGCTGTTGACAGCGATGTTACCGTTGTTCTGTCCGTAGACGACAGCATCATCGTTTATAGTGATCACTCCGGAATCGTTCTCAGATCCATTACCGCTGATTATGGCGTACGCCCAACCGCTGTTCAGGTAGTTGTCACCCGCAGTGAAGTGTCCGCCGTTGATCGTGACGATCCCGCCCAGGTTCCTGACGCCTGCTCCCCTGTTGACGTTGTTGCCATTGGTCATGTCGTTATCTGAATCTCCGAACCAGCCTCCGTTGATGGTGAGAGTTCCGTAGTTGACTACCGCATCATGGCCCTGTTCAGAAATCTCGGTATTGTATATGCATCCGTTGTCACCGTTGATGGTGAGCGATCCCTCGTTGCGGATCAGCTTACCGTTGTAATCGCCTATGATATCGTAATTGCCGATATCGATCGTGATGTACTTCCCTGAGCTGATCACGATCTGCTCGAAGACCTTTATGTCCCTCTGGAGTTCTATCGTATCCCCATTCACGGCCGCGGCGATCGCCTCGATCAATGTATCATATTGCACATCCCCGATCTTGGCCTCAGGAGAATAAGTCACTGTGTACAGCCCCGTAGAAGAATCGTACTGAGCCATGTATCCGCCATCCAGATATCTGGATGAATCGACAGACGTCTTCGTGCCTTCTTTCAGTATGAAAGAAAGCTCACCATTATTCACATATACGAGCTCAGCTGAAGGAGTATAGATGTATATCTCGGACGATTCCACCTCAACGCTAAGTCCAGTCAATCTGACAGTACCGGCCTGAGAATTCACATACGACTCAACATCGATGAATGTCTGCTCGTTCTCAGTGGTGGAATCCGTGATGATCTTGGAGTCAATAATCTTGACGGATATTCCAGAATCCTCAAATTTCATCAGGCCATAACCATTAGTCTCTCCCGAATATCTATTCTCGGCATACAGAGTTGAACCTGTGACGGTGATCTCGGTTCCTGCGGACCCCTTAGAACTACTCGCGGCCTTGATGTTGAAGTTAGCCCAGCCGGATAATTTTGAATCGTCTATATTGATGATGACTGGATTGAATGTCGTAATCACATATCCATCGGTATGATCCCAATTATCAGGATGTGGATCCTTCGTTGAAATAATCGAATTCTTGATATTCAGCTTGGTGATGCTGTCCCAGTCTGTATCGTCTCCACCTATGGTGATAGGTTGGATGTCGGCTGGTGCCTCTCCCCCACTTGCGTAATAGACTACACAATTCTCGATGGTAAGGGATTCAACTCCTCCTCTTAATTCTATAGGGCGTGGACTAGCAGAGTTGTAATTGTTGTGTACTGTCAAATTCTTCAATACAACGGATATGCCGTTATTCTTCGAATAGCCCAAACTACTATTGTCGTAATTCAACGCTATGGTCGGCTTAGAATACCCCCTATCCCAATATCCGGTAATTGAGTGATTATTACCATCCAATGTTATGGACTCATTTATGCTGATAATTGTGCTTGTTCCGATCTCTACATCCTTCAACAGAGTGACCGTGTCACCATTCTGAGCACTGTTGATGGCATTCTGCAGCGATCCATACGGGATTCCGTTGAGTGCAGCCTCCGATGTGACCACATACTTTCCATCTATCAGTTTGGCGGTCGCTCCTTCTACCAGATATGAAGACGGATCATCCGTAAATGTCCCTCCCGCGATCTTCAATGTGGATGCTTCCTGATTGCTTACTCCGAGTTTTCCGGTGTATGTTCCGCCGTTCACGGTAACGAACGCTGCCCCTGTGGGATATGTCTGGGTGTCAACATTAGATATGATCACGTTCCCTGCCCCTGAGTTGGAGTCGCTGAACGTACCGTCGTTCAGGATGACATTGCCTCCTGAGCTGTACACGTAGACGGCAGATGCCTGCGCCGTATACTCGACGCCGTCGACCACGACTGTTGCTCCATAGGAGACTGCCAACGCAGTGGAAATCCAGGTGCTTGTGTCCTGCCCGCTCTGTGTGAACTTCCCGTTCGTTATGTATGCCGTGGCAGGTGTTGCTCCAACGATCTCGTCGTCGAATGATACTTCGATGCAACCTCCTACGGTGGATTCGATGGTCACATTATCGATATACGCGGTACCGTTCAACATCTTGACGTTCAGTCCCCAGATGTGATTGTCCGAGGTACTGATCGGCCCGTTGACCAGTTTGATATCATTCAGATACAGGGTACCGCTGCTCTCGAACCTTATGGCCCCATAGGCCCCTGTTATGCTGCTGCCGTCATGTGTTCCTTTGACCTCGATCGATCCGCCTTTGGATTCACTGAGGTCCTTTATCGTGAAATCGGCCGTTCCTGTGATCTTAAATGTACGATGGTTGCTCTCATCGCTATTGGCCTGGGATGTTATCTTATGATTGTTGAGATCCAAAATCAGGGTCTTCGAAATCACATATCCTTCCGAACCCAGATCGATATCATTCAAAAGCGTCAGTGTCGAACCTGACTCTGCCTCGGACAACGCCTGTCCGAATGTCGAATAATTACTGGTGGTTCCACCCAGCGTGGTGACCTGGACGACGTCATTGCCGTCTGCAACAACCTCATCCTGTCCGACGATGATCGCTCCTGCCAGGAACATTGCAAGGACTGCAATCATCGCCATGAACCTTGTTCCTTTCTTGTTCATATTAATCTCACCTTTCCTCGCCTCTCCTAGGGCTCGGATTGAGTAAGGGAAGTCTCTTTGTCCCTTATCGATCTAAAGCGTTTTTTACACGCATATCCACACTCGAGGGTTCCTTCCCCCGGCGATCCTCTATATGATCGGACATCGGCCGGATCCTCACTCCTTCAAGAGTCGGGATCCGGACGATGCCCTTTGTTTATGGTTTCGGTTATTGGTCTTCTTTCGACGTCATTCCGAAGTTACCTTCAGCTCCTGTTGAGCCTGATCGCGACGATGACTGCCATGATGGCGATCAGGATCACGAGGATCAGCAGGAGGATGGTGGTGACGCTCCAGGTCTCGGGCGCGAGGGGTTCGGGCTCGGGTATGGGCGTGTCGTCGATTGCGGTGGATCCGTAGAGGTCCAGATTGATTGCAGTGTTGTCAGCAGAAGATCCGCCGAGGGTGAATTCGAGGCCACTTACTGTCACGTACTTAGCTTCATCTCCGGTATCTGAACCGATAGAGAGTTCTGCGGTGAACTCGTTGTATCCGGCTGCGATGACGTAGTCAAAGGTGTAGGTTCCCTTAGCCAAGTTCTCGATCACATAGGTGTGTGAACCAGCTTCGGTGGGCTCCAGAATCCTTCCCTCGAAATAGACGGTTCCGATACCGGAGTCGACCCTGAGGGTGACATCGTAGATCTTAGTCTCGATCTGGGCAATGAGGTTCAGATCCTTGTTAACTGCTCCAGATACTTTGTTAGTGAAGGTCAACGTGTCGTTGCCGTCCTTCCATTCATTGCTAACGACTCCGTCGACGACAGAGGTCTTGGGTTGCTTGATCTTCTGTCCGTTGAGGACGTAGACATCGAGGATCTTCTTTCCTTCGACGGTGAAGGTCACGTGCTTGACGTTCTCCTGCTTTGCAAGGTCATCGCTGACAGTGCATCCGGGGAGCACATAAGCTACACCAGTGGTAGAACCAGCTACTCCATTGGTCTCCAGGAGCACCTTGGGTCCGATGGTTCCGGTGGCTGCAAGGATGTCGCTCGACTTTCCGCCAACATACAGGATCTGAGAAGTGACCGTGTATGTGGTGTCGTCGTTCTTCACTCCGTTGAGCTCTCCGAAGATGGTAGCCTCGGTTACCTTGATGTTGGCTCCGGCAACTGCGACTGCGCCGGCGTTGACGGTGAGCTTAGCAACATCTGCTTTGAGGGTGGCGGTTCCGGTCTTGACTGTCAGAGGCGTGACTTTCTGGTTGATGGTCACGGCCCCGTCGGTGGATGCGCCAAAGGTTCCGTTGGTCACGGTACCGAAAGTGGTGTCGACTACGAATCCCTTGGTTGCAGAGGTCTCGATCTTCTTTCCGACAGTACCAACGGTTGCATCGGTCAGTGTGATGGATCCGTTTGCATCTCCGAAGGTTCCGACGAGCTTCTTGCCCTCAGTCAGGTTCAGTGTCATCTTGGACATGATGAACTTGGTGACGGTGAAGTCTCCGAGAACGGTGATGGAGGTGGCGGCTGCGGGCGACACAGTGAGGTCAGCGGTCAGCACATTGGTTCCTCCGAACCTGATGTCTGATATGTCGTCGATCTTGTTCATGGCGTAGGGTATGGAGGAGATGTAGTAGTACGCACCCTCCTGGTAGTACGCTCCGCTGATGTTCTTGGCGTAGTTGGTTCCGGCAACAGGGTTCTGGAAGTACTCGGTGGACTTCATGAGTCCGTTGAGCTCGATGGATCCCTTGGTGTTGGCATCCTTGTCCTTGACGACGAGGTTTCCGGAGTTGAGGAACACGATACCGTTGTTCGTGAGCTTTGCTCCGGTGACGGTAAGGGTCTTGCCTCCGTCGATCTGGAGGACGACTCCGGTATTGACGGTGAGGTCCTTGGTGGTCGACACTTCGTCCTTGTTGAGCTTGACGGTGTCTCCGGACACTGCTGCGTCCAGTGCTTTCTTGATGTTGGTGTACTGGGCGAGCTTGTCGCCGGCGTTGAGGACATCGCTCTGGATCTTCTCCTTTCCGATTCCGGTGGTCTTGTCCTCCACGACGAATGTTCCGAGGACATCGATGGTGACCTCTCCGGTGTTGTAGAACTCATCGGTGGCGGTTATCTTGGCGCCGTCCTTGATGGTCATGGTGACATCATCGTTGACGGTGATGAGGCTGTCGTGGACGATGGTGACTCCCGAAGGCACGGTCACGCTCTCCTCGACTTCCTGCTCTCCGCTGATGGTGATCTCGGTCGCACCGTTCTCGATGGCCTTGACCAGGGTGGTGTAGTGGTAGGTGTAGTACTTGACCTCTTCGATCTCCACGTATGTGGTGTACATGGCGCCGTCGACCTGTCCGGTGACGGGCTTGACGTAGGTCTCGACCATTCCGAGGGCGACGATCTTAGCGGAGAGATCCTCCTGGATGGCATCGGTGGAGTTGTTGTACTTCATCGTTCCATCGACTGTTAGGACACCGTTGTTAACGATCTTCACGCCCTTGTCGGTTGTGAGTTCCGATGTGACTCCGAGATCGTCTCCGGCCAGCCTGATGGTGACTGCGCTGGTGAGGTTCTTGAAAGCCTTGTCTCCGGTGTATGCGACCGCAACGTCTCCGCTGAGGAACATGCCGTTCTCGACAACAGGTGTTGCTGTCGAATCGTCATAGACACTTGCGTAGTAGATGTTGAGTCCGGTGAGTTTGAAATCCCATCCGGTGTCGCTTGCCGAGGTGTCGCCGTGCATGATGGTGCCGCAGACGATAGCTACGCTGTTGTCGTTGGGGCCGTCTCCATCCCTGATGGTCAGGGTCTTTAGGCTGTATGTATCCGGGTCACTTACGACCTTCTCGATGATGACATAAGCGCCGGTGACCTTTGAGTTCGCGGAAGCCTTGACATTGGTGATGATAACATCACTCTTGAGCTTTCCGTTGATCGTGACGACTCCTGAGTTTTTACTAATATTCGCGTTGAGGACACCGTTGACGGTAACGTATCCGCTGTTCTCATTAATCTCACCTGCGATCTCTCCGTTCACAGTGATGACTCCTGCGTTAACGAACTTTGTATCAGCGGTGAGGGTCGCATCGTTATCTACGAGGATCGTTCCGTTCTCCGTGTTGTTCAGATTGTCGAATGTAAGAGCGACTGTTCCGACAGCTACGAGAGGGGTGGTGCTAGCCGCAGTTCCTTTCATCTGAATGGTTCCTGCGTTCTTAACAATAGAGTCTATCGGGTCATGGCCGTTAGTAATCTCCTTTCCAGAGGCGGCGGTGAACGAGATGGTTCCGTTGTTGATGATGTAGGATGTGTCAGAATGTCCAAATTCACCAGCGTTGGTCTGCTTAATGACCTTTCCGTCGGCATCGTTCGCAATCACAATGGTTCCGTTGTTGATTATCTGGGAGTATCCCATAAGTGCGATCGACGATCCCTTGCTGATGGTAAGGGTTACCCCTGCAGGGATCTCGAGGGTAGCGGTCTGGAAGATCCAATCAGTCTCGTTCATCAAAGTGGTGTCACCTGTCAGTGTGAGATACTGTCCTACGAAGTAGGTATTATCCGCATAGACGTTACCTGACATCGTTGCGGGATCCTTGATGGCGGTCGTGATGACGCTCTGGGTGTCCAGATCGATATCGCTTCCGAGGAATGTTGCGGTTTTGTCCGTGATAGAGACCGTTCCCTTGTCCTTTGCGGTTCCCTGGATCTTTCCGACGACGGTTCCAGAAACCTCTATGGTTCCGTAGTTCTCAATGATTTCGGTGTTGTTATCTCCGAGTGTTGCATTCTTTGAAACGGTAACGGTAACATTCTTGCTGATAACGATTTTCTCGTTGTTCGTATAGTTGATAACAATGGATGCTGCAGCTGTGCCGTTACCGATGGTGAGGTTCCTGGTGATCTTCAGTACACCGTCGGTCAGTGTGAACGTTCCGCTCGTGATGCTTCCGTACATATCTATGGATCCGACGTTGAATGTCAGTCCACCGTTTCCTGCCTTGAGGTTATCGAGTGTTGCAGCAGCTACATTATCTCCGGTTCCGGACTCAATTGAAGCAGAGATTGTCGCATCTTTGGAAGCGTAGATGGTTCCCTTGTTGACAATCTTCTCATCAGCCTGTTTGATGATCTTGGAATCACTACCAAGCGTCAGCCTCTTGTTGGAATCAACAGTGAGGTTTCCTCCATTGAGCGTTATGGTCTTTCCAGTCGCAAGAACAGCATCATTCTTGAGTATGACAGCATTGGTGATCGTAAGATCGGAATCGATAGAGTTGCTGTTCGCAATTAGAGCATCCAGAGCTTCCTGTGTTGCTATTGATGCACCAGTAACATCGATGTTGATCGTGTACTCTGTGGGATTAGAGCCGGAAGATGTGGCCGAGGTCTTGAATTTGAAGGACTGAGAGGTTCCGTCAAATACCTTCAGACATTTGTTGTTAACAACCGAGGCCTCAGTCCAGGACGAATTCAATCCGAACTGGAAGTAAGCTCCCGCAGTAGCGTTTCCAAACAACAGTCCGTAATAGTAGTGACCGTTGCTTATGTAGGTCTCACCGTAAAGGGCATTGAAACTGTTTAACGCCGCTCCAGAAACGCCGGTGAAGACTCCATACACTGTATATGTGTTGGTCGAAGCTACATAGGACACGCCACCGATCGTCTGGACATCGGCGATGGTGAATAGTTGTCCATCTACCGTGTATTGCGAGATTGGGCTGTCGTCATGGGCATAGAAGTTGAAAGCAAACGGCACATTAGCTGCTACGGGTGTGAAACCCTTGATCGTGAGTGTACCTGAACTGTTTGTCTTATCATAGGCCGTTGCAACATCAATTGTTGCAGCTCCGTCGGCTTCAGTGTCTTCGACGACGATCGTTCCGTAGTTCTTCAGACTAGACTCTGCACCGTCTGAAGTAAGCGCTGCGTCGTTGACTGTCAGCGAAGCGTTGGCGCTGACGGTTCCGTTCAACACGATGTCCAATCCGGTGGAGATGACACTTCCAGAGGATATGTTGGTGATGACGAGTGTGTGTTCTGCTCCGTATCCGATCTTTCCTGTGAAGTTCTTCAGAGTGACAAATTTGGCGGTATCGCCTGAAATGTACAGGGTAACACCCTCGCCAGTCAATGAGAAGTTCTCAGCATTGATTACTGCGCTTGTATTAGCACTCAAAACGACAGGTTTGTTCTGGGTTCCCTTGAAGGTGACTTCGCTGACAACATTTGTGGAGGTCAACGACTCGATGGCCGTATAGACTATCTGGGCTGTGTTCGCACTCGTTAGAATCGAGTTCACAGCGATGGATTCGCCGGTCACCAATTCAGGCGTAACGTAGTGATACGCTGTGCCATCGAAGGTAACATTGTATGTTCCGTTGGGATTCTGTGTCGCAGATATGACAGGATAGATCGCAATATGACCGTAGTCTGATGTTCCATCTGCGACGGTCACAGTCACTGTTGCTCCTGTCGCTACGTACAGAGTGATAAGTTTTTCCCCAGTATTGTCTTGGTTTCCGTCCAACTGGACTTCGATGCTTTGACTTGTGTAATACTTACCGCTTGTCACAAGTATCTTGTCCGTGGGCACCACAGGAATGTTCTGTGCCGAGCTATTAGAAGACGCATCCTCTGTCTCCGCAGGTGCGATGACAGCGAATGCAGCGAAAGCCATAGCGAGAACAGCCAAGACTGCCAGGAATTTCATTCCTTTTGTATTCATATCTCATTTCTCCTTTCAGCGGTGACCATACCTCTGATCCGGGTTCCCTCCTGAAATCGGAAGGATGATGTCGAAAAACCTCCGTCTACTTGCAGGATCCCATGCCCTTTTTCATGGATCCTGCGGGCCTTCACCGCCCGACCTTCCCCCTAATCTAAGGCCCCTAATTTCCGTCGATGTAGGAAGATATGGTCTAAAACATTCAATCAACTCTCTATATTAAGAAGGTCGGGAATGAAAAGTAAAATTGCTCCAATAATCAGTTTTACGAAATCCTGCTTTCTAAACCGAAAGATTCCCCAGCTTTTCTAAAACGACACTTCATTCGTCTCACATCGGTACGAATGAAGATGAAAAGAAGAACCAACAGATCGTCTCAATGCCTCGAAAGGGGATCCAGAATGTTCCATCGGAGTAACCCAATAACATTCGCAACATGTGACAATAAATCCGATCTGGCCCCGTACGCGATAATCATCGATGCTCTTCATATTGCTGACAATTTCCACACAAGACAAAATCTGGTCCATAGGTGAGTATCCATGGATGTAATCAATCTTATCCTCGCATTGATCGCAGCATCCGCTACACTCCGCACTATCTCAATTGATATCTCCTCGTCAATCAAGGGATATTTCCAACTATCGATATCGGACAATACAGACATATTGGAATTCCATATCATGAACCGTTCCAAATACAATGTCAGAATATACGGGACATTCCTGACAAGAACGGAGAACAAGACAGTGAGGATCCCGATAAGGCAGCAACTCATCAGAACAGGCCTCAAAAAAGACGGATCCTCCTGCATCCGGATCGAACGTTCTGAGTTCATTGATATGATCATGCAGTTCCGTGACCGTCTCTTATGGAGCGATTACCCGTACATCCCGATCAAACTTTTATTGGATACTTCGGAAGGAAAGATCTGTTCTGAATGGTTCGTTTACGATCTCAGGAAAGACCGTATCGATCGTTACGCCGAGACCGGAATGCCTTGCTTCGTTATGAAGCGTAAGATCACGGATACTCTCCTGATCTATTTCGCAGTCTTGATATCGACAACGGTCCCAATGGCGGAATTCATCGACCAGGAAGCATCGTTACAAATCTCGCTCATTCTGTACATACCTGTCCTGATGATAGCTTGCGTCCACTCCTCAAACGGTCTCGGTCCTCACTGGTGCATTGTATCAGCTGTACTCTCCGTCTCACCGATCCTCATGGTAACAATATACGCAATGACTTTGGAGTCCGCCATCACATTGCTGATAGCCCTATTCCTATCATACATCTCATTATTTTCGTTATCAGGTAACTTCCGCCCCAAGGAGATCAAATGGTATGGAACGATGAAATACGATCCTTACGATCCCGATTATATCATCGAAGATCCCGATATGCGCATATCCTCAGATACTATATCCGAATCCACCGTAAGTGATCAGGGAATGGATGAATAACTTCTGAAGCGGAATCATCACAGATCTCAATATTATGCGGTCATAAAACCGGTATATAATAGCGATAGTTACTTCCGGGCATACCGTTATAAACACCGCCTCTCATCGATTAACCGAAGCACACATGAGCGAAGCAAAAAGGGCATATTGTGGTTCATACGACAGGGAGTTCGAACCTAACGATAAGAAGTATAATCTGATTAAAGAGGAGATCAGCTATAGCTTCCTGAAATCGATCGCTTCATACATCGGTGCGGACTTCAGTAAGACCGGACGTATGATCGATGACGATGGAATAGATGTATCTCTCAGGCTTCCTCAGGGAAGATTGGGTCCCACGAAGAATCCGAAACCAGGAATAGATGTGCAGATGAAATGTACATCGTCCCCTAAATATGATAAAGATGAGCAATTCCTAAACTTCGATCTGAGTACGGATGTATTCAACTTGATGAAAAATACCAGTGCAGTGAACCCGACAATTTTCATGATACTAATACTACCGAAAAAGATTAGTGAATGGGTCGGTGTTGATTACGATAAACTAATGATCAAGAACCACGCTTTATGGTATAATCCTGCAGATTGCGACAAAGTGCCGGAAGACAATCAACAGACTGTCAGGTTAAAAATACCTGTCAAAAACATAGTGAATCCCGACAGCTTGCAAATGATGATAAGAAAAGCGGCCAATGAAGAACTAATAAGCAATATGGGGTCCTGAGATGTTAGATGCTAGCCTTAACAAAATTACCCCCCAAAAAGTTCGCATGTATCTCTCATCTAGAAAATGGGAGAAGCAACGCGGTGAACAGAAATTCGATGTGTATTCCAATCCTTCGTTCGATGAAGATCTTATCGTTCCAAACGATAATTCTTACAGCGACTACTCAAAAAGAATTAAAGAACTAATATCGGATCTATCCAGACTCTATGATGAAAAGCCTGATCTGATCACCGCAGGTCTTACGATATCTACGTTTACAGACGTTGTAGAATATCATTATGAACCTTCTGGCGGAGAGGTGGGTCTGATACCTATTCCAGATCTCAGAAACATACTGAAGGCAGGAGAAAACCTCAACAAATTCGGTCTGCGTGATGCTCTAGATTTCCAGCCTTTCTACAAAGGACGCGGAAAATATGACAAATGTCTGGATGCTGTCCGTGTCGGTCCGACTATCCCTGGCAGTTATATAGTACAGTTTATTTACCCTGGACTGGAATCAAAATCCTATATGGAAAGCACGGTAGATGGCGAGATAAAAATGGATAATCCAAATCTCCGCATATTGTGCGATAAAATCGAAACATCTATCTCCGCAATAATCGATGCAGCTGAACGTGGTAAGTCATCATTAGATCAGGAACTAAAAATATCATACAACTTTGTAGATTCTCTGATGGATCTCAGGTTCGAGAGCGCAGAGATCGACATCCAGCGTTACAAAACGTTGAACACAGATGTACAACCAAAACCCATGAATCTCTCTAAAGGTGTTTTCCGTAATATAGAGAGAATAGATAAAGAAATGCGTCCGGATTTCATGTCCGAACAATGTACAATCATCGGCAGATTGGTACAATTGAATGATATCCGTGAAAATTCAAAGGGCGAGCCCATAACAATGAAGATCAAATACATGAATGATGACAATAACAAGGTCTACACAGCAAAATTCCAAGTGGATCCCGAAGATGTCGATACTGCATATGATGCTTCCCGCACCCGTAAGATGGTATCAATAACGGGAACCATCGTCGGTCTATCCAATTCGAGGAGGATCGAGGACATATCTGACTTCAAAATCGTGTCCTGAAAATGCACAAACATAACATCTCGGCCGCCATTTGATCTAAGAATGTTAACAATGTTAAACCATAGCATATATGTATCGATAGGGTTGTCTCACTACACCTAAACAGAATGACCGAAAAGGGGGTCCACTCCCCCTCTTCGCCCCCATACCGAGGATTGGTGTTTTATATAAGTTATATCATCGCAAAGAACATGGCAGCTGACAAAATATGCTCTTCATGCGGTAAGAGGCTCATCGGCCACGGCAACACTTTCTTCAAGTGCCCCAAGTGCGGGGACTACGAGATCGGAAGGTGCGACCAGTGCCGCGACCAGAGTGTCCCTTACGAGTGCAAGAAATGCGGATTCATCGGACCATGAGGTGTTGAAATGGGACAGATTGTTGCAGGATACGACCTCATGCCCGAGGGAACGGAAGTGGATCTCCAGGCTATCATCGATAAGCTGGCCAGCTACATCCCCGCAGGTATTCAGATCACCGAGACCAGCATCAACCCTGTTGCATTCGGTCTCATGAAGATCACGGCCGGTTTCGTCATCGACGACACCGATTCGGAGATCGGAAGCAAGCTCGAGGACGCGCTCCGTGCAATTCCCGGAATCGCGGAGATCGAGTGCGTAGCATCCACAGTTCTCTGAAAGAAACATCTCACGGAGGGTCACCCCTCTGTTCTTTTTCATTTTGATACCATGACCCTTTACAGGTTCCCCTCTGGAAAGCTCGTCTCCGACGAGGACTACAGATCGACCTTCGAGCAGGAGTACCCCTCGGACAGGCCGGAGGCAAGCCCGGATTATGTCGCACCGTCCAAGGACGGGGACAAGCAGGCCGTCTTCGAGGACAGCGACGAAGAGGAAGAGGACTGAACTTCTCTTACTCTATTTGTCTGTGAAAACAGAATGAATGTAACAGATCCAGGCTGGACCATATAATAGGAGGAAACATCGTCCAGCCTGTAAGATGTTTTTAGGCGGTTAATGACTGAATCCTGATCAGAACTCTCCGTTCTTCATCCGGTCAAAGGATTGAAACAAGGTTGAAACCCTCCCCCGAGCGAGTATTGGGAGGGTCTAAGGTGTTTATAGATGGTGAACACGATCTAGGAGGTTTTGTGTAGATTCCGTTGCACCTTCTGCCTTATCGGCATTTATGATAATCTGATCAAGCTGCTTACGCACATCTGAATCAACAGGGGTAGGCTGATAGTTAAAGAGGATATCGGTCACCTTTGCATGCGCGCGATCCAGAGCATCTCTAGGATCGGAATTGATCCAATCATCATACATCTTTCTGTTGAATGTCAAAGTCTTGGACATCGAATCGAAGTTTGCTATAGTCTCCGGGCGTGTTATGAAGTCTCCTGCAATACCTATTGCTTTGATGGCATCTACTGAAAGTGTCTCATCATCGACCCTTATCCCATGTTTAACCCTCTTCTCCATGGAGATCATCTCATCTCTGAGCACGAGTTCCTCCAATGAGAATGTCATTCCGAGTTCGATTAGTCCTGAACCAAATACGTTGTTAGATCCGGCCAATTGGGTCAGCATAGCGGTCAGGGTGCTCTCGTGTCCTGCCTGTGCATCGACATGAATGGAATCGGAACCTCCACCTGTCGTGATGTTCGGAAGACCGTAGAATTGTGCTATCTGAGCCAGTGCAGAACTCAGAAGAGCAGCTTCGGGACATCCGAAGGGTGCAGTGCTGTCCACGAAATCGAAAGCTGTAGTAGCAGTGCCGTAGATAACGGGTGTCCCCTTCCTGCACAGTTGGGCCAGAACCACATTCGTAAGTGCCTCGCAATTATGCAGGACCAGGGTACCCGCCAGGTGTATCGGTGAAGTGGTTCCTGCCATCTCCATGGTCATTGTCATGACCGGCAGACTATTCCTACATGCACGGATGTACAATTGACACATATGAGCATCGAGCTGTAGCGGACTGGAGGTTGTTCCTCCGATAATGAAAAAAGGCCTCTTCCTGGCCTCTTCCTCATCTCCGCTATAGACCGTCTTGATCATCTCGAAATATGTGTCGATATAGTTGACATCTGGATCGGGAAGGAACGGTTTTGCACAGTTACTCATCATCGCATCCACTTCATGCAGGCTGCGGGCACATTTGGTATTAATCAGATCCATCGCAGAGGCAGGTTGAGTAAACCAATTGATGTTCTCACAGCTCTCTAGGACCATGGCAAAGTTAGCCTCGTCCCTCAAAGTCGCATCCCTAATGTCATACGAGCCGTCTCCGTTGTATATGGCGGTTCTCGTCCCTATTCCAAGGTTGATGTAGTTGGTGACGGAACCATCTCCGACCATCTTTACATCAAACTTCGAATCGCGACCGTGAAGGATAAAGCTCTTAGGAACAGAATGAAGACATTCGTCCACGATGGAAGGGGGTATGCGGACCACTTTCGAGGATTCGTCCACTGAGCATCCAGCTTTCTTGAATATCGACCTAGCTTCGGAATCACCCACTGAAACACCGACTGTCGACAGGATGTCCAGCGAACATGCATGGATCTTCTTGATCTCTTCCTCCGTGAGGATTTGAAGCTTCAGATTCTCCATCTTATCACCTCAATCTGCATCCGACAGAGCTTTGTCAAATTTGCTGACGATATCGTTGGAGCTCTCGGAATATATGTCCGCACCGATGTCATCGGCCCACTGCTGGCTAACAGGTGCGCCACCGACATTCGTCAGGCATTTGCCCTTGAGCCCGGCCTGCACGATCTTCTCCTCGAATGTCTTCTGACCAACCATGGTGGAGGTCATGAGTGCTGATGTTCCGACTCCGACCGCATCGTTGTCCTTGCAAGCCTGGACTATGGTATCAAGGGGGACGTCCTTACCGAGGTTTATGACGTTGTATCCTCCGACCTTCAGCATGATGGAACAAATGTCCTTGCCGATGGAGTGGATGTCTCCCTCGATGGTGCACATGACGATGTTGCCCTTGGAATCCGTTGAATCCGATGCAAGGTATGGAGAGAGAATATCGACACCTGCGCTCATCGAACCTGCTGCGGCCATCATATGGGGCAGGAAGATCTTCTCCTGATCGAACAGCTCGCCTATGTGCTGGATCGCCCTGGTGTATCCATTGTCTATCAGGCTGATGAGGTCCGCGCCCTCATCTATGGCGGCCTGGGAGACCTTCTTGCATCCGTTGACATCATACTTGCATACGCAGTTGAATGCTGTCTCTTCGAGTTCCTTCTGCCTCTCCGGGGAGACGTCGATGGTCCTCTTCTTGGTCTCGGCTGCAGGTTTCATCTTTTTGGCTGACGATTCTTTGGGGACTTCTGTGGCTGCTTCTGCCGCAGGAGCTGCCTCCGCCTCCTCTTTCATCCTGGCTTCGACCTCTGCGATGATCTCGTCGATCCTCTTGATCGCATAATCGCTCAGAGGTTCGACCTCGAAGTTCTCGAGAATGTCAACGACGATCTCATGCGCGAAATCTGCCGTGTCCTTGAATCCGTTCGATTCCCAATCGGGACGCATGTTACGGTCGATCACTCTGGGCCTGGAGGGGTTGTCGGTGTGAGACAGGGTGTCTGGACAGGACAGGAAATTGTTACCTATTCCGACATCGACGATGGTCTGGTATCCGATGGTCTCCTCATTGACCTCGATTCCCCTGCCCATGGCGTAGTTCATCATGCCGATGATATCGTTGTCGATGACCAGCTGCTCCATGGAGAAGTCCATTCCCAGAGAGAGCATTCCGGAACCGTAGATGTTGGATGCTCCGTTGAGTGCGGGCAGCAGTCCGGTGATGGTCTTCTCGTGACCGGCCTGTGCGTTGGACCTCTTGGCATCAGACTATGTACCGGCGACGACGGTGGGGATTCTGTAGTATCTTCCCAACTGTGCTACTCCGGAGCTGATGAGAGCGAGCTCGGGAGATCCGACGGGTGCGGAATTGCTGTAGAAATCGAACGCGGTGGTGGAACTTCCGTAGAAGCAGGGAGCTCCGGGGAAGGCGCACTGGATGAGTGTGATTCCTGCAAGCACCTCGGCGTTGTGGATGACTAGCGTTCCCGCGATGTTGATGGGGGCCGAAGCGGCGCCCATGGCCATACTTAGGACCATCATTGGGAATCCGTATTTCGGTGCCTCGAGTGCGAACATTCCGAATCCCTCATCCAACTGGAGCGGACTTGAAGGACAGCATCCCATGATGGAGATGGGTTCTTTCAGAGCCCTCTCGCGGTCACCGTTGTACATGGCGACCTCCATCTCGAAATATTCTTTGATGTATCTCGGATCGGGATCCGCCATGAGCGGTTTGACAAGGTTTGTGAAGATCGCCTTCCATTCCCTTAGCGGCCTGCATTTGTCGGTCTCGATCGCCATATCCATGGCGGAAACAGGTGCGCACATCCAATCTATGTTCTCCAGACCGCTAGTGAGCTTCGAGATGTTCGCAAGGTCCTTCATGGTGCTTGCTCTGACATTCACCTTGCCGGGACCGACGTATTCGGCGTACTCGGTTCCTACACCAAAGGTCAGATAGTTGGTCTTCGAACCGTCGCTGACCATCTCGACAGGGTGCTTCCCGTCACGCCCGTACATGAAGAATGTGTCGGGAGTGGACTCGATGCATTTTTCTACAAGCTCTCTGGGGAATTTCACAACACGAGTCTCATCGTCCACTATGCAGCCCTTTTCTTTAAGCAGGGCTCTTGCACCATCATGATCCACGCGGAGACCCGGATTCATCAGGACATTCATCGTGGCCTCATGGATCCGATCCAATTCCTCTTTGGTCAATACTTCGCTTCTGATGTTCTTCATGAACTTCACCTTATGAATAAATTATCGTACTACTCATATTTAATCGTGAGTACTCATTATTTTTCAAACAAATGATAAATATTTCAAAACAAGTACAAATTCTTGATTTATGGACATACTTTCCTATATATTTATAAATAAAACTAATTTAAGTAAATTATACTTTACCGATAAGGCATGAAAATTCATGTGTTCTAATCATTTTTGTGGAGTTATCAAGATTTATATAATTGCTAAATCAATTTATTTTTCACGGGGACCGAGAAGGTCCCATGGAGGAATGAATCAATGGACGAAAATGTACAGAAGCTGCATGACGCAATGGTCGGCTGCAAAGTACCTGAGATCGTCAGCGCGATGAATTCTGCGCTCGATGCAGGTATGGACCCTGTAGCGATCATAGACGCCATGGCAGATGCTATGTCGGAGGTAGGAGTCCTCTTCGAGAGAGGGAAACTGTTCCTGCCCCACGTTCTCTCTGCCGCTGCAGGCATGAACAAGGCCATGGAGACGCTGGGCCCTCTCCTACTGAAGGACGGGGAAGAGGCCGGAAAGAAGACGGTCATCGTCATGGGTACCGTCGAGGGAGATGTGCACGACATCGGAAAGTCGATCACATCGACCATGCTTCAGTGCGCAGGGTTCGACATCCACGACCTCGGAAGGGATGTACCCCTGAAGAATTTCGTTGAAGAATGCAAGAACGGAGCCGCGATGTGCGGAATGTCCGCTCTCATGACCACCACGATGACCGGAATGAAGACTGTCATCGAGATGCTGGAGAGCGAGGGCCTCCGCGACAAAACCACCATCCTTGTCGGCGGAGCGCCCGTAACTCAGGCATATTGTGAGAAGATCGGCGCGGACATCTACGGAGAGTCCGCATCGGAGACCGCGACCAAGGTCAAAGCATTGGCGAGTGATTGAGATGACACTAGATTATCGTATGCGTATGGGAGACGGAAGTCTCCAGTGGATGTCCAAGGAGCAGATCCGCGCAGATGTCGAGGACGGAATGCACAACGCCGTCGACTGTGCAGAGGTCCCGGCACTGACCGAGGATGATCTCTCCCGTATTGTTGACATAATGTGCGAGAAGAGCCGTATCGTTTCCGTCGAGCCCGGAGAGGAGGTCGTCCTTTCCGCCGACGGAGGAGAGCAGAAGATCCTGTCCGACAGCGGTTCCTCCGCATTGGGATTGGAGATGAGCCGTACGGCAGCCGTCCAGGTGACCGAGCGCATGAGCTCGCTGGATGTCTGTGAGATTGCCTATTTCGATGCCAGCACCAAGGCCATCAAGCCCGTCATCGGAGCAGAGATGGTCCACTGCCAGAACGCGCTGGCCAACACCGTGTCGCCGTTGCTGTACATGTTCATGCCCAACATCGGTCTGTACTACGAGCCTACCGGACCCTTCGGGAACCCCCCGGACCTAATGAGGGAGTTCAAGATCGACGAAGCCATGGAGGCCGGACAGCTCGCCAAGGACGCGATGCGCGATGATATCATCTTCATGGGAGAGAGGCTCATGTCCGTCGGAATGGACGGTCTTGACTTCGACACATCCGCTTCCGGAGGGGACATCGATTTCGTAGGATGCCTCGAAGCGGTCGAGAAGATGCGCGAGCTCTATCCTAACGCGTTGATACAGATGGGAATGTCTGCCGAGACCGTTCTCGGAATCAACGGTGTCTGCGAGTATGACGGAAAGGTCGTCGCAGGACTGTATCCCCACCAGCAGGTCGCATTGGCAGAGAAGGCAGGGGTTTCAACATTCGGACCTGTCGTCAACACCAACACTTCAAAGTCCACCGCATGGAACGTAGCACGCTCGGTCACTATGATCAAGGAGTGCTCCAGGGTATCCAACGTACCTCTGCAGGTCAACATGGGAATGGGAGTCGGCGGAACGCCTATGTACGAGGTGCCTCCGGTCGACGCGATCACCCGTGCCGACAAATGTATGGTCGAGATCGCCCACGTCGACGGTATTTAGATCGGAGTAGGGGATCCCGGAGGAGCTATCGCTCACACCTTCGCAGCAGGTCTCGGAGGAATGCGTGCAGCAGGAGATCTCGTCTCAAGGGTCCAGCTGGGCAACAAGATGAGGGTTGCCGATTCCAAGAAGTACGTCATGGACAAG